>CAZJWX010000002.1:0-274805 GCA_964549915.1 uncultured Anaerolineaceae bacterium | reverse complement strand
GACACCTTTTTGTTGCAATTACTCTTACAAATTTGAGGCGATTGCCCTGTGAATCGCGCCTGTTCAATCGACCACGATGGGTTCCGGTAACATCAGGCGCTGCGGGATCGGTTCACACGCGGGATAGAGACCCGGTGCTTGCGGATCACAGCGGAACAACTCCAGCTCGACGATGTACGCGCCCAGCGCCATGCCATCGGGCAATTGGAAGACATAGCGATCCGGCACATAGCCCCGGTCACGCCAGCGCATACTGGGCAAATGGCCGGGATGCCGCCGTTCCGCTTCGATCCAGATTTCGCCCGTTGCCCCCGATACCAGCCGCATTTGCACCATGAAGGCCTCATCGCTGGCCTGCCGCTGCTCCCAGATCAATTCCAGGGATACCCGGTCGCCAGCGTCATAGCTTGGCTGTGGTTGGCAGAGCATGTCATCTGCCGCGCCCATTGGCGAGAGGTTCAGACGCTGCCAGAGTGCAGTCTCATAGCAATAGCGCGTCAGGTCAATTTCACCATCATAGACATTCGGAAATTGGCGATATGCCTCCAACCCATATTCCGGCGCAGGCGTCAGCGCACCGCGCAGCGGATTCAGATTGGGGAAGATGCGCAGCACCAGGGCGAAGATCGCCGTCACCAGCAGAACCCGTGCCAGCCACTTTCGCAGCAAGATGCTGTCTTCATGACTGCCTGCGACGGTGCGCCAGCGCAGCGTGGTATAGCCCCCCAGGACGATGAATCCGACTCCGGTCAGGAGCCAACCCATACGGCGGGGCGGCGTGCTGCTTAGCTCCAGGAAGAGTGTCTGGTTGCTCGTCTGCGGCAGGAAGATCTCCATCAGACCTGTAGTCTCGTCACGCTGGAGCGGGACGGGCGAATCGTTCAGAAGTGCCTGCCAGCCGGGGAAATAGCTCTGCTGGTAGACGAAGCCGCCCTCCGGCGCTGCCACCACCGAATACGCCGAGAAGTGAATGCCCTGTGTGGGACGGTTTTCGGCTTCTTCCAGCACGGCGGGCACACTTTCCGGGGGCAGGGGGACAATTTGCAACTGAGATGATTGTGCCGCCGCTGCCCGATTCACAGCGCCTTCGTCGTCGGTCGGGAGCGCCTGCAAATTCGCCAGGGTTTCATCAGTGAGCGTTGTGGGGATCGCTTGCCCGGGTGGCAGCATGGCGACTCCGTAGCCGCGGCGTTCGTAGCGAAGCTGCGCAGCCTGCGAAAATTCCTGTGCACGATTCGCCTCGGGAACCTGTACCCAGACCGGGTAGACGATCCCGATCAGCAGCAGCAGCGATAGGGGAGCCACCACCAATTCCTGCCAGCGCCGCAGGTAACGCACAAGCTGCACAGCCGCGCTGGCACCGATGGATAGGTTCATGATCGCCAGGCCAAGCAGACGGTCTTCTGCGGGGAATGCCAGGATGGCTAGCCCCAGCACCGCGATCCCCAGCAGCAAGAACCAGCGTTGAAAGGCCGTTGCTTTTGCCTGGAGGATCAGCGCCAGCAACCCCAGGCCGAGGACGAGCAGCAAGCCCCATCCCAGATTAGCCTGCGAGTAATAGACCAGAGCCTGCGGATCGAGCGACTCCGTTCGTGCGAATAATCCCAGAAGCGTGATCGGCGTTTCGCGTGCCTGCACCAGCGGCTGAACCCAGCGCACGGCCTGAGCCTCCAGCAGGGCGGGTAACCAGAACAGAGCCGCAAGCGTCACCCCAAGCAGCATGGAGACCCCCAGGACGATCACTTGCCGCCATTTGCGGCTGAATGCACCATCATGCAGCAGCAAAGTCAGCAACGGCAGCAGCGCGAGCAGCAGCCAGAGCGGATCGTTGAGCAGCAAGAATCCGGTGCTGAGCGCGATCGTCAGGCTGTCCAGAGGTTGGTTGCGCAGCAGCAGCCGATTCGCCGCCCAGAGGAAGGTAGGCAGCGCCGCCAACGACAGCACCCCCGCCAGGTCGCCGCGCACATAGGGCGTCACCAACCCCACATACGGACTGAAGAGGTAGAGTGCACCGGCGAGGACGCCAGCCCGTGCTCCTGCACGTTGGGTGACGAAGACATACAGCGTGCCCCCCGCCAGCAGAAAAGCGCCGATCATCACAATCCGAATCGCGCGTTCGACATCGTTGAGGAAGAGCACGTTGAGCACCGCCGTCAGGTTGGGCGCTGCTGAGGGTACGTAGTGCGGTAAGGGGGTTCCGTACCCTTCCAGGGCAATGGCTGACCAGCGCGGGAAGAACCATCCTTGCAGCAAGGCAGAGGACGCATCGCTGATCTGGAAACCACTATGTTCCAGGTGGGTATGCTGGGGTAGGTGTTCGTTGGCGATGAACGGCCAGGCGATGAAGATGCTCAAGATCATCACGATGATGACCCCCCAATCAACGCCGCGCCGCGCCTGGCGCATCCAGGTGGGAAGTTGGGCATCGGGGATGGTTCGCTCGTCCAGCATCGGTCGCCTCCGCAATATCGCACTTGTCCTCAGCAGGATAGCCCCTATTATTGTGGCACAACAGCCCAAAATAAATCCTGCTGATCCCCCTGATGCAAATACGACTGGCACGCCCTGATGACATCGCAATCCTCTCCGAATACTGGTACGACCAGATGGTAATCTGGCAGCAGAGCAGCGCCAGACTGCGGCTCTCGCCCGCTGCGCGTGCTGAATGGGAACAGGCCACATACGGGTATCTGCAACAGGTTGATGCGTTCTTTCTGGTGGCAGAGACTGCGCAGGAAGTGGTCGGCGGCATCATTGGTGAAATCACCCCGAACGAACCCGGTTTTGCGCCGCCGCAGATAGGGGTTGTGCGGGCGCTGATCGTTGACAACCATTCCGAACGGGGCCATGGTGCGGGGCGTATGCTGCTGGATGCCTGGCTGGGTGCGATGCGTGAACGGGGCATCGAGCAGCTACAGGTGCGGATTCCGGCACAGGCGGCGGTGCAGCAGGCATTTTGGCGTGCTGTCGGTGGGGCCAATGTGATGGATGTCTTCTGGATGGAGATATGAAGATTCGCGTGGCACAGGCAGAAGATGCGCAGGCTATCGGCGAGTTGTGGCTTGAACTGGTCGAATATCACCGTGACCTGGACGAACGCCTGCCAGAGCCGTCACAAGATGGCGTGCATCGCTATGCGCAGCGCATTCGCTATACATTGGATGACGAAACGCATCTGGTGCTGGTGGCGGAAACAGAGTCCGCCCTGGTCGGCTATGCCCTGGCGCTAGTGATTGACCTGCTGCCCGATGTTTTCGTATCGGAGCGTGCCGGGATGGTCGCGGATATTTTCGTACGTGCGGACTGGCGCGGGCAGGGGGTTGGCACTGCCTTGATGAGCGCCTTCCGCGATTGGTTCGCGCTGCGCGGCGTGACACACTATGAATTGTATGTTGCTGCCGTCAACGAACAGGGGCGGCGTTTCTGGGAGAAGACGATGGGCGGTGCGCCGGTTATGCTACGCATGCGCATGCCCGTCGAAACAGATGCCGAGTGACCATTTTTTCGGCTTTGCGATACCAACTTTCTGAGAAGGGAATGGACATGACGGAATTGTTATATCAGACCGATGCTTATTTGAAAGAATTCACCGCCACCGTCACAGGCGTGGATGAAGAGGCCAACGGCGTGTATCTGGATCGCAGCGCCTTCTATCCTGGTGGCGGGGGACAGCCCAATGACGAGGGCATCTTGCGCGTGAATGGGTCGGAAATCCCGGTGACGAAGGTCAAGCGCGGCAACCTGCACATTCTGGATGGCGACCTGCCAACTGTCGGCACCGGGGTCGAGGGCGCGATTGACTGGGATCGCCGCTATCGGCTGATGCGCACACACACCGCAATGCATATCCTCTGCGGCGTCGTCTGGCGCGATTACGGCGCGAGCGTCACCGGTGGAAATATGGAACCGCTGAGCGGACGCATGGACTTCGAGTTCGAGCGCATGCAGAAAGAACTCGTCTCCGAAATTGAGGCGAAGATCAACGAAGAAGTCGCCGCTGCCCGCGATGTCGTCGTCAAGATTCTGCCTCGTGAGGAAGCCTTCCAGATTCCCGACCTGATCCGCACCAAGATCAACTTACTGCCCGAAGGCATCATGGAAGTGCGCACAGTCGAGATTCTTGGGCTGGATTTGCAAGCCGACGGTGGTACACATGTTGCCAATACCAATGAAGTCGGCAAGCTGCGAATCAGCAATTACAAGAGCAAGGGCGGCATCAACAAGCGTATCTACGTAGAGATCGAGGATTGAAGGATTATGCGAACGCTGCATACGGTCGCAGCACACGAGACCTTCGTCGCCAGTGGCGAATATCACTACTTTCGCGATGAGCAGCCCATGAAGGTCGTGGAGAAGTGGACGATCCACGAATTGCAGGGTGGGGCACGCCTGATCCGAGTGGATGAAGACGGGCGTGATGAAGACGGCCTGACGATTCTCTCAGAAGCCCTGGTTGCCCCCGAAGGCCAGATTGAGCGCTACAACGTGCAATCCTTCAACAGCCGGGACCCGGAAGTGGTCAACTTCAAGGCGGATTACGTCTTCGAGGAAGATTTCGTGCAGATTGGGCGCAGCATCCAGGGGCAAGAGCGCGAATACACCGAATTCCCGCTGGTGGTGGACTGTGCGCTCTACATCAAGCAGACGCCCTTCATGGGGCGCACAATCCGGCAGGTTCTGGCGAAGGGCGGTAAGTCGCAGGTCTTCACACCGCAGTTGACCTCCGTAGATGACAGCCACCTGCTGAAAATGATCGTGGAGCAACGGGGCACGGAAGAACTGACCATCAGCCGCAAGACGATCCAGGCTGCGAAATTCCAGATTGCCGACGATGTCTTCTACTGGCTGGATGAGCACGATATTGTAGTGCAGCGCACCTACACCTACGAAGGAACGCCGTATCGCGCCATCCTGAGCAACTATGCACATCGCTGAAGCCACTGGCGTGGATGGCGCATTCCACATCGCAAACCAGGAAATGTCGGGGACAGTACGGGGCAGAAGACGCGCCGTGTTCAATAGGGGATAATCGCTATGCTCAAACCATTGCAGAACTTCCGTGACTGGTTGGGTGCGGGGCGCTTCTGGTTCCTGATCGGCGCCTTCGTCGTGACAGGCATCGCCAGCGTCATCCTGACCTTCGTCAATCAGCCAGGCATCGAGGTGTTCCAGAACGTGTTGGCCTTCGGCTTCCTGTTGACGGCGGTCTTCGTCGTCGGCAGCCGTATGGATTGGCAGCAGCGCCTGACCGGGTTGGCGCTGATGGCTCCCGCGCTCGGACTGATTCTGCTAGCGCTGCTCTTCTTCCCACAATATCAGGCGGCGGCCTTCGGCGGCGCAGTCGGTTGGGTGCTGGTGGGAGCCTTCATCTTCGGGCGCAATCAAGCACCGATCCAGTATCGCGATGCCGTCAAGGCGCTGCGCAAGAATGACTTCAAATCCGCAGTACAGGCCATGGACGAATTGATCCGTGCAGAGCCGGATGTCGTCAAGCATTATCGCTTTCGTGCCCGACTGTTGCGTCTGTGGAACAAGCCCGGTCGTGCCCGCCGCGATTATCAGACGATGATCGAAAAGAGTGATGTTCCGGCGCTGCTCGCTGAAGCCTATAACGAACTCTCCGAACTGGAATTGCAGGTCAAGAACTACGAGGCAGCATTGGCGGCGGCGGAGCAAGCAGCGGCATATCTGCCGAACGAGTGGGTCACGCATTACAACATCGGCATGATTCACGATCGCTTGCACAACAGCCCGCAGGCGATTGCCAGCCTGGACACCGCAATCGAGCAAAAAATCCCGGATTCGCGGCATCGACTGCTGGTCTACCTGTGGCAGGCGCGTGCCTACACCCGCCTCAAGCAGTTGGATGCGGCGCAGGCTGCCGTTGCCAGGATGGAGAACGAATACAAAGGGCTGGAGGAGTGGGGCAAGATCCTCAAAGATGAGCAGGCCGCTGTGCTGCGCGATGCGTTGGCAGCGGATGTGGAACTGGCGCGTAAGTTGCTCAAGGAAGACTTGCCCGTTGCGTCCCTGGCGGAGGAACCAGCACGATGAGCCAACGGCGCATACTGGCCTGGTTGGGGGTCTTCGTCACGGCGGGGCTGGCGCTGCTGGGCTTTCTCGTCTTCGTGATCGGCGTGGTGGTCGAGTTTTTCAACACGCGCACGACGCCGCCGGATGTGATGCTCTCGCCGACGATACAGGTGGCCCTGGCGGGGTTATTTCTGGCAGCCCTGATGATGGCGCTGGGGTTTGCCCTGGTGATGCTGCTGCTGGCTCGCCAGACGCGCAAACAGGCTCCCGGTTACGGAGATGCCTACCGCTTCATGCAGCAGTATCAGTTCGCCCGCGCGATACCCGTGCTGGAACGCGCAGTTGACCTGGGGCGCGAAACGTCGGAAGTGCTCGCCATGCTCACGAGCGCCTATGCCTATACCGGGCAGCTTGCCAAAGCACAATCGACGGCGGATCGTGCGGTACAGAAGTTCCCACAAGACCCCGGCGCCTACGTTGCCCTGGCACATGGTTATCGCTTGCAAGCCAGCTACGAAGAAGCGGCACGCGCTTTGCAGGTTGCTGCCGGACTCGCCCCCAAGCAACCGATTATCTGGGCGGAATTGGGCTTCGTGCAGCAGCTTGCGGGCAAGACGGCGGAAGCTCTGGAGAGCTTTCGGCAAGCAGCGCGCGACCCCATGCCCGCCATGTACAGCGTGCGCGTTTATTATCACCTGGCCGAAGCGCACAAGGCCGCTGGCGAGACGGAAGAAGCCGTCCGCGCGACGGCGAAGATGATGAGCGCTCGCGCAGGGCTGGAACCCTGGAAGCCGCTGCAAACTGCCATGGAAGGTACTGCCTACGGGCAGGCACTCCGCTACGAAATCGCCAACATCGAAGAAGCCATCGCGGACGCTGATTCCGCCAGCCTGGAGTGAGTCTATGGGTATTCTGTTCGGACTGCTGCGCGAGATGCGCTATTGGGATCCTGCCAGCAAGATCGCACTTGCCATTGGGGTGGTGCTGCTGGTGATTTCGCTCTTCGTCCTCAGCACGCAGCCTGATCTGCGCACCCCGGCACTGATCAGCACGATTGGACTGGTGATCGTCGTGCAGGGGATTGTTCTCTGGGGCAATCGCACGATGGTGACGCCCTACACCCAGGCGCAGCGGCATTTCCTGGCGGGGGAGTTCGAGCAGGCGCGTACTGTGTTGGAAGCGAGTTTGCAGGAGCGCGAGGCGCAAGCCAAACGTCCCCCGGTCAAGTCGTTGGTTCTCCTCGGCAATACCTACCGCAACCTGGGGAAGCTGGCGCAAAGTCGCGAGACGCTGGAGGCGGCACTGGAACGCAGCCCCGATTCGCCTTTCGCCCTCTACGGACTGGGCAAGACCCAGCTTTCGCAGGGCGACTACCCCGCCGCGATCCAATCCATCGAAGAAGCCCTCGCCAACGGTGCGCCGTCGTCCGTCCGTTTTGATCTGGCACATGCGCACCATCGCCATGGAGATACAGCGCAAACACTGCAAACGCTGGATGCACTGCCACAGCTCGATGAACCCTATCGCCAGCTTTTCGCTACGTATCTGCGCCAGCGCCTGGCGGGTGGTTCCGCGCCCACTGCTGACGAAATTGCAGAGGGCTTACCCTTCTGGGAGGCAGAGGTCGAGCGCTTTGCCCATACCCCTTACGGGCAAGCCCTGCGGGCAGATGTGGAGGCGCTGCGCCACTTGTTATGATTGTGTCCGTAATGACCTTTCATGAGCCGAAAAGCGTCTACAATAAATGCAGCAGTTGCGTCATAATAGGATGCACCAATTGCTGAGTCTCACAATGAGGGAGGTGTTCTCGTGGCGTTAATCGTGCCACGGGTTATTATCGCAGCGATACGGGTATGCCGCTGAGCATATTTGCCTTAGTAACCCGCTCAAACCTTTTCCAACCGTATCAGACAAATCAATGGAGCACCTATGTTTACCCCTGTGAATCCGAGAGTAGACATCCAGAAGCTCGAGCAAGAACAGCTTGAGTTCTGGCGTTTGAACCGCACATTTCAGAAGACTGTTGAAGGGCGCGAAGAGGCCCCGCGCTACGTCTTCTACGAAGGCCCGCCGACTGCCAACGGCAAGCCAGGCAGCCATCATGTGCTGGCGCGTGCGTTTAAAGATATGTTCCCGCGCTACAAGGTGATGCAAGGCTATTATGTGGATCGACGCGGTGGCTGGGATACGCACGGCCTGCCCGTTGAACTCGCTGTCGAGAAGGAACTCGGCATCACCGAAAAGAGCCAGATCGAAGAATACGGCGTGGCGAAATTCAACGAGCTTTGCCGCAAGCGCGTCTTCAGCAACATCACGGATTGGGAGAAGCTCACAGAGCGCATCGCTTTCTGGGTCGATCTTGACCGAGCCTACGTGACCTTCACTAACGACTACATCGAGAGTATCTGGTGGATCTTGAAGCAGTTCTGGGAGAAGGGGTTGCTCTATCGCGGCTACAAAGTCGTGGCTTACAGCCCCAGTTCCGGAACTCCGCTGAGCAGCCATGAGGTGTCTCTGGGATATAAGACCATCAAAGATCCCAGTGTGTTCGTGCGCTTCCCGCTTAAGGATCAGTCCGGCGTGTATTTCCTGGCCTGGACGACGACACCCTGGACGCTGCCCGGTAATGCTGCACTGGCTGTTGGCGCGGATGTCGATTATGTACAGGTCGAAGTGCCGCAAATTCACGGGGAAGGCACCGAACAACTGATTCTCGCCGAATCCCTGGTGGAGAAGGTGCTGCTGAACGCTGAAGAAGCCAGGGTCGTCAAGCGCTATAAAGGCCGCGATCTGGTGGGGATGCGCTACAACCCGCTTTACCAATTCCTGCCCAGTGAAAAAGATCACGCCTATGTGGTCGCTGGCGATTTCGTCAGCACGGAAGACGGCACGGGTATCGTCCACATCGCTCCGGCCTTCGGTCAGGACGACTTCGAAGTGGGTAAGGAACACGATTTGCCCGTCTTCATCACCGTGCATCCCAACGGGCGCTTCATCGATGCGGTGGACAAGTTCAAGGGGCTGTGGTTCAAGGACGCTGATCCTGAAATCGTCGCTGACCTGAAGGGTCGCGGCCTGCTTTATAAGAAGCAAACCTACGAACACAGCTACCCGCACAACTGGCGCGATGATAAGCCGCTGATGTACCTCGCCCGTGAGACCTGGTACATCCGCACGACGGAATACCGCGACAAGATGGTCGCGCTCAATAAGACGGTGAACTGGGTGCCCGAACACATCCGTGATGGTCGCTTCGGCAACTGGCTGGAAGACTTGAAAGAATGGGCACTGGGGCGTGAACGCTACTGGGGTACGCCGCTCCCGGTCTGGGTCGATGATCAGACGGGCGAGATGATCTGCGTTGGCAGCGTGCAAGAATTGGAAGAACTCACCGGGCAAGACCTGACGGAGCTGGATTTGCACCGCCCCTATGTCGATGAGATCACCTTTCCCAATCCCAATAGCAAGGGTGGCACGATGCGCCGCGTGCCGGAAGTGATCGATGTCTGGTTCGACAGCGGCGCGATGCAGGTGGCGCAGTGGGGCTACCCGCACAAGAATCAGGAACAATTCGAGGAGCAGCACCCGGCGGATTACATCTGCGAAGCGGTGGATCAGACGCGCGGTTGGTTCTACAGCCTGCACGCCATCGCCGCCATGCTCTTCGAGACAGTGGCCTACAAGAACGTCATCTGCCTGGGGCATATCCTGGCGGAAGATGGCTCCAAAATGTCCAAGAGCCGGGGCAACACAGTGGATCCCTGGGATGTGCTCAACGAGCATGGGGCAGATGCTTTCCGCTGGTATCTATACACCAGTGGCCCGCCAGGGGAACCGCGCCGTTTTTCGGTCAATCTCGTAGGCGATGTCGTCAAGAAGCTTTACCTGACGCTGTGGAACACCTTCAGCTTCTTCGTGACCTACGCCAACATCGACGGCTGGACGCCGGGCGATGAAGCGCCGGATGTGAAGGATCGTCCGGTGCTGGATCGCTGGGTGCTCTCGGAATTGCAGCGGATGGTGCAGGTTGTCACGGAGGGCTACGAGAACTATGACGTGACTCGTGCAACCCGTCCCATCGAGGATTTCGTGGATGGCCTCAGCAACTGGTATGTGCGACTGAACCGCGATCGCTTCTGGACGCAGGGTATGAGCGAAGATAAACAGGCAGCCTACGCCACGCTCTACGAGTGCCTTTCGACCGTTTCCATGCTACTGGCGCCAGCGATGCCCTTCCTCAGCGAAGCGCTCTACCGCAATCTGGTGGCGGAAGTGCAGGAAGACGCCGCGGAAAGCGTACATCTGGCGCAGTGGCCGCAAGCTGATGAGTCGTTGCTGGATGAGCAGTTGATGACGGAGATGGGGCTGGTGCGCTTGCTCGTGCGGCTCGGCCTCGCAGCACGCAACAGCGCCGAACTCGGTGTGCGCCAACCGCTGGCGACCGCCAAACTGGGGGTTGCCAGCGCTGCCGAACGTGAAGCTGTCGGACAGTACCTGGGGCTGATCCAGGATGAGTTGAACGTGAAGAACGTGGAACTGCTGCAAGAGACGGCAGGCGTGACCAATTACACGCTCAAGCCGGATTTCGGCAAGCTGGGCAAGAAGCTGCGCGGCGATGTGAAACTCGTCGCCAACGCGCTGCAGAACGCCAACAAAGAGGATGCTGCGACCTGGGGACGCGCCCTGATGAGCGGCGAGAACATCACCCTGACGGTCGATGGCAAGGAATTTGAGCTTGCGCCGGATGAGATCGAAGTGCGGCAGGAATCGTCTGCAGAGGGCTTCGTCGTCTTCGAAGAACGCGGTTATGTCGTCGCGCTCGATACGAATCTGACGGAAGACCTGATCGCCGAGCGCGTCGCCAACGAAATCCAGCGCCGCATTCAGGTCGCCCGCAAAAACGCGGACTTCCAACTGGATGATCGCATCGAAATCCGCTACGAAGCCAGTGATCGCCTGGAAAGCGCGTTGAAGCAGTTTGGCGAGCGCATCATGGCGGAAACGCTGGCAAATTCGCTGGAAGCGGGCAGTCCGAACGGTGAGGAGGGCTTCTATACGGAAGACTTCTCCAACGATCTGCCACGTGACCTCAGCAACGAGACGCTCGTCATCAGCGTCAAGCGCGTCTAGCACAGCAGCGTTTGGCAGTTTTCGACAACAGCGGTATTGCAGAGAGCGTCCAACCGGGCGCTCTTTTCTTTCCTTTTGGTGACTTTCCCGTATAATCTACGCCAGTTGCACAAACTTCCGCGAAAACTCTTGTGCATGATTGCCTGGAGAATTCGAGCCAGTGGCTCTACAATACGGCTTCACAGTAGGAAAGAGACTCATGACCGAGAAGAACACTGTCACCCTCCAGTCGTTGCTGCGTCTGGCGCTGCCGCTGAACACGTCCATTGCTGTGGGTGATCCGGAGACTCCCATCACCTGGGCAATTACCATCCGCGCAACTGACCTGCCTGAGATTTACGGCGGGGAACTGGCGATTGTCGCCGTCGATATGTTACAAAGCATCCACAAGCAGGCGTCTCCTGCCCGGGTCATCGAGCAGCTTGCCCAGGCTGATGTCGCGGCGATTGCCATCGTGGGAACGGTTTCGCAGACCGGGATTGCCCTGGCACAGGAACTGGGCGTTGCCCTGCTGTTGCTGCCCGAAGACACTGCTTTCACAGGCATTGAGCGTGCCGTCAACAAGGCGATTCTCAACCAGTCGGCGCAGTTGGCGGAACGTGCGATTGAGATTCAGCGTAAGCTCACGCGCCTGGCCGCAGAAAACCGCGACTTGAACAGCCTGTTGCAGGTGATGGCGCGTGCGACTGCCAAGGCGATGGTCGTCCATGACGACGCAGGCGTGATGATCGCTCAGGCATATCCCTCAGTAGGGCGGCGCGGTACCAGTGGGCGAGCGCTCATGCAAAACATGCCCTACAGCACCTTCCAGAAATGGCTCTCCACCGAAGCCCCATCTACCCAGGGGGCGATTGTTCGCAGCCCCATCGGGCACACGACGGCCTTGCAGGTCGAAAAGCGCATCGCTGGCTTCCTCTCCTATGTCACGGGCGATGAGGCGCTCGATGACCTGGATCGCATGGTGCTCACTTCCGGAGCGGATGTATGCGCCCTGGAATTGGCGAAGAGCCGCGCCATTGCCTCCGCAGTGGAACAGGCGCGTGGTGATTGGATTCAGATGTGGCTCAGCGGTGCGCCGACGGACGGTGATTTGCTGGCGACGCGGGCGCAGCAATCGGGCTTCAACCCGGATGGCCTCTATGCTGTAGCGCTCTTCCGCGCCCTGACCGACAACGGGCAGAGCTTGCCCATCGAAGCCCTGGTCTCGTTGGTGCGGGATGATATGCTGCGGCGGCAGTTGGACGGAGCCGTTGGGCAGTATATTGACGCCATTGTGGCGCTCTATCCCCTGGAGGCCGCTAGTGGCACTACGCGCATTCGCTCGATTGTCGAAGAGCTTCGCGAACAGCTTGCCCTGCGCACGCCCAGCGGATTGGTCGCTGCCGGAATCAGCCGCCCCTACGAAGGACTGCGCAATCTGCGTGAAGCCTACCGCGAAGCGAAGGACTCGGTGAACATCGCGCAGGAATTGGGCGACAACGATGACACAACCTTCTACGGCGACCTGAAGCTCTACCAACTGCTGCTCGCCCTCAAAGAGCGCAACCTGGAGAATTTGCAGCAGTTCTACCAGGAAACGCTGGTGCCGCTGGTGGAACACGATGATCGCAAGCAGAGCGAATTGGTGCGCACGCTCGAGGGGTTCTTCGCCGCCAACGGCAATCTGGCGCAGGCCGCCAAAGACCTGGATGTGCACCGCAATACCCTGGTTTACCGCCTGGATAAGATCAGCGAGTTGACCGACATCGACCTGAATGACCCGGATAATCGCCTGCTGCTGCACCTGGCGTTGAAGGTACAGCGCGTACTGGCGACCGTACCTGAACGCCTGCCAAACTACTGAAAAGTGGCGCTAGAGTTGTGAAAGCGTAAGAAATTTAGAAATTTTGGGGGTTTTGTGCCGCAGTTCGCTTGTGCAAGTAGAAAAATTGTACTAGCCTTGTCTTCAGTGTAAAAACATTGAAAGAAGATGCGATATGGCGATTGAATTTTATGACCTCAAACTGAAGAAGAAGGTTCAGATCGACGAGAGCAATGTCACCAAAGTGACCTTCGATACGAAGAGCGGCGTTCGCTATGGGCTGAAGGCCACCACCGAAGACGGTCGCAAGCTGACCAAATTCGTGGGTAAGGCAGCCTGGGATGAGCTGGATGTCCCGGTTGGCGAATAAGCGCCTGCACCAGGAAGTGTAGAAACAGCGCGGGGGATTGCTCCTCGCGCTGTTTTGTTTCCTGTGCCCGTGACACTCATTGATGCCGAGGGGTGATCTTCACGAAGTAATTTGTCGGCATCCGGCGCAGCGGGTAGAGATGCTGTACGGCTTCTGGCTGGTTGTTGAGTTCGAGCGTCTGAATATAGTAGCTCAGCAGTTCGTGCACATCTTCGACGCCCTGGTCATCCAGCGGTTGAATTTCAACATTCGAGCCAGGGGCGATGCGCCGCTGAACGGCCTCAACCGTGAGATTCACCTCTGGCTGGATGCGTTGGTAGATCACGCCGCCCGTCATCCCGGCGCAAATCCAGGGACCAGGGTCACCCAGAACGAGCGCCCGTCCGCTGGTCATGTACTCGAAGGCATAGCCCTTGAGGTTGGCGCGTGCGCCGATGCCGCCGAGTTCATCGCGCAGTGGCTGGCGACGATCCACTTCGCCACCGAAGATCACATCCGCACCGCTGAGGCGGATGCAAGCGCGGGTATCCGCGTTACCCTGTACGATGAATGTGCCACCCTGTGCCCCGTAAGCGAAGCTCTTGCCCACCGAACCATCCAGGCGCACGCCATTGTGATTCAGCCCCTTCAGCACGTGAATCGTGCCGCCGCGTGTGCATTTGCCGACGCCATCCTGTGCCCCGCCTTCGACCAGAATCGTGACGGGTTCGTCCAGGAAGGCTCCCAGGCCGTTACCCGGCACTGCTGAGTTGCTGAAACTCAGATGCACGCCCTTGAGGTTTTCGGTCTCCGGCACTTCACCCCGCTTGATTGCCCCTGCGAGGTGCGTTCCCAGTGCACGATCCATCGCCATGACTTGTTCATCATCGTACGTCAATTCCAGTTCGCCCTTGTTCACGTAAGATGAAATGACCTCGGTCATCTGGCGGCTGATGATGTTGCGTGGGCGGGAGATGCGCAAACCGCCGGGGCGGTTGCCTGTCTTGAAATCCGGCGCAGGCTTGAGCAAGCTGGTCAGGTCGATGCGGTCTTTGTACAGTTCCAGTTGTTCCAGCAAATCGGCGCGGCCTACGATCTCTTGCGCATCACGGTAACCCAACTTGCTGATGATGTCGCGCATCTCTTCGCTAATGGCCGTGAACACGCGGTAAATGCCCTCGGGTGAGCCTTTTTCCTCGAAGGGGCGGAAGGCTTTGAAGCCCTTCATGTCGGCCTCTTCCTTGGTCTTCACATGGGTGGTGATGCCCACATGGCAGGTCCCGTCCTGGCACCCGCGACAGATCGTACAGCCCACACTGACCATGGCCAGCGTGCCGAAGCCGACGCGGTTCGCACCCAGGCACATCATCTTCACGACATCGCGCCCGGATTTCATGCCGCCATCGACCCACAATTCAACGTCTTTGCGCAGACCGCTGCTGATGAGTGCGTGGTGCGAGAGCCAGACGCCGATTTCCGCAGGCAACCCGACGTGGCGCAGGGCATGTGCCCGCGCAGCGCCAGTGCCACCCGTGTAACCCGTGATCGTGATGATGTCCGCGCCAGCTTTGGCGACGCCGACCGCGATAATTCCCACGCCGGGAACCACCGGAATCTTCACGCTGACCTTTGCGCGAGGATTGGCCGTCTTCAATTCGTCGATCAACTGTGCCAGGTCTTCGATCGAGTACAGGTCGTGGTTGTTACTGGGTGAAATCAGATCAACGCCGGGTGTGGTGTGGCGCGACTCGGCGACCTGTTCGGTGACCTTGTGCCCGGGGAGATGACCCCCTTCGCCGGGTTTTGCTCCCTGTCCGATTTTGATTTCCAGGAAGTCAGCGGAGTTTAGAAAGCCGATGTTCACGCCGAAACGTGCGGATGCAATCTGCTGACCACGCCATTCTTTGTATCTGCCCATCAAGTCAGGCAGTTCGCCGCCTTCCCCGTTCATGCAGACGATGTTGAGCAAGCGGGCGGCTTCCGCATAGGTTCGGTAGGCCAGTTCACCCTGAGAGCCGAAAGACATCGCACTGATGACCAGCGGCAGGTTATGATTGCCAACGCAGAGATTGACTTCTTCCGGCGCGACGTGCTGATCGTCCGGCGCTTCCTTGATGCCGATCAGGTGGCGAATGCTGACCGGAATCTTCTCTTCGAGCTGGCGTACTTCTTCGGTGTAGTCCGCCCATTCCATGTCGCCCTGTGCGACTGTTTCGGCCTTTTTCCACATCTTCGGGAAGAAGCGATCCGGATTGTCCAGGCGGGCGCGTGTCTCACCTCGGAATTCTGCGCGGCGTTTCTCGGCATCATCCAGCAGCGCTGTCCAGGTCAGGCCGCGCCCTTCGCTGCCAAAGTAATTCGGCGTGCCGAAGATGGCGGCGACGTTCTTGGAGAGGCCGATGGAGCTGAAGCTGTGACCGTAGCCGCGCAATTCGTGGCAGCCAATGGTCGACGTGACCTTTTGCAAGCCTTTGGTCAAGATATTGACCGCGCGATCCAGTCCGGCCTCGATCTGTTCTGGCTCTGGCTGATTGCGCCCACCCTTGGGTGCGATGCCGATGGAGACCGCGTACATGGCATAAGGCAGCACAGCATTCGCACCCAGGCTCACGCAGAGGGCGATGTCGTGCAGGTCGCGCAGGGCACCGCTGCGCACCACGATCCCGGCGCGGCGGCGTAGATTGGGCACGGCGTTGGCCTTGCGCAGTTCGCGGTCAATGGCCGAAGTCACCAGCAGTGGGTCAAGCCAGAGACCTGTGCCGAGGGCGGCCTGCGTATCATCCAGCAGCAGGCATTCCGCGCCCTCACGCACGGCTTGCGCTGCTTCGGCTTGCAGGCGGTTCACGGCTTGCTCGATGCTCTCGCCTTCGCCCGCACTCAACGACAGCAGCGCCAGACGCCCTGTAAATGCCGCCAGTAGGTCTTCGAGTACGGCGGTGCCGTGCTGCTGCGCCACACGGCGCTGCAAATCCAGATCACCGAGGGCATCCAGGCCACCCAGCAGCAGCGGGGTATCCAGTTGCACGGGCGCGGCACTCCCCGGCAGATTGATGTCCGGGCGTGCGCCGATGAGCACCTGCGTGCTGAATTGCGATTGTTCACGTTCGCGGTCAATCGCTGGATTGGTGACGACAGCGACAGTCTCTTTGAAGTAATCGGCGAGGTTGGTGCGTTTGCGGCTCATCGCGGCCAGCGCTCCATCCCAGCCCAGGGAGCCTATCTGTTCCTTGCCCGCCTGTGCGATGCTCTCCATCCAGGCGACATGGTAGCGTTCCCAGCCCATGCCGGACATGACTGCCGCGTTGACGTTGATGTCGGCATGCTCCCAGGGCAGCGGAACAACCGGGGTTGGTTCAGGCGAGGCTTCGGCTTCTGGGGTGATGTCCGCTTCCGAGGCAGGCTCATCCGCGATTGCGACGGCCTCAGCAGCGGGTAGGGTGGCCTGTGCAGCGGCCATCTGCTGATCCAGCAGACGCGCTGTCGCCACACCCGCCGGGACGGCCTCGCGCTGGGAGCCGCCGTTGGTATGGCTGCTGCCGTTGCTGCGGAAAGTCGGCGTGCTGCTCAACGGGTGGCCTCCATTCGACGATGATCCGAAGCCTGTGCCGCTGTCAGGAAGATCCGTACGGGTGCTGCCGAGTTGCAGCGCCTGCATCTCCTGCGTATCCAGGTGTTTGCGTGCATAGCGTCGCAGCACATGCATCTGAATATCCGGATAACGCAGCACTTCCACCCCATCCCCGGGCGTCAGGCGCAGGGCGATTTTTTCGCCGGGAGCCATGGGCTGTGGCTCGACGGACATGCTATCCAGGTGGTAAACGCCGCGTTCTGACGAGGCGAAGTATTCTTTCTCGGTCTCGCCGAACCACAGCGGACGCAGGCCGAGCGCATCCACACTGAAGACCAGTTGGTTGCCCAGGCGTGCGGCGACAGCAGCAGGCCCTTGCGCGAAGTGCCCCCAGGATTGGCGAATGTGCTGGTAAATCTCGCGGATGTCGTCGCGATTCTGGATTAAGTCGTGCTCGTAGGGCGGGAAGATGTGCTCCATCGCCTCAATCAAATCCAGGCCGAAACGCGAGGTCAGCGCGTGAATCATGCGATCGACATCTTGCGAATCAGAGCCGTCTTCCAGGAGCGGGATGCCCAGCATTTCCGCCTCCAGCCGGAAGCGCGAAATCGTGTTGAATTCGCCATTGTGCCCGATCACGGAAAAGGGTTGTGCGCGTTCGAAAATCGGGTTGGTGTTGGTGCTATAGCGAGCGTGCCCCAGCGTGACGGTCGAGGCGTAATCCGGGTCGCGCAGTTCGGGGTAGTAGCGGCGCAGAATCTCGATGGTACCCTGGACTTTATAGACGACGCTGTAGCGCGAGAAGGACGGAAAATGGATGCCCAGTTCTTCTTCAAGCTGTGTCTGAATTTCGAAGAGCTTGGCGTCGAGTTCAGCTTCAGGAACCTGTCCATTCACGCCTGCGATTTGCCAGAAGGCAGGTTCGTTGCGAGCGGCGTTTGGCCCCAGCACCAGGCTGTTGACGCGACCTTCGCGCTCGGTGAGCAGGTGCAGCCCCGCCTCGCTGATGGTATGACAGACCTGTTCGACGATGTTGCGGGCGCGAGGTTTGTCCTCAGCCGGGACGAAAAGGTGTGCGACCCAGAAGGTGCGGTCAGCGGCGAGTGTCGGAATCAAACCATCTTCGGCGAGCCACTTTGACCATAACTGTCGCGGGATGTCGGTCAGGATGCCGACACCATCTCCTTCCCCGTTAATATATCCGGTACGATGACCCATACGGGCGAGAGCTTCAATCGTTCGCTTGACGTTGCCATGGGTGGGCTGCCCACCTTTGCGGACGGCACAGATTAACGCGCAGGCATCGCGGTGATTGCGGTCTATGGGGTGCAGGTCGTCATTGAGGGACGGGAAATCCTGGAGTTCTTCCAACCAACGGTTTTGCTGCATCGTAGATTCCTCCCCAGTATATAGTAAGCCACCAGGGAGTGTAACAAGGCAAGCGGTTACCGCCTATACAACAGAGTATACGCAATTTCGTGGCGTTAGCTTGTCTATGTTGACAAAAAACGCGGCTTTTCTTTGGCTAAAGACGCCATTTTGTGGGGATTTTGCCGCAATTCGCGCAAACTGGCTCAACCGAGCGAAAGCAGGCGTCGGATCGTGAGCGCCAGATGTAAGGCGAGACGAGTTTCGGGACGATTAAGGTCGATCTTCGCAATTTCGTTGATGCGATTCATGCGATAGAGCAAGGTATTACGATGCACGATTAATTGCTCTGCCGTCTGGCTCAGGTTGCCATGACAGTTGAAGAAGGCTTCCAACGTCTTCAGCAGGTCGGCGCTCTGGCGCATGTCATATTCCACCAGGGGACCGAGCGTCTTGTCGCAGAAGGCCGCCAGCTTCTCACGATCATTCAACGAGAGGATCAACTGATAGACTCCCAAGTCGCCGATGTACAGCGGTTTGTCCGTCTGCAGGCGAATCGCGAGGTCGCGCGCCTGAACTGCGTCGCGGTGGCTGTTGCGCCAGGTCGTCACATCACGGGCAGGCTGCCCCAGGCCGATGGCGACCCGGTTGCCGGGGTATTGCTTGTTGATTTCGCGCGCGAAAGCCTCCGCCAGCTTCAAGCTGGTGTCGATAGGATCGTCGTCGTCCGTTGCGTGGAAGACAACGACTTCATTCTCGCGTTCACGCTGCCAGATGAGCGCCTGTGCGCGATTCTGCTCGACAAGATCGTTGATCGTGGTTTCGAGACGGCGCATGGACGGCGGGTTTTCACCGCGCCAGGAGAGCACCAGGGCGATGTGTGCAGCGTCCATATCATGCTCGAAGCGTTCTCCCTGGCGAGATGCCTCCTGCTGGCTGACATCTCCATTCAGCAAGCGATCCAGGAAGGTGCCGCGCAGCCGTTTTTCCGTTTCGCTGACCATCTTCTGTTTGGCCATTTCGATGGCACAGGCTGCCGCACCGTGTTCACTGACGAGCATATCGATCTCGTCCAGGTCATTTTCCATACCGATGATCGACAGGTAGCCGCGTCCGATGCCCTTGGTGACCACAGGTGCGACCAGACGTGCAATGCGCGGCAGCGGCAGTGACTGCATCAGCATCGGTTGATCGGCTTCGGAGACTCGGTGCCGATCCTGAAATTCGACGGGCAGGTTATCGCGTTTATAGAGGAAGGCTTCCAGATCATCCCACAGATCAGCGAACTGCGGCTGCAAGGAATAAGAAATGGGCTGCAGGCGCTTATCCTGAATGACGACGGTCTTGTTCGTCAGGCGTGCCATCGCGTTGATCAGTTCTGCCATGCCCTCATTGCGCGAGGAAATCTGCGTGAGCTGGCGGTAAATCTGGATTCCGCGCCGTTCGAGCTGCCCCTTGCGATCCACCAGCAGGCTGACGATGGTCTTTTCCACCATGCGAGGGTGATGCCCCGGTGGCAACGTCAACAGAGGCAGGCTGTACGCTTTGGCTTCGGCGATGGCATTGGGCGAGGGTGTGTCCAGCAGCACCAGGCCGGATGCGTGATGATCCGCTGCCCAGCGCACGACATCCAACTCGGTGACGCTGCCGTTGCTGCGTGCGTGTAAGTGCGATGCCAGCAGCACCAGTTCATCGCGCTGCAGCGTCTTCACAGAGAAATTATCATCCAGATAGACGATGGTCGTCCAGGAGACCGGACGATGCAATAACCCATCCCCCGCGATGATCCGTGTGTTCAGCGGGAGCGCGAGTTTGCGCACATCATCTACCGTTAGTGTGCTGGTTGCGTCCGTCGTCATGCTGGTGAGCTTCGTCCATTATGCGTATCTGCACTTGTAACAAAAGTTGCCTTTTCTGTCAATATGCACAAATGCCCAGGCAATTCTAGTTGGCATCTTTCACACAATTTTGCCTGCATTTGTGCGAAACCTCAGCCCTCGTTAGTCAGAACACCGATGCCGATGATGATGACGACGATCAACAGGGAAGCCAGCCGCAGGTCGATGGGCGAGTCATAATAGAGGCCAAACACCCCACCGATGATGAACACCGCCGCGAAAATCCAGGTGAGCGGGCTGACGCGCCAGTTCTGCGTGTACTGGTAAATGCCGGAGATCATCAGAATCCCCGCCAGGATGAAGGGGATGACAAAATCTGGGATGACGAACTCGCGGTCAAAATTGAGCAGCATGAATACGAGAACCAAGCCAAACCAGGTGATGCGTTCTGCGCGTGCTTCGCGACCTGTCTTCCGTGCCATAGCTGTGCCTGCCTGTATACCGTCTATTCACCGTCAATTTCATGAACGATTGTAACCGTTCTCCCCATCTATCATAACCCGAAGATGACGCCAGGAGTTCGCAATTGCACCAGCCCCCAGGCTGAATACAATGAAACTGATCTGCCTTCAGTGGATAAGGTGCGCAATGCGCAAATGGATTGGATTACCCCTTGTGCTGCTGGCGCTGCTCTTCGTAGCGGCCTGTTCAGCGCAAGACGACGATGCTGATGAAGGCCCGGTGCTGGTCGGCGAAGCGACCCTCGCCGACGAAGCAGAGCGCCCGACGCGCGAACGGACACCGACGCTTCCTCCTGTTGCGTCGGAGGTCATCTCACCGCTGCAAAATGTGACGGTAGAGGCCGAATATGTCCTGGTGACGCCGACGCTTCCGCCCAGCAAGACGCCCACGCAAACGCCGTCGCACAGCCCGACACCCACGACGACACCAACGCCGACCATGACGGGCACGGCGACCGCAACCGCTGAACTGCTGCCCACCAGCGAAATCGCCCAGGTGACGGCAGCAATTGCAGTTCCGGCGGACCGCATCTGTGATACGAACTGGTTCTTCATCCAGCCGCGCCCGGAAAGCTGCCCCATTTTCCCACCCACAGCGAGCAACGGCGTTTACCAGGAGTTCGAGAACGGCTACATGGTCTGGGTGGGCAGCCAGGATGCGATTTACGTGCTCTACAACGACCAGCTGCAACCGCGCTGGCAGGTTGTGCGCGACTACTTCGTCGAAGGCCAGCCCGAATCGAGCGCGGCCTATGCCAACGCGCCTGCGCCCAATCTCTGGCAGCCACGGCGTGGCTTTGGTCTGGTCTGGCGCGAGAATGCAACCATTCGCAACCGCATCGGCTGGGCTACGCAGCAGTGGGAAGAGCCGTACAGCGTGCAGGTGCAGACCAGCGATGACGGCTCCATCTGGATCGGCACACCGCGTGACTTCGTTTTCGCGCTGCTGCCGGGTGGGGTGAACTGGAGCCAATATTCGACCAGCGGTGCGGGGGGTGTGCAGGTGCTCGCCACCACGAACGCGCCCAGCCAACCGTGACCACGCATAATAGGCACAAAAGGATTCTGGGGAATGACGAAACGAATTGGCATTCTGACGGGCGGCGGTGACGCACCGGGGCTGAATGCGGTCATCCGCGCCGTGACGCTGACTGCGAAGGAACACTATGGTTGGGAAGTCATCGGCATCCGCGAAGGGTTCGATGGCCTGCTGGCCGGGCTGCCGACGCTGGCACTGCACAACATGGATGTGACCGACCTGCTGGCACGCGGGGGGACGATCCTGGGGGCTGCCAACCGGGGCAATCCCTTCGCCCGCCCGATGACCTTGCCCGATGGCACAACACAGTTTGTGGATGTCTCGCATGAGGCTGTGCAGCGCATGTCGGAACTCGGTCTGGATGCCCTGGTATGCGCGGGTGGGGATGGCACGATGGCCATTGCGGAGCGGCTCGTGCGGGAGCAGGGTGCGCAGATCGTAGGCGTTCCCAAGACCATTGACAACGACCTGGGCAAGACGGAAGTCACGTTCGGATTCGATACGGCTGTGCGCACGGCAACGGAAGCGCTCGAAAAATTGCAGACCACTGCCGAGAGCCATCACCGCATCATGGTGCTGGAAGTCATGGGGCGAGATGCGGGCTGGATTGCGCTCTTCACCGGAATTGCAGGCGGCGCAGATGCCATCCTCATCCCGGAGATTCCCTACGACATCGAGACGGTCTGCAAGCAGATTCGCCACATTCGCGAGACGGATCGCAAGTACAGTCTGGTGATCGTGGCGGAGGGAGCCAGGGCGCGGGGTGGCGAACAGTCCTACCACATCGAGGGGGAGCACGAATACGAGAAGCGCCTCGGCGGGATCGGCCATCAGGTCGGGGCGGTGCTGGGTGAGTGCGCGGACGCCGAAGTGCGCGTGACCGTGTTGGGGCATGTGCAGCGCGGCGGACAACCCACCCCGCGTGATCGCTACCTGGCGACGGGTTTCGGCAGCGAAGTCGTTCACCTGGCTGCCCAGGAAAAATGGGGCTACATGGTGGCGATCCAGGGCATGGATCTGGTGCATGTGCCCATGAGTGAAGTGACACAGACCAAGAAAATTGACGTGAACGACTGCTGGGTGCGTATCGCCCGTGATTTAGGAATAGTCTTCGGTGACGAATCCCTACCTGAATGACCATGAACAACCGACTCAACCGAGTGGCTTGCCCGCTGTGCCGACGGAACCGCATATTGCGCCCGTGCAGGTACAGCAGCCCGCCGTCCCGCTTGCAGGGCAGCGCAGACTACCGCGTCGTCGTTATCGCGGGTGCCTGACGACGGGCTTCATTGCGCTGCTGGTGCTGCTTTTCTTCTGTGCGGCATCCTTGGCGATATACGTCGTTCTGCCGCCTTCGCCGCTGAATATCCTCGTCATGGGGCTGGATTCGCGGGGCAATGAGGGCACGACGACGCGCACGGATAGCATCATGGTTGTGGGTATTCATCCCGCGACGATCAATGTCAGCTTGCTCTCCATTCCGCGTGATTTATTCATTGAGGTGCCGGGATACGGCTGGCAGCGCATCAACACAGTCAACGTGCTGGCCGAGGTCGAAGAGCCGGGAACAGGGCCAGCGCTCTTGCAAACGAGTATTGAACAGAGTTTCGGCTTCGATGTGGATCGCTATGTGCGGCTGGATTTTCAGGCATTTGTGGAAGTGGTGGATGCCGTTGGTGGGCTAAACATCAACGTGCCCAACGCCATCGTGGACACGCAGTTCCCAACGGCGGATTATGGTACGATGACGGTGCGCTTCGATGCAGGTTGGCAGCACATGGATGGCGAAACGGCGCTGATCTACGCCCGGACGCGCCATTCCGATGACGATTATCGCCGTGCGGAGCGCCAGCAGCAGGTCGTGTCGGCCCTGGCCCGCAAGCTCATCAATCCGCTGCGCTGGCCGGCTGCCTGGGCAGCCCTCTCCCGCAATGTGGAGACGGACTTGAGTCCCTTCGATTTCATCCCCATGCTGCCGCCGTTGATCTTCAGTGGCGGCCAGTTCGATGCGCTGGTCATCAACCGCGATTACATCTTACCGGGAGACGGCTTCAGCTACCCCAACTACGACGCCCTCGAACCCTGGATTGACGAACGGTTCCGCTAGGCGCGTTGTCGGGGCTGGGCTGGCGGGCGACTCGCAACGTCGCCCCTACCCGGCACCATCCGCGTTGACCACCATACTAACGAAACACGGCTCAGGATTCGGCTTCCGCGACGAATTGCTCGTAACGTCCTTCCCAGACGCTCGCGTTGCGCATCATCTTGTTGATCTCAATGTCGGAGAAGTGCGGGAAGAGCTTCATCATCACATCCGGCAGGGCGTCCCACTGCTCGTCTGCGAGGATCGTGTGCAGGCGTTTCGCCAGATCACCCGCCCACATCCATTCAAGCTGGAATTTATCGGCCTTTTTCCAGTAACCGCGCTTCTCCCAGGCTTCGATGGATTCGAGCACTCCTTCGTCGATTTCCTTCAGGCAGAAGTAGATGGTGGCGATCATGTCCTTGGCCTCGGCGTCAACCTCGCCCTGCTTCTGACCGAGGCGGCGCATCATCTCTGCGATGGTGCGCATGGCGTAATTGCGGCGTTTGCCAGGGCTGTTCGTGTTGATGACGCGTCCCATACTCAGTTTTCCCTTACTCCGTCGATTCAGTCATCTCAACCGGGCGTATCCCGCGATAGATGCGGATGCCGCCGATCGTCTTGAGGATTGTGCGAGCATCGCGCCCGGTTTCATCTTCCAGTTCCTGCGGGCTGCGGGGCGTGTTGCCATTCGCCAGGAAAACGCGGAAGACGCTATCCACCAGGGAAGTCTGCGGATTGATGAAGTCTTCGCGGGCGGCGGCTTCTTGCAGCGCCAACCCCAGTGCATCAAGCTGCGATACTTCCCCGGTTTCCGGGTCAACGTAATCCACGACTTGTTCTTCCGCGCCATCTTCAAAGCGCTCACGCAGGTCGCTCGGCAGGTGGGTGAGCATATAGGTGTGCAGATCCTGGTCGCTCTTCTCCCACCAGTCATAGTCAATGTGAAATTTGGTTGTCAATTGGGGTTTGAAAGGTGCCCCTGGCTTGCTCTGTGCCATCGAACGCGCTCCTAGTTGTTCAGTTTCCAGTAATGATCGCCTACATCCTCAAAGTCGGGATTGGCGGTCAAAGTTGCGAAAATGGGGCCGGGTGCGCTGCGGCGGATGACGTTGACCGCGCTGTAGAGCGTGACGGCGTGTACCGTACCCTGCGGCGTGAGCTTGCCCAGTTCGCGGATGATTTCGCGCATGATGGTGGCCAGAGCCTTCTTCCCATGCGCTTTTGTCAGCGCATCCGCTGCTTCCAGGTCATCCACGCCGATGATAATCAGGTCGTCGTACTTCGCGCCGATGGCTCGTTTGCGGTTTTCGAACGCGATGCGATTGTTGTTGGGCGTCAGGATGCGAATCCACTCCGTGCGCGGTTTGTAGGCTTCGTGGCTGACGAGAATCTGCCCTGGCTCTTTTCCGCGTTCCACCGTCACATAGGCACCGACTGGCAGACGGTGCTTGGTGTAATATTCCAGCAAACCGTAAACGTAGCGGTACTCTGGCAGCATCCAGCCATCGAATGTCTCGCCATCCTGCCCGTCGATCAATTCAATGTAGATGCGGGACGTGCGCGCATCCGGGAAGACGGCGGAATTCTTGGCGTTCAGCGGCAGGGTTCCCGCACGACGATGCGGGTAAATCAGCGTGGTCGTCGCCTTCTGCAATTCGCCCTCAAATTCAATGTCCGTGAATTCGTCGTCGAGTTCCGTTTCCAGGTCGAACATCTCATCGCTGAGCAAGTCATCGTCGTAGTCGACGGGGGTGTGCTGTAGTATCTGCGGCACTTTGTGGATGTATTCCGGCTCCATGCTGCGCAGATACCAGAGCACCTTGCCCAGCGGCCCCACTTCTTCGAAGCGGTCGTCACTGTTCATGGCGAGGTTCAGGGAGAAGATCTGGAGCTGTATGGAAGCATCGCCGATGCCGCCAATCTGCTTGATGATCTCTTCCGTCGGCAGTGGCCCACCACCCGCGATATCCAGGACGGCTTCTGCCAGGTGCAGGGTGCCGATGTTAGTTTCCAGCACCAGGTCAGCGGGGAACCAGTACCCCGCCACGCGCTTGAGTGTATCGTTGCCGCGCAATGCTTCATGGACAGCACGCAGGATGTTGCGCCGCCCCGCCTGTAGAATGCGCTCCGGCGTCAGATTCTCTTGCTGTGCCAGCGGGCTTTCGGTAGAAAGCTGGTTCAGGCGGTGGTCGCTCTGGAAGCTGGCGGCAAATTCCCGCTGCTTGCCGTTGTTGTGTTCGTCGTCATCGAAGGTCACGCCGATGACTTCAAAATCGCCATAGCTCTCGTTGTTGCCGCTGCGCACGGATTGCACCGTCGCAGTTGCCATATCCATCTCGGTGAAAATGACGCGATCGCCCACCTTATAAGATTCTGCCGGGACGTAAACTCGCGTATCCTTATACTTCGCCTCGAGCGTCTCGCGCTCCTGTTCCAGGCGTTTTTCGATCAACAGCAGGCTCAACTCTACTGTTGTCATCGGGGTTTCTTTTTCCAGCAGCGTATTGATGAGAAATTCGACATCCTCATCGCTCACTGCGAAATCTCGCGTCCAGCGCTTGCTCAACATGGTCGCCTCCGTGAACGTGCCTAGCGGGTGTGTGTCTGGGATACTCTTCGTGCCAGGGGGTAATCGCTGTTGTAGCCAGTCCTGGCGTGCTGGCTCTTAGGTCGTTGGGTGGCAGCACAACCTGCTACCTCATCACCGATCGGTCGGGGGCAGGGTCAGCGGGTCGCGCCTGGGTAGAAATGGTATCGACAGCCTGAATCTTTCTCATGCCATCACCGTTGCGTCTGCATCACAGCGCTGCGTGGTTTTGCCGGGAAATCCAGCCTGCGTCAGACGACCGCCGGAGCGTAACAATCAGTGACTCAGAAAGTATAACGACCGCACCACACACTGACAAGCATGGGTTGACCCCCTATTTGCGCTTTATTATACTAAACGCCGCGTTCGTTGAATGAATCATGAAAAGGAAACATAGATGTCCACCAAGCGTACCTGGCAACCGAAGAAGCGTCGTCGCTTGCGTGTGCATGGGTTTCGTAGTCGGATGAGTTCACGGGGTGGGCGCAAGGTACTCAAGCGCCGTCGCAACCGTGGGCGTCACCAGTTGACCACAAAATCTGGGCACATCAAGAAGACGAATTGGAAAAGCAGCTAAGAGCCTCTGTGCCATGCACAGGCAATTTCGGCTGCGGCAACAGGCGGATTTCGCACGGCTGCGCCGAGAAGGGCGCGTGAAACGGCATCCACTGCTGATGCTCAGTTACGCGCCCAATACATGCGGGCACAACCGCTATGGTTTCATCACCAGCAAACGGCTGGGAAGCGCAGTTCTGCGCAACCGGATTCGCCGCCAGGTGCGAGAAGCCGTGCGTCTGCTTCACCCGCATCTTTCACCTGGCTATGATCTGGTCTGGATTGCCCGGGATGCCATCGTCGGGAAACCTTACCAGGAAATTTCCCGTACTGTAAATGAACTCTGTGAACGTGCTGGGCTGTTAGCAAGTGATCGTTAGCGCAGGTCTGGTAGACCGCAAGGACATAGACCCTCATGAAATGGCTTTCGTTGAAGCTGATCCGCTTTTACAAGCGATTCATTTCCCCCGCCCTGCCTAATGCCTGTCGGTTCGAGCCGACATGTTCCATGTATATGTATGAAGCGATCGAGGTTCATGGATTCTGGAAGGGATTCCGGATGGGGCTGAACCGTCTGTGGCGCTGTCAGCCGATGTATCCGGGTGGGTACGATCCGGTTCCGCCCAAAGGAGAGAACTAATTGAAGATCATTGACTTCAGCGCGCGATGGAAAACGATCGCGCTTCTTATGTTCGCCAGCCTGTTCCTGATGAGCTGCACCAACATCCGCCAGGGAACGGGATGGCCTGCTCTGAGCACGCTGACACTGGATGGGCAGACGGTGATCGCTGTCGCCTATGCCGGACAGGTCGAGTTGCTCGACCCCAATAACGGCAAAGACCCGCTCACCGTGCGCGATGCTGAGGGCGATCTTGTCCTCAATGAAGAAGGAGACCCTCAGCGCTGGGTGATCCAGGGTGGTGCCTTCGAGAATGCGGAATTCTTCTCCAGCCCGCTGCTTCTGGAAGATGGCTCGGAGCCGACTCTGCTCTTCCCCACGTACAACAACCGCATGCTGGAATTCACCCTGGACAACGCCCAGGTCGTTGACCCGGTGGGTATCCCGTTGGAGTCGGGTGTATTGGCGGATGTCCCTGCTTCGGAGGACTTGTTCTTCGTTCCGTATCGCAGCGGCGGCCTGCAGGCGTTGGATCGCGAAACCTACCAGGAAGTCTGGCGCCTGGAGACGGGAGAAGGCATCTGGGCAGAGCCGTTATTGCAAGATGGCGTCCTCTTCGTTCCATCGATTGACCATTTCCTGTACGCTGTAGATGCGGATAGCGGCGAACCCGTGTGGTCAGCCCCGGTTGACTTGGAAGGCGCGATTGCGTCCACCCCGTTGTACGCGGATGGCTTTCTCTATGTCGGCAGCTATTCGCACAAAATGTACAAGATTGACGTCGAAACGGGGGAAATCGTCGCTGAATACGAAGGCAACAACTGGATCTGGGGCACGCCCGTCCTGTACGAAGATGTGCTTTACTACACAGACCTCAGCGGCTATGTCTATGCCTTGAATGCAGATGATCTCACGCTCATCTGGGAAGAACGCCATGCTGAGAAGGGCATTCGTCCCGCGCCAATCGTCACCGATGAGTTTGTGGTCGCTGCGTCCCGCGATGGCAAGGTCTACTGGCTGGATCGCGAGACGGGCACGCTGGTGCTGGATCGTGAACTGGAAGGTCGTCCGGAGATTCTCTCGGATATTTTGCTGCTGGAAGCCGATCCTGAAGCCGGGATTGACGACGCGCTGATCCTTGTCGGTTCCACTGACCCTGGTCGCCTCGTCGGTGCCTTCGCCCTGGAAAACAGCCTGCCCATCTGGGTGTATGATCGTTGAGCTACATTGCGGAGTGAATGAATTATGTGGGATTTTATCCTGAATCCGATGGTCACGATCTTGACGCTGTTGTACTCCTGGTTGGGGAACAACGTCGTCCTGGCCATCGTCGTGCTGACGGTCATCATCCGTATGGCAATGTACCCGCTGCTCGCGCGGCAGCAAGCTTCGGCAAAGAAAATGCAAGAATTGCAGCCGCGCCTGAAGAAGCTGCAAGAGAAATACAAGGATGATCGCGAGAAGCTGGCACAGGCGCAGATGGAAATGTACCAGGAAGCTGGTGTGAATCCGCTGGGGGGCTGTTTGCCGCTCTTCATCCAATTTCCGCTCTTCATTGCCCTCTATTCGGCGATCAACTTCGCGCTGGCGTCCACCCCCTATCAATTGGTGGATCTCTCCGAGCGTCTGCTGCTGCCAGGGCTGGATGGCCTGATTCCCTTGCAGAACACCTGGCTAGGGATGGCACTCGCCGAGCCGCCGTCGCCGCCGCTGAACCCGGCCTGGGCGCTGGCACTGCCCCTGTTGGTGATGGTCACGACCTACATCCAGTTCAAGTTCACCCAGGCACAGAGCGGCATGAATACAGCTTCTTCGGACGATGACGAAGATGCGGCACCCAATCAGGCGCAGGCCATGACCCAGTCGATGGGCACGGTGATGCCCGTGATGTTCGGCTTCATCTCGCTCTCGCTCTCCGTAGGGTTGTCGATCTATTTCATCACATCCAATCTGATCGGCATTGTGCAGTACAGCCCCATCGGCAAGCGCTTCCTGGATCGCCTCTTCGGCGGCGGAGAGAAGGAAGAACCGCCACCAGAGCAGAAGAAAGCCAGCGCCAAAGATGGCGGGAGTAAGAAGGGCAGCAAGTCCGGCAAAGCTGCGAAAGCCTCCAAAGCGGCGAAATAGCGGTTCTTTCGTCGCCTGCACACACGCTGCAATTGGAGCCACACGGAAAAATCCCGTATAATCTGAAGACTTGCACCTGCGACGGGCGGATGGTACTCAGCTACACTCCGCCTGTCTTTGTACTAGATTAGCAGGAATTTTTGGGAACGATTCTCATGGAAACGATTGAAATGACAGCGGAAACGGTGGAAGAAGCCATCGCCGCTGGGATGCGCGAACTGGGCGTCGATAGTCCATCCCAAGTGATGGTGGAAGTACTGCAAGAGCCTGACCTGGGCATCATGGGCGAGGGCGCACGCCCCGCAGTGGTGCGCCTGGTCTACATGGGGTCGCGCGGCGGTGCCGAAGTGACGCCGATTATGGGGTATGCGCCGCAGACACCCGCACAAGAGACGACGATCATCTCCTCACCCGTCTACGATGATGAAGAGGATGACGATTTCGGGGAGGAAGACTTCGGTGAGGGCGACGGTTCCGAGAGCGCCGCAGAAGAAGATGCGCGTGTCGGCAAGGAAGTTCTGCTAGAAATCCTGGAACGGATGCGCTTCGATGTCGACGTGACCATCTCGCGGGCGCAGGCGACCCGCCCCGGTGAGCAAATGCACTGGGTACTCAACATCGAAGGCGATAAGGTCAGCCGCCTGATCGGCAAGCGCGGCGATACACTCTCTTCGCTACAATACATCACCCGCCTGATCGTCAGCCGCAAATTGCAGCGCCGCGCCAATTTGATCGTAGATGTCGATGGCTACAAGGCCAAACGCTCTGAGAGTTTGCGCAAGCTGGCGAACCGCATGGCGGATCAAGCCGTGCGCCAGGGACGCGCCATCACGCTGGAACCCATGCCACCCAACGAGCGCCGTATCATCCACCTCACGCTGCGCCAGCGCGAAGATGTCACAACGCACAGCGTCGGAGAAGGGGATGGGCGCAAAGTGACCATTGCACCAGCCAACTAGGACGAACTCGCGATGACGAAAATTGATTACCTGCTGGTTGGTCATGCAACGGCTGATCTGGTAGAGGGGGGGCGCACGCTAGGTGGCACCGTGACCTACGGGACTCCTGTCGTGCGCGCCTTCGGGCATCAGGTCGGCGTCGTCACCAGTGCCGCCGCTTGCGAACCGCTCATGGAACATCTCGCTCCTCTGGCGAACGTTGCCGTTCATATGGCAGAGGCGACGACCACGTTCCGCAACGCCTATCACAACGGCATCCGCACCCAAACCGTATTTGGCGTGGCAGCACCCCTGAGCTACGACTCGATTCCGGTGGGCTGGACGAATGCGCCGTTGGTGCATCTCGCGCCCCTGGTGAACGAAGTCGATCCGCAAATTGTGAAGCACTTCCGTGACAAGACGATCTTGCTGACGCCGCAGGGGTACATGCGTGAATGGGGCGAAGATGGTCTGGTGCATTTCAAGCGCTGGCTGGACGCCGAGATGCTCGCTGATGTGAATATTCTGGTGCTCAGCAATCAGGACATCGCCGAAGCGCCCGAACTGGAGCAGGAGTACGCGCAAGCGGTGGAATGGGTCTTCGTCACCGACGGTGAAAACGGCGGAGCATACTACCACAACGGCCAGCGCAGAACCTATGACGCGGTGCCGTCTGACGAGGTGGATCCGACGGGGGCAGGCGATGTCTTCGCGGCAGCGCTGCTGGCGAGCCTGCTGGAATACGAGATGGATACGGCGGTGCGGGTTGCGGCCTACCTCGCCGCTCGTTCTGTGACCTTGCCCGGCGTCTATCCCTTCACCGAGCAGGAAGTACAGGCCGCACGGGACTACGCAACACAGGGTTCTAACTCATGAGAATTGACGCGGTTTTGTTCAACGGCAACATTCGTACCCTCAACGCACAGCAGCCACAGGTCAGCGCGATGGCGCTTGCGGGCAATCGCATCGTGACGCTCGGCGATGATGATGATCTGCTGGAATTGGCCAGCGCACGAGCACGGCGCATTGACCTGGGCGGACGTACCGTGATCCCCGGCCTGACGGACGCCCACCTGCACATGGAATGGCTCTCACGTGCGATGCAGGCGGTTGATCTCTTCGAAGTGCCCAGCAAGCAGGAAGCGCTGAACCGGGTGGCGGCGCGAGTCACCACAGCAGCGGACGGTGAATGGCTTCAGGGGCGCGGCTGGACGCAAGACCTATGGGCCGGTGAATTTCCCACAGCCGCTGATCTGGATGCCGTTGCGCCGGCGAACCCGGCGTTTTTCCAGGCGAAGAGCGGGCATGCGGCCTGGGTCAACAGCGCTGCGCTGCGTGCCGCTGGCATCGGCTCGGACACGCCTGATCCCGAAGGCGGCGAAATCGTGCGCGATGCATCCGGCAAGCCAACAGGGATCTTGCTGGAAACGGCGATTGATCTGGTCTACGACGTGGTGCCGCAGCCGGATGCCGAGACCCTGGCGGATTACATTCAACATGCGCAGGGGGCGATGCTTGCCAGCGGCATCACCGGCGTACATGACTTCGACAATCCGACTGTGCTGCGTGCCGTGCAGATTCTGCGCGAACGGGGTGATCTGGGGCTGCGTGTAGTCAAGCAGATCAACAAAGCATGGTTGGCCCCGGCCCTGGAATCGGGCATTCGCAGTGGGTTCGGCGATGACTGGATTCGCTTCGGCAGCCTGAAGCTCTTCGCTGATGGTGCCTTAGGGCCGCGCACGGCGTTGATGGTCGATCCCTATGAAGGCCAGCCGCAGAACACGGGCATGGCAGTGGTCGAGCCAGACGAAATGCTGGAACTCATCAGCAAGGCCAGCGCTGCTGGATTAGCCAGTACCGTTCATGCCATCGGCGACCTGGCGGTGCGGCGCGTGCTGGATGTCTTCGAGCAGGTGCGCCAGCAGGAAGCGGAACGTGGAGTCCCGCGTGACCAACTCCGTCACCGTATTGAGCATGTGCAGATCATCCACCCGGACGACGCTCACCGACTGGCCGAACTGGACATCATCGCGTCCATGCAGCCGATTCACGCGACCTCCGATTGGGAAGTCGCAACCCGCTATTGGGGCAAAGAGCGCTGCGAATACGCCTACAATGCCCGCATGCAAATCGACCAGGGAGTGCGCGTGGCCTTCGGCTCTGATGCACCTGTGGAACCGTTCGATCCTTTCCTGGGGATTCACGCCGCTGTCACCCGCCAGCGTGACGGACGGCCTGACGGCGGCTGGTATCCGCACCTGCGCCTGACGCTCGATGAGGCGCTGCACGGCTTCACGATGGGAGCCGCTTACGCGGCGGGTATGGAGAACCGCCTGGGAATGTTGGCAGAAGGCTATCTGGCGGATTTGCTGGTGCTGGATCGCGACCCCTACGCGATTCCACCGGAGGAACTGGCCGAAGTCCGCGTCATCTCCACGATGGTCGATGGCGTCTGGCGCTCCGGTGAATTCGCCTGAGATGTTCGGGGGCGATGCAGAACCGCCCCTGAAAACCCTCTTCACTGTACTGCGCTCAATTCCGCCGCCGTGAAATTCACCGAGAACGGCACGCAGTAGATCACTACCGCTGTGTACTCTTCGAGATCGACATCATCCGGGATGGCGTAATTCTGGTTGCCGACGTTGCCACTCAACGGCCCCAGGTCGATATGATCGCCACCCGCGCTGTCGAAGATCGTTGTGGGGGTGCTGCGCGTGAGAATGACGTGTAACTGTGGGCCATTCGTCACGCGGAAATCTTCCAGGCGCAAGACACGGCTGCCGTCCGCCAACTCGTAGATTGTCGCCGTGCCCTCGCCGCGATGCACCGGGTCATACTCGTTAAAGCTGCCGTTTACCAATGCGATCGGGCCGCCCTCGGGCATCCCCTCTTCCATTTCGGTATCCGCTTCTTTCATGGCCATCGCCGTATCTTCGACCATCTCCGGGTTCTCTTCGCTCATTCCCAGCAGCGTCGTTTGCTGGTCTTGTGGCATTTCACGGATGGCGGCGCTTGCTTCTGCGGAGAGGCCGGGGAAGGCTTCATCAACCTGCTGAGTATTGAAGTACGGCGTCCAGAGTGGGGCGGTGATGATGACCAGACCCACCAGCCCGGCTAACCCGAAGAGAATACTGCGATTGCGGGTGTTCCCGCTGGTCTCGTTTGCCACTACATGCCTCCTGCAATGTGTTTGCCTCATTGGTTGGATACCCTGCGGAACCTGCTTCTTTCGCGAGCGTATTTTTCTTTTGCAACACTCATACAATCTCCCTGAATCCGAGGGTATTATTGTGCCGTCGAAATTACACATTGCGCAGGAGGAAACAAATGGTAACTCGCCCTGGCATGAGGGTCGGCCCTAACGAACACCGTGTACAGAATGGGATGCTCCAGGTGGGGCAGGCGGCTCCCGATTTCACGTTGATCGCGACCGATCTCAGTGAGCGCTCCCTGGGTGACTACGATGGTAAGGTGAAGATTCTGAGCGTGATCCCCTCGATTGATACGAGTGTTTGCTCCGCGCAGACGCACCGTTTCAACCAGGAAGCGGCCCACCTCTCCGATGACATCGTGGTGCTGACTGTCAGCTCCGATATGCCCTTCGCTCTCAAGCGTTATTGCGGTAATGAAGGCATCCAGAACACCGAGACGCTGAGCACGTACCGTGACATGAAATTCGCCGACGATTACGGGGTGCACGATATTGATTGGCGTGTCTGCCAGCGGGCGCTCTTCGTGGTGGATAAAGATAATGTGATCCAGTACGCGGAATACGTCCCGGTGATTGGCGACGAAGTCAATTTTGAAGCGGGGCTGGAGAAAGCACAGAGCCTCGTTTGAGCATTTCGGCTTGTCAGCCGTTCTCAGCATTTCACAAGCCCCTTCACGCCGAAGGGGCTTGTGCTTTGCATTGTGGGGGCGTTCCGCTAAGATGGCGTCCGAAGATTGATTTTGCGGATTGGAGCGTTTCTCATGACCGATATTCGGCAAAAACGACTGGCGGAATTGCTGGTCAATTATTCAACCAATGTGCAGCCCGGCGAATGGGTTGGGATTCTGGGTGATGTCAATGCGTTGCCTGTGCTGCGAGAAGTCTACCGCGCGGTGCTGGAAGCGGGTGGCAACCCATCTCTGATGCTTAGCGATGAAGTGATGATGCGCACCTTCTTGCGCACGGCCAGCGAAGAGCAGATCAATTGGATTGATCCATCGCAGCGTCTCTATTACGAACAGGCCGATGTCTATATTCGCGTCGGTGCGCCGCAGAACACCCGCGCCATGACCAATATCGACAGCAAGCGGATGCAGCAGGTGCGTGCAGCACGCCGTGAATTGTTGAATATCCGCCTGGGGCGCTCAGCGAAGGGTGAATTCAAATGGGTCGGTACGCTCTTCCCCACTGAAGGGCTGGCGCAGGAAGCCAATATGAGCTTGGAAGAGTACGAAGATTTCGTCTACGGCGCGTGTTTCTGCGATCATGAAGATCCGGCAGCGGAATGGCGCAAGCTCAGCGAGATGCAGCAGAAGAAGGTCGATTGGCTGGCGGGCAAAAAAGAAGTCGTCTGCAAAGGCCCCAACGTTGACCTGACCCTGAGCATCGAGGGGCGTACCTTCATCAACAGCGACGGTAAGCGCAACATGCCCAGCGGCGAGATTTTCACCAGCCCGGTAGAAGAGAGCGTCAACGGGTGGGTGCGCTTCACCTATCCGAGCATCGTCGGCGGGCGTGCTGTCAGCGGCATCGAACTCAAGTTTCAGGATGGCAAAGTCGTGGAAGCCAGCGCGGAACAGAACGAGGATTTGCTCTATGCGCAACTGGATACCGACGCCGGATCACGTTACCTGGGTGAATTCGCGATTGGCACCAACTTCGGTATCAACAAGTTCACGGGCAGCATCCTCTACGACGAAAAAATCGGTGGGACGATCCACATGGCGATCGGCAAGGGGTACCCGGAAACGGGCAGCAAGAACGATAGCGCCGTCCACTGGGACATGATCTGCGACATGCGCAATGACAGCGAAATTCATATCGATGGCGAATTGTTCTACAGGAACGGTGAATTTGTGGTGTAGTGCTTAACGAAACGGCGCGGACATTGCATGGTATTCTGGATGCGGACAGCATGTTCTGAGAGTGCATTCGACCATGAAGGTCATCATCCAGATACCTTGTTATAACGAAGAAAACGCCTTGCCCGGTACGCTGGCAGAACTCCCCCGCGAACTTCCCGGCGTGGATACCGTCGAATGGTTGATTATTGACGACGGTAGCCGGGATCGTACGGTGCAAGTGGCGCGGCAGCACGGTGTCGATCATGTGGTGCAGCACAGCACCAATCGCGGATTGGCTTCTGCCTTCCAGTCTGGTCTGGACGCAAGCTTGCGCCTGGGTGCAGATGTCATCGTCAATACCGATGGCGACAACCAGTATCCAGGGCGGTTCATCGCTGATCTTGTGGCTCCCATCGTGGAGGGCCAGGCGGATATGGTCATCGGTGAACGACCCATCGCGCGCATCGCGCATTTCTCCCGCTCCAAGAAATTCCTGCAAAACCTGGGCAGCAATGTTGTGCGCTACATGTCCGGCCTGGATGTGCCCGATGCACCCAGTGGATTTCGTGCCCTCTCTCGTGAGGCGGCACTGCGCATCAACGTGCTGACGGGATACACCTACACCTTGGAGACGTTGATCCAGGCTGGCAAAAAGCGCCTGACCGTGCAATACGTCCCCGTAGAGGTCAACGAGAAGACCCGTGAATCGCGCCTGATGCGCAGCACGTTTCAGTATGTACGGCGTTCGGCGGCAACGCTGCTGCGGCTCTTCTTACTTTACGAACCGCTGCGTACCTTCACCTATTTGAGCATCCCGTTCTTCCTGGTGGGGATTGCGCTCTGGGGGCGCTTCCTCATCCTGTTGCTGACGGATCAAGCGGCACGTGGTTCCAACGTTCAGTCGCTGCTGCTGGGCCTGGCGGCGATTGTCATTGGCGTGTTGACATTCATGCTCGGCATGTTGGGGGACATCATCGCTACGAACCGCCGCCTGCACGAAGAGACCCTCTACCTGCTGCGCAAATCCGCCTATAGCCAACAACCGGAAACCCCGGAAGCAGAAACGGAAGGGGAGCCGTTCCTCGATGTCGCACGATGATCGCTACATGAGCGGCCTGCTTTCTGGCTTTCTGGAACGTTCGCGCCTGGAGCGTGCGGCGTCCTCTGTTCAACCCGGGATGCGCGTGCTGGATATTGCCTGCAATGAGGGTGCGCTGCTGGAGGTTCTGCCGTCGGATGTGGAGTATGTCGGGCTGGATCGTTCTGAGCATGCGATTGCCCGCGCCCGCGAACGGCATCCGCAGGCGCAGTTCCTGGTCACCGACCTGAGCGAAGCGCTGCCAGCCCTGGGCGAGCCGTTTGATGTCATCACCGTGCTGGCCTTCCTGGAGCATCTCGCAGATCCGGCGAAACTACTCAGTGACCTGTGTCCCCTGCTGAAACCGGAAGGACGAATCGTCGCGACGACTCCCTCTCCACATGGACGCCGGGTGCATGACATCGGCGCGGCAATCGGCATTTTCAGCCGGGAGGGAGCGGATGAGCACGAAACTTTCCTGGGGCGTCAACAATTGCGCCAAGTGGCGGCTGCGGCTGGTTTGCAGATGAGCGCATATCAGCGTTTTATGTTCACTTTCAATCAATTGGTCGTATTCACGCGGAAACAGGTACAGGGATGAACTCGATGACCCAGACACCCCGGCGTGGGCAGATTTGGCTGCTCGTCGTGCTTGCAATTGTGTTGTGGGCGGCTGTGGCCTACATGCTTGACCAATGGCATATCCGTGAACTCGGAGACGATACGCGCCACCGCTATGTCGCCTGTCAGGCATTCTATGAAGGACTCGACCCCTATTCGCCGGAAGTGGATGCCCGCATCGATTCCTTCACGGGCGATGGGCAATCGTTCTGGTACCCGGCACATATTTGCATCACATTGGCGCCAATGTGGTTCCTGCCTTATGAGATTGCCGTCTCTGGATGGCGCTCGCTCAATTTCCTCTTCCTGCTGGCACTGCCCGCCATCTATATGTTTGGCTTTCTGGGGCAGCGGCTGCCGATCTGGAAGATGTTGCTCTTGACGGTCACAGTGTTCATCGGCTACCGCTATGTGGGCATGACGATTATCCTGGCGCAGTATACAGGGTACGTGCTGGCCTGCATGGTCGGCGCGATCTGGTTCCTCTCGCGCAAACAGCAGATGCCCGCCGCTATCCTCCTCGCCTTGATGTCGATTCGCCCGGATGGCGTTGTCTTGTCCCTGGGGTTGATGTTGATTGCATTACTCACGAAACAACGCCGTGTACCGCTCTATTGGGGTGGGCTGATGGTCGTGTTCTGGGCGGCGACTGCGCTCTTTGAACCCTTCTGGGTGCTGAATTTCATCAACCAGGTGCGCAATTACCGGGCAGTGGGGGGCATCTTCTTACCGTTGCTGCTGGGGCCAGTCTTCGGCGTCTTCTTCGGAGTCGGGGTGTTGGCACTCTTCGTCTACCTGTTCCGCCGCGTCTGGAATGCTTACCCGGCAGGTGAGATGCGCATCATTGCTGCCAGTACGACCGTTATCACCGGGATTCTGTTGATTATCCCCCACACCAATCCGTACACGCTCATCTATGCGCTGCCGACGTATTTCTTCGTGCTCTACATCGCGGAAGGGAGACCGATCTTCTGGTGGATTACGCTGCTTTCGATCCCGTTCTGGGCGCATGGGTTGAACTTCTTGCAGTTTGGCTATGATCAGGTCTTCGTGCCGTTGACGGTCGCCGGGTTATTCGTGGCTGCTGTGTTGCAATTGCCGACAGAAGCCCACGCTGAAACATCCGCACAACCGCTGCTCGACCGCGCCTGATGTGTAGTTCCGCTGGCTGGCAGCGAGGGTGTGGCGGCGCAAGTTGCAGCGCCGCCACATTGAGCGCTCATTCCGCTACGAGGTCGCCTTCTGCCCCCTGTTTTTCTACCAGCGCACCGCGTAGTTCGAAGATCTGATCGCGCAGTGCCGCCGCTTTCTCAAATTCGAGGGATTGTGCGGCTTTCTTCATCTCAGCTTCCAGTTCTTTGATCATCTTATGCAGCTTATCCGGTGGCAAGGCGGTCATATCGACCTCTTCCACACCTTCTGGGATGTCGTCCGGGGCTTCTTCTGCCATCATGGATTTTACGCGGTCGGTCAGGTCGCGGATTTGCTTGACGATCGACTTCGGCTCGATCCCGTGCTCCTGGTTGTGCGCGAGTTGGATCTCGCGGCGGCGATTCGTCTCGTCGATGGCTGCTTGCATCGAGCGCGTGATGGTATCGGCATACATGATGACGTGCCCTTCGATATGACGTGCCGCGCGCCCAATCGTCTGAATCAGCGATGATTCGCTGCGCAGGAAGCCCTCTTTGTCCGCATCCATGATCGCCACCAGCGATACTTCCGGCAAGTCCAGCCCCTCACGCAGCAGGTTGATGCCGACGACGACATCGAAGACGCCCATTCGCAAATCGCGCAGAATCTCCACACGCTCCAGCGTATCAATCTCAGCGTGCAGATACTGCCCTTTGATTCCCATCTCGTTGAGGTAACCCGCCAGTTCTTCTGCCATCCGCTGCGTGAGCGTCGTCACCAGCACACGCTGTTTGTTCTGGATGCGTGCCGCGATCTCTTGCAGCAGGTTTTCGACCTGCCCCTCGACCGGACGCACTTCTACGACCGGATCGAGGATCCCGGTGGGGCGGATGATCTGCTCGACGACGGCTTCGCTGACTTTTTCTTCGTAGGGGCCGGGGGTGGCACTGGTATACACCACTTGATTCCAACGCTGCTCAATCTCATCAAATTTCAGCGGGCGGTTGTCCATCGCGCTCGGAAGCCGGAAACCATAATCGACCAGCACTTCTTTGCGCGCACGGTCGCCGTTGTACATGCCGCGCAGTTGGGGCACGGTCATGTGGCTCTCGTCGATCACCAACAGGTGATCATCTGGCAAATAATCCAGCAGGGTGAACGGCGCACTGCCGGGCGGGCGCTGTTCCAGATGGCGCGAGTAATTCTCAATGCCGGAGGTGTAGCCCACTTCGCGCAGCATATCCAGGTCGTAGTTCACGCGCTGCTGCAAGCGCTGCGCTTCTACCAGCCGCCCATCTTTCTTGAAGAACTCCAACCGTTCCTCAAGCTCTTGCTCGATATCGTGGATCGCCTGGCGGATGTTCTCATCATCGGAGATGTACTCGCGCGATGGGAAGACCGTCACCTCGTTGAACTCGCCCAGGAGTTCCCCGGTCAGTGGGTCAAATTCGGTGATGCGTTCAATTTCATCGCCGAACATGGCGACACGGTAGGCCGTCTGGCTGTAGCCCGGGATGATCTCCAGCGTATCACCACGCACCCGGAAGGAGCCACGCTTCAGCACCTGGTCGTTGCGCGTATACTGGATTCGTACCAGTTCCCGCAGCAGCCGATCTCGCCGAATCTCTTCGCCCACGCTGAGGCTGACCGAGGCTTTGCGCCAGCTCTGCGGATCACCCAGGCCGTAGATGCAGGAGACAGACGCCACGATGATGACATCCCGCCGTGTGAAGAGCGAGGCCGATGTCGAGAGCCGCAGCCGCTCAATCTGCTCGTTGATCTGCGTCTGCTTCTCGATGAAGAGGTCGAAGCGCGGGACGTAGGCTTCTGGTTGGTAGTAGTCGTAGTAGCTGACGAAGTACTCGACGGCGTTGTTCGGGAACAATTCCTTGAACTCGGCATACAACTGCGCTGCGAGGGTCTTGTTATGTGCCAATACCAGCGTTGGGCGCTGTGTCGCTTCGATCACCTTGCCGACGACATAGGTCTTACCCGTGCCCGTTGCACCCAGTAATGTCTGATGCTTCATGCCATTTTCGACGTTTTCGACAAGCTGGGCGATGGACTTCGGTTGATCGCCTGTGGGCTGGAACGGCGAGTGAATTTTGAGTTCCGGCATCTGTGGCTCCGATCGAACGCTCGTTCTGAGGTGGGGTTGGATTATACCTGTTTTCCCGGTATTCGAGTATGGCTGTTCGATGAGAAGTTGCTGCGCAAAATCAATTGACAGCGTGTATACTTGGCGAAAATGTTCTTCGAAAAGCGGGAGACTTTCATGGAAACGCACACACAATTCACCACCACGACGCGCGGGCTTCAGCGGAATACGCCACCGATGAAGCTGTTCGAAAAAGCCAAGGTGTACGGCATCTGGAATCCGACGGAAATTGATTTTTCACGAGACCGTGAAGATTGGGCAAGGCTCGCCGATGATGAGAAAGACGTGATCCTACGCCTGACTTCTCTTTTCGTCGCGGGGGAAGAGGCGGTGACGCTTGATTTGCTGCCCTTGATGACGGTCATTGCGCGTGAAGGCCGCATCGAAGAGGAGATGTTCCTGACGACCTTTCTCTGGGAAGAGGCCAAGCATACAGATTTCTTCCAGCGTTATCTGAATGAAGTGCTGGGTATCAGCGGGGAAGACCTCTCCGCGTATCATACGCCCAGCTATCAGACGATCTTCTATGAAGCGCTGCCGCGTGCCTTGCATCGCCTGGATAGTGACCACTCGCCCGAAGCGCAGTTGCTGGCGTCTGTCACCTATAACATGATTGTGGAAGGTGTGCTGGCGGAGACGGGCTATCATTCCTACTTCACGATGTTTTCCCAGAACGACATCATGCCGGGCTGCGTCTCTGGGGTGCAGAAGCTCAAACAAGATGAGTCGCGGCACATTGCCTATGGCATCTACCTGATCTCGCGCCTTGTGGCAGAACACCCGGAACTGTGGGAGATGGCGGAAGCCCAGATGAACCAGCTCCTGCTGCCGGCGCTGGGTGTCATCACCGAGACCTTCGACCAGTACGAACCCGTGCCCTTCGGCTTGAACGTGGATGATTTTGTCGCCTTTGCGACCATGCAGTTTCAGAAGCGTATGCAGCGGATTCAGCATTCGCGCGGGGCATCGCTGGACGAGGTACAGCGCATCACCGACGAGGCCATTGCAGCAGATGATGCTTGAGTGGGTTTGTAACAGATTTGTGTAAGATCACGCTCTAGCCGTTGACTTTGCATCGGCAACTTGATATGATGACAAGGCGCTTGAGAAAAGCGCCTTAACAACTCAATGGTGCGGGGTAGAGCAGAGGTAGCTCGTCGGGCTCATAACCCGGAGGTCGGTGGTTCGAATCCGCCCCCCGCGACTCATGCGTGCTGATATAGCTCAACCGGTTAGAGCGCGTCACTCATAATGACGAGGTTCCAAGTTCGAGTCTTGGTATCAGCAAAAACAGGCTACCATAATGAGTGGCCTGTTTTGATTCTATACTTTGCTCATTCAAATTCTGCCATAAAGTTAAGTGAGGCTCGTGATTCATTTATGGGAGTTGGAAATGGCAAAGCCAGAGAAGCGCAGGCGTGCCAGAGAACTGCGCAAGCTTGGTTAATCCGTTGGAGCGATCGTGGAGGAGCTTGGGGTTTCCAGAGGCTCCATCAGCAATTGGGTGCGCGACATCGAATTAACTCCCGAACAGAGAGCAGCACTGAAAGCAAATATGACGCACTGGGGTGGGCAGAACAAAGGCGCACAAACCAATCGTGAGAAAGGGCTACAGCAGCGGAGAGCATATCAACAAGCTGGGCGTGAGCATGCCAAAAACGGTAGCCGCCTGCATCTCACAGGTTGTATGTTGTATTGGGCTGAAGGAGGCAAGACAAAAAAGAATCATATGCATTTTGCCAATTCTGATCCGCATATGATCATGCTATTTATGAGATTCCTGCGCGAAGAGCTTTGTGTAGATGATGAGTTGGTTCATCTACAAATTCACTGCCATACGGAAAATGCAGAAGAAGTACAGCGCATTGAACAATATTGGATTGATCTTCTGCAATTGCCATCCTCAGCTTTGAACAAAATGCGGTACAAAGCAAGGTACAGTTTCCCGCAAGAACCGTCTTTTGAATGGAGTATGCGCGATCCAGGTTTATCGCACTGAGGTACTCCATCATATTCTGGGTGCGATTCAAGAATACGTCGGTTTTGAAAACGAAGACTGGTTATTCTAGCTCTTCGCGCAGCAAATCCGCCCAGGTTTCCCGCTGCCGAGTCGTACGCCAGGAGTCGCCATCCGCCGCAACCAATACCTCCGCCGGACGCGGACGTGCATTGTAGGTACTGGACATGACCATGCCGTAAGCCCCTGTCGTCAGGAGTGCCAGGAATTGCCCCGGTTGCACAGGCGGTAACGGTACACTTGCGCCGAGTACGTCGGTCGTCTCGCAAACAGGCCCCACAACTTGCGCCGAAGAGGCTGCGGCTTCGCTCGTCTGCACGGGCACAATCTGATGTGTTGCCCCATACAAGGCCGGACGTAGGAGTTCGGTCATGCTGGCGTCTACGATCACGAAGCGCTGGTTCGCCTGCTCTTTCACATACAATACCTCCGTCAAGAGCAGCCCGGCATCTGCCACGAGCGAGCGCCCCGGTTCCAGCAAAACGTGATACCCACGCAGCAGTGGTTCCAGCGCATCCGCAAATTCTTGATACGAAGGAATGCTCTCATCAGCCTGATAGGCGACTGGGAAGCCACCGCCGATGTTGATTGTGTGTATGCGCGGGTAGGGTGCGCTCAGGTCAACGGCTTTCCGAATGGCTGCAACAGTGGCTTCAATGTCATGCAATTGGCTGCCGATATGGACATGAAGGCCTTCGATGTGCAGCAGTGGATTGTCTGCATAATCCGTCAGGATACGTTCGACATGCTCATGTGAGAGGCCGAATTTGGCCTTGCCATGTCCGGTGGCGATGTGATGATGTGTGCTGGCCTGCACATCGGGATTCAGCCGAAGCGATAGACGCACTGTCTCACGCCCGATTTCCGCCGCTATATCCTGGATGTGCGCCAGTTCTCCCTCGTTTTCGACATCAAGCCAGCCCACGTGCTGTTCGAGCGCATAGCGAATCTCATCTTTGCGCTTACCAACGCCAGTGAAGATCAAGTGTTCTGGGACGGTACCCGCTGCCAGCGCCTTGTAGAGTTCACCGCCACTCACACAGTCAATGCCGACACCCCGGGCGATGAGCGTCTTCAGCAGGGTGAGATTGGCATTTGCTTTGGCGCTGTAGTGGATGTGTGCATCCAGCTTCGCGAAAGCGCTTTCCAGCGAGTTCAGGTTATCCAGCACCCGCCGCAAGCTGTAGACATAGGTCGGCGTCCCTACTGCTGCGGTGATTTCCCGCGCCGCAATGTCATCAATATGCAGTTCGCCGTCCCGGTAGCGAATCGAGTCGTTCAGCATCAGTCCAGTAAGCTCAAGAGTTCGTAGGGTTGCACCGGATTGCTGATGCCCTTGAGCGCGATTGGCTCCAGGCTGCGCGTGCGGGCACGTTCGTCGAGGACGTTCGCCAATTCTTCGCTGATGATGATCTGGTTGCCCTCAGCAGCGCTGCACAGGCGTGCCCCCAGGTTGACGACCCGGCCCATTGCGGTGAAATCGGTGCGAATCGAGGGGCCAAATTCCCCGGCGATGACTTCCCCCGTGCTGATGCCAATGCCCATCTGCGGGATCTCTCGCCCCTGCTGCGCCAGCCGTTTGCGCATGCGCTCATGGACGGCCTGCATCTCCAGGGCGGCTTGTGCCGCTTGATGCGCGTGATTATCCAGTGGCAGCGGACTGCCAAAGAGGGCGATTACTTCGTCACCGACGAACTTATCCAGCGTTCCGCCGTACTTGAAGATCACATCGACCATCAAGCCCAGGAATTGATTCAGCAGCGAGACCAGTTCTTCCGGTTCAGTGCGCTCTGACCATTCGGTGCTGCCGCGCAAATCGGCGAAGAGCACCGTGAGCACGACCCGTTCGCCTGCCAGGATGCTGTCATCCGCGCGAGTCAGCATGGCATCCAGCACTTTCGGATCCACCGAGCGGCTGAGCACCTGGCGCATCCGCCGCCGCTCCAATCGCTCGAAGACGGCGGTATCTACTTGACTGGTGATGGCGGTCAGCATCCGGCTGTCATCCCGCGTGAAGCCGCGTGGGTTGCTGCTGTTGATGGCTCCGAAGACGCCGATGATCTGTGAATTGAGGATCAACGGCAGGGCGACGATGGAATGTACCGCGCCGTCGAGATTGTTATGCGTCACGGCCTGTTCTGTGTCGAGCGCCTCTCGTGAGACGCGCTGAATCACGGATAGGTACTCATCGCTGGATACCAGGCCTTCTTTGGTTGCCGCGCGGATTTCGAGCGCATTTTGCTTATCCGCGTTGTAGAGCATCAGGTATCCCGTCTCGCTGGAGACGGCATGACACAATTCTTGCAGCACTGCCAGCAGCATCTGGTCGAAATCGGTTTCACGATCGCGAATGTGATCAATGCGATAGATGGCTTCCAGTTCGCGCTTACGCAGCTTGAGTTCGGTAGCTGTTCGGCTCTTGGCAACGGCGGAGTCCATCTGGCTGGTGGCTGCCACCATCAAGCGTGTATCGTTGATCGTATAGGGCTTCTCGCGCCCGACGACGACGGCTCCCAACCGCTGCCCTGCCACGATGAAGGGGGCTGCCAGCAGTTGGTAAGTACCGGCGCTCTCCGGGGCGGGGATGGTCGTGGTGGTCTGAATGTCGCGTGTCGCGTCGATGAGGGCGTTCTTCGCGCTGTCGCTGAGGTTGCGCCGTGAGACCAGTGCGCGTGTGCGGTACGCGCTGGTATCCACATCCGAGAGGATGAACTGGCAAAAGTGCGCCTGAAAATGCCGTTGCAGCAAATTAGCGAAGCTGTCCAGCAGGTTTTGCTCGTCGATCGCATCATCGCGCAGGCGGTCGATCTGGTAGATGGCTTCTAGTTCGCGATTACGTTCTGCCAGACGCCACATGGTACGCGCCTGCAACACTGCCGAGTCGATCTGCCCTTCTGCCAGCTTGAGCAGGGCGATTTCGGTCTCCTGAAACGCCAGTTCGTTGCGTGCCAGGACGATGCTGCCAGGGGTCTTCTGCTCGCGGTCGAGGAAGATGCGCAGCCCCAGCGTATGCTCCCAGGTGCTGCTGGCCAGCGATTGCGGTTGCTTGAATTTGACCGCTTCCCTGGTCAACGAGAGCGCCATATCTTGCGGCATCCCGGCGGCGATCACCGCCCCTGCTTCGTTGGATTGCACATCAATGAGTAAGATGGCGCAAGCATCCGCCTCGAAATGTTCTTTCAAGACGCGCACGATACGGCGAAACATCCACATCGGATCGCTTTCATCGTCAACGGAGTCCCGCGCCTCATCCAGGTCGATTAGCAGTTGCAGTTGGCGCTCTTTCAGCGCGGCAGGTTCGGCGACCATAAGCCCCTTTGTCTCGTATAGATGGTCAATAACGGCAGCATGAGCGGTTCGGCGCACATTGTAACACGTTTTATCCGCTTCATTTGGCGGCAAGTCTAGTATACTGTCTCTAGAGATCCCGTGCGGCAACTGTACCGAATAGTAGGAAATAGGTGGATCAATTGGCTGAAGCAATTGCAGAGACCAAACTTGTTCAGGAATATGAGTCCATCCGTCGCCGCGAATACGAGCTTATCACGGATTTGTTGACGGTGCTGCCTCGCATTGACCATGTGGGGGAGCAGCGGATTGCACAAGTGCGCGACGCGATGTTCCACGCGGATCACCCGTTTTTGATGGTGCTCGTCGGCCCCTTTAGCAGTGGGAAATCCAGCATCATCAACGCGCTACTGGGTGCCCCCGATTTTTTGAAGATCGGCCCGATTCCCACGACTGATCGCATCAGTATTCTGCGCTATGGCGACGAACCACAGAATATGGCGACGCCGGGTGATGTGGATACGATCTTTTATCCCTCGCCGCTGCTGCGCAAAGTGAGCCTCGTGGATACACCGGGGCTGGAGTCGGTCTTCGTCGAACATGGGGAATTGACGCGAAAATTCCTGCACCGCGCTGATGTCGTGCTGCTGATTATGTTGGCGACCCAGGCCATGTCCCAGGGCAACCTGGAGACGTTGCAGATGTTCCGCGAATACGGCAAAAAAGTCATCATCGTCATCAATCAGGCGGATTTGATCTCCGAAGAAGAGCAAGAGGCCGTCAAGCAGTTCGTCATCGACAATTCGCGCGAACGCCTGGGAGTGGATCCCACCGTGTGGATGGTCAGCGCACGCAAGGGGCTGGAAGCAAAACGAGGTGATGAGATCGACCAGGAACTCTGGAGAGAGAGCGGCCTCGATCAAGTCAAGACCTACATTGAGCGTCAACTGAGCGATGCGGAGCGCCTGCGCCAGAAATTGCAGACTCCGCTGCAAATCGTACAGAATGCGCACCAGGGTGCCCTGGCTGCTGTGCGGCAGAATCAAACCACGTTTGACCGCTATCGCAATATCACCGACAACATCGACCAGCAGCTCGCAACCCAGAAGAGCGAACTCAAGAAGACCGTGCGCGAGACCATCGCTGAAGTGGAGGCACGCTTCCGCGAGACTGGCGATCGCAGCAAGGAAGCGATACTGGATATCTTCCAGTTTTCAAGGGCGCTGGGGTCACTGGGGCGCGGCCTGACGGAACTGACGGGCATCGCGCGGCTGCTGCGCCGGGGCGATACGCCCACGTACATGGAAACGACCTTCAAGCGCTACAAGGTCTTCGAGCCGATCGATGAGATTCCCGGTGTGGTCGACAAACTGGCACCGCGCCTGGAAGGCCAGGATATGCAAGACCTGGATGATATGGTGAAGTACGGACATAAGGAAATCCAGAACCTGCCTGAGGAGATTCGGGACAAGGTCATCGGCACGATCCAGGCTCCGGCGACTTATGACCGCAGTTTCATGACGAAAATTCGCCCTGAACTGGAAAAACTGGAAAACGAAGCCCGCGTCCTGGAGACCAACAAGCTGGAAAACATCCGGCGCAACACGGTGCTCTACCTGACGGTCTGGGAATTGATCGTGGTGATTCTCACCGTTGCGCTCTTCAGTGCCTGGGGCGCGGTCAACAATGTGGCGGATTTCCCGGTGGGCATCATCCTTCTGCTGATTTTGCTGGGGGCGGGTGTGCTGGGCTTTGCGTTGATTCCGCTGCGTGGACGCGCCATCCATACGGAATACGTCAATCGGCTGCTGAAAATCCAGGCGCGTTATACTGAAATCCTGACGGAGGCGGCGGATCAGCAGATTGAATACGGCATGCAGCTTCGCCGCGAAGCCATCTCACCGCTGACTCGTCTGGTCGAAGCACAGGCGCGCATTCAGGACGAGCAGTTGCAAAAGCTGCAAAAGGCAGAACAGGAAATGGCGCAGATCGAATCGGCGCTGAACGCACTCGGCAAGCGCAGAGTTCTGGGCATGACGCTGTAAAGCGTGGAAAGCGAGACTATTCATGACGAGTCCAATTACGACGACAACCGTGCTCGAAGGGCCAATCGCAGCCCTGCGCGAGCGCGAAATCGAACTACTGAATGACCTGGCGGGCGTGCTGGTCGATGAAGGAGAAGACGCCCAGGATGATGTGCGCCGCCTGCGCGATATGGCGGAAGACCTGCACAATATGTTCTTCATCGTGGGCGTGATCGGCGAATTCAACGCCGGGAAGTCCTCCTTCGTGAACGCTATGCTCGGCGAAAAGCTGCTGCCGATGGGCATCACCCCGACGACCGAATACATCGAGTTGGTTCGCTACAACGAAATCCCGGATCGCACGCCTTCCCTGCGCGAAAACCAGCACCTGCGCGAATGGGCGCACCCCAATACGGGCGCTCCTGGCGTCGCTATTGTCGATACGCCGGGGACGGGTTCGGTCTTCCGCAGGCACGAAGAGACCGCCAAGCAATTCTTGCACCGTAGCGATCTGGTGATCTTCCTCATCAGCGCCAAGCACGCCTTCGCCGAAACCGAACGCATCTACATGGAATTGGCGAAGAAGTATGGCAAGAAAATCATCGTTGTGGTCAATCAGGTGGATCTGCTGAAGCCTGATGAGCGGCAGGCGGTGCGGCGCTTCATCGAAGGGCAGGTCAAGCAGACGCTCGACCTGGAACCGTTGCTCTTCATGGTTTCGGCCAAGGAAGCCCTGGACGCCCTGAACGCCGAGTCCCCAGGGGATGATCCGGGGGGGCTGGATGCGGTGCGGGCGCACCTGCGCGGCGTCTACAGCGAGGCACCACCCGCCAAGCAGAAGCTGCTGGCACAGTTGGATACTGCCATGCGCATCCTCAGCAACCACAACGAAGATATGAGCAAGAAAGCCGATCTGGTGACGGCGGACATCACCAAGGTCAAGGATGTGCAGCGCGAACTGGAGCAGCAGTCGCTGGGACTGGAAGCCCGCATGCGCGAGGCAGGCGCTGAAATCGACCGTGTGCTGGAAGGCATCCGCAAGCGCGGCATCAACTTCATCGACACGCATCTGAGCGTGCGCAAATTCGGGCGCGGTCTGGATCGCACGAAGCTCCAGGAAGAGTTTGAAGAGGTTGTGATCGGGCGTTCGCTGCGCGACATCAACGAAGCAGCTAACGATTACATCAACGCCGTCGTTGACCAGAGCCGCCTCTACTGGCGCGGCGTAATTGAGCGTCTCAATCGCCTGCAAGACCTGATGGAGCAGGAAGCTACCGGACTCGACCGGGGCATTTATGCGGAGCAACGTGCCGGCTTGCAAGAAGCGATCCGAATCGCCGAAGCCGAACTGAAGACCTACTCATCGGGCGAAGTGCTGGGCGAGATGAAGCGCACCTTCGACGCCAACATGGGCGGCTTCCAGTTGAGCGCGGTGCTCTCGCTGAGTGGCTTCGCCGTGGCGTTGATCGCCTTCCTGACGCCAGGGGCGGCAGGCACGCTGCTGACGGGCACGGCGGCGGCTGGCCCGCTCGCTCCTGTGGCCTTCGTAGCTGGCGGGGTGCTGGCGCTGGGTGCGGGCATCCCGGCGGTGCAATACGTGCGCCGCATCTCGCGCGAGACCAAGGGCAAGTTCAACGAGCGCATTGATATGCTCATCAAGAATTACCACGAAGCGCTGGATGAACTGACGCAGAAGGAACGCAATCGCCTGACGCGCTACGGCAATCAGGTGCTGACGCCGATTTTCAGCCGCCTGGATGTGCTGGCGAAGCGTTTTCAGGATCAGCAAACCAAGCTGGAACGCTGCCAGCGCGACCTGGTGGATTTGCGCAAGCGCATTGAAGAGATGAAGTGAGGGGGCACATCATTACCGAATCTGACGGGGTGTTCTGCGAGGACACCCCATTTTTGTTACAATCCGTGAAGCTGCTGAACGGCCTCAATGATGGGCTGCGGATCGCTCTCGCGCTGGTTGGCGTCGCCATACGGATCGCTGATCTCGTCTTCGCCCAGCAGAACATGGGCGACATTGCGCATGCCATGCGCCAGCGCGGGCAAATCGTAGCCGCCTTCCATGACGAAGATGATTTTTCCGCCACAGAGTTCTTCTGCCATTCGCAGCAGTTCGCGGGTGAGGTGCGCATAGCCTTTGTGCGAAAGCTGCATCATCGCCAGTGGATCGATGAAATGAGCGTCAAAGCCTGCTGAGACCAGGATCAATTCGGGTTGGAAGCGCCGCGCCGCAGGCCAGAGGATTGCCTCGTAAATCTGGCGGTAGCTGGCATCTCCGTGCCCGTATTGCAGCGGAATGTTGATGGTCGTTCCTGCGCCGGCTCCCGCTCCGGTCTCCCGCATATCCCCTGTGCCAGGATAGAATGGATGTTGATGGGTGGAGCTGAAGAGGACGCTGCCATCTTCGTAGAAGACATCTTGCGTTCCGTTGCCGTGATGCACATCAAAATCGACGATCATCACGCGCCCGACGTTATGCTGATCCTGGGCGTAACGGGCGGCAATGGCGATATTGCTCAGCAAGCAGAAGCCCATTGCCCGTTTGGGCGTTGCGTGGTGCCCTGGCGGGCGCACCGCAGCCAGCCCATTACCAGCCTGCCCCTTCATCACGGCATCGACTGCCGTCAGGACGCCGCCTGCTGCGAGGCGTGCGATGTCATAGGATTGCGGCAGGGCGTACGTGTCGGCATCGAACATGACCATTTTGTGCTGTCCGCCTATCCATTGCAGTGTGTCGATATGTTCTTGCGTGTGCACGCGCAGCAGGCTCTCGATGGGCGCTGGCTGGGGGGGCAGCACGTGCAGGCGCTCCGGCAATCCGGCTTCCCGAAAGACTTCCCAGACGGCTTCAATGCGTCCGGGGTGTTCGGGATGCTGGTGCCCGTGCATCCGGTGTTCGCGGTAAGACTCGTGAGTGACGTAAACGGTGGTCATATTTGCGCTTTCAATGAGGTAAACTACGGTATTGACGCAGCACTGCGATGCTCCCTATTGTACTCGGAACCGAAAAATCGGCTGTTTTGGCATCACCACTGAGCACAGTGTTTCAAAATGTAGATTGAACTGATCAGCGTTCGACAGGTTTTCCCACTATGAAGCAACACAACATGGATCAATCCATGCGATATGAACGCCTCGTGACCTGGGCGCAGCAGGTCTGGCGAGAGCGATATGGCGATTTGCCGTCTATGACGCTGTGGGCGTCGGCGGAGTGTAGCAACAAAATCGCCCAGGAAGCGGTGAAGCCAGGGCGTAAACTGCGCAAGCATGTTGTTTACGAAGGCTTCACTCCGATTGATTCCGAAATTATTGTGCCCATCAGCGATTATGGGCTGCGCGGCAAACGCACGGTGCTGACGACTTCCGCCGGGGCGCTGCTGTTCTCGTTCCGTGATACCGACACTGATGAGACCTTTGAGGTCATCTACGCCAGCTCCTACATTGATGACGAGGTGCAGGAACTGACCGCGATCGCCCTCGTGCCGGAAGGTCGTCTGGAAGCGTGGGCACACTTTGAGGGTTTGTGTGCCAAGGCCGTTCGTCCGCGCATTCGTCGCCGCCGCAATGTCTACATCATCGGCGGCACCGAAGCCTTCTTCGACCCGGCAGTGGAATGGGACGATGTAATCCTCGAATCCAAGTTGAAGGACTCCATCCTCGCCGACATCGAAGCGTTCTTCAACGAAGGCGTGGACATCTACCAGAAGCTGAAGCTGACGCCCTTCCGCAAATTGCTGCTGGCAGGCGTTCCCGGCACGGGCAAGACGATGCTCTGCGCGGCGCTGGCACGGCACGCGCTCAATCAGCGGCGAATCGTAGTCTATGTCAGCGGCTCAGACCGCGATGGTGCGACCTTCGAGAAGATGCAGCGGGCCTTTCAAGCGGTGGCCTCAGCGAGTTTGCCTACCCTGTTGATCGTCGAAGAGATTGATGCCTATCTACGCGGGGAAGACAAAGCCCGCATCCTCAACGTGCTGGACGGGATCGAATCGCCGCGAAATCCCAAAGGGACGCTGCTCATCGGCACAACCAATTACCCGGAAGCGATTGATGATCGGGTTTTCAAGCGTCCGGGGCGGCTGGATCGCATCTTTGTGATTCCCACCATTCAAGATGAATCGCTGGCGGAAAATATGCTACGGCACTACATGTCTGACCAGTGGCATGAAGATCATGCGCGGGTCGCGCCGCACTTCGTCAAGCAGCCCGGGGCGTTCGTGCGCGAGGTGGCGCTGCACGCGCGGATGCTGGCGGCGCACGAACGTCAGACGACCATCACCACCGAGATGCTGGAACGCTCGGTGCAGAGCTTGCAGCAGCAGATGCGCATGGAGGGCGATTTCTTGCTGGAACGCCGTCCGCTGGGGCTGGGTGGCAATGGTTCACGCCGCCGCCGGGGTGGTTTTAACTACGACGATGAATTGTCGTGAGCCGCATAGTGGGTTAGCAAGTTCAACTGGAAAACAAGCTTGTTCCAGTTGAACCCGGCAACAGAAGCCACTTGGCGTGGATTTGCCATGCCACTTCTCACACAAAACAACCAGGATTGATGCCAGGACAGGCCAGAAGAACTTAAATAAGAAAATCGAATATTGTATCTGGGCGTTCTGCAAAGTTCGGCTGCAGCATGACGACGGCTCTAGGCGATCCTGGCCAGGAGCTTTTTGTAAAAATAGAGAGGTTCCTGTATCTTTCAGGGTCGTCCACTGATGGAAGTCCTGCTCAAAGAACGCCTTTATGCCCTGCATGTTCGATTTTTCGTCTCGTATTGGCGTAAATCCGCAACAACCCCCTCAATGTTCAGGTCTTCAGAGCGGGCGTCTTCGAGTAGTTGAGAAATCCCCGTCTGAGAAATATCAACACCGACAACATGGTGTCCGTGTCTGGCAATGAATAGCGCGTCACGACCTTGTCCACAACCCAGATCTAGAACATCAGCGGTCTGTTTTTGATATTGATCGAAGAACTCGACGAATGCTTTCGTCGGTTTGCCTAACGCGTGGCGTTGTTCTTGATAGACCTTCTCGTAATCGGTTGGCATGTTGCTTCCTAGAAATGAGTTGGGAGGCCTCTATCGTTCGGTGGGTCGCAGCAGCAGGTAGTTGAATCCGTTCATCTCGATGCGATCCGTTTGCTCATAGCGCCCGACCAGGGCTTCCAGAAACGGCTGCGGGTAAAACTGTGCTCGCAGCACAATCAGCCCGAATTCTTGATTCTCGACCATCTCGATCAATTCATCACCCTGCCAGAGTCCCGCCAGCCACAAATTGCGAAGCTGGGTCGGATTTGTAATCACCTCGCGTCCTGCCACCATGCTGAATCCGGCGTCCTCGCTGATGACAGGCGTTGGCGTTTCCTGGATCGCCTCGACGATCTCATAGCCCGCCGCTACATCTTGCGCCGTTGTAAAATGCCCGATGCGAGCATAGCCCAGGGCAATCCAGGTAGCGCTGTCGTAAAAATCTTCGGTCACATTCGGTTCGATGTTCAGCACATCCGCCATCGTCCCGAAGATTGCGCCCGTCGTCGGCATCTTGAAGGTCGCTACACCATAGGCCAGGTACAGCAGCGGAATCAGCACGGCGCTGGCTGCCACAATTGAGGGCGCGAGTCTGCGCAGTGGTGTGATGAACCAGCGTTTGTAGAGGCTGTCGCTGAAGTGCCAGTCACCGCGCAGCAATTTGCTAAAAAAGAAGCCGCTGACGATGCACATAGCAGCAATTGCTGTGGCGAAGTAGCTGTCACCCGCGCCCCAGGTGCCACTGCCCACCGTGCCCAGAATCGCCGCGAAGACGAACCAGACGCTATAGAGCGAAATGCGGCTGAAGTAGACTTCGTAGAGCACATACAGCACGGCGGGAACGATCAACGCACCGTGCAGGCCAATCCACAGGCGCAGCAGGCCCGTCGCCTGATCTGGCCTGAATTCATTGACGTTGGCGACGATGGCCTGCCGCCACCATTCTCCGTTGGTATCAATGTACATCCAGGCGAAGATCGCCAGACCAACCGCCGTGAAGCCGAGGCTCCAGAGGATGCCGCGCCGGGGATTGCGCAGCATCATCCAGGCCAGTGCGGCAATCGCCGTGATGGCGGCAAGCTGCTTCGTGTAACCCGCTGCAATCAGCAGCAGCAGGCTCACGATCACCCCGCGAGTTTGCCGGCGAGGGAAGGCTTCAGCCAGCAGGATGATCGCCAGCGTCTCGAACATCACCATGCTGATGTGCTGCCGGAATAATGGCCCGATGTGGTAGACCGTATTCGATGAGAAGAAGGCCAGCGCTGCGAGCAGGGCAATCCAGCGCACTTTGCCGTGTCGCTGTACGATCCAGTAAATCGCCCCGGCGGTGATGAGCGTCGTCACGAAGCTGAAGAGCCGCCCATACCAGTAAGCCGTGCCGAAAAACCAGACGAACGGCGCCAGCAGCACATGGTACAGCGGCGGATAATTGCTGGAGTAGAAAGGGAAGTCCTCGGTATTCTGGTAGGGCCAGCGTCCTTCGCTGAACATCACCGTATCGACCAATTCGAAGCCTTCGCCCTGGTCGTAGTCGAAGGGGAAGGTGATCAGATTGTAAGCGTAGGCGGCATAGACGAAGAACGCAAAGAGCAGGATGACGGTCGCTGCACCCATCAGCGCCAGGTGAAGCGGTTTGATGATCTGCGGGATGACGGGCTTGTCTGTGTTCATCTAAGCGGGCTGCTTTCCCAGTGGAATCAACGTCAGGCCGAAGAGGGCAATCGCCGCCATCAACAGCAGTGCTGCTTGTTGCGTTGGGCCAATGCCCCCCTCGCGACCACCGCCGATCACATCTAGCGACAGAATTCCAGCGAATCCGATCACACCCAGGATCAACAACAGCACACCCAACAGGCGCTTGCTCGTCGTGAAACCCAGCGAGAAGAAGCGGTGGACGTTCGTCGTTGGTATTTCGTCCGGCATGGCGATTTCCTCTACAGATGACAGTGCAAATGACGATAGAAATGACAGCGCGCAGCATTGTATAGCACAACGAGGTCGTGGGGAAGAGGTACCGCTGGTGTATGTGCCGCAGACCTGCTATCCTCTGCCAGACACCAAGCCACAGAGGGAAACCCAATGCAGCAGACACCGCTCATGCAGAGCCGAATCACCCGGCAGCGCGACGGACTCCAGCCGTTGTATCACTTCACGCCGCCGAACAACTGGCTCAATGATCCCAACGGTCTGATTCAGTGGCGCGGTACGTACCACCTCTTTTACCAGCATAATCCGGGTGCGGCTGTCTGGGGAGATATTCACTGGGGGCATGCCGTCAGCGATGATCTGGTGCATTGGCGTGACTTGCCGATTGCCCTGGCTCCCACGCCTGGATCGCCTGATGCGGCGGGTATCTGGTCTGGCTGCATTGTGGCTCATAACGGCGTAGCGACGGCCTTTTACACAGGCGTCACGGGTGAACACCATGAGCGGCAGACGGTCTGCATGGCGACCAGCGATGACGAGCAACTGGTGCACTGGCAAAAATACCAGGGCAATCCCGTGATCGCAGCACCGCCGCCGCAGTTTGAGGGCTGTGGCTTCCGCGACCCCTACGTCTGGCGCGAGGCAGATGGCTGGTACATGGTGATCGGGGCTGGCGTCGTTGATGGCCCTGAAGCCGTGCTGCTCTATCGCTCGGATGACCTATACAACTGGGAGTATGTCAATCCACTGCTGCTGAGCGATGCGCACAACGATTACGTGTATGAATGTCCGAGCTTCTTCCCGCTGGGGGACCGTTGGGTGCTGCTTGTATCCATCATGCCGACCCAGCGCGTCGAATACTTCGTGGGTATCCGCTGGAAGAATCATTTCATGCCGGAGCATCATGGCGTTCTGGGGCGCAATCCCTTCTTCGCGGCGCTGCCATTCCGGGATGACCTGGGACGACGACTGCTGATCGGTTGGCTGCAAGAATCGTCAGGGGCAACCAGCGCCGACATCTACGATGGGGCGATGTCCACGCCGATGGAACTCTCACTGTTGCAAAATGGACAACTAGCCGCCACACCGCTCAAGGCTGCATTGGCGGATGAGCGCACGCGCAACTATCGGCAGTTCCTGAACCTCCGCCGGGAAGACTGGCTTGCGCTGGCGGAGCAGGTCGAATCTCGTCATGTGAAACTGGTGATTTCGGACGATATCTCCAAAGTGATCTTCATTGATGGCACCATCGTCGAGTATTTCGACTTCCCGGATTATCATGCTTTCCGCGCACAAACACAGCAGGAAGCCTTCACTGTATTGGCACAGCATCTACAATTTCCGCTGAAGCGCGTCGGCGTCTGGGAGATGCACGGGATCTGGTGACCTTGTGCAAATCGTCCGAAGGGGCGCATTGCAGAATTGCCATAGGACGATTTCACAGCCCATGTTATGCTCTTCGCTGGTTTTTTCCCAAGCTTTTTCAGTCATTGTATCCCCTGGCACTCTCTGCTATGATACATTGTGACCCTTTGTGAACTCTATAACGGTGAGGAGCGATGTACTGATGTTGAAGACACATACTTGTGGCGAACTGCGCATGGAGCATGCAGGCCAAACTGTGACGCTGGCGGGCTGGGTCAATCGTCGGCGAGATCAGGGCGGTGTCGTATTCATTGATCTGCGTGATCGCTGGGGCATGACCCAGGTCGTCGTCGATCTCGAAAAATCGGCGGAGGCGCATGATATCGCCAATACGGTGCGCAATGAATACGTGGTGCAGGTCACGGGTGAAGTCTTCGAGCGCCCCGAAGAGGCCAAGAACCCCGAAATTCCCACCGGAAACATCGAACTGCACGCAACTAGCATGCGTATCCTGAACAAATCCAAGACACCGCCGTTCTACATCAACGATGACGAGCGCATCGAAAAAGAAGGGCTGGATGAAGCGCTGCGCATGAAGCATCGCTATCTGGACTTGCGCCGCCAGAAGATGAAGCAGAATATCGTCTTGCGCCACCGCGCCATCAAATTCATCCGCGATTACCTGGATCAACAGGGCTTCATTGAGGTCGAAACGCCGATTCTCTTCAAGACCACCCCGGAAGGCGCACGCGACTTCCTGGTACCCAGCCGCTTGCAGCCCGGCAAATTCTACGCCTTGCCGCAGTCTCCGCAGCAGCTCAAGCAGATGCTGATGGTCGCGGGTGTAGAGAAGTACTTCCAGATTGCACGCTGCTTCCGCGACGAAGACCTGCGCGGACAGCGCCAACCAGAGTTCACCCAGCTCGATATGGAATTGAGCTTTGTCGAACGCGAAGACGTGATGCAGCTCAACGAAGCGCTGATGACAGCGCTGGCAGAGACCGTCGCGCCTGACAAGAAAATCTTGCAAAAACCCTTCCCGCGTATTCTCTACAAAGATGCGATGGAAGCCTACGGCACTGACCGCCCGGACATTCGCTACGACTTACGCGCCGTTGATGTCAGCGAAATCGCCGGAGCCAGTGGATTCTCGGTCTTCGTCAACAACGTCGAAGCGGGCAGGCCCGTCAAGTGCATCCGTGCGCCGAAGTTGGCTTCTGGCCTCAGCAAGACCAGGCTCAAGGCGCTGGCTGGAGACCTGGAAAATGTGGCGAAGAAAGCAGGAGCGAAGGGACTGGCCTGGATGGCGCTGCCCGACGAAGAAGCCGGTGAAGTGCAGGGGCCGATTGGCAAATTCTTCACCGTTGATCAGAAAGTGGCGCTCTTCGAGCAGATGCAGGCTGAACCCGGCGATCTGCTGCTCTTCATGAGTGATGAACGCCAGATCGTCTGGGATGTGACGGCGGCGCTGCGCCCGAAGCTGGCGGAGATGCTCGGCTATCTTGATCCGAACGTGCTGGCCTACTGTTGGGTGATCGATTTCCCGATGTTCCTCTGGAACGAGGAAGAAGAGCGCTGGGATCCGTCGCAGCACATGTTCACCATGCCGCTGGAAGAAGACCTGCATATGCTGGAAGAGCATCCAGGCGAGACGCGGGGCAGCCAGTACGATATGGTCTGCAACGGGCACGAGGTCGCCGGGGGCAGCATCCGCATCTCCGACCGCAGCATCCAGGAGAAAATTTTTCCGCTGATCGGGCAGGAATTCGATCATGCGATGGAACAGTTCGGTCATATCCTGGAAGCCTTCGAGTACGGCGTTCCGCCGCACGGGGGCATTGCCTGGGGCATGGATCGCGTCGTGGCGTTGCTGGCGGGTGAACCGAACATCCGCGAGGTGATCGCCTTCCCCAAGACGCAGACAGGCGCTGACCTGATGGCAGGTGCGCCCTCCCCGGCAGAAGAGGGGCAACTGGAAGCCCTGTTCATCGAAGTTGATCTGCCCGATGACGAAGAAGACGATGATTGAGGAAAGTCGGTACAATTGAAAGAATGCGTAAGGGTGATTCGTTCGAATCACCCTGATTTGCCCATTCGGGCGTAATAAATGTAAGGTTTCCCGGTTGCTCGTACGTTGTTACGTTATATTTTCACTAGAGAAGCGTTAATGCCAGATTGGACAGCCCAAGGCTAGCGATCTGCGAGCAGGTAGCCGTGAACGATGCCTGCCAGCGCGCCCCCGCCGAAAAGTCCGACGAAATAGGGCAGCACATAGTCCAGATTACCGGCTGCCAGTGCAGGCCCCAGCGTGCGTGCCGGATTCAGCGATGCACCGCTGAAAGGGCCACCTGCCAGGATGGACGCCGCAAGGGTGAAGCCAATCGCAACGCCCGCGAGATTGCCGGCTTTGCCGTAGACAGCCGCCTGATAAATGCTGCTCGCCAGGAAGAACGTCAGCACCACTTCCAATAGGGCAGCATTCCAGACGAAATCCTCCGTGAGGCTGCCGACGGTCTCGCCAAAGGTATTCGATTCGGGAATGATGGCGACCAGCACGAAGGCGGCCACAATCCCCGCGACAAACTGTACCAGGATGTACAGCCCCGCTCGTACGGGAGCGATCTTCCCGCCGACCAGCAGCGCAACAGTCACCGCCGGGTTGAAGTGCGCGCCGGAGATGTGCCCGAAGATATAGATCAGGCCGACCAGGATCAGGCCATGTCCCAGTGCTGGGACGACGACATTGGCGTTAAATTCCGCTGTGCTGGCCACGATGACCGAACCCATGCCGATGAAGACCAGCGTGAAAGTCCCCAGAAATTCTGCGATCAACGCGCGAGTTTGTTGGTTCATTGTCTCCCTTGCTCCGAATGGCAGCAAAATACAAAAAAGCCCGTTTAGTATAGCCAGAATGGACGCATTATGCGCGAAGTTGTGTGCTGTGTGAAGAACGACATATGTTGGGGGTGAGGAACGGCTACTTACACTTTTTTTGCACGATCATCAATGGACAGAAGCGCGTTCCTTTGTTATAACAAGGTTGCCTGCAATGCCCGTGATGGTGAGCTTCATTTTGGGGCCAACACTCTCACACAAGGGAACTGGCGTTATCGGGTGTGAATGTGGTAGGCGTAAGCCAAGACAGGAGCACCAGCACAGTACCCACCTGCTACGGCAGGTCTCAAATTAACCACCACACGGCAACGCGGGTTGAACTCATCAGAGGCGCACCAGGATCATCGGTGCGCCTTTTTCATTGGCAAGTTGCCGTGCAAAGCTCGCAGGGGACGCCGGGTTCGCCTGTGTCGCAATCAGTGTTCTGGCGGCTGCCTACTGGGCGTAGGTGTTGCCAAAGACCTCGACCATCAAGCCGCCCAGGCGCGAACGATTGGGGATCAGCACAGAAGCGCCGCTTTGGGTCGTGTAGGATTGCAGATACTGGTAATTGACGACATCCATTGTGATGTTCTCGCGCGGTACGTCTTTCACATACAACCCCAGTTGGATCATCTGCTCGAAGCTCAGCCCCGTGTAGACATTATCCTGCCACGAATCCCACAGCGTCGGAGCCTGCGCGACCAGACTCGGCACCATGCCGAAATCCAGAATTTTGTCGCGGATGGCATAGATGACTTGCTGCTGGCGTTCCGCGCGGTAGATGTCGTTGTCCCCGTGCCGTGTGCGAGCATAGCGCAGGGCATCGTAGCCGTCTAGCTGGTGCGTGCCTGCGGGCAGGTAGAACGGATCGTAGCCGTAGTACATATCCGGGTACTGCGGATCGTTGATCGTGCGCGGACTCTCGATTGTGATGCCGCCGATGGCGTCAACGATGTCGATGAAAGCCTGGAAATCGACCGCCAGGTAATCGTGCACGCGGATGCCGAAGTTCAACTGCACGGTCTGCATCATCAGCGTAGGGCCATAGCCAGTGCGGAAGGTCTCGCCGAAGACCATGGCTGAATTGATGCGCTGGAGCTGTGAATAGCCCGGAACCTGCACATAGAGGTCGCGAGGGATGCTTAGTACGCCGATGCTGTTGGTTTGCGGATCAATGCTCACCAGCATCATGGTATCGGTGCGGTAGGCCAGCCCGGTTTCACCCGGCCTGCGATCCAACCCCACGACGATCATTGTGAAGCGGCTCTCGCCATCCCAGGGGATTAGTTCGATGCTGCTGCCATCCGGCAAGACGAGGGCCTCTTCAGACACCACATTACTCGCCGATCCGCTGGCGACGACTGCCGTCGGCAGAAAATCCGCAACTGCTGCGGTGGGCAGCACTTCCACGGTCTCTTGTGAGGATTGCACGTACACGAAAGCGCCGACGCTCATCACCAGAATCACGGCGAAGAGCGCGCCTGCCACGACGACCCAGACCCAATCGCTGCTGGTATTGCCCTGGGTGACACGGCGCTTGCGCACCCGATCTCGCGCGGCGGAACTGCGCGAGGGAGGAGGTGGCGGCGGGACATCCCGCTTTTTCTTATTGGCGTAGGCTGCGGTGCTGTATACCGGGCGGGAAGATGGCAGGGTTTCCTGCGCGTTATCCCCGTCTTCGCGGCGCTCATCAATCATAGGGTTGTGTGCCTGAGCATAGTAAAATGGATTGACCAGAATCAGTATAGGGCAGGGAACAAAAATGCGTCAATGGCGCTTGATCTGCGATACACCTGCGCCCGGTGCGTGGAACATGGCAGTCGATTCAGCTTTTTTACAGGTCGTCGGAAGTGGTGAGAGTCCGCCCATCCTGCGTTTGTACGATTGGGAGCCGCTGTGTCTGTCGTTGGGATACGGACAGCGGTTGGGCGATGCCAATCTGAAGCGCATTGAAAGGAATGGCTGGGGCATCGTCCGGCGGCCTACGGGGGGCAAGGCCATTCTGCACGGACGAGAACTGACGTACAGCGTAACGCTGCCCAAAGATCACGAACTGGCGCAAGGTGATGTCGTCGAGAGCTACCGTCGCATCAGCGAAGCCTTGATTATGGCGCTGCAAGTCCTGGGACTATCCCCTCAATCTGAGCGTCAGGCCAAGGGCAACAGGGGGCTGGGCCCCGTCTGCTTCGAAGTGCCCTCGCACTACGAAATCACCGCTGGAGGCAAGAAGCTCATCGGCTCCGCCCAGGTGCGGCGCAGACAGGGGATTTTGCAGCACGGGTCACTGCCGCTCTACGGCGACATCGCCCAGATTTGTGACGCGCTGGACTACGAATCCGCATCTGAACGCGAGGAAGCGAAAGCACAGGTTCGTGCACGCGCGACCACGCTCGAAGCAGTGCTGGGGCAGCGTATCGCCTGGGATGGGGTTGCAGATGCTCTCGTCGCAGGTTTCGAGCGAGCCTTTGAGATCAACTTCGCCTATGACGAGATGACTCCCGCCGAACGGCATCTCGCCGAAGGCCTTATGCACGAGACGTATGCCCATCCGGATTGGCTGCGGAAACGCTGAGAGTAGGCTCTGTGAAACAAATGGGCTATACTGAAGAAAACGGTATTGTTGCGAGCGAGGCTCATGAAGAATCGTCAGCTTCCGTTGTTTCCATCCCAACCCGCCCAGCCGGACGAGATCAATAAGCAGACGCCCATCAAGGCGACGCTGGAGCATTTCCGGACCTACCTCACGCGAGAGGGCAAATCCGAGCATACGGTGAAAGCATTCATCGCCGATGTGAAACTGCTCGCAGAATACTCCGGGGAAGAGACGCCCGTTGGCGATTACCTCACCTCACACCTCAATCAATTCTTACACTGGATGGAATTTGAGCGCGGCGTCTCCTGCAGCCGCAAGACCTACGCCCGCCGTGTGACGACGCTCAAAGTCTATTTCAAATGGCTGCGCACGCTGAATGCGATTCCCCATGATCCGGCGAAATCGGTGTTACAGCGCTCTGGCCCGGCACCGCTGGCCCGGGTACTCACGCCGCAGCAGGTGCAGGATGTCCTGAACGCTGCGCAATCAGTGCAGAAGGGGGAACAAATCGATCACCGCCCGGAATTTCTATTCCGCCTGCTGCTGCAAACGGGCATCAAAAAGAGCGAAACCGGGCGCTTGCTCCTCAGCGATATTGACCGCAGCAAGGAAGCGCATCCGCTCCTGATGGTTCGACACAAGGCGAAGAACGTCTACAAAGAGCGACGCATCCCGCTCGATCCGACGCTACTGCCTTTGCTGGATGCCTACGTCGCGCAATATGGCATCACGGATGCGCTCTTCACCTGTACCACGCGCAATCTGGAATACATCCTCACCGACCTGGGCAAAGCTGCTGGGATACCGTTCAAGCTGTCTTTTGAGGGAATGCGCTGGACGATGGCAGTGCGCGACTGGCGTGCAGGCATCGAAGAAGACCCGATCCGCGAGAAGATGGGCCTCAGCGCGACGAGCTGGTATGAGACGAGCAACAAAATCCGCCGCCTAGTGAGCAAGCAGCTAGAAGACGAGAAGATCACACCCGAACAACAGTCGTGATGTGAGCAGCCCTCACACAGTGCGCGAGGGCTGATTGTCGCCCCATCAGACGGCAGGTTCGGGCTGCGTGGCGAGGACGCGCAGCAGGTCGCTGCTGGTCACAATGCCGATGATATTGCCATCTTGCCGGACGGGTAGCGCGTTGATGTGCTTTTCCAGCATGATGTAGGCTGCTTCTTGCACCGAGGCAAGCGGTTCGATGCATTCGGGCGTACGAGTCATGACCTTCTCCACCAGGATACGATCGGCGAACGCATCGGCAGTTTCCTGGTCATAGACCGAATACGGCGACTGCACCGCGAGTTTGCAATCCCGGTCACTGACGATCCCGACCAGAGCGCCGTCGCTGTCGATCACCAGCAGGTGACGCACGCGTGCATCTTCCAGCACATTACAGGCCTTGGTCAAGCTGTCCTTCATGTGAATGGCGACCACTTTGGGCGTCATGATGTCTACAACGTTCATAATCCGCAACCTTTCAACCCCACTTCTTTGTCACAGATTAAACGGGAATGAGAAATCAAAGGTCACTGTCCTGGGGTGATATGTGGCATGTTGTGACGAAGCTCATATCGATGCGTCAGTACACGCGCAACAGCAATCCCTTGAGGTATTCACCTTCGGGGAAGGTCAGTGCAACCGGATGGTCGTCACTGGCGCTGAGGTACTTCACGATCTGTGCTTGCCTGCCGCTGTCTGCCAGTGCGCCGAAGACGATCTTCTGGAACAAGTCGCGGCTGATCGCGCCGGAGCAGGAGAAGGTCATCAGATAGCCGCCTTGCCGAATCAGCTTGAATGCGTTCAGGTTGATGTCCTTGTATCCGCGCGAGGCTCGATCCACCTGCTGCTTGTTGTGCGCGAATTTCGGTGGATCGAGCACTACTACATCGAAGGTTTGCCCCTCATCGGCGCAATCGCGCAGGTAGTCGAAGACATCCGCCTGCACGTACTCGATGGTATCCGGCTCTGCGCTATTTTCCTGGAAAGTTGTTTCTGCCAGGGCCAGCGCATCGTATGATGCATCGACATTGACCACATGCGCCCCGGTGCCCAGGCCGAAGCCGCCCGTATAGGAGAATGTGTTGAGCTGGCGCGAATCGGGCGTATTCAGGCCGTAGGTTTGCATCCAGCCCGCGAGTACGTCCTGATTTTGCACCTGATCGAGGTAATCACCCGTTTTGTGCCCCTGGCGCACATCCACCAGCTTGATGCGTGCTCCCTGGTTGAAGGCGATCAGTTCTGGCGGTTCTTCGCCCAGCAGCACCCCGGCTGCTGGCTTCAAGCCCTCTTTGCCGCGCACATCGACATCGCTGCGTTCGTACACGCCCTGGATCGGCATCCCGGCATCGGCAAAGGCATCCATCAGCCACTGCGCGATTTGCTCCTTGCGCTGGTCGATGTGGAGAGTCAGCGCCTGCAATACCAGAAAATCGGCATACCGATCCACGATCAGACCGGGCAGGAAGTCATTTTCGGCGTTGATGATGCGGTTGGCGACGTGCTGTTTCGGCTGCGGATAGCGCTGTCGGATGGCGCGTTGGATGGATGTCCGCCACCAGTCCTGGTCGATTTCTTCGTCATGCCAGGTGAGAATCCGTACCTGAATCTGCGAACGCTGGTTCCAATAGCCGCGTCCCAGGAAGTTGCCCCGGTGATCCTGCACCGTGACGAGTCCTCCCGGTTCAGCATCCGTCGCTTCATAAATCGCCCCGCTGAAAACCCAGGGATGCTGGTTGCGAATCGGTTTCTCACGGCCTTTGCGGATCGAGACAATGCCGTCGGTCATGGGGTGGTTCCTTTCGTGTGCGGGGCCGCTGCCCCAAATGATTTCGCTGAAAGTTATCGGTGAACAGTTTTCAGTCATCAGTTACGAGAGCTTGCAACGAAAACTGGATACCAGAGAGCGTGTTTGTAAATGAAATTATTACGATGAGAATAAGGTCATTTTTAGCTCTTCCCCACCCCTTCCACTTCTCACACAAACCAACAAGTGTTGAGGCCAGGACAGGCTAGAGGGGACACCTTGTTCAATAAGACTCACCGCACCATCTCGCGCAGGTCGGTTTCGCTGATGGTCGGCACGCCCAGGGTCGCGGCCTTCTCCGCCTTGCTGCCGGGGTTTTCGCCCACCACGACATAGCTCGTCTTCTTGCTGACGCTGCCCGTGACCTTACCACCATATTGTTCGATCAAGTCCTTGATCGTATCGCGCGGTTCGCTCATCGTTCCAGTCAGCACAAAAGTCAGCCCTTCCAGCGCAGTGCCCGCCTGTTCCTGCTCTTCCGCCTGCATATTGACCCCGGCATCGCGCATCTTCTTCAGCAGCGTCTGCCGATGTTCGTCAGCAAACCAATCCACGATGTTGCGCACCAGAATCGGCCCCAACCCATCCATACTCAGCAGTGGCTTCGCCGCTTCGATCAGTCGGTGTAGTTTCTGGGCGATGACCCCGCTGTCAGGTGCATCCTCTGGCGCGAGTTCCAGCAACGGTTTCAGCAGGCGGTTGAGGCGAGTCTCCAGATTTTCGGCATCTACATAGCGCGGCGCGAGTTGCACCAGCGGATTCTCTATGCGCAGCCGCGCCCGTTTGACATCCGGCAGTTGGCCTTCCAATGTGTCGCGCGTTCCCTCAAAAGTTCGCGCCAATTCGCGGAATTCGGCCTCTGCTTGCTGGATGTCGTTGGCACACTGTACCAGATCGTCCACATGTTTGAAGCGTTCGGTTAATAGCTGTGCGACTGTCGTCCCCACCCCATCAATGCCCAGGGAAGCGATCAACTGCGAGAGCGGACGCTGCTTGGCGGCCTCGATTGATGCCAGCAGATTCTCGACCTTCTTCTCGGCAAACCCTTCCAGACCAATGATTTGCTCGGTTTGTAGGTAGAAGATGTCGGCTTCATCTTCGATCAACCCCGCATCAATCAGCGCTTTGATGGTCTGCGGTCCCATCCCGTCGATGTCCATCGCGCCGCGCGAGACGAAGAATTCCAGGCTGCGGAAGACCCGTTCGGGGCATTTCGGGTTCGGACAGAACAAATCGACCGCGCCCTCCGGTCGCACCAGGGTATCCTCGGAGAAGGGGCAGATTTCCGGCGGCATGATGGGCTGTTCGCTGCCGTCGCGTGCGCCAGGGACGGGACCGATCACGTAGGGGATGACATCTCCGCTGCGCTTGATGACCACGCGATCCCCCAGCCGAATGTCCAACTGCTCGATCAGATCGTAATTGTGCAGGCTGGCGTTGCTGACGGTTACACCGCCGATGTAGATCGGCTCAAGCTGGGCAGTCGGTGTGACCTTGCCCGTGCGCCCGATGTTAACCGTCACCCCCAGCAAGTCGGTCGTGCCTTCTTCAGCGCGGAATTTATAGGCGGTCGCGCCGCGTGGGTCTTTGCCGACGACGCCTAGCTCGCGCCGTAGGTTCACATCATTGAGCTTCAGTACCAGCCCGTCAATTTCAAAGGGTAGGTCATCACGCCGGGCTTCCCATGTGGGTAATTGTGGGATAACTTGGGATAAATTGGGATAAAATTCAGCCCCAGGCACAACATAGAAGCCCATTTCGGTCAAGAAATCGAGGATTTCCGTCTCTTTATCCAACAGCAGGCCGTCGCTGTCTACGATGTCGTAGATGTAGGCGGTCAGGGCGCGTTCGGCGGTGATGCGCGAGTCTTTCTGCTTCAGCGAGCCGGAGGCCGTGTTGCGTGCATTGACGTAACGGGGCAGCCCCTTGGTTTCCTGCTCGCGATTCAGGCGTTCGAAGTCCTCTTTCAGGAAGAGCACTTCCCCGCGCACAACCAGCCGGGGCGGTGCTTCATGTGGGCTGTCCGAGTCAAGCGGGATGCGCAGGGGAATGCTGTTCACCGTGCGAATGTTCGCAGTCACATCATCGCCTATATCGCCATTGCCGCGTGTCGCCGCCGTCGTCAGCAGGCCATCAATGTATGTGATGACTACGGAAAGACCATCCAGCTTGGGTTCGACCACGTACTCAAAGGTTGCATCTTCACCCGCCAACCGCCGATTGCGCTTCTCCCAGTTGCGTAGGTCTTCTTCGTCAAACGCATTGGAGAGGCTCAGAATGGGTGCGGGATGCTGTACTTTGGGGAAATCCTCGTTCAGGTCATTGCCGACGCGCTGCGTGGGCGAATCCGGCGTGCGCAGTTCGGGATGCTCGCTCTCGATGGCGACGAGTTCGTGGAAGAGGCGGTCGTACTCCGCATCTGTGATGATCGGATCATTGAGGACGTGATAGCGATAAATATGCTGGTTCAACTCGTTGCGAAGTTGGGCTGCCCGTTGTTCAACGTTCTCTGCCATGATGAGTCCTCTTCCCCGTTTTCATAAACCCGGAAACGCTGTAATCAGATCACAGACGCGGTCATCGGTCACAAAGACTGCGACTGCCCTACATCCCCGGACGAAGGGGCGACCTGGCAGGTCGCCCATAGCCTCATTGACTTGCGCTTACAGACGCTCGAACCGCGCCTGGAAGAAGCGCAGATACTTCGGCTCGTAGGCCATCTTCAGGCCGCGAGTCTGTTCGCGGTTATCGTAGATCGCCTTGACCGCTTCCGCGACGACATCCATGTGGGATTGTGTGTAGACCCGGCGCGGGATGGTCAGCCGGGTCAGTTCCAGCGCCGGATAACGATGTTCGCCCGTTTCCGGGTCGCGTCCTGCGCTGACGATGCCGCGCTCCATGCTGCGCACGCCTGAATCAAGATAGAGTTCTGCTGCGAGAGTCTGCGCCGGGAAGTGATCCTGTGGGATGTGCGGGTAGATGCGTTTCGCGTCCAGGAAGATCGCGTGCCCGCCGATGGGCTGCACCAGCGGAATCTCCCATTCCGTCAGCAATTCACCCAGGTAACGAACCTGCCCGACGCGCGAACGCACATGATCATCTTGAACCGATTCTTCGATGCCGATGGCGAGGGCTTCCATATCGCGCCCTGCCATGCCGCCGTAGGTGTGCAGCCCCTCGTAGATCACGACCATATTGCGGGCGAGGTCGTATACATCTTCGTGATTGATCGCCAGCCATCCGCCGATATTGACGAGATTATCCTTCTTGGCGCTCATCCATGCGCCGTCGGTGTAGCTGCAAAATTCCAGCAGGATTTCCGCGATGGATTTTCCTGCATAGCCTTCCTCGCGTTCCTGGATGAAGAAGCAGTTTTCGACCATCCGGGTGGCGTCCAGATAAATGCGAATGCCGTAGCGCTCGCATAATTCGCGCAGTGCCCGCACATTCGCCATGCTCACGGGCTGCCCGCCAGCCATGTTGACCGTCCCGGCGAGGCTGATATAGGCAATCTTGTCTGCGCCATGTTCCTCAATCAGCGCTTGCAGCTTGTCCAGGTCAACGTTGCCCTTGAAGGGATGGGGATTCTCCGGGTCATGTGCTTCGTCAATGACGACATCGACGAAGGTACCGCCCGCCAATTCTTGATGCAATCGTGTTGTGGTGAAGTACATATTGCCGGGGACGAACTGCCCTTTTTCGATTGCCGCCTGGCTCAGCAGATGCTCCGCGCCACGCCCCTGATGCGTGGGCACGATGTAGCGATAGCCGTAGTAATTGCGTATGGCCTCTTCCAGGTGATAGTAGTTGCGGCTTCCGGCGTAGGCTTCATCCCCCTGCATCATCCCGGCCCATTGGCGATCACTCATTGCGCTGGTGCCGCTGTCGGTCAGCAGGTCGATGTACACATCGGCAGAACTGAGCAAGAAGGTGTTGTACCCGGCTTCCACCAGCGCCTTCTCGCGCTGCGAACGGTCGATCATCTGGATGGGTTCGACCATCTTGATCTTCCAGGGTTCGGCCCAGGAACGCCGTCCGAACTGCTGTCCCATCGTCTGTGTGGTGCGTTTTTCTTCCATGTTAAGGAATATCTCCTTTTTGGGTGGAATAAGTACTTTTGCAACAACGGGCATTCGCTGCGCACAGGCAAGCATGCCCGCAGTGGCCATTATTTGTGGCTTACGGAGCTTCGGCGGTGGGCAATACACGCAGATAGTTGGCAACTGCCCAACCGCTGCGCGTGGGATCGTTGGGGTCTTGCAAGCGCCACCAGGTGAAGCCATCGGCCTGTGTGGGGCCTTCTGCGATCATGAAAACCGACTCTTCTTCGGCTCGGAAAACCACCGCATTCGAGATGCCGGGGGCCTGCCGCACATTGAGCATATTTTCATTCACCCCTTCCACTGCGATTTGAATGCCGACAGCAATTGGCGCTGGCGTCGGTGTGAACTGCACCGCTTCCAGGGTGGGGCCATCCAGTGCGAGGCTGGAGGGTGCGCTTCCACCCGTGACGACTTGCGTCGCGGGTGATTGTGCAGTAGGTAATTGCTGCGCGGTGGCGCTGGTTGGCTCTGCGGTGATGATACGGATGATGGGGGTGGCGCTGTCCACCGTGCCCGTCGGGTTCCCGAGTAAATAGACCAGGGCGACCAACCCGAACGATACCACGAGAACGCCAACCAGCATCAAGGCCAGTGACCACCAGGGCAAGTACAGGCCGCTGCCACTGGCATCCGGACGACGCGGTGGCCTCGGGCCATAGCGCGGCGGTGGCACTGCACGCGGTTGCTGCCCCGGAATCGGCTGCACGTGGCGGCCTGTTCCCGTTGCTGCCGGGGGGCGTGCACGCATCGGTGTTGTACGTTGCAGCTTGCCCGTGTCTTCCGGCATGGGCGTGCGCGTACGCTGCGGATCGGTTGGAGCCGTTTCTTCAGAAAACTGATCGTCATCCAATGGCGGTAGATTGTTATCCGTGCTCATGACGGCATTCCCTTTGCCGTGGTTCCTTGGCTGGTTGCCCTCCATCGTAGTGGAAAAGCCGTATTCCCGACAGGCTGCACAGGGCAAACGCCTAGCCCCGGTGGGTCACCCATTCGATGAAACGCTCGTACGACCAGGTGTTGATGACATTCTCCGCCGTGACCCAACCGCGTCGCGCCGTCATGATCCCATAGGAGCGCAAATCCATGCCGTTGGCGCTATGGGCATCTGTGTTGATTGAGAGCAGGACGCCCTTCTGCACCGCCATGCGTGCATACTCCGCATCCAGGTCGAGCCGCTGCGGATTGGCGTTGATTTCCAGCGCGGTGTTGTGTTCGAGTGCCGCTTCAATCACGGCATCAATATCCAGCTTCACCGGGTCACGCCTGCCGATCAACCGCGCACTTGGATGCCCGATGCAGTCCACATGCGGATTGCGGATGGCGTTCAAGAGGCGTTGGGTGATCTTCTCGCGGTCTTGATTCAGGCTGATGTGTAGCGATGCGACGACAAAATCTAGCTGCGCGAGTACCTCATCCTCGTAGTCCAGGGTGCCATCGGCTTTGATGTCCAGCTCCACGCCGTGCAGCACGTGGATCGTATCGCCCATCTCTTCGGCGACTTGCTGGACGGCTTTGCGCTGTTCAAGCACTTCTTCCGCCGATAGCCCACCCGCCTGGTAGGAAGACACAGAATGATCGGTGATGACGATGTACTGCATGCCGCGCTCACGGGCGGCCTCCGCCATCTCGCGAATTGAGAGTTTCCCGTCGCTGTAGGTGGTGTGCATGTGCAAATCAGCGCGGATGTCGTCAACGGTGATCAGGTGTGGCAGTCCACCATTCCTGGCGGCTTCGATCTCACCCGCATCTTCGCGAATTTCCGGGGGAATCCAGGGGAGACCGAGCGCTTCGTAGACAGCTTCTTCCGTCTCGCAGTATACGTACTGGCTTTCATCTAGCAACTTGCCCTCTGCATCCAGCGGGCGCAGGGCATCCTCATTCAGCGAGTAGCCTTTTTCGCGGGCAATCTCGCGGATGCGGATGTTGTGCTGCTGGCTTCCGCTGAAGTATTGCAGCGCCGTCCCCCACTTCTTACGGGGCAGCACGCGCACATCAACTTGCAAGCCGCTCACCAGTTCAACGGAGCTTTTGGTTTCCCCATGACCCAGCACCCGCGTGACATCTTCCATGTGAACGACTGCTTCCATGATGGGGGCGGGGTCTTCGCTGGCAACCAGAATATCGACATCGCCGATGGTTGGCCTGCCGCGCCGGATGCTGCCAGCAATTGCTCCTTCCTGCACACCGGGAAGCTCCAGCAGGGACTTCAGAATGCGCTCTGCCATCGGCTTCGCAAGGGCAATGGGCGTGCGATCACTGCGCCGTGCCAGTGCTTCGATGCCTTCCAGGATTTTTTGTTCGCTTTTCGCGCCCATACCCGGGAGGCTGCGCAGCTTACCGGCGTCTCCGGCCTCTTTCAGCGCTTCAACGCTGGTGATCCCCAATTCTTCCCAGAAGAGCCTGGCCTTTTTCGGCCCCACGCCGTTGATGCGCTTGATTTCCAACACACCCAGGGGCACTTCAGCTTTGCGCCTGTCGTAGTAATCCAGCTTGCCAGTTTCCAGCAATTCACGGATTTTTTCGGCGATGGCTTTGCCTACACCCGGCAGTTCTTCCAGCGTGCCCTCGTCGGCATAGACGCGCAAGTCGCGCTGCAATTCGCTGATGGTTTCTGCCGCGCGGCGATACGAGAGGAACTTGAAGCGCGACTCGCCTTGAATCTCCAGAATGTCTGCGATGTTCTCAAAAACCTGTGCGATGTCTTTGTTGGTGAGGGACAAGCTGATTCACTCCTCTGCATTTGAGCCAAAAACCAATACTGAATCCTAGAACGCCTGTGCAGTATATTATAGCGCATTTTGCGTCCATTGGACGGTTTCGTCACCACTTTCCCAAATGATTTTGTACGTTTTTGGCGTTCCGGGTACGTGTTGCTCATGAGCGGCAAATGGCTCACCGCTGACGCTGCTCCCTGCCAAGTTGCCGTGTTCGGTTCTTGACAAGCCATTGCAGAGACGGTATCTTGTTGGCGATCAATTGAATAGCAGATAAAAGCGTTGAACTGGAAGAGTATCTGCTGTGCTGGCGTACCAGAGAGTTGCCCCATCGGCTGGAAGGGCAATGTGCACAACGGCAGAGAATGGGCCAGGGAGCTGCGCAGGCGAACCAACCAATCAGTAGCTTGCGACGGAAAGCGCACCGTAATCAGAGCGCAGCGTATCGGCCTGTAAGCAAGCCTGTACGCGCAGAGTGCCCCGGCAGCGACTCTGTCGGGGAACCAAGGTGGCACCGCGGGAGTCCCTCTCGTCCTTGATTCGAGGATGTGAGGGGCTTTTTGATTCTGGTGACATGGTGGGAGAGAGGACAGCGACAATGACGACGGCACGATCACGGGAGAGAACCGACATCCGTCCGAAGCGCCAGCAGGTGCTGGAATACTTTCAGCACGGCGATCTGGTTCCGGTCTATCGTACGCTGCTGGCAGACCTGGAAACACCCGTTTCGGTGTACTTGAAGCTGCGGCAGGCGGGGCAACCAGCCTTCTTGCTGGAAAGTGTCGAAGGGGGGGAGCAAGTTGGGCGCTATTCATTCCTGGGGGTGAATCCACGTGGGATGATCCTCGTACAGAACAACACGCTCACGCGCACATTTGGTGCCGAAACTATTGAACGTCCGCTGGCGCAGGGCGAAGACCCCCTGCACACCGTCAAGGCGGAGATGGCGAAGTACCAGCCTGTGCAGGTTCCAGGGCTGCCGCGTTTCGTCGGTGGCGCAGTCGGCTACCTGAGCTATGACGTTGTACGCTATTTCGAGCGGTTGCCGCAAACGGCGCAGGACGAATTGAAGGTGCCAGATGCCGCCTTCATCTTTCCGGATACGCTGGTGATCTTCGACCATGCCAAGCATCAACTGATTGTGCTGGCGAATGCACACAACCAGGGTGATCCCGACGCCGCCTACAAAGACGCCATCCGCCGCATTGACCAGACTGTCGTCGCACTGGGAAATCCGTTGCCGGAACTGGGATACGATCCACAGCCTTCGGACGAAGAGATGCAATCCAATATCCCCCAGGCGAAATTTGAGGAGAATGTGCGCCATGCCAAGCAGTACATCACCGATGGGGACGCTTTCCAGATTGTGCTGTCACAGCGTTTCAGCCGCCGCACCGATGTCTCACCGTTGATGATTTACCGTGCACTGCGTGCGTTGAACCCCTCGCCCTACATGTTCTTGCTGCAATTCGACGATGAATTCACGCTGCTGGGCGCTTCACCGGAGATGATGGTGCGCTATGAAGATGGCGTCGCCAGCACTCGTCCCATCGCAGGCACACGCCCACGCGGTAAGACGCACGAAGAGGATGACGCGCTCGCCGATGAACTGCTGCATGATCCCAAAGAGCGTGCCGAACACGTCATGCTGGTTGACCTGGGGCGCAATGACCTGGGGCGTGTCTGCGAATACGGCACGGTGCGCGTGCCACAGATGATGTTCGTCGAGCGCTATTCCCACGTGATGCACATCGTCAGCCAGGTTGAAGGCGTGCTGCGACCGGATATGGATGCCTTCGATCTGGTTCGTGCGACTTTCCCGGCGGGTACGCTCAGCGGTGCTCCCAAAGTCCGCGCGATGGAGATCATCGAGGAACTGGAAGGCATCCGCCGTGGCCCCTATGGTGGAGCTGTTGGATACTTCAGCTATGATGGGTCTATGGATATGTGCATCACCATCCGTGCGATGCTCATGAAGGGAGACCGTGTCTACGTTCAGGCTGGGGCGGGCATCGTCGCGGATAGTGACCCGACGAGCGAACACATCGAATCGCAGAATAAGGCGCGCGCGGTTGCAGAGGCGATCCGCTACGCCGAAAACGGCCTGATGTGACGAAGACGAAAAAGTACATTCTTGTAGAAAGGTAGGTTATTCGATGGCAGTCAAACGAGTGGTCTTCATGCGACCGGGTGAGACCGAATGGAACAAGATTGGGCGCTGGCAGGGACATGTCGAAGTGCCGCTGAATGAGCAGGGGCGCGTCCAGGTGCAGCGGTTGGCGCAATTCGTGCGTCCGTTGGGCTTCAAGGCGATTTATAGCAGCGACCTGCGCCGCGCCAAAGATACGGCAGATATTATCGCCGCTGCCTGTGGGTTGCAGCCGCGTTATGATCCGCGCTTGCGCGAACGCCACATGGGGGAATGGCAGGGTTTGACGCTCTCCGAAATTCAGTCCTGGTATCCGGATAGCTACGCGCGGATGCAGGCTGATCCCAATGGGTTCCAGATTCCAGGCGGTGAATCGCGCAAGCAGGTGACCGAGCGCGTGCGTGCAGCCTTTGAGGACATCATTCTGCGCGGGGGGGAGATCATCGGCATCATCTCGCACGCGACGGCACTGCGCTTGCTGCTGGCGGATCTCGTTCCGGACTGTGATCCGTATACGATCAATTTCCGCAATATGTCGGTGACGACGCTGGTGCACGAAGAGGGCAATGTCTGGAGCCTTTCGCAATTGGATGATGTCACACACCTGGAAGGGATGCCGTCCATGTCCTTCCCGGAAGTCGAAAGCTGAATGAGAGGACAGAGGGCTGCCATGATCCTGGTAATCGACAATTACGACAGCTTTACCTACAACATCGTGCAGGAATTGGGTGAACTGGGGGCGGAGATTCATGTCGTGCGCAACGATCAGATCACGCTCGATGAAATTCGCCTGCTGAACCCGGAGCGCATCGTGATCTCACCGGGGCCAGGATTCCCGAAGGATGCGGGGATCTCCGGCGAAGTCATTCGCGAATTGGGGCAGACCGTGCCCATCCTGGGCGTTTGCCTGGGGCATCAGTGCATCGGCGAAGTTTACGGCGGGGTCGTCTCGCACGCGCCGCAGTTGATGCACGGCAAGACCAGCCGAGTCTGCCACTATGGTGACCCACTCTTCGCTGGTATTCCAGATCCTTTCGTGGCGACCCGCTACCACAGCTTGATTGTGCAGGAAGCGTCGCTGCCAGAGAGCCTGGATGTGATTGCCCGTGCCGAAACGGGCGAGATCATGGGCGTGCGTCACAAGCAGCATCCTGTAATTGGCGTGCAATTTCATCCCGAAAGCATCCTCACGGAAGATGGCATGAAGATGCTGCAAAATTTCCTGGAGATGGATTTTGCTCCGGTACAGGGGTAGGCACGAGCCATTCCGTGGGGGCGTCGATCATTGAAATCCACAGACGCCGCACCAGCGCAATGCATTTTGTAGGGACGATCCATGAATCGTCCCTACATAGAGCAGAGCGCGGAGATAAGGGCAGAACCAATCGTTTCTCACAGTCCATACTGTTGACAAGGTAACAAGGTAACGAGGTATTCATGACTGCACCGACGCAAACGCAAGACCAGCAAACCAAGACGAAGAAGATCTCGCTCACGGGCATCAAGCCGACCGGAACGCCGCACATCGGCAATTACCTGGGGGCAATCAAACCTGCGCTGAAGCTGGCGGAGGAATATCAGGCGTACTACTTCATCGCCGACTATCACGGCCTGACGACGATTCGCGACAAGAAGGAAATGAAGCAGTTTACCTACGAAGTCGCGGCAACCTGGCTCGCCCTGGGACTCGACCCCGACGAAGTCGTGTTCTACCGCCAGAGTGACATCCCGGAAATCTTCGAACTCACCTGGGTTCTCTCCTGCTTTGCGGGCAAGGGCTGGATGAACCGCGCCCATGCCTACAAGGCAGCGGTGGATCGCAATGTGGAAGAAGGTGATGACCCAGATGATGGTGTGAACATGGGGTTGTACAACTACCCGGTGCTGATGTCCGCAGATATTATCATGTTCAACACGCAGGTCGTCCCGGTTGGGCAGGATCAGAAGCAGCACATCGAAATTGCACGCGACATCGCCAATGCCTTCAACTATCACTATGGCAATGTGCTCACCGTGCCCGAAGGCTTGATCCTGGATGAGGTCGCCACCGTGCCTGGGTTGGATGGTCGCAAGATGAGCAAGAGTTACGGTAACACCATCGAACTCTTCGCCGCGCCCAAGCAGCTTCGCAAGCAGGTGATGCGCATCGTCACCGACAGTCGCACGCCCGAAGAGCCGAAAGACCCGGATACGAACAATATCTTCAACATCTACAAGCACTTCGCCACGCCGGAGATGATCGCCGAGAATCGCAAGAAATATACCGAAGGCGGCTATGGCTATGGTGACCTGAAGCAGGAACTCTATGAACTGCTTGAAGAGACCTTCCGCGAACCGCGTGAGCGCTACAACGAATTGATGGCGGATAAGTCGCAAATTGACGCCATTCTGAACCAGGGAGCAGAACGTGCCCGCAAGTATGCGCAGCGTTTGTTGAAGAAGGTTCGTGCTAAAATAGGGATCGATTAGCACAAAGTTTGAATCGGCGGATGAACATGGGCTGGCATTATCAGCCGGAAGACGTTCTTCCAGAACCGAATGAGCCAGGGTACTTCGCCGTAGCGCATTACCTGCTCTACTGGAAGGTGCCCCCCGAATTGCGCCCCGAAGTCAGGCTGCACTTTAACACGGCCTACGCTGCCAGCAATTACCTCAAGCGCGTGAATCCGGGGGATGTGCTGTGGATCATCACGGTGCATCAGCACTGCCTGTATTTGCTGGGGCGGCTCAAAGTGGAATTCGTCGTCGATGATACCGCTATCGCGCAGGAATTGGTCGATCCGCAGCCGGAAGAGTGGCAGGACGCGGACTGGTACGCGATCAGCAACAAGTACACGATTGAACCCATGCGCGAGATCGAGATCACGCACCTGGCCGATAAGCTGCGGTTCAACAGCCGTGTCTCGGAGATGCTGGATGTGATCGAAGGGCGCGTGGATGCCAATCAACTCACGGCGCTGCGACAGCTTACGACGCAATCCGCGCAATTGCTGGATGATGTCTGGTACAACGATGCGTATTCGCCGCAGAACGTGCAGGATTTCCTCGAATTTTACGAGGACGACGAAGCCTATGCGGAAGGGCGCACGGTACTGCGAACGGTGAAACAACGCCAGCGCAGCCGCCGATTGGTGAGCGAAGCCAAGGCCAGATTCCGCACCTTGCACGAAGGACGCTTATTCTGTGAGGTTTGTGGTTTCGACTTCGACAACGCCTACGGCATTGACTACATCGAGGCACATCATACGGAGCCAATCGCCAGCCTCGATGACGAGACCCGGAATACGACCGAGGCAGTGGTGATGCTCTGCGCGAACTGCCACCGCGCTGCCCATACGCGCACGCCACCGTACAGCGTGGACGAACTCAGAGCCATGATGAACCAACGGGAAGAATAGCGACATGACAGCCGAAACCGAGAAGATGACCATCCAGCGGGCGATTGACCTGCTCAGCCGCTTCGGACATTTGCAGGAAGATGAAGCCGAAGATGTGATGGAACAGATCATGGGTGGGGAAGCCACCGAAGCCCAGATTGGTGCCTACCTGATGGCACTGCGCATGAAGGGGGAGACGCCCGAAGAGATCACCGGGAGCGCCCGTGCGATGCGCACCAAGGCCACCAACGTTCCCACGAAGTTCAATGGCGATTTGCTGGATACCTGTGGCACAGGGGGGGACAAATCCGGCACGTTCAACATCAGCACGACGGTTGCTTTTGTGGCAGCCGGGGCGGGGATTCCCGTCGCCAAACATGGCAACCGCGCCGCAACCAGCAAATCCGGCAGTGCCGATGTACTGGGTGCGCTGGGTGTAAACCTCGATTTGACCCCGCAACAGGTCGGCGAATGCGTGGATGAAGTGGGCATTGGCTTTCTCTTCGCGGTCAAACTGCACCCGGCGATGAAGTACGCCATCGGCCCACGCCGCCAGATGCAAATCCGCACCATCTTCAACATCCTCGGCCCGCTGACCAACCCCGCAGGCGCGACGCGGCAGTTGATGGGGGTCTTCGCAGGCGACCTCACCGACCTGCTCGCCCATGTGTTGAAGAACCTGGGCAGTAAGTCGGCGCTGGTCGTCAACGGCTATGGCGGCATGGATGAGTTGACCATCACAGGGCCGAACCGCGTGACGCAGCTTCACGAGGATGGCAGCATCACGACCTACGAACTCGATCCGCAAGAACTGGGTTTCGAGGGGTCGAGCATCACTGAACTGCGGGGTGGCGAACCAGAAGACAACGCCGCAATCCTGCGCGGGGTGCTGGATGGCAGCATCCAGGGTGCAAAACGTGATATTGTATTGCTGAACGCAGGCGCGGCGCTGTGGACGGCGGGCAAGGCTGATGATCTGCCGGGTGGCATTTCGCTGGCACGCGAGACCATCGACAGCGGCGCTGCACTGGGGAAATTGAACGCCTTGATAGAAAAGAGCCAGAGTTTCGCATGAACCGATATGTGAAGACGGATACGATCCTGGATCGCATCCTGGCGCGGAAAGTCGAAGAGATTGAAGAACGGCGTGGACGAGTGCCGCAGCCGACTCTCGAAGAGATGGCTTTCCGTGTATCCAAGCCCAAACGATTCATCGAAGCACTCCACCGCGAAACTGTCGCTTTGATCGCCGAAGTGAAGAAAGCGTCGCCGAGCAAGGGCGTATTGGTCGAAGACTTCGACCCCCTTGCTCTCGCTCGCACGTATGCCGAAAATGGCGCAGCATGCATCAGCGTGCTGACCGACGAAGACTTCTTCCAGGGGCATCTGCAATACCTGGTTGATGTCAAGAAGGAGAGTGAACTTCCGGTCTTGCGCAAGGATTTCATCATTGATCCCTACCAGGTCTACGAGGCTCGGGTGGCGCGTGCGGACGCCGTGTTGCTGATCGTAGCGGCGCTTTCCGATGCACAGCTTGCTGAACTGCATGCGCTCATCACGGAACTGCGCATGGCGGCGCTCGTCGAAGTGCATGATGAAGCAGAACTCGAACGTGCACTGAAAATCGACGCCCGCTTGATTGGCATCAACAATCGGGATTTGAAATCCTTCGATGTGGATCTGGCGACGACAGAGAAACTCGCCGCACAAGTCCCGGAAGGTGTGACGTTGGTCGCCGAGAGTGGCCTGAAGAACGCCGCCGATGTGGCCTTGATGGGGCAGGTCGGCGCACATGCGGTGTTGATTGGGGAAGGGTTGGTGACGGCTGAGGATACCGCTGCCGCGGTGCGCTCCTTCAGCCGCCAGCCGAGGGAGTGAGGCGGTGAAAGTCAAGATTTGTGGGCTGACCACGCTGGAAGATGCTGTGATGGCGGTGGAGGCGGGGGCAGATTTGTTGGGTTTCAACTTCTATCCACAGAGTCCGCGCTACATCGCGCCGGAAGCGGCAACCGCGATTTGTGATATGTTGCGTGCCGAACTAGGGCCGGATTGCCCGATGCTGGTGGGGGTTTTCGTCAATACGACGGTCAGCGAGATTTCGCGCATCACCAACCAGGTGGGGCTGGATTTCGCCCAATTGAGCGGTGATGAGACCGATGATATGCTCATCGAACTGCGTGGGATTGCCTTCAAGGCGATTCGTCCGATGAATCAGGCGATGGCGCTGGAGGATGTCGAGTACTTCAGCCAGCATCTGCCAGGTGATGAACGCGCTCCTTCGCTGCTACTGGATGCCTACCATCCGAAGTTATTCGGTGGTACAGGAGAGCAGGCCAGCACGGAAGTTGCCCTGGGTGTGAAGGAGCGGATTCCGCGCCTGATGCTGGCAGGCGGCCTGACGCCTGAAAACGTCGCGGAACGAGTCGCGGCGATTCGCCCCTGGGGAGTCGATGTCGCCAGCGGTGTCGAAGCCGGCACACCAGGCGTGAAGGATGCTGCGAAAGTACGGGAATTCATCGCCGCTGCCCACAACGCCTGATTCAACCATGAGGAATCTCCCGATATGGAATGAAACGGGTACCCGCGTGGGTTACGCCATCGTATGGCCTGGTGAAGTCAAGTGATGGGCATCCGGGAGGAAGTCATGGCAGCAGTAGTCAAAGCGCAAGACAAGGTTTTCCAGCCGAAAGTTCTGGTCGTTACCGTGAGTATCATGCTGCTGCTCTGGGGAATTGCCCTGGCACAATGGCTCATGCGTGGCGATGTCTTGCTCTCACTGTTCCTGGCCTATATCGGCGTGCTGGTCGGCCTGGGTATTGGCCTGTATATTGCCCTGCCAGACCGCAAGCGTCCACTGGCGCAGCGTGTGGTGCATCTGATGGTGGGTAGTCTGCTGCTGGTCGCCGCGATTTTCTCCGATCATGGCAATATGCAGATCGAAGGGCTATTCTTCGGCGTGCTACTGCTATCGGGCTACATCATCCTGCATTACGCGCTGGCGAAGATCGTTGGCCCGCTGGTTATCGGGCGCATCTGGTGCGGGTGGGCCTGCTGGTTCTCGATGATCTTCGACTTCCTGCCCTATCCGTACAGCCGCTATCGCAAGCCGGGGCGCTGGGGACTGATCCGTTACCTGCACTTTTTCGGCAGCCTGGGGCTGGTGCTGGTGCTGTGGTTTGCCTTCGACTATCGCGATGGTGCACTGGGCAACGGCGGGATGCAGTGGTTTTTGATCGGGCTGGCGCTCTATTATGTGGTGGGTGTAGGCATGGCCTACTGGCTGAAGGACAACCGCGCCTTCTGCAAATACCTGTGCCCGATTGCTGTGCCGATGAAGGCGACCACCCGCTATTCCCTGCTGAAGATCAACGGGGAACCGAGCCACTGTGAGGACTGTGAAGCCTGCGTGGAAATGTGCCCGATGAACATCCGCATCAAGGATTACATCCTGGAAGGGGAGCGCGTGCTTTCGACGGAGTGCACGCTCTGCCAGACTTGCATCAACATCTGCCCGCATGATTCGCTGAAGCTCTCGCTGGCGCTGGATATGGGTGGCAAGGAATACGTCGATTGGGAGCCGCCGCGCCGACGCAGAAACTGACCCGCGTATAGGGGCGATTCGTGAAACGTCCCCGAAACGCTGAAACGCGAACCCACTACAACCAGAGGGGCACCACATGGTCGAGATGCTCGACATTTACGACGACAATTGGACGCATCTAGGAAGCAAACCGCGCCCCGATGTCCACCGCGACGGCGATTGGCATCGGGTCTTTCACTGTTGGGTGATCTTCCGCGATTCCCGGTGCGAAGATTGGGTGATTGTGCAGCGGCGCGGTACAGACAAAGCGACTTTTCCGGATTACCTCGATGTGAGCGCGGCAGGGCACTACGCCGCCGGGGAAACTGTGCGAGACGGTGTGCGCGAATTGCAGGAGGAACTCGGCTTGCCCGTGTCATATGATGACCTGCACTTCGTGGGGCAGCGCCCCAGCGAAGCCAACTACGCCGGACTCATTGACCGCGAAGTCGCCGATGTCCACTTTCATGTATGCGACCAACCCTTGAGTGCCTATCAGTACCAGCGAGAAGAACTGTCGGGGTTGCTGGCGATCCCGGTCAGCGAGGGGCTACGCCTGTTTCGTGGCGAAGTCCACTCGATTCAGGTTCCGGCTGTGGGGCTGGGAAGTGAGTTCGTCACGATCCGCACAACGGATTTCATCCCCACAGACGATCAGTATTTTCATCGCATTCTGCTGCTGGCACGACGGCATCTCAGCGCAGAGAAGATGGATCCCTCTGAACTGCTGCAGGGCGCGCGCTTCTGCCCGAAATGCGGCCTGCGCACGATCCCTCATCTGCACACCGTCGCGGATCGCGTGCGCGATCGCTGTCCAGCCTGTGCTTTTGTCGATTACGCGCCAACGAAAATCGGCGTGGGTGCCCTGGTTTTTCGTGGTGAAGCAGTGTTGCTGGTCAATCGCAATATGGCGCACCCGTTCTGGACAATCCCCAGCGGCCACGTCGAACGCGGAGAGCGTCTGCCAGAGGCAGTGGTTCGGGAAGTGCGCGAAGAGACGGGGTTGCAGGTTGAAGCGCAGGATTTGGTGCTCGTGCGCAATATGGATGAAGATGGCAAAAATGATATCTACGCTGTTTTCATCTGTCATGAACTCGACGTACTCAACGGGCACGACCAGGAAAACGCCAGAGAAGAGCCAACAGCGGATGGGGACGAATCCCTGGACGCGAAGTTCATCCACCCCGATGACTTTCCCTCGTTGCACCTCGAAGATTTCTCCCGCTGGTTGGTGGAAGAATATCGAAAGCAGCCGTTCACTGCGCTGCCGCTGATCGCGGTGGACGGCTATGAACATGCTGTCGTTTATGCGAATTTCACGCTTTGAAGGAGTCTGTAATGGTAGACACGTATGTCAAGACCAACAGCACCAACGTTCCCGATGAACGCGGATACTACGGCGATTTCGGCGGACGTTTCGTCCCGGAGACGATCATCCCCGCGCTGGATGAGCTGGAAGCCGAATATCAAAAGGCGATGGCGGATCCCGCTTTTCAGCGCCAATTGGCGCATCTGCAAGCGACCTACACCGGGCGTCCGACGCCCATCAGCTACGCCAAACAACTCAGCGAACGCCTGGGCGGGGCGCAGATTTACCTGAAGCGCGAAGACCTGGCACATACTGGTGCACATAAGATCAATAACGCGCTGGGGCAGGGATTGCTGGCGAAGCGTATGGGCAAGAGTCGCATCATCGCGGAGACAGGTGCAGGGCAGCACGGCGTCGCGACTGCAACCGCCAGCGCGATGCTCGGCCTGGAGTGCATCGTCTACATGGGTGAGGTCGATATGGCGCGGCAGCAGCCCAACGTCTTCCGCATGCGCTTGATGGGCGCGGAGGTTCGTGGGGTTGCCAGCGGCAGCCGGACTCTGAAGGACGCCATCAACGAGGCCATGCGCGATTGGGTGACCAATGTCCGTGATACTTTCTACTTGCTCGGCAGCGCCCTGGGGCCACATCCGTATCCGATGATGGTACGCGATTTCCAGAGCGTGATCGGCCTGGAAGCGCGGCAGCAAATCGTCGAGATGGCTGGGCGTCTGCCCGATGAGATCATCGCCTGCGTGGGCGGTGGGAGCAATGCCATCGGCATCTTTCACGCTTTCCGCGATGACGAAGATGTCGATTTGATCGGCGTCGAGGCGGGCGGATACGGTACGGAAACGGATAAGCACGCCTCGCGCTTCAGCGACCCCAATCTCTCGCGTCCGGGTGTCTTACACGGCACCAAATCCTTCGTCATGCAGAACACGGACGGGCAGGTGATGGAGACGCACAGCATCAGCGCCGGGTTGGACTACCCCTCAGTGGGGCCAGAACACGCCTATCTGCGCTCGCTGGAACGCGCCTTCTATACCGCCGCAACTGATGAGGAAACGCTCGCGGCCTTCCGGCTCTTGAGCGAAACCGAAGGCATCATCCCTGCGCTGGAAAGCGCCCACGCGATTGCGGAAGTCGTCAAACGTGCGCCAGCAATGCCCAAAGATAAGATCATTCTCGTCAATCTATCCGGGCGCGGGGATAAAGACCTGAATACGGTCATTGACGTGCTGGGGGACGACCTCTGATGTCCGTCGCGCTGACGATGACCTGGAAACCCCGGGGAGAGATGGGGCGCTTGCAACGGCTCATTCCACTTTTGCAGGAGATGTACGCTACGCTCTGCGTTTCTCTCGCGCCTCTCGCCGCCGATGACGATGGCGAAATCATCAGCACCCTGCGCCAGCACATGACCGTCGCCCCGAACGAGGGGCTGGGTACAGGTCGCATGACGGCGCTGCGTCTGGGCTATGAGAGCGGCTGCGATTTCGTGCATTACGTGGATGGCGACCGCCTGATTCGGTGGGCAGAGACACAACCCGCCGAATTGCGCCAGGTCGTGCAGGGCTTGCAGCAGTTCGACTGTGCAGTCGTTGGGCGCTCAGAAGCGGCATTCGCCTCACATCCAGCGGCATTGCGCGAAACGGAACGCATCATCAACGCGGTATTCTCAGATTTCATCGGCCTGGAATTGGATTTCGGGGCGGGAACGAAAGCCTTCAGCCGGAATGCGGTGCGCTTCTTGCTGGCGAATCCCGAACATGCGGGCGGGCTGGGCAATGATGTCGTCTGGCCTGTGCTCTGCCATCGTGCCGGAATGCACGTGGGGGCGCTGTGGGTAGCGGGCGCAGATTGGGAGACGGCGGATCGTTTTCAGCAGCAGGCGGTCACCGGAGAGGCGCAGCAATCCGCCGCAGAAGCCTACGACGCCGATGCAACGCGCTGGGCATTCCGCGTGGACATGGCACACAAGATCATCGAAGCGGGATTGGCCGCTCAGCGCCAGTCGCTCACGTTCCCGGACATGTGGCCCGAAACGACCTGAGGGCTGCGAGTCTGGATGCGGCGGTGCTATCCTGGGCGATGATCGCCAACAATGGTAAGGAGATAGGATGAGCTTTCTCACGGTTGTCATCATATTGCTCGTGATCGTCTTCATGGTGGTGCTCTTCGGTGCCGCCTTCGAGGCGTTCTCTGCTGCGCGGGATCGCCGCCGCTACCAGGCCCCTCCCGGTGAGTTGGTCAACGCGGGTGGGGTTGCACTGCATTTTCTGATTCAGGGAGAGGCCGAGCCAGGGAAGCCGACCGTCATCCTGGATGCGGGTGTCGGCGGCAATTCGCTGGATTGGCAGCTTGTGCAGCCCAACATCGCCGAATTCGCCCGCGTGGTTGCTTATGATCGCGCTGGCAATGGCTGGAGCGATCGTGGTAGTGACCCCCGCACGCCGGAGAAAATCGCGCAAGAGTTGCACACCGGCCTGAACAATGCTGGTGTCGAGCCACCCTATCTTCTCGTAGGGCATTCTTTCGGCGGCATCTACGTGCGCAAGTTCGCTGCCAACTATCCTGAGATAGTCGCGGGGATGGTGCTGGTGGATTCGTCGCACCCGGATATGATCCAGGAGCAAGACACCGGGGAAGAACTCAAGCGCCTGCGCCGTGTGGAGATGTTCAAGCGCATCGGGTTGGTGCGGATGATGCTGCCGCGCATCCTCACCCGTGTCGATTACCTGCCTGTTGATCGTCGTCAGCAGTACCTTTCATTCAACCTGAAGGACAATACAACCGTGCTGCGTGAGGCACAGCCGCTGTTTGCGCGTGGGGCGGATTTGCCGGATCAGGTCGAGTTCCCGCTGACGGTGCTCTCGCGTTCGGTGGATGACGAGCTGACAGGGGAACGCAAATGGAACGAGTATCAACAGCAGCTTGTTGCGCTCTCTCCGGATGCAGAGCACATCCACGCGGAAACCAGCAGTCATTTCATCGCTCTGGCGGAGCCAGAGACGGTCGTACAAGTCGTTCGGGAGATGCTTGAAAGGATCGAATGATGCCATTGGCAGAAAGCACTATGACCCTGCGCGACGGGCGCACACTCGCCTATGCGCAGCATGGGGATATGACGGGCCAGCCAGTCTTTTTCATTCATGGCAATCCTGGTTCGCGCCTCATGTATCATCCGGACGAGAACATCGCTATCGAACTCGGCACACGTATCATCACGATGGATCGCCCCGGGTATGGCCTGTCCAGCTTCCAGCCGAAGCGCCAACTGCTCGACTTCCCGGACGATCTTGCCCAATTGGCAGACGAGTTAGGGCTGGATCAGTTCTATGTGATGGGTGTCTCGGCGGGTGGCCCTTATGTTGTCGCGTCAGCCTATAAGCTCCCGGAACGAGTGTTGAGCGCGGCGGTAGTCAGCGGTGTAGCGCCCTTTGACCGTCCGAATCCCTATGAAGGCGTCAATCAGACTTACCAGGCTGCCTATAAATTGGCGAAGTGGCCAGCCTTCCTGCTCAAACCTTTGATGGCGCGGCAGATGAAGCAGGATGTCGCTGAACCGGAAGCAGCCATGCAGCGCAGCTTCACCTATCTCTCCGCAGCGGATCGGCAGTTGATGGAACAGCCGCAGCTCCGCGAGCAAGTGAAGGGCTACCGCGCTGAAGCCACGCGCAACGGGATTGATGGCGTCGTGCGCGAGGCCAGGGTTCTGGTATCACCCTGGGGCTTCCGGTTGGAAGAGGTGCAACCCACCGTCCACCTCTGGTACTGGGAAGAAGACACCCTCGTCCCGCCGCAGATGGGACGTTACCTGGAGCAACACATCCCCAATACGGTGGGGCACTTCCTGCCTGGGGGCGGGCATTTCTCGATTTTCACACACTGGCAAGACATCTTACAGGCACTACTGCAATAAGGTTACTTCTATGACGGAAAGAGTATCAGGGCTGGCAGCCCTGCAAGCGATGTTCCAGCAAGCGAATGACGAAGGGCGTGCGGCCTTCATGCCCTATTTCCCGGTGGGTTTCCCGGATTACGAGACATCTGTTGAAGCGATCGCGGAGATGGCAGCGGTTGGGGTGGATGGCTTCGAAATCGGCGTTCCCTTCAGCGACCCGCTGGCGGATGGCCCCACCATCCAGGAAGCCACGCAAATCGCCCTGAAGAATGGCACGACGGTCAAGCTGTGTTTGCAAGCCGTGCAGAGCCTGCGTGAACGCGGCATTGATCAGCCCATGATGATGATGAGCTATGCCAACCCGCTGGTCGCGTATGGGATCGAGCGCTTTGTGGCGGATGCGAAAGCTGCCGGCGCGGATGGCCTGATCGTGCCGGATTTGCCGCCGGAAGAAGCGCACATGTTCGCGGATATCTGTGCCCGTGAGGGGTTGGCGCTGGTCTTTTTCCTGGCACCGACCAGCAATGAGAAGCGCATCGAACTCGCTGCTGAGCGCGCAACGGGATTCATCTACGTTGTATCGCTGACAGGCATCACCGGGGCACGCACCGCCTTACCGGCTGACCTGAAGGACTTCATCGGGCGCATCCGCCAGAAGACAGATACGCCGCTCGTACTGGGATTCGGCATCAGCCAGCCGGAGCACGTGCGCCAGCTACACGGCCTGGTGAATGGATTCATCGTTGGCAGTGCCCTGGTCAAGGCCGGTAAGGAAGGTGTGAACAGCGTGAAGACACTCGCGGAATCATTACGCAGCGCCCTGTAATTTTCGTATACAATAACCGTATACGCGAAATGGTACACGGGGGTGTAAGACCATGGCTGACGCAAATCAGCAGCTTCGCCAGGCTTTCACACTGATGAAGCAGGGCAATCGGCGCGAGGCAATCGCCATTGTTCAGAGCGTGCTCAAACAAGATCGAAATAACGCGAGTGCCTGGTGGCTGCTGGCGAACCTGTTGGATGATGAAGACCGCAAACGGAAGGCGTTGGATCGAGTGTTGGCGCTGGAACCGACGCACAAGGGCGCGAACGAGATGATGGACAAACTCGCCCCGAAAGTATCGCCCTTTATTGGTATGGATGAGGCAGAGGAAGAAATCGACCTCAGTACGCCGGAAGGGCGGATGCGCCCTGAAAAGCTGGTCAAGAGTCGGTACATCGAAGAAGAGAAGAAAGAGACACAGGTTCCGTTGTCGATTCGTATTGGCTTCGGCCTGCTGACTATCTTCGTGCTGGCATTAGTGGTCATCTTCGGGGTGTTACCCGCACTGCAAGGCCCTCCACCGGATGAGGTGGTGCGCGAGTATCTACAGGTCTTCACTGAGCAGGATTATGAACGCCTGCGCGAAATGACCTGTGAGAAAGACCTCAATCAGATTGATATGGTCGAACAGAGCTTCGGGCAAATGGAAGCCGCAGTTCCCCAAGGCCAGGAGTTGTCTTTCGAATTCGTGAACCTGACTGTGGAAATACTGGAAGAGAACCCGGAAGATGCCTATTTGCGCATGACGGGTTCGCTGCGTATGACGCTGGGTGATCGGGAACCGCTGGATCTACCCATGAGTCAGGTGATTTCCAGCCCCGGTTTGACCGTCGAAGGCGCGAATGCCTACGTGATCCGCGAAGGCGGCGCGTGGAAGATCTGTGACCCGTGATTGCGGATTTCATGCGAGGCTGCGCCAGTGGCTTCGTGCAACCTGACCGGGATGCGTTGTACGAAGTGCCTGAGGATGTGTGCCACAAGCATCGGGAGTTTGACAGACGCGCGTGCAAGGGGTATGGTTAGCGCGTTTGATGAGCAGAGTCCGACGACATGAGTGAGCAAATTACCTGCAACAGCCACAAAGCGTACTTTTATTACACCATCAATAGAACGGGGTGTGGGACGCTGGTCGCTGGCTGAGCAGGATGAATGATGGGATTTTCAGGCGCAGGGTTCTACACCCCGCGCCTTTTTTGTTGTCACGCGCTACATTCAGGGGGTTCGGTATGAATTTGATGATGCGGGGCGCACGCGGCGCAATCACAGTCGAAGAGAACACGCCAGAAGCGATTCTGGAAGCGACGGAGACGTTGCTGCGTGCAATGGTCGACGCCAATGAAATCGAAGAAGAGGCGGTCGCCAGCGTCTTCTTCACTGCGACGCCGGATGTCAACGCGGCGTTCCCGGCGGAAGCGGCACGCAAGATGGGCTGGCTGCGTGCGCCGCTGCTTTGCTTTCAGGAGATGGCGGTGCCGGATGGGCTGGCATCATGCATTCGGGTGCTGCTGCACTGGAATACGACGCGCAGCATCGACGATGTGAACCACATTTTTTTGCGCGGCGCGGTTGTCTTGCGCCCTGACCTCGTGCAAGATCAAGCGCCAACGGAAAGCTGAACTGGGACAGCGGAAACGATGACATCCAGAGGATTTACAACGCAGCATCTCACCATTGTTGGCCTGGGCTTGATGGGCGGCAGCATCGCGCGAGCGCTGCGCGACTCCGCCGGAGTCATCACCGCCGTCGAACCCAATGCGGAGGCTCGTGCTTACGCGCTGCAAGCAGGCATCGTCGACGAGGCGACCGACAATTTGCAGCAGGGGGTGCGCTACGCGGATACCGTCGTGTTGGCGGCTCCGGTGCGCATCATCACCGATATGCTGCGCAAGCGTATCGGTAGCTATCTGCGCTCCAACACGCTCTTGATTGACCTGGGCAGCACCAAGCACGACATCTGCGACGCGATGGGGCAGCTCCCAATTGGCGTCAACGCCATCGGCGGGCATCCCATGACGGGCAAAGAGAGCAACGGCGTGCTGGCGTCGGATCCTGCGCTCTATCAGAATCGTCCCTTCGTGCTCTGTGATACACGGCGTACAACCCCGGCGACGCGAGAGCGAGCACGCGCACTGGTGCAGGCCATCGGCGGTATTCCCATCGACATGGAGGCTGAGCGCCATGATCGCATCGTGGCCGGAATCAGCCATCTGCCGTATATTCTGAGCGCTTCGATGGTGGCAACCATAGCCAACGAAGCCGAACGCGACAGCGCCTTCTGGGAACTGGCAGCAGGGGGGTTCCGCGATATGTCCCGCTTGGCGGGCAGCGACATCAAAATGATGGGCGACATCCTCAGCACCAATGCCCGTGCTGTCGCCACCCTGCTGGCGATGTTCCGCGTGCAGTTGGCGCAGATGGAAGCCAAACTGATTGCTGGCGACTACGAGAATCTGGTTCAAACCCTGTATCCCGTGCGCGAGGCACGGCTGGATTGGATGAAAACCTATGAAGCAAAACGCAATGGCAGCAACGCTCACGCTGAAACCCAGCCCGCCCCTGCGAGCGAGCACAACCGTTTCGGGGGATAAATCGATCTCGCATCGTGCTGTGCTGTTGGGCATGCTCGCAGCGGGCACGAGCCATGTGCGCGGCTGGCTGGCAGCGGGCGACACGGAAGCGACGTTAGGGGCAGTACGTGCCCTGGGCGTGCCGATTGAGCGTCAGGACGCCCACACGCTGACCATTCACGGTGGGCAGTTGCAGGCACCCTCTGCGCCGCTGGATTTCGTCAATGCCGGGACGGGGATTCGCCTGGCAGCGGGGATCATGGCGGGGCAGCCGTTTCCCTCGGTGCTGGACGGCAGCTACCAACTGCGGCGGCGTCCCATGAGGCGCATCACCGATCCACTGAGCGAGATGGGCGCACAGATCAGCAGTGCGGATGGCAAAGCGCCGCTGGTAATCGAACCTGCGACTCTGCGCGGCATCCGCTACGAATTGCCCGTTGCCAGCGCTCAGGTCAAGAGTGCTGTTCTGCTGGCGGGGCTGTTCGCGCAGGGCGAGACCATCATCGTGGAGCCGGGGCCAGCACGCGACCATACTGAGCGCATGTTGCAGGCGATGGGCGTTGATGTCATCACACAGGGCAATGAAATCCGCCTGACACCTGGCAGCACCCTGCAGCCGCTTGATTTGACAGTGCCGGGTGATTTTTCCTCGGCAGCGTTTCTGATTGTCGCCGGGTTGATCGTGCCAGACAGCGACCTGACCATCACTGGCGTCAACCTGAATGGGACGCGCACCGGGTTGTTGGACGTGCTGGCTCAGATGGGTGCCCGAATCGAAGTTACAGAGACCGGATTGGAAGCGGGCGAACCAGTGGGCACGATTCGCGCCCAATTCAGCGAGTTACGCGGGACTGAAATCGGCGGCGAAGTCGTGGTGCGCATGATTGATGAGTTCCCGGTTTTGATGGTCGCAGCCCTGCGCGCGGAAGGCGAAACGCTGGTGCGGGATGCCCGTGAACTGCGCGTGAAGGAGACGGATCGCATCGCAGTCATGGCGGGGGAACTGCGTAAACTGGGTGCGCAGATCGAGGAACGGGAAGACGGCTTCCGTATCGTCGGCAAGCAGCGCTTGATGGGCGCGACGACGGACGGTCACGATGATCACCGCGTGGCGATGAGCCTGGCGGTTGCAGGGCTGGTGGCAGATGAGATGACGGTTGTCACCGATGCCCAATGCGCTAGCGACTCCTTCCCCGGTTTCGTGGAGACGTTGCAGCGGCTTGGTGTGCATGCGCTGGACTCAACGATGGGGTGAAGTGCCGCCAGAATCCGGTACAATAGGGGCATCCGTAGTTTGTTGAGGACGTACTGGTAATGACGGTAGTGATCTTTTTTCTTTGCTTGCTCGGATGGCTGGGGACGCTCTTTTTGCTGTATCAGCAGCAGTCTCTTACGCGGCTCTTCATGATGATGATGATGAGCGTCTGGCTTTATATGAGCATTGAACTCATGATGTGGGCAGCAGGATTGCCGCTGATTTCCATGATGACGATGGGCTTGCTGCCGATCTTCTTTGTGCTGGTCGGTTTTCGCGTCTATGATCGCATACGCGAACGCGAGAAGCGCAAGAACGACGAGAAAATCAAGAACGACGACCTGGTGAACGCATGAACCGAGTAGGGGTCATTGGCTGGCCGATTGCACATAGCCTCAGCCCTGCTATGCACAACGCAGCCTTCCAAGCGCTGGGCATGGCGGATGAATGGCACTATGACGCGATGGCTATTCCGCCGGATATCGCTGATCATGGCTTCAAGCAGCCGAAATTACACGGCTACATCGGCATCAATGTTACGATTCCCTTCAAGCAAGTGGCGCTGGAGCAGGCCGTTCCAAACGAGCAAGCGCGTGCAATCGGCGCGGCGAATACCATCGACTTCCGCGACGATACCGCGACCAATACGGATGTAGACGGCTTTCTGGAAGACCTGGCCGCGCACGAGGTCGCCGTCGAAGGGCGACGTGTGATTGTCCTGGGTGCAGGCGGAGCGGCACGCGCGGCGGTTTATGGTCTCTGGCGTTCGGGTGCCCATGTGGTGGTGGTCAACCGCACGTTGGAACGGGCGCAGGACATGCTCTTCCAGTTGACGGTATCCGCCGGGGTTCGCACGGTCAGGGCGGTTCCGCTGGCAGAAGCGGCACTCGATGGCGTAGATCTGATTGTGAATGCGACATCTGCCGGAATGAAACCCAATGTCGATAGCACGCCCTGGTCACCAGAGGTGCCCTTCCCGCAAGGCGTGACCGTCTACGATATGGTCTATACGCCATCGAAGACGCGCTTCATGCAGCAAGCCGAAGCCGTCGGCGGACGCGCTATCGGGGGCCTGGGAATGCTCGTGCGACAGGGCGCGAAATCCTTCCAGATCTGGACAGGGGTGCAGCCGCCCGTGGATGTCATGATGGATACCGTCCGCGCTGAACTGGCGCAGCGAGAAGCAGGGGAATAGCCGTTCTAAGTGGCAGAGTGAGGCATCAGATGCGGGATGATGTACCACAAACGCACAGCGGACACAAGCGAACCGGACGAGGCTTCCAGGCTGTTGTCGCGCCTGAAGCCTCGTCTGAAAACGAAGAACTGCGAACGATCAACGATACTCACTGACAACTGAGGACTGACGACCAACATGCCCATACGATTCCTGACTGCTGGCGAGAGCCACGGCCCCATGCTCACCACCATCCTGGAAGGGATGCCCGCTGGCCTCGCCCTGGATGTTGACCAGATCAATACCGAGATGGCGCGCCGCCAGAAGGGGTACGGCAGTGGGGGGCGCATGCACATCGAGAAAGATGCCGTGCGCATTACAGCCGGATTCATGTCGGGCCAGACGACGGGCGGTCCCATCGCCATGCACCTGGAGAATCGGGATTTTAAGAACTGGAAAGAGCGCGACATCACGCCAATCACAACGCCGCGCCCTGGTCATGCGGATTTGACGGGTGCGGTGAAATATGGCTACAAAGAACTGCGCCTCTCCCTGGAGCGTGCCAGCGCCCGCGAGACGGCTATGCGCGTGGCTGTTGGTGCGATCTGCAAGCAATTCCTCGCCCAGTTCGGCATCGAAATCCTGGGCTATACCGCACAAATTGGCGATGTCGCAGCGACCATCCCGCCAGACCCGGATTATCGCCAGCTTTACGAAATCGCCGAAGCCAACGATGTGCGCTCCCCGGATCCACAGGCGGCGGAAGCCATGCATGAGGCTATTCGTCAGGTCAAGATCGACAAAGACACGCTCGGCGGCATTTTCGAAGTAGTTGCGCTGAATGTCCCACCGGGACTCGGCTCCCACGTTCACTATGATCGCCGTCTGGATGCGAAAATCGTTGCGGCGATGGTGAGCATTCAGGCCATGAAGGGCGCGGAAATCGGGCATGGTTTCCAGAATGCGACGCTGCGCGGCAGCCAGGTACATGACGAGATGGAGACCGACGGCAACGGTACCATTCGGCGGCGCACCAACCGTGCGGGTGGCCTGGAAGGGGGCATCACTACGGGTGATCCGGTGGTGGTGCGTGTGGCGATGAAGCCTATCAGCACCATGCTGCGTGGCGCGGATACAGTCGACCTGGCGACGCAGCAGGTAGAGCGCACCGTCTACGAGCGCAGTGACTTCTGTGCGCTGCCGCGCGCGATCCCCGTCGGGGAGGCAATGCTGGCTATCGTATTGGCGGATGCGCTCCTCGAAAAGCTGGGTGGCGACAGCATCGACGAGATGAAACCACGCTTTGCGGCCTTGCGGCAGAATCGCTTCGTGGATTTACCGATGGATAATGTGGAGTGGCGTTTTGGCTACGAATGAAGCTAGCGAACAAGCTGCCCGTGTAGATCAGCGCAATATCGTTCTGACGGGTTTCATGGGGACGGGCAAATCGACGGTGGGGCCGTTGCTCGCTGCTGAATTGGGGCGCGTCTACTACGACATCGACACAGCGATTGAACACCGCACCGGGTTGATCATCCCGCGCATCTTCGCCGAACGCAGCGAACCCTTCTTTCGGGCGATTGAACGCGGCCTCTGCCACGAACTCGCCTTGCAACACGAACTGGTGATTTCTACCGGGGGCGGCGCACTGATCGACGAGAGCAGCCGTCAGGTCATGTTGGAATCCGGCTTTGTCGTCTGCCTGATGGCCTCTGAGGAGACCATCGAAACGCGCATTCGCCAGACCGATGTCCGCCCGTTAGCGGGGCGCTGGCGTGAGTTGTTGGCGCAGCGCATGCCCATCTACGAATCGCTGCCCCACACAGTCGATACTACGCACAAGACCCCCCATGAGGTCGTTGAGGAGATTCTGGCCTTATGGCGCAGCAATTGATGGTGAAGCTCCCGGACGAGGTCAACCGCCGCTATGCTATTCACATCGAGCAAGGCTTGCTGGCGAAACTTGCGGACAGTCCGGCGAGTTTTGGCCTGGATGGGCATGTCGTCATCATCACCAACCCGACCGTTGCACCACTCTATGCCCAGGCATTGGCACAGGCGCTGCCGAACGCTGCCATCGCCAGCATGCAAGACGGCGAACAGCACAAGAATCTCGCCAGTGTGCAGCAGCTCTACGATCAACTCCTGGTGCAGAAGGCGGATCGTAAAACTACGATTCTCGCCTTGGGTGGTGGCGTGGTCGGCGATACGGCGGGATACGTTGCGGCGACGTATATGCGCGGGGTGCGCCTGGTGCAGATGCCGACGACGCTGCTGGCAATGGTCGATTCGAGCGTGGGTGGCAAGGTCGGTGTGGATTTGCCGCAGGGCAAGAACCTCGTCGGAGCCTTCAAGCAGCCGGATGTGGTGCTAATTGACCCGGATGTGCTGAGTACGCTGCCGCCAGAGCAGTGGCGGGCGGGTATGGCGGAAGTCCTCAAGCATGGCTTGATTGCGGATGATGGGCTACTGAGTCCCGATTTGCGCCAGCCAGAACGCGCTGAAGAACTGGTGCGCCGTGCGGTGCAGGTGAAGATCGATGTCGTACAAAGCGATCCTTACGAACATGGTATCCGCGCCTACCTCAACCTGGGGCACACCTTCGGACATGCCATTGAGCAGGTCACCCAGTATCGCTGGTTGCATGGGGACGCAGTTGGCGTCGGCCTGCTGGCGGCGGCGAAGCTCTCGCACCGCCTCGGCATGATCGGCGCGGAACTGGTGGAACAGGTCGATGCTGTGCTGGCGGAAACCGGCTTGCCGCGCAGCATCGGGGCGCTTGACCCGGCGGCGCTGTGGGATGCCATGCTCACCGATAAAAAATGGCGAAGCGGGGTCTCGCGTTTCGTACTGCTGGAGGGTCTCTGCCAGCCGACTATTGTCGAAGGCGTTGACCGTGCGACGGTGCTGGCTGTGCTCGAGACGCTGCGTGCGTAAGATTCTGCAAAATGAGTATAATGCGAGTGACGGTTGCATCTGGCAGGTACAGCATTGGTATGTGGAAAATGCCCCAACTGAAGTCTGATTTCGCCAGCGCCCTGACACATTGTCAGGAACTGCACACCGAATAACCGTAAACGAAGAACCGAAAACTAAACCTCATGACCCAAATACTATTATTACACGGCCCCAATTTGAATTTACTCGGAACGCGTGAGCCAGAAGTCTACGGCGATATGACACTGGAAGACATCAACCAGATGGCGCGCAAGTACCTGGAACCGTATGCCATAGGCCTGCGGGCGGAGCAAACCAATCACGAGGGCGCACTGGTGGACATCTTGCATGTGGCGCGCAATTATGCCGATGGTGTGGTGTTCAACCCCGGCGCTTACACGCATACGTCCATTGCGCTGCGTGATGCCATCAGCGCGATTGCCCTGCCCGTTGTGGAAGTACATATGTCCAATGTGCATGCTCGCGAGGAATTTCGCCATACGTCCATGCTGGCTCCGGTCTGCCTGGGGCAAATCGCGGGATTCGGCTGGCGCAGTTACATCCTGGGGCTGGATGCGCTCCTGGGCCACCTGGGCTTGCTGAAGAAGCCGTGATTGTGGGCGCTTGCCAACGAACATGCACGAAATTTCGTGAACTGCTGCGGTGAAAACGGCTGATACGACACCGTATACTGAGGATAACAACATGCAATTGGACAAAAATCGGCATTATCGCCCCATGACCAAAGACGAAGTTCTTACCAGCATTAATCAGCACGGTGTGCAGTACATTTCTTTCTGGTTTACGGATATTCTGGGCGCTGTCAAAAGCGTCGTCACCCCGGCGAGCGAACTGGAAAACGTCGTAGAGAATGGGGTACATTTCGATGGCTCTTCCGTGGAAGGTGCCAATCGCGTTGCTGAAAGCGACATGGTGCTCGTACCCGATCTGGATACGTTCACGCTGTTGCCCTGGAATGACAACGACGAGGATCGCACCGCACGCATCATCTGCACGGCACATACGACCTATGGGGAACCGAGCATCAGCGATTCGCGCAATGCCTTGATTCGTGCCTTGCAGCAGGCGCAGGAGATGGGCTTTGTCTTCAAGACGGGTATGGAACTGGAATTCTACCTGTTTCGCGTGGATGACCGGGGCAACCCGATCATGGAACAGCCACACGACCGAGCGGGCTACTTCGACCACACCGACGAAGAAACCCAGCGTGTACGGCGCAAGATGTTGCAAACGCTGCGTGCAATGGGCATCCTGGTCGACTCCGCGCATTCGGAAACGGGCAGTGGTCAGCACGAAATCGACTTCCAGTACAGCCACGCCCTTGTCTCAGCAGATCACATCCTGACGGCACGCATCGCCCTCAAGACCATCGCCCAGCAGCACAGCCTGCATTGTACCTTCATGCCGCGTCCACTGCCGGATATGCCCGGTTCTGGGATGCACACGCACCAGAGCCTGCACGATTGTGAGACGGGCGAAAACCGCTTCGTCGATCCGTCGGATGAATACGGCCTCTCGGCGGTGGCGCGGCAGTTCCTCGCGGGGCAGCTTGCCCACGCGCGAGCGATGAGCGCCGTTTTATCGCCACTGGTGAACAGCTACAAACGCCTTGGCAACAGCCTGGAAGCGCCTTCGCACGTCACCTGGGCACAGGTCAATCGCGGGGCGCTGATCCGCGTGCCGAGCACAGCACCGGGCAAAGAATCGCACACCCGCCTGGAACTGCGCTGCCCCGACCCCAGCGCCAACCCCTACCTGGCGAAGGCCGTCATGCTGATGGCCGGCCTGGACGGCATCCGTCACAAGATGGAACTCCCCGAGCCGTTGGAAGAAGTGCTGATGATCAACAAGCAGCGCCGCGCACGAGGGCAAGAGATGCTCCCGGCTTCGCTGGCAGAAGCGCTCGAAGAGATGAGCCTGGACAGTGTGGTGATGAATGCACTCGGTTCCTTCATCGGCGATCACTATCTGACCGCGAAGAAGAAGGAAGTCGAAGCCTATAACAGCCAGATCACGCAGTGGGAAATCGCGCAGTACCTCAACCGCTATTGAGCACCAGCTCGTGAATTTGCCGCAGGACGCTCTCCGAGTCGGTCTCTTCCACCATGATGGAATAGCTGCACTGGGATGGCCCCTGCGTCATCCCCAGAATCCGAGTCTGGGACAGCGCCTGTAAGATTTGCGCCTGCAATTCAGTGGAATACGCGAACCCCGTGCCGATTGCCGTCACAACGGAAATTGCCCTGGCTGACCACTGCGCTCGATCCGCGAAATTCTCCAGCCGCTCTTCTACGGCAAGCCGCACGTTCTCCACCGCTTCCGCGCCTCCTGCTGTCGTCGGTACGACGAAGCACAGCGAACTCTGGTCTGAGGACTGTGAAGTCAGCATCACATCGGCCTTCTGCCCGATCTTGGCTGCCGTTGCTCCCTGCACCAATTCGATCACCGACGTGACATCGCCGCTGCGTTCCCCCATGACGCACAGCGCCGGAATCGCGGTGACGGCTCGCAAATGCGGCTCTGCAGAAGGGCGCTCTTGCTTGATGAGCGTGCCGGGCTGCTGCGGCTTGAAGACGTTCTTGATGCGCAGGGAGATACCGTGATCGCGCAGGGGGTAGATCATGCGAGCGTGCAAGATGTGCGCGCCGAAATAAGCCAGTTCTGCCACTTCGTCGAAGGTCATTTGCTCGATCACACGGGCATCGTCAATTTCGTTGGGATCGGTGGACATCATGCCATCGACATTCGTCCAGATCCACAACTCTTCAGCTTCCATACACACACTGATGATCGACGCCGTATAATCGCTGCCCCCACGTCCCATCGTCGTCGGGATGCCATCAAGGGTCGCGCCGATGAAGCCCGTCACGACAGGGACAATCTGGCGTTCCAGCATCGGGGTGATGTGCTGATCCAGCCGCTGCCGTGATTGTTCCAGGTCGGGGGTCGCATTGCCGAAGACATCGTCGGTCACCATGACATCCGTGCCATCAATGGCTACCCCGCGCACCTGGTTCTGTCGCAGCAGCGCCGCGATGATGCGCGCGGAGAGTTGTTCGCCCACGCCGATGATATTGTCGCTGATCTGCGGCGAGAGCATTTCGCTGGGTGTCGTGGCAACATGCTGGCACTGATCCAGCATGTCGAAGAGCAGATGGTCGATGTCGGCACGCAGCGCGCCGCGCTCTTCCGCCCCGAGCGGTAATTGGTCGGCCAATGCCAGATGACGACTGCGAAGCGTGGCGGCGATGCGACGATACCCGCGCTGATGAGCGATTTGCGCCAGGTGAGCGGCTTCTAGCAGCATATCGGTGACGCCATCCAGCGCGGAAGCCACCAGTACCAGCCGATCCCAGCGCTTCTGCTCGTGCAGGACGATGCTCAAGACCTGCGCCAGCGCGCGCGTCGTCCCAACAGCGGAGCCGCCGAATTTCATTACAAGTGTTTTCATGTGTTTCCTTGCTGCGATGCTGCTTCGCTGAATATTCTGTAACCGTGCATTATAGCAAGGCTCGGCGAAAACAGGGTGTTTTTAGTGCAGGATCGGCCTGTCTGCAAGGGGTTTGCTGGCATTTTTTGCAAACTGTGATTTGTTTTCGCCGCGAAGATGCAATAATATAAACGTTGATGTGTTTTATTGAACGTTGGGCGCTGGTCTGCTGACCGCGCTTTTCAGGAGAGGGTTATCTTATGGCGGAAGTTGCAGCAGACGAGGTGTTTGAAGCACAGCAGCAGCCGCGTGTTGCCGGGGTGCGCTTCACCAAAGTCGGCAAGCTGTATCACTTTCTTTACGACGATTATCCTGACTTACAGCCGGGCGATTTCGTCATCGTGGAGACGGTGCGCGGACGTCAGATGGGGCAGGTGATGGGCTTCGCAGAGCCGGAAGCTGACCGCGAATATCGCAGTATTTTGCGGCCTGCGACGCCGCGCGACCTGGTGCTGCGCCAGGAATGGGAGAGCAAGGAGCCAGAAGCGCTGCGGATTTGCCAGGAACGCGCCGCCGCTGCCGATCATGTGGACGACGGGGTGAAGTTCCTCGCCGCGAAATACAACTACGATGGTACCTCGCTGACCTTTCTCTACAGTGCGGAAGAGAAAGTCGATACAACCCGGCTGGGCAAGGAGCTTCAGCGCGAATTCAGTGCCAAGATCGATATGCGGCAGATTGGCCCGCGTGATGTGGCGAAGCTGCTCGGCGGCTATGGTGCCTGCGGCGCGGAACGCTGCTGCAGCACCTTCCTCACGGATTTCAGCCCGATTTCAATCAAGATGGCCAAGGCGCAGGGCATCTCCCTGAATCCGTCCGAAATCACGGGCATGTGTGGTCGCTTGCGCTGCTGCCTCGTATACGAATATGAGCAGTACGTCCAGGCACGCAAGCAGCTCCCCAAGCGCAACAAGAAGGTCGGCACCCCCTTTGGCGAGGGCAAGGTCATTGATGTTCATCCGCTGCGCGATGCCGTGACCGTCTACATCGAAGAACAGGGGCGCAAATTTGTCCAGCGTGAAGACCTTATTCCACTGGAGGAACTGCGGGCGCTGGAGAAAAAAGCCAAAGAGCCGTGCGATAAACATGGGGATGGCGAGTGCGACTGCGGCAAACCGCCGGGGCAGCGCCGCGCCGACCAGTGAATCCAGGTTTTTCTGGGGCAAGTTTCTGCTTGCCCCAGTTGATTCTTGCAAGCATCCCAGGGTAGCCGTCGTGGGACTTCCCCAGGTACACTTCAGCACCGGAATGAACTTCGCAATCACACACAAGGACAGAACACATGGCAGACGAGCAGCAGCCGGAAGCGCCCCGGCGCGTGTTGGGCGTGTTCGCGCACCCGGATGACGCAGAATTTTTTGCAGGCGGAACCTTTGCACGTTGGGCGGCGGAAGGCGCGGAAATCACATTCTTGTTGGCGACCAGCGGCGACAAAGGCAGCCCGGAATTGGAGATGACTTCGGAGACCCTGGCGGCTATTCGCGAAGAAGAGACACAACGCGCCGCTGAAGTCCTGGGCGTAAATGACGTGATTTTCTTGCGCTACAAAGACGGTGAATTATTCCCCAACCTGGAACTGCGCCGCGACATCACTCGCGTAATTCGCCTGACAAAGCCGGATGTCGTCGTCACGCTCGACCCGACGCGCTACTGGTATGGCAATGGTGGCATCAACCACCCGGATCATCGTGCTATTGGTGCGGCGACGCTGGAAGCCGTCTTCCCCGCCGCACGCGATCGCCTGAATTTCATCGAGTTAGAACGGGATGAGGGGTTGGAACCGCACAAGGCGCTCACCGTCTATATTTGCCGTCCGGAGCAGCCGACGGTCTTCGTCGATGTCAGCGAACATCTCGACACGCAGATCCAGGCGCTGGTCGAACACAAGAGCCAGATCAAAGAGCCGGAAAAACTGCGCGATCGTATCTATGAGCGTTCGCTCGATCCGAAAGCGCCACCGGATCAGCCCCGCCACACGGAACCGTTTCACGTGATACAATTGCGCCCGTGATTGCAGCACAGGAAAGAGATGATGATGAGTATTCAATTCATGGAAGAAGCCGAGGCCATGCGCGATGAACTGATCGCGCGCCGTCGAGACTTCCATATGCATCCTGAACTAGCCTTTGAAGAAGTGCGCACCGCCGGAATCGTGGCGCAGGCGCTGGGCGAGCTGGGGCTGGAAGTGCAGACGGGTGTAGGCAAAACGGGCGTCATTGGCATCCTGGAAGGGGCGCAGGATGGCCCGACGGTGCTGGTGCGTGCTGACATGGACGCACTGCCGATTGAGGAACAGAACACAGCAGAGTATGTCTCGACGATTCCGGGCAAGATGCACGCCTGCGGACACGACGCGCACACGGCGATTGGCCTGGGGGTTGCACGGCTCTTCGCACAACATCGCAACCAGATTGCCGGACGCATCAAATTCGTCTTCCAGCCAGCAGAAGAGATTGGCGGTGGCGCTGAAGCCATGGTTGCTGACGGCGCACTGCGCGATCCGCGTCCGGATGTGAGCCTGGGGCTGCACATCTGGAATACGATGCCCCTGGGAACTGTCGGCGTGGCGGATGGTCCCGTGATGGCGGCGGCTTCGGATTTCAAGATCACCATTCGTGGCAAAGGCGGGCATGGTGCGCTGCCGAATCTTGCTGTTGATCCGGTAGTTTGTGCCGCGCAGATGGTCACGGCCTTTCAGACCATCGTCGCCCGCAATGCCGATCCGCTGGATACGGCGGTAGTTTCGGTGACGCAGATCCACAGTGGCACCACCAGCAACGTGATTCCTGACTCGGCCTATCTCAACGGCACATTCCGCACCTTCACCTACGAAATGCGCGACCTGGTGGAAGAACGGATGCGCGAGATCGCACAGCACACGGCGGCGGCTTTGGGCTGCGAAATTGACATCGACATCCAGCATTACACCGAGGCCGTCAGCAATCATCCCGAAGTGGCCCAAAGAGCGCGGAGCGCCTTCCGCAAGCTGGGCAAGCAAGAGGATGATTTCGTCATGGAACGGACAATGGGCGCGGAAGATGTGGGCGTCTTCATGACCGATGTGCCGGGGTTCTTCTTCTTCCTGGGCAGTGCCAACGACGAACGCGAATTGAACTACCCGCATCATCACCCGCGCTTCGATTTTGACGAAGACGTGCTGCCGCTGGGCGTGGCGATGCTCTCGGCTGCCGTCGCGGAGTATGTCGTAGGAGGCGACTGATGGAAGAGCAAGGGCAGGTACTGAAGTACATCAGCGGACGGGGGTGGCTGGTCTTTTCTGGCGGTAACGATGCGGTCAGCGAAGTGCGGGCGCAGGCGCTGGCGCGTGCCGGTGGCTACGGCACTTCGGTGGTGATCTCGCTGGCAGATGATGGCGGCGATTCGCTGAAGGACGACCTGGAAGACCTGGGCGCACGCGCTGGCTACTTCGTCGATCTACAATTTGATTCGCCCGATGAGATCGAGGAGCAGATGAAGATGGCGAGCTTCATCGCAGTTGAAACAGGTTCAAGCCTGGATGCGCTCTATGGGGCGCTGCGCGGCGCGGGATTGGAAGCGCTCAAGCAGGCGTATGAGCGCGGCGCAGTGATTCTGCTGGAAGGGCTGACCATCAATCTCTTCGGGCGATGGGTTGTTTCCGACGGTGGCGAACTGCTGGAAGGCTTCAACTGGGTGCAGAATGCCTTCATCGAACCCGAGTCGATGGGTATTGACGACTCGCGTGCGGTGCAGGCCGTACTCAACGAAATCGCCGATGCGGTGGCGATCAATGTGGCGCGGGGGTCAGCGCTGGTGCTGGGTGCGGATGGGCAGGTCGAATTATGGGGTGAGAAGCAGGTGACGGTTTCGCTGGGGAGTAACTACGCCTCCTGATGCGCCCCATCATTCCTGATTCGGCACATCGCGGGTGGTTGGAAAACCAACCTGGATGGTGTTACACTTTGCACAGCAACACGCATTGTAAGGGGCGCTGCACAGTGTCCCTCATTTTTCTCTGGTGACTGATATTGGGTTATACGGCAGAAGGATCGGTTGAATGCCTGTAACAGTTTTGATTGGCGCGCAGTGGGGTGACGAGGGGAAAGGTCGCTTCGTCGATTGGTTGGCGGCAGATGCGCAGATCGTGGCGCGTTATGGCGGTGGTGATAACGCCGGTCATACAGTCGCCATCGATGGGGAAGTCTACAAATTGCATCTGGTTCCATCCGGGATCTTGCACCCCGGTGTTGTGTCCGTCATGGGCAACGGTATGGTGATCAACCCCGTGAACCTGCTGGTGGAAATTGAGCGCCTGCGCGAACAGGGCGTGACGATCACGCCGGACAATCTGGTGATTAGCTCGCGGGCGCACATCATCACACCCGCACACATTGAATTGGATCGGGCGAAGGAGACGGCACGCGGCGAGAAAGCGCTGGGTACTACGCTGCGCGGCATCGGCCCGGCCTATCTGGACAAGGTGGGACGGCGCGGCCTGCGTATGGGGCAGATGCTCGACCTGGAAGATTTCGCCGATTCGATGACCGCCCTCTTGCAAGAACACAACGCGGCCCTGCCTGCTCCGGTGGATGTCGCTGCCGGGGTGCAGCAGTACGTCACCGCTGCCGAAAAGCTCCGCCCTTTCATCCAGGAGACAACGGTTTACCTCAATCAGCGCTTGCGCCAGGAGGCGCGTATCGTCTGCGAGGGCGCCCAGGGAACGCTGTTGGATGTCGATCATGGCAGCTACCCCTTCGTGACCAGTTCTTCACCCTCTGTCGGCGGCGCACTGACCGGGCTGGGAGTTGGCCCGGCATACGTTGATCGCGTCGTGGGCGTGGCGAAGGCGTTCAGCACCCGCGTGGGCGGGGGGCCAATGCCTACCGAACTCGATGACGAAGTCGCTGCCCGGTTGCGCGGTACGGGTGAGAATTACTGGGACGAATTTGGCACTACAACCGGGCGTCCGCGCCGGACGGGTTGGTTGGACGTGGTCATGCTGCGCTACAGCGCGATGGTCAATGGCTTCACAGAATTGCTCCTGACGAAGCTGGATGTACTCACAGGTTTCGACGAACTGAAGATCGCCGTCGCCTATGAGATTGACGGCGAACGCTATGAAGTTCCTCCGGCGACAGTGGCGCAGGTTGAACGTGCCACGCCGATTTATGAGACAATGCCCGGCTGGACGGAAGATATTTCCGGCGCACGCGCGGCAGAAGATTTGCCCAAAGCGGCGCTTGACTATATAAAACGGGTAGCAGCCTTGTGCGAAGTCCCGATTCCAATCGTCAGCGTAGGCCCTGAACGGCAGCAAATTGTGCAACTATGAGTGCTGAAACCTATACGTATTCGCTAGAAGCGCCAGTGAGCGAACCGCCGCAGACGGTGGTCTCCCTGGTTCCCAGCGTCACAGAAACTCTTTTCGACTTGAATCTGGGCAGTCGGCTTGTGGGGCGCACCTCGTATTGCATTTACCCCATTGGGCAGGTTGACCGCATCCCCGCGTTGGGCGGTACCAAGAATCCGGATGTAGAACGTATCATTGAATTGCAGCCGGATGTGGTGATCGTCAACGTAGAGGAGAACCGCAAAGAAGATGCACAAGCCCTGAGCGCTGCCGGAATCCCGGTCTGGGCGACCCTGCCGGAAACGGTGCAGGATGTCTTCAACCTGCTCTGGGATATCATGAACGTCTTCGAGGAGACGAGCATGGTTCCCCGTGTGCGGTTGATCGAGCAGACCTATGATCGGCTGTTGGGGTTGATTGAGGCGCGTACGGAGGAGCCGCCGCGCGTCTTCGTGCCCATCTGGTACGATCCGTTGATGACAGCCAACGCCAATACCTACCTGCATGATGTCCTGCGGGTCTGTGGGGGAGCCAACGCTTTCGCAGAGCGCGAGCGCCAGTTCCCCCTGAAGGCTGATCTGGGTCAGGCGGAGGCCCTCTCCCCGGATGATCCGCGTGTGCAGGGACGTGATACACGTTATCCGCGTATCAGCATGGAGGAAGTGGTTGCCGCGCAGCCAGATGTGATTCTGCTGCCGAGCGAGCCGTTCCTCTTCACGGAAGCACATGTGGAGATTTTCCGCGAACTGGATGTGCCTGCGGCGAAGCATGACCGCATTCATCTGGTCGATGGTACGCTGCTGACCTGGCACGGGACTCGTGTGGCTCATGCGTTCGATCAACTGCCCGCATATTTTCGGTTGGATTGAAGATGGCGAAGAAGAACAAGAAGAAGCAAAACGACGATTTTGATCTGTTGCACAACTTCGTCCATGATTTGAAGACGCCCCTGGCGGCGGTGAAGAGTTTCGTAGAATTGATAGAGCACTCCGGCGAATTGAACGAGCGTCAGCGCCGTTTCTGTGATCAAGCGCAGTCCGGGCTAGAGCGCATGCAGCGCATCATTGATGAGATGCTGGATTTCGCCCGCATGGAAGCCGATATGGAGTTCGACATTGAAGTGGTCGATCTCAAGCAGATTGTCGATGAGGCGATTAGCTTCCTCAGCGGCATGGTGGAAGAGAAGCAAGTCACCGTGACGGCGGACGTTCCCGCCTCAGCGCAGTTCGCCCACGCGGACAAGCGCATGATCTCCCATGTGATCGCCAATTTGCTGAGCAACGCCATCAAGTACAACCGCATCGGCGGCGAAATCGTCATCGGTGCGGAAAACAACGGCGACTTCGTGCAGGTCAGCGTGCGCGATACCGGTCTGGGAATTCCGGAAGCGGATCAAGCCCGCGTCTTCGAGAAATTCTACCGCGTGAATGCGAAAGATCGTCGCAAGATCGAAGGCACCGGGCTGGGGCTGGCGATTGTCAAAGGCGTCGTCGAGAAGCACGGCGGGCAGGTGGGCATGGAAAGCACCGTAGGAGAGGGCAGCACCTTTCACTTCACGCTGCCGCGTGCCAATACCTCGTCACCAGATCATGACCGTGAGCCGCCAGACGACATGGACGACCGCATGCAGGAAGTCCGCGAAGAATTGGAAGACAGCGACGCCCACGAATTGTACTGAACACTGCGATCCTCAGCATATCCTCGCAGGGGCATGATCCTTTGTTGTCATGCCCTCGCAATCCGCACATCCGAATCTGAACAATCAGCCAATATAAGGGGGAAACACATGGCAAATCTGCCCGTTCGTGAGATGGTGCTCTATAAGCACGGCGTAGGTTTCTTCGTCCGCCAGGGCGAAGTGGACGGGGAACAGGTGCAGCTCACTTTCCGCAGCGACGAAGTGAACGACGTTCTCAAGAGCCTGGCTGTGTTCGCCCAGGGCGGCGGACAGGTGCTCGGCATCCACTACCAGACCCCAATGGATGTGCAGGCACGCCTCGCCAGCAGTTCGGTCAACCTCTCGCAGTCCAACACGCTGCGCGATTTACTCCGTGATTTGCGGGGGCGGCAGTGCGAAGTCACGGTAGAGGCTACACGCGGCACACAGGAAGCGGTTCGCGGACGTGTAATTGGTGTTGATTTCTCGTACAGCAAGCGTCTCTCGGATGAAGATGGGCAGAGGCCGACTGTATCGCTCCTGACCGAACAGGGGGTGCGGGTCGTTTTCCTGGAAGACTTGCGAGGCATCCGCATCGCAGACAGCCAATCCGCCGAAGACCTCGATTATTTCCTGGATACCAGCATGGCGGAAGATGACCGCCGTGTGGTCACGGTGCGCTTGAGTGAGGGGCAGCACAATCTGGCGGTGTATTATGTCTCACCCAGCCCGACCTGGCGCGTGAGCTATCGCCTGGTGGCGGAACGCGACGAGGACGGCAGTACGGGCACCGCACTGCTGCAAGGCTGGGGCTTGTTCGACAATCGGCTGGAGGAAGACCTGGAGAATGTACGCGTGACTCTGGTGGCAGGGCAGCCCATCTCCTTCATTTACGAACTCTACGCCTCGCGCATCCCCGAACGCCCGACCGTCGCAGACGAGAGCCGTATCGCGCCGGGACCAGTGGAATACGAGGGGGCTATGCGGAAGCGGCAGCAGGCTTCGAGAAGCCAGTTCATGGGAGCCGTCGCCGATACGCCCGATCAGCAGTTTGATGCGGAGAGGCAAGAGCGGGGCAAAAGAAGTGGCGGCAGTCTGCTGCGCCGTATTGAGAAAGGGCAGGCAGCCGCCTCCGCACCCGCCGCGACGGCAACCAGGGACGCAGGCGAGACCTTTCAGTACGCAGTGACTACGCCCGTCACGGTGAAGCGCGGCGAATCGGCGCTGGTACCGATCCTCAACAGCGAGGTGCAGTACGAGCGCGAATTGCTCTACAATGGCAGCAAAGTGTCCAAGCACCCGGTCGCTGCCCTGCGTTTCGAGAACAACACCGAACTCACGCTGGAGCGCGGTCCCGTGACCGTCGTCGAAGATGGTGATTACAAAGGGGAAGCCGTCGTCGCCTTCACCAAGGAAGATCAGCAGGTGTATTTGCCCTATGCCGTCGAACTCGGAGTCAAGGTCACCGAGCATCCGCAGAACGAGACTCATGTCGTCGGCGTCAAGGTTGAAGACCGCGCTTTCTTCGAGCAGGTATCGCACCTGCACTCGGTACGCTATATCATCGAGAACCACACCAACGACGAGAAGATCATCACGATTGAAGCGGCAATCCGCACGCAATATGACCTTTACGAGACACCCGCGCCGGACGCAGAAACCGCCGAGGTTCGTCGCTGGCGTGTGAGCATTCCGGGGCAGGGCAAGGCCGAATTCTTGCGCCAGGAACGCCGATTGCGCTACGAACGCCGTGAAATTCAGCGCCTGACTTACGACAAGCTGGCGCAGTATCTGCAAGACCGCTACCTCGATCAGGCGTTGTATGAGGAACTCAAGGCCATCCTTGACCTGTGGAGCGAGATTGAAGCCGCACGCGAGGATGTGCAGCGCCTCAGTGAAGAGCGCGAGGCCATCTATAAAGAGCAAGAGCAACTTCGCGCCAACCTGGGTGCATTGCAGCCTACCGGGCAGGAAGCGGCATTGCGCAATCGCCTGCTAGGCCAGCTCGAAGCGACGCAAGACCGCCTTGAGGCGATTGCCCAGGAGACCAACACCGCCCAGGAGACCATCGCCCGTGCGCAGCAGCGCGTCGACGAGGCGATCGCTGGATTGGAATAATTGCCGCGTATACAGATTGTCCGCTGCACAATTGAACGGTATGATTGTGCAGCGCAATCCACAGGCCATGCTTGCAGCAGATTGTGCAGAATTGTACAATTAGAGCCTATTATGACGAATGGAAGGAAAAAATCGTGAGACGCGGTGTATTGATCCTGGCGGGTCTGGTTGTGATCGTAATCGCGGGCGGTGTCCTCACGGCAGGCATCGGCGCTCAAATTCCCACTATCATTCAATCGACGGATCCTGCGGCTTCCCCCTTCGCGGCGACGCCAGAGCAGGCGAATCTGTTTCTCTTCTGGATCGTCTTCGTGATTTTCAATCTGGTGGGTGCCGGACTGACGATCGCGCTGATTTTCTGGTTCCTGAACTGGCAGGTGAAGTCTGTGAATGAGATGCCGAATCGTGCAGAGCGACTCGCGCAGCAGGAACAGCAAGAAGCGGAAGCGCTCGAAGAAGGGCAGCAGTCCGGAGCGCTGCCAGAAGCCACTTCCTGAGCGACATAAGTGTCCGTCAGAAATCTACAAAAACGCGCCACAATTTGAAATTTCTGGTATAATCGCCTTACTCATGAAATGCTCATGTTGTAGGGCACCGTCTTAGCCTTTGTTGGAAGAAGTCACCTATGGAATCGACAATTCGTCCTGATCGCACCCTGGGCAGCATCATCAAACCATACAGCGACCTGATGAAGTGGCGCATCGTGACGCTGCTGGTCTTCACGACGGTGACGGCCATGATCGTCGCCGCGCGTGGGCTGCCCGATCTTGTGACGCTGCTGGCAACCATCGTCGGCGGGGTCTTCGCTGCTGGCGGTGCCAGCGCCCTCAATCAGTACATTGACCGCGACATGGATTACAAGATGACGCGCACATCACGCCGTCCTATCCCGTCCGGTCGCATTGAGCCGATCAACGCGCTACTCTTCGGGCTGGCGCTGATTGCCTGGTCAGTGCTCATTCTGGGCTTGTTGGTGAACTGGCTGGCGTCTTTCCTGGCCTTCGTCGGCGCGGTGTATTATGTCGTCGTTTACACCATGCTGCTCAAGCGCAATACTGTCGTCAACATCGTCATTGGGGGTGGCGCTGGCGCGATGCCCGTGCTGGTGGGTTGGGCGGCAGTCACCGGTACCGTCTCCTTCGAGTCCATCATCCTCTTCGCTATCGTCTTCTTCTGGACGCCGCCGCATAGCTGGGCGCTGGCGATCCTCGTGAACAAGGATTACGCGGCGGCGGGTGTGCCCATGATGCCCGTCGCAATGGGCGAAGAGCGCACGCGCATCCAGATTCTGCTGTATTCCATGCAGCTTTCCGTCGTCACCCTCATTCCGGCCATTGGCATTTTCCAGGGTGGCGACATGCTCGGCTGGTTTTACATCATCTGCGCGATCATCCTGGACGGCGGCTTGATCTACTACAGCGTTCGTCTGATTCAGGAGCCGACCAAGGCGATGGCGCGCGCTGTGTACAAGTATTCGTCGCTCTATCTGGCGCTGCTCTTCCTGGCGATGATCGTGGATCGCTTCCTGGTGCTGCTTTTCTGATCTCCCCGAAGCGCGTACAATTCCTGCTACAATCGGAGCACGTCAATCTGGCGTGCTTTTTTTGCAATTCTGGAGGTGCCAACCGATGAACCTCGATGCTCTGACCATTTCCGCGCTCGTCGACGAATTCATGGATTTGCTCGTCGGTGGGCGCGTGCAAGATTTGCTCGATGTTGACCAGACCGGGTATGGCCTGGAGATTTACGCCAATCGTAAGCGACACTACCTCTACCTCAGCGCGGATCAGCAAGTGCCCCGCGTGCACCTGGTGGATGGCAAGCTGCGTCGTGGCCTCTACCAGCCCAAACAATTGGGATTGATGCTGCGTCGTTATGTCGAAGGTGCGATTCTGATGCACGTCAGTCAGCCGCCCTGGGAGCGAATTCTCTTCCTGGATTTTGAGCATCCAGAAGCGGGAAAGTCGCGCATTGTGATCGAACCGATGGAGCGCCGCGCCAACATTCTGCTGCTGAACGACGAAGGCGTGATCCTGGATTGCGTGCGCCGCGTGGGGCCAGAGGAAAACAGCTACCGCCTGAGCCTGCCCAACCATGAGTACAGGCTGCCGCCACCCCTCACCGGACGTTTCGACCCCTTCGCACTCACGCAGGAGCAGGTCGAAGAGCTTCTGGACGAATCCGAGAATCCACAGAAAGACAAAGTGGCTCGGTTGCTGCCGCGCCGGATTCTGGGTTTCAGCCCGCTGGTGGGCAAGGAAGTCGCATTTCGGGTCGGCGGTGATGTGAACCTGCGCGTGCAAGATACCGATCCGATGGCGCTGCATGAGGTCATCGTTGAACTGGTAGAGCCGTTCATGGCGCGCGACTGGCAGCCCGGGTACGCGGAAGACGAGGGCGAAGTTGAAGCCTACAGCGTCTATCCGTTGACGTTCAACGGCGAATGGAAACGGACGGAGACGATCAGTGAGGCGATGGGAGCCTACTACGGCGCAGCCGTCGGAGACGAAGCCTATGAGGTCGCCAAGAAACCCGTGCAGGCAGCCATCGAAGAAGGCAAGGCGCGTTACCGGGCGAAGATCGAGTCGATGGAACGCGGGCTGCGCGACCAGAGCGAGATCGAACAGTTGCAGCAGAGCGGCGAATTGATCCTGGCCTACCAGTACAATTTGCAGCCGGGGCAGCGTGAATTAGTGGCACAGTACGAAGTCGATGGCGATCCGCTGACAATCCAACTCGACCCGGATCTGACGCCGCTGGAGAATGCGCAGCGCTACTTCGACAAGTACAATCGCGCCAAACGCGCCCAGGCCAACGTACCAGAATTGATCCAGGAGGCGCGGCATACGCTGGACTACATCTTGCAGCTTGAGAATGACCTGCAACATGCCGCCAACTGGCCGGATATTGACGATGTGATCCAGGCGTTGCAAAAGCTGGATTTAACGGTCGGCAAGAAAAAGCTCAAGCGTATTGGCGGCGGCGGTCAGAGCGGCCCCCTGAAGCTGACCAAAGACGGCTATGTGATCTGGGTCGGGCGCAACAGTCGCCAGAACGAGCAGGTCACCTTCCGCACTGCGAAGAGTAATGATCTCTGGCTGCACGCCCGCAACGTGCCCGGTGCGCACGTCATCATTCGCGACGATGGACGGCGCATCCCGGAAGAACTGGTAGAAACCTGCGCTGCGATTGCGGCCTACTACAGCGGCAAGCGCGAAGATAATAAGGTCGATGTCGATGTGACTCGCATCAAGTACGTCAAGCCGATCAAGGGGGCGGGGCCGGGAATGGCCACCTATCGCAATGAGCGCACCCTGACGGTTGCACCGCAAAACGAGGAGATTCTGAACAATGGCTAACCAAGTGATTCGCCCCGCACCAGGGCAAGTGATCGACCTGGCAGACTACGATCCGGATTATCATGCCGGGTTGGACAAAGACGAAACCAAAGAAGCGACGAAGAAGTTGCGTGAGCGGCTGATTGACCTGCAAGAAGTGCTCTTCGCGCAGAAGAAGTACGCGCTGCTGGTCATCTTACAGGCGATGGATGCCGACGGCAAAGACAGCACCATCCGCAAAGTTTTCAGCGGTGTCAATCCACAGGGCTTTCGCATCAGCAACTTCAAAGCGCCCACGCCTGAAGAACTCGCACACGACTTTCTCTGGCGCGTGCATGACCATGTGCCGCCGAAAGGATACATCGGCATCTTCAACCGCAGCCATTACGAAGATGTGCTGATTGTGCGCGTCAACCAACTCGTGCCGGAAGAAGTCTGGCGCGGACGCTACGAGCATATCAACAATTTCGAGCACCTGCTGGCGGATAGCGGCGTGGCGATTCTCAAGTTTTTCTTGCACATCAGCAAGGAAGAGCAAAAAGAGCGTTTCCAGGAACGCCTGGATGACCCCAGCAAGCACTGGAAATTCTCGATTGGCGATATGCCCGTGCGCAAAAAGTGGGATGAGTACATGCAGGCTTATGAAGCCGCCATCACCCATTGCAACACGGAATACGCACCCTGGCACATCGTCCCGGCGAACCGCAAGTGGTTCCGCAATTACGTCGTGATGAAGGCTATTGTGGAGGCCCTGGAAGCCTTGCCCCTGGAATATCCTCCGGAAGAAGAGGGGCTGGAAGATGTCGTGATCCCGGACTAGCTGTTGATGACGCTGCGAGCCGCTTCCAGCACTTGCCCGACGGTGATGTCGCGCACGCAGGGGTGAAAAGCCGGATCGTCATCGCCCCAATCGAGGATGCGGCAGGGACGGCAGCCGATGTTGGATGTGAGGATGATGTGCTTGAGGCGGCTGCCCCAGGGCGCGAACTCCACCGGATCCGCCGGGCCGAAGAGGGTGACCGTCGGTGTATGGACGGCAGCCGCGATGTGCATTGGCCCGCTGTCCGGTCCCATCACCACCAGCGCCCGTTCATAGAGTGCCGCAAGCTGCTCCAGGTTCAGTTCTCCTGCAGCCGTGCAGGACTTGCGCTGCATCCGGTTCTGAATCTGTGCGACGAGGCCGCGTTCGCTATCGCCGCCCGTGAAGACCACCGCTGCACCCAACTGCTCGCTGAGGATATCCGCGACTTCTGCCCATTGGCTGTTCGTCCAGCGCTTGACCCAGGTTCCGGAGCCGGGATGAATGCAGAAATATGGTTGCCCTTCGGCGATGCCACATCCGTGCAGGTAATTGCTCACTTCGATCTGTTCTTTGTCGTATACGGGTAGATCAAAAGTTACTTCTTCATCCGGTACGAAGCCCGTCCACGATTCGACCAGCCGCAGATTCTGGCGGATGGCGTGTTGATGCTGGTAGGGATAGGCCTGTGTCAGGAAGGGTTGTACGTTCTTCACCGCATAGCCGATACGCTCACTGATCCCGGCGACGTGTGCCAACATTGCGCCCCACCAATGGTCATGGCGCAGAATCACCGCGTGCCCGTAGCCAATCTGCCGCAGTTGCCGGGAGATGCGCACCAACTGCGCATAGGGGGCAATATAACTACTCTTCTTACGCCCCCGGTTGAACCCTGGAAACTCCACCGTGAGCACCTGGTCAATTTCGGGGATATTGCGGAGGATTTGCGCTGCCCAGGGGCCAGCCAACACATGCAATTCGCTGTAGGGTCGGGCTTCCTTCAGCGCACGGATCGCCGGGGTCGTCAGCAATAAGTCCCCCAGATGATCCGGACGAATGAATAGAATGCGATTCCAGCCCTTCGTCAGCGGTTGGAAGGGAAAGCTCGCAACGCTGGCAATGAAATACTCGCGCAGCCGATGCTCCATCGGTGGCTGATGAAACGCTTGCGCAAGCTGGTTGTTACGGCGTACCAGGGCTTCTCTATTCTCCAAGTCCGACCTCCTGGTACGCAGCCAGCAATCGCGGAATCAAGACTGACCAATCGTAGTGTTTGCGTACTGCGTCCCGTGCGCGGTGTGCCAGGTCTTCCCGTTCGTGAGGCTTCGCCAGCAAGGTATGGATAGCAGCGGCGAAATCTGCCTCGCTGTCCGCGATGACCAGCGCTTGCCGCACATCGGCAGAAAGCCCGGAAGCCGCAACCGTCGTCGCGACGATCGCGCAACCCGCAGCCATTGCTTCCAGGATTTTGAGGCGAGTTCCGCTGCCCATGCGTAGGGGGGCGATGTAGACCGCCGCCGCATGCAAATATGGTAGGACGCTATCAACCCAGCCCGTCAGGGTGATATTGGGGTGCTCTGGCAGATGCTGGATGCGCGGATGTGGTTTTTGCCCGACGATGGTCAACGCCGCCGCTGGGAGCTGCGCCAGAATGGTGTCAGTGAACCAGAGCATCGCATCGACATTGGGGCGATAGTCCATCTTGCCCGTGAACACCAGGGCGTTGTCGCCCAGGTCAACGATTTCGCCGGGTTTCGCGTAGTCATTCACAACAATGCCGCTGGGCACAATGAAGGTACAATCATCGTCGCGGTAGCGGCTGAGATGCGCGTGATCCTCTTCCGACACGGCAATCACAAGGTCAGATGCCTGACAGAGGCTTGCTTCATATGCTGCGATACGCCGAGCCTGCACATACGAATAAACCGCCGTTGGCCAGCGCCGCACCTCCTGGCGATCAATGTCGAAAATCACACGCTGCAATTCGGCTTCCGCATTGAAGGTATCAAAGCAGATTTTTACATTTGGGAAATTTGCGCGTACAGTCGGGATATAACAGGCGCTTTCGATGGCTTCGAACTGCACGAGGTCGAAATCTTCTTCGCCCAGCAGCTTCAGCAGTGTGTGCTCAAATTCCGGGCTGTAGAAGCGTGTTGCTATATCTGCCTGATTTGTGAGCAGCAAGGTACGCAAGCGCTCGAACTTGCTGCGCTGCAGCGGCTGGATTGTCACAATCGTCTCGCAGAGTGCTTCCAGGGGCGTGCCATTTGCGGATCGCTCAGAGAAACTCAGCAGGCTGATGCGGTGCCCGGCCTGATGCAGCCCCTGCACGATGCCGAAGGTACGAATCGCACCACCAGAGGCGAGCGGGTAGGGCAAGCTGGCTGTGACGATGAGAATACGCAAGGATTTCCGTGTCCTGTCGATGGCTTCCACGTCCGCGCATTATAGGGCGTCAGGCGAGGGATGTGTAGGTGTCGAGCGCGATTCGCGCAGATCGCTCCCAGGTGAAGGTCTGCGCACGGGTCAGGCCAGCGGCTCCCTGTGCGATACGCCATCCTGTCTGCGTCAGCGCCGTCTCCAGTGCTGCTGCGATGCTGTCCGGATCATCGGGATCAATCAGTAAGCCCACATCGCCGACGACTTCCGGCAAGGACGAACGGTTGCTGACGATAGGCGGCGTAGCGCAGGCCATGGCTTCCAGGGCAGGCATCCCGAAGCCCTCATAGAACGACGGAGTGATCAGCGCCAATGCTCCATTGTAGACGGCGGGGAGTTGGTCATCCTGCACCGTATCGCGCCAGAGGATATGCTCATTGATGCCCAGAATGTCAATTTCGGCGCGTACGCTCGCGAAGAGCCAGCCGGGGCGTCCCACCAGCACGATGGGCGGTGCATCCGGGTAGCGCTGCCGAAGCTGCTTGTAGCCCTGTAGCAAGCCCAGGATGTTCTTGCGTGGTTCCCAGGTGCCGACGTGCAGGAAGTATGTTTCGGGTAGATTCAGCGCTTCTTGTACCGGATCGACGGCAGCGGAATCGAGCGGCCCGTACTGCGCAGCGACGCCATGCGGCTGCACGACGATTTTCCCCGCCGGAACGCCCAGCATTTCGATCAAGTCACGTTTTGTCGCCTCACTCACTGCCAGGATGCGGTCGGCCTGGCGGCAAGCCGGGACAATTTGCTCGTTATAGTAGCGGCGGCTGTCCGCAGTGAGGTATTGGGGATAGTACAAAAACGTCAGATCGTGCACAGTGATGACATGCCGCTTTGCCCCTCGATAGGGTGGGATGAAGTCCGGGCTATGAAATACATCCAGGTTGTGTGGAAGCAATTCGACGGCAAGCGCCAATCGCTCAATGCGATGATGTGCGGGTGTCCACAGGCCGCTGCGCCGGAAGCGCTGGCTGATCGTGACATTGTCTTTGCGGCTGTGAAAGATGCTGAACTGATGAGCGGGAGCGAGCGTTTCCAGTGCACGAATTAACTGCCGCGTATAGGTGCTGATGCCCCCGGTGCGGTAGTACGTCAGGCGTGCGTCAATGCCGATTCTCATGGGGTTTCCTCATCCGGTCTACCCAGCCAGCGCGTAATGATCTGCTGAAGGCTGCCATCGTACTGCATTTCGCCCAGAATTGCATCGACCCAGACCCAGGTTGCTTCGCGGTCAATGCGCACGGCGATGGCGAAGAAGGCATTGCGGACGCGGTGACTGGCCGCTTCCCAGGTTGGATACTCCTGCTCGTACAGCAGATAACTCGTCGTCTGCACCAGGGCGGCATCGGCTTCCCCCAGGCGGACGGCGTCCAGCGCGTGGCGAGGTAGTTCGTAGGGGCGAATTTCAAAGGGTTCCAGCCGTTGCGCCCAGGTATTTGCCTCGCTGTGTGCCACGCTGCCATATTCCAGCGCCAGCGCCGCCCCCGGCAAATCGCTCATCGTCATGATGTTGCGCTCTGTGGGTGTCACCAGGATCAGGCCGTCATCATAGTAGGGACGGGTATAACGCACATCGCGCGTGCGCGCGGGATTCACCACCAGGGCGCTGATGAGCACATCGACATCCCCGCGAATCAACGCATCATAAAGGCCATCGTAGCCCAGCGGACGAAAGCGCACGGGCAACCCCATTCGTTCGCCAAGCGCCCGTGCGAGATCAATATCCAGTCCCATCAGCCCTTCGCCTGTATCGACCGCGAAAGGGTAGTAGCTGGTATCCACACCGACAATGATTTCGCCCGCTGGAAAAGCGTCTTCGAGCGTCGGCGGCAGCGCGTCTTGCCAACTGCGAAAACCGAGATATCCGCCGACTATGGCGAGTAGCAGCAGCACCAGCGTGAGCGTCACTCGGTGGGAGGGTCGAGCCATAAGTCGCTGCTCCTCTCTTCGCCGTGTGCGTATGCCCGCAGTGCATCGTAAATCGGCTTGCGCTGGAAATCCGTTGTCAGCAGCGTGAAGTGATCGGGATAGCTCAGGGTCGGCACCGGATACCGCAGCGCCCACACACAGAGTTCCTCTACCTGCGGCCAATGGTCTCTGGCATATTCGAACGCGCTGATGGTGTAGGCCACTCTCTGCGAAGGGCGCACGGAGAGCGTCCAGCGCGGATGATCGTTCCAGCCCATTTCAGTCACGAAGACGGGGGTATCCGCATCATGATACTGCGCCATCACATCGTAGAGCAGTTCCGCCCGCCGAAAATTGAGGACATCGAAAGCGGGTTCTGCGGTGGCCGGGTGGGTGAAGCCGTAGGTATGTACTGCCAGCGCATCGAAATACTCTGCCGCGCCCGCCGCATACATCTGTTCGAGGTATAGCACATCGCTGAGGCCGTTCGAACTGCCTTCCGGCTCCAGCGTCGGAGCCAATGCCCCGGCGAGGATCAGCAGATCAGGGTTGGCAGCCTTCGCAGGTTCATAGACGGCTTCCAGCATCCGAACATATTCTGCCGGATTCACCTCTGCATAGCCCCATTCAAAGGCCAGGTTTGGCTCATTCCAGATGATGATGTGGTCAATGATTCCGGCGTAGCGTTCCGCGAAGACGGCGACGAAATCCGCGAAATCAGCGAAGGACTCAGCGGGTAGCGTGTTCAGGGTAGGGTTTTCGACATCGGCCTGCGCCCATTCCGGCACGAACCCCATACGGGCGATGATGCGCAAGCCCTGGTTTTCGGCGTGTCGTACGATAATGTCCGTTTGCCGCCAGTCGTACTGATCCGGTTGGCGTTCGATGTATGCCCAGGGAAAGAACTCTACGATGGTTCCCGCGCCCATCTCGCGCACCATTTCCAGCGAGCGTTGGATGACCCAGGGCTGCACCTCGTCAATCAGGCGCGTGTGTACACAAACATGCTCTTCGACAGCTTCGACCCGCTGCGGTGTCCCCAGGACGGCGCGCGGTTGCGGTGGTGCCAGCGCGGTCACCAGTGCGTAGAGCAGTGCCATCCGTGCCAGCCCGCGCCAGTGTCGCCAGACGAGGCCAACCAACAGGGAGATCAGAGTCACAATGGGTCGCAATAGTGTCATATACGCCTATTCAGTAGTCAACGTTCGTCACCGTAATAGCAGGGAAGGTGGGGACTGGCAATGGTGTTGCCGACCAGCGCGGGGCAATCGACGGGTTTTTACGAAGTTCTTGCGCAATGCGCGTAACGAACCGGGGGCGATTTTCGTCTAGTGAGCATACCGCAGCTTACAAGACAGAGAGGGGTACCATGAACGAGACCATGCAGCGCATTCACAAGCTGTCCAACGAGCGTCACCAGCTCTGGCGGACGCGGGGTGGCATGTCCAGCAAGGACGCGCGCCGCGTGCAAGAGATTACCAGTGAACTGACGATCCTCTGGGATCAGTACCGTCGTGAACTGGCGGGCGACAACCGCGTACGCAACAGTGAGTACGTCAGCCAGTCCAATCGAGCAGCTTGATACGCTCAGCCAGCTTGCAGGCTATTTGACGAGGTGGACAGCGAGTCCGCCTCTTTTCATTCCCAAGCCCAATGCCAGCCCAATGCCAGCCTGACGCCAGCTTGCTGCCACATCGTCAGTAGAAGTTCGTCACGGCGTCAATCTCATCATTGGCTCGCTGCAACCACTGCGAGAGCAGCAGCGCGACCAGCGCCAGCCCCACCAGCAGCAGCCCCGTCGCTACCGCAGCATCAATATCGCGTTCCAGAATATTATAGATGAGCAGAGGCATCGTCTGGGTGCGTCCCTGCAGACTGCCCGCGAAGAGGATCGTCGCGCCAAATTCGCCCAATGCTCGCGCCCAACTGAGCACGATACCTGCGCCGAGGGCACGTCCCGCCAACGGCACCGTCACCAGGAAGAAAAGCGGCAGGTCGCCTGCCCCATCGACACGCGCAGCATCTTCGATCTCGCGCGGGACGCCCTGGAAACCGACCTGGGCGGCCCGAACATAGAACGGCGCTGCGACGAAGGTCTGCGCGATGACGACTGCCGCCATCGAGAAGGGCAGTACGATATTGGCTTCTTCCAGCAGCGGCCCGAAGATCCCGCGCCGCCCGAAGGCCAACAGCAGCGCCAATCCCGCCACTGCAGGTGGCAAAACAATGGGGAGTTCAACCACCACATTCACCAACCGCCGCCCCGGGAACCGCCAACGAGCCAGTATGTAGGCCAGCGGTGTTCCGAAGACCAGCGTTGCGATGATTGTGATGGTGGTAGTGAGGAAGCTGATCGTAATCGCATCCAGAACGAGGCTGTCTTCAAGAGCACGCCAGGCCTGCGTTTCGAACGTGCGCAGTGCCAATACGAAGATTGGGATACTCAAGAAGAGCATCCCAATCGCCCCCATGGCTCCGAAGAAAGCCTGCTTTCTCCCGGTCATGGTTGGCTGCCGCTCAGTCAACGGTTCGGAATGTGGACACTAACAGCGGCGCATTTTGCGGATTCGCAGAGGCCACGTTTTGCTGCGCTCCAGCCTCCCCCACGATGAAGCCCCAGCGGTTCAGAACCTCTTGCCCGGCATCAGAGAGGACAAAGTCGACAAAGCGGGCTGCGAGTTCCGGATTCGCGCTGTCATTCGTCACGGCAATCGGGTAGGTGGCGACGGTGTTGTAGTCATCCGGAATCGGGATCATGCGCACAGAACTGGCGATGTCAGGGGTCACGTCAGAAGCGTAGACCACTCCCGCGTCGGCCTCTCCTAGCGCGACCTTGGCAGCGACCTGGCGCACGTTGGGTTCTTCGGAAACGAGGTTATCCAGAAATGCACTGCGGAATGCATCGCCATAGGCCGGATCAAGCGCCATGCGTTGCAGCATGGTATCGGTATAGGCACGCACGGGGACTGCTGGCGCGGCGAGCACCAGCCTGAGTCCGGGTGTCGCTAGATCATCCAGAGATTCAATGCTGGCGCTATTTTCCGCTGGCACAATCAGCACGAGGCGATTGCGGGCGAAGGTTTGCGCCAGGTCGCTGATGCGCCCCGCATCAGTGGCGACTTGCATCTGCGCGTGGTTGGCGCTGGCGAAGACATCGGCGGGCGCACCTTCCGCCAACTGCGCCACGAGGGTAGATGATCCGCCGAAATTGAAGCGCACATCTACACCGGGATTCGCCTCCTCAAACGTCGTGCCGATTTCTTCGTAGGCGTCCGTCAGCGAAGCAGCGGCGAAGACGAGCAGTTCTGTGGTTTGCTGGCGTTGTGCCGTCACAAACGTGAATCCAAAGACCCCCGTCACCATCAACGCGCCGATCAGCCACAATGTCATTGGCCTCTGGATCATGTCATTCCTCCGCGTCTTCGAGCGCATGCTCGCATTGTTCTAGCCAATCCAGCACCGCATCTAACTGCGCGATGACCAGTTTTGTTGCCAGTACTCGGATGCCAGCATGTTCGCCAGTGAGTGTCTGCAACCGTCGCGCTCGTTCGATTTCGCACGCCGCTCGCTGCCGTTTGATGAGCGGTGAAGTAGGCAATCTCAGCAGGTTCGCGATATACAGGCGGCTGAGAAATTCCACGCGCACACGACGAATGCTGGCGGAAGGCGCTGGCTCCTGCAGCCACACTTCCAGCCGCTCTCGCCCTGCTTCCGTCAGCCGATACTCGGTGCGATTGGGTGCGCTGTCCGTCTCAATGACTTGTCCCACAACCAGCCCGCCGTTCTGCAAACGCTTGAGCACGGCGTAAATCTGGCTGGTGCTCATCTTCCAGACGTTGCCCAGTTGCGCGGGGTTGCGAAACGTCTCGATCAGTTCGTAACCGTGACGGGCGCGTGCGGCGAGCAGCCCAAGAATGGTTTCATCAGGCGTCGGTACAGTCATGCGACTATTCTATCCTGGAATAGGTCTGCCGCCAATGTCGCCTCAGGTGATTCTCAACCAGCAGTAGCTCTATCTATATACATTGCACTTCTTACAGAGGGCTTTCGCTGCACAGTACGTTGAAGCGCGAGCGCTTCGTCGGAGGGTTGGATGATGTGTTTCTATATTTAACAAGGTGTATCTTCTGGCCTATTCTGGCCTCAATACTGGTTGTTTTGTGTGAGAGGTGGAATGGCGAATCCACGCCAGCGGCTTCCGTGGGAAGGAAATGGAGGGTAGAAACGCACTGGCCTCTGCGGGGAGCGTTTCTCGTTCGATTAGACTTTCATCAGGTACCCCCGACAGGAATCGAACCTGTGCCTTTGGCTCCGGAGGCCAACGCTCTATCCGCTGAGCTACGGGGGCAACTGTTCGAACAATAGCACAATTTCCCCACGCCCTCAAGTCCCGCATGCGGTAGATCATCTGCGCGGTCTCGGTTTTGTGCTAGGATATGTGGGACTTGCAGCAAGTCCTGAATGATCGACGAAATGCGTTCTTTGCTATTGTTGCTCAGCCTATTGCTGGTGGGGTGCCAGGGGGCACAGGCAGATGAGTCAGACGCCCTCATACGTGCGGAATTAGCAGCATACGGAACCGAAGCAGCGGCGCTGCGTGCGGATATGCAAGTGCAACGCACGGAAGTGGTGCTCACAGTAGATGTTGCCGCGACGGAGGCCGCCAATTATGCACAGTACAATGCGCTGCTGGCGGGGACAGTACAGGCTGCGCTGCCACCTACGCCGACGCCCTTGCCTGTGAACATCGATACGCAGGGGCCGCTGCCGTTCGATTCGTACAATCTCGAAGATGGGGTGATGCGCTTCGTGCAGGTAGGGCTGGCGAGCCAGATTACGCCGGAAGATCGCTGTTTTGTGCGGCATCAAGCGTTTTTCCAGGCGATGAATACCAACGTCATTTACATGACCGGCGTGGCGTTGAATCTGCGTGCCGGCACCGAACTGCGTGTGGATTGGCAGTTCGGTGGCGAGGTGGTTTACAGCAATAATTGGGTTGCACCGGGTGCTATGGACGCCACTTGCTTTGCGCTCGAATTGCGACCGAGCAACGCGCCCTTCACACCGGGGAACTGGCAAGCGACGCTCTTCGTCAATGGCGCGGCGGAGGAACCCTCGTCTTTCACGATCGTCGGCGGTTGACCGCTGCTGGTCGTGTACCGATGAACATGGTATGATTTGCGCCCATCAGTTTCCGTTGGAGAGGTTGGTTTCGTGCTGAAACGCTGGCAGGTACTGCTGCTTCTGGGATCGCTGGTCTTGCTCGTCACCTGGGCTGTCGCCCAGGATACCGAGGAGAATGTGGTTATCCCGGAGAGTGTCTTCGTCCGTAGTGGCCCGGACGAGGACTATACACCTGTGGGGGCGCTCTTCAGCGGGGATCTGGTTTTCCCACGCAGCCGCAGCGAGAATGGGCAATGGATCCTGATCGGCTATCGGCGCGGATTCGGCTGGATCGAGCGCGGGTTGGTCGATTGGGCAGATGAAGCTGCCCTGGATGATCTGCCTGTGCTGGCGGCTAACGTCACACCATCGCCGGATCGTCCACCAACGGCGACGCCCTTTTTGCCCACCGCTACACCTTCTGAGAATTACGTCTTGCTTGAAGGGGCAGATGCAGCCTTCGTGCGTGCCGGGCCGGGACGTGGGTACCTGCGACTGGGGCAATTGTTGCCTGGTGCAACGGTGGAGCCAGTCTCGCGCAATGACGACACCACCTGGATTATGATTCGCTACGAAGATGAATTCATGGAGGGCTTCGCCTGGATCTCGCGAGAACTCGTCGAATGGCAAGACGAAGACGATTTGGAAGACCTGCCTGCTGTTCCGACCGATGACCTGACCCCAACGTTGACTTTTACGCCTTCCGCAACGAGCACGGCGACGGCAACTGCATCGGATACGCCGACGGCGACGGATACGACCACACCCAGCCCCACAGCAACCGCAACTCCAAGCCCGACTGCGACAGAGACTGCCACTGAGACGGCGACGCATACCCTGACGCCGACTGCACCGCCGACTGATACACCTACCGCAACGCATACGGCAACCGCAACGGCAACTGACACTGAGTCTCCGACAGAGACACCTCTGCCGACAGATACGCTGACAACCACGCCGACCCACACGGCAAGCGCAACATCAACACACACAGAAACATCCACTGCGACCGAGACACCGACGCCGACCGTGACAAAAACCGCGACGCCCACGTTGACGCCAACGGAAACCGATACTGCCGCCCCCACTGCAACCGAAGCTGCGACGGCAACCGAAGAGACCGTAGGGCAGGTAGCTATCGATCCCACTGCATCTGCGAGCGCCACTGTGACGCAAACGGAGACGCCGACATCGACGGTTACGCCGGAACCGAGTGCAACCAATACGGTTACGCCAGAGCCGAGTGCGACCAATACGGCTACGCCGGAACCGAGCGCAACTGACACGGCTACGCCGGAACCGAGTGCAACCAATACGGCCACGCCGGAACCGAGTGCAACCAATACGGCTACACGCGAACCGACTGCGACAGAAACTGCCACAGCCGAACCGACTGCCGAAGCTACTGAGACAGCAATCGCAGCAGTGCCCCTTGAAGAGACAGCAGAAGCGACGGAAGCACCCGCTGTAGTGGCACTCCCAGAGACGGAAATTCCCAGTCCCACGCCGGAAGAGCCGGCGGCGGCTTCGCCTGAAGACTCGCCGGACGAAGGCTTTGCGCTGCCTCTGGAAGCACTCGTCGGGGCGCTGATTCTGGCGGTGATTGTCGTTTATTTGCTCATCTATGCGCAGGGGGCGCTTGCTGCCCGCCGTTATGCCGATGGTTTTGTGATCGAAGAATGTCCGGTATGCCAGCGTGGGTCACTGCATCTGGAAGAGCGTACCTCGCGTATCCTGGGCATTCCGCGCACGCGCTTCGCTGTGCGCTGTGACGAATGTCGCTCTGTGCTGCGCGAGAAGTCGCCGCGAGTCTGGTATTACTCGGTGGATCGCCTGGAGAATCCAGCGTTGTACGAGCGCTACAACGGGCGTGAGATCACCGATGGACAGTTGCAACGCCTGCACAATCAGACTGCAACCACACCCGGTAAGCCGATACCACCAGAGTTTGTGGACGGCGAACCCAACGAAGAGACCTGATCCGCTGAAGATGACTATGCACCGAATCACGCTTCTTTCCCTGTTGATCGCAGCATTGTTCGCTGCGGCCTGCCAACCTGCTGCCGCGACTCCTGTAGTGCCATCACCTACGCCGACGGAAGACCTGCTGGCGCTGGCCGCGAATGTAACGCCTATCCCAACCATTGCGCTGGCCAGTGCAACGCCGCTGCCTGCGCGAATGCCGCCGAGCGCGACACCTACGGTGACACCCACGCAGGCACCCACTGAACAGCCCGCCAGCGAAACACCACTTCCCAGCGCTACGCAGCCACCGACCGCGACCCCCACGCTGGCACGCGCCGACCATTACTGGTTGGCGCGTCCTATTGCGCAGGAAGGGGATTTCGTACACTGGGTTGACCGCACCTATCCTTATGGCGGCACACAGTTCGGCACGCGCGATGTCCACCTCGGCGTAGAATTCGTCAATCCGCGCTTCACAGCGGTCTTTGCGGCGGCGGACGGTACCATTCTCTTTGCGGGAGAAGATCGCGCTATTCAGTTCGGCCCTCAACGTGATTATTACGGCAATCTGGTCGTCATCGAACACAACCGTCCTTCACCGGAGGGGGTGCCGCTCTACACGCTTTACGGCCATTTGCAAGATGTTCGCGTGGAGGCAGGGCAGCCCATCACGCGCGGCGAACGCATCGGACGTGTGGGAGATAGCGGGGTGGCGATTGGGCCGCATCTGCACTTCGAAGTACGTGTGGGGGATGTCTATGACTATCGCAGTACCCGCAACCCCGATCTATGGATTGAACCGTATCCGGGATATGGGACGTTGGCGGGGCGCGTGCATGGGATTCCCAACCCCTACGGCGTCGTCTTGCAGGTGCGCTCGGACGATCTACAGCGCGAGACATACACCTACGGCGGGGATCGAGTCAACAGTGACCCGGCCTGGAATGAGAATTTCACCCTCAGCGATTTGCCCGCTGGCACCTACGAGGTCTTCATCAGCAATGGAAATGGGCGAACGCTCTTTCGCCGGGATGTGACTATCGCGGCTGGACAGACCAACTGGCTGGATGTGAATCTGGGTGGGGACGAGTAACCTCATCCCCACCAGATCTCACTCAGTTCTCGTAGATTCGATAGTTGAACGTCACGTTACCGCCCGGAGTGGCGTTGATGATTTGCAGCACGCCGTATTTGTTGCCGCCGTCCGTCTGGATACCGATGAGTTGTCCAGGCGAGATTGGTGCCACGGGGACATTCTGCAAGGTGGCGGCTGCTACTGCATCGCGGTGAACTTGTTCGAAGCTGCTGAAGCCGTTCAACACGCCCAGGCGTGTCGCACCCAGCGGAACGATACCCCCGCCGCCCCATTGAATATCCGTCGTGCTGGCATCCAGCGTCGCTGTACCCAGATCCGGCAGGGTGATGGTTCCGCTGCCTGTGCCTGTTGCCAGCAGCGGGGCATCTGCCACGTAGGAGAGGATGAAGGCGCTGTTATTGGCTTCGCCGTTGGGGCCTTCATTCACCTGGTTGTTCAGGTCGGCGACGATGGTCACATTCTGTGGGCCTGTCGGGCCGCTGAGCGTGCCTGTGAAGGTGATGGTGCGCTCTTCTCCGGCTGCCAGCGAATCGAAGGTGAAGGCGGTGAAGACGGCTCCCGGCTCGAAGGACGCCGCGACGGCGAATTGTCCTGCTGCGGAACCACCCTGGTTGCGCACAGTTGCGTTCACGGTGAAGGGCACGCCGATGGTCAGGCGAGTGGGCGAAGCGCTGGTGACGACAATATCCGGCTGCGGCGGTGCTGTGGGCGTTGCAGTCGCAGGCAGCGGCGTCGGTGACGGCGGCGGCGTCAGCACGGGTACGGTGGTGGTATCACCAATCAGGTCGAGGATCGGGCGTGAGAGCCAGCCGGTTGTGCCCCGGAAGTTGATCGCCACCCAGGAGAAATCCACCGTAGCGCCAATGACCTGCGCCTGATCGCCTTCCTGTAACTGCCCCAGAATGTCATAGTTCAGGCCGGGGCCGACGCGCACATTTTGCACGGCCCGTGTGATGACCAGGAAGACGCCATCGGGCGTAGCTGTCGGGCGCGGGGTGGGGGTAGCGGCGACGAACTGCGGCTCTTCCAGCGGGATGGCTTCGCCCTGCGCGTAACGCTCAACGGCGATTGGCGCACCAAATTCGCCCAGTTCTGTGATGACGACGTTATCGCTGGTTTCCCCCGCAGAGAGCGCCGCTGGATTCAAGAGACCCTGCACGCCGTTGAAACTGCGGATGGAGAGCAGGTTGTTGATGAGTGTACCCGGTAGCTGGATGGCTTCTTCCAGCAGGTAGAGCGCATCGTATGCCGCTGCACTCAAGGGACCGGGTAGTTCGCCGAAGGCTCGAATGTAGGCGAAAATGAAGTTCTGGCTGGCTTCATCGTTGTAGGTATACGACCAGGATGTCACGCTGATGATGCCTTCGAGTAACCCTTCTGGCACTTCATCGCGGAAGGCGGGCATGTTGGCCTGGTTATAGACGAAGATTCCCGGCCAATCCGCTTCGCGCAGGCCGTTGTAGAGCGCGGCTGTCTCAGCAGGGGGGCCATAGGCCACTACGAACTGCGGCGACGCATCCGCCAGATCGAGGATGATCTGCTGCAGCGTCGTATCTTCAGAGAGGATGAACTCCTGCGATGGCGGCAAACCGAGTTGTGTCGCAGCGCGGCTGAAGCCGATTACGCCGACGGTGCTTTCCAGATCAAGCTGCACGGTTGCCAGCGAGGCCGCTTCCAATTCGTTGATCAGATAATCCGCCAGGGAACGCCCCTGCACGCTCTCCTGGGCACGGATGCGCAAGATGCGATCGGTCTGGTCGTTGGCGATGATCGTGTCGTCCGTCGCTGCCGTGAGAATGGGTACGTTGAGCGATGCCAACAGGTCGCGGTTGCCCAGCACATCTTCAGAACGCGCTGGCTCGATGACCGCGATCACGCTGGCCTGGTTCAGATTGGCGACGGCAAATTCCAGGTCTTCGGGAGGCTGGACGACAAGCTGCAACTGAAAGACTGTGCCATCCGCCCCGACGACACCGCCAGCGGCGTTGATCTCCTGTACGGCGAGTTGTGCGCCATGTGCTAGTGGCCCATCTTCGGCATCCAGTACGCCGATGCGAAATACGGGCAGCACCTGCGCTTGCAGGCTGCTGAGTGCCAGCAGCGAGAGCAGCGCCGCCAGCGCGACCCCAATGCGAATCCAGTGTTTCGTTTTCTTCATGACTACCTCACTTCCTCGGGTATCCCAGAGCGCCAAACTTGCAAACGCTGCTTAAATTATAACATTTCGTCTTGCATTCACCAGCAATCGCCTGGAAGTGGTAGGCTGCCGTATTCGCTTGATTTTCCTTCGTAGCTTGACTATACTGCTGCACTACAGACCCCATACTGGCTCAATGTAGGATGATGCAATCGAATGGTGCAGCGTGAGCGGGTAACCGAAGATGTATTCGTTTTCACCAGTGATCTCTATGTGCAGGTCACGGCTGGGGTTGTAGCGACCACGCAGGGGGCAGTCGTCATTGATACGCTGCTCTATCCGGAAGAAACGCGGCAGATCAAACGCTTCATCGAAGAGCGGTTGCGGATGCCTGTGCAATACGTGGTGAATACCCATCACCACGCTGACCACACGATGGGAACCTGCTTTCTGAACCCCAGGCATGTGGTTGCGCATCGTCAGTGCCGGGAATTCCTGGATACCCGCATGCGCGAGAGTCTGCGACGTTCGCAGGCCGAATCGCCCGATTTCGCCGATGTACGAATCGTGCTGCCGGATATGGTCTTCGACCATGATTTGCGGATCACAGTGGGCAACAAAACGTTACTTCTGCAACACATGCCCGGTCATAGTGCGGACTCAGTGACCTGTTACATCGAAGAAGACGGTGTGCTCTTCGCAGGCGATACCGTGATGTCCATTCCGCATTTCGTAGATGGCGATTACGATGATTTGCTGCGATCGCTACAAAGTTTGGCGGGGCGTACATACGAACACATCTTACAGGGGCATGGTGAACTCATCCTGCGCGGTGAAGTTGAAGAGCGTTTGCAGGATGACATCATCTACCTGAAGAAGCTCTATGCAGCCGTCGCAAAAGTGCTGACGACGACGACCAGCGATGCTGAACTGAAGCACGCGCTGACTTCCATCAAAGTCAGTGCCTGCGGCAAGAGCCATGTCCTGCTCAATGGAGATGTCGAGCATCTTCACCAGCAGAATGTCTTCACATTGGCGGAACGACTGCGCGAGAAACTTCTGGCGCAGAGCAACACCATCGAATGACCAAATCGTAAGCAAATGTTATTTGAGGTAAAACACTATGGCAGAGGAAGTCACCTATCTGACTCCTGATGGTAAGACTGAAATTGAACAGGAACTCAAGCGGCTGAAAGAGGTAGAACGCCCCGAACTGGCAGTACGTCTGAAAGAGGCGGTGGCGATGGGCGACCTCAAAGAGAATGCCGATTATCACGATACGCGGGAGAAGATGAGCATGTTGGACGGGCGTATCCAGCGGCTAGAGATGATCCTGCGCAATGCCGTCATCGTCGAAAATGACGGCCCGTCGGATACCGTGCGCATCGGCTCGACGGTGACGATTCGCGAAGATGGTGAGGATGAAGACGAGGTGTACACCATCGTCGGCCCGGCGGAAGCCAACCCCGCCGAAGGGCGCATCTCTCAGAAAAGCCCCATCGGTGCGGCGCTGCTCAATCGGCGTAAGGGCGATAAGGTCAGGGTGGAGACGCCGAACGGGCACATCACCTTCAAGATTCGCAAGATCAAGTAATCCTTGAGGCCACCCACACACCCAGACCAGAAGACAAAAAAGCGCCTCATCCGCATGATGGGGCGCTTTCGTTTTCTGCGACAGATTGGGCTTTGCTCAGTTCTTCGGCAGCGGCGTGAAGTCTCCTGTACCGCCGAAGGGATCATCTTCGTCGTCTTCCTCTGGACGCTGCGGCGGATAGTTCAGCGGTGGTGGCGTCAGCGGATCGTAGCCACTACCGTAGCTTTGCTGTTGCGGCGGCTGAGGTGGCTGCGGCGGCTGCTGTTGCGGTGGTTGCTGAGGTGGCTGCGGCGGTGACAGTGGATCGTAGCCACTGCCATAGCTCTGCTGTTGCGGTGGTTGCTGAGGTGGCTGCGGCGGTGACAGTGGATCGTAGCCACTGCCATAGCTCTGCCGCTGTGGTGGGGGCGAGTAGCTTTGCTGCTGTCCATAACCTGCACTCTGGCCGGATGGCTGTGTGGGCTGCGAGGACGGCATCGGCGGCGGTGGGTCGAACTGGAGGTTATCGTATTCCGGCAGTCCACCACCAGCGACCGGAGCTGGTGCGCCCGCGTTCTTCTGCCAGGCCCGCACCTGCATCTGGAAATTCTCGAAGCGCCCCTGCGAATTGAAGTCCACCGTGACCATCTTGCCCTGCATCTTGATCTTGTCCGATTCGATCATCGCTACTGCGCCGGGTTCCGCGACGATCACATCTGCCGGACTATCTACATCGGCTTCCAGGCGGCTGCGGATCGAAGGATCGCTGTAGCCTGTGGGCGTGACGAAGATCTTCTTGAGGTTCTGCTGGCTAAACATATCGAAGAGCCACATTTCGACGGCCACCGGATCGGGATCAACGGCCTCGGCGAGGACGACACCGCTCTGCCCGAGGAAGTCACCGCCCTGGTCGAGCGGGAGTTCAATTTCGTAGGACTCGTCGAACTGCCGATTGGGTGTGTAGATCGCCAGATTCTGCATGATCGGCTTGCCGAGTTCGCTATCGTCGGCTTGTTTGGCCATTTCGTCGCGCAGACGGCGCTGCTCCTTCTGCACGCGCAAACTCTCTTGTTCTGTGCGGCGGCGTTCCGCATATTCTTTGTCCGTTGCCTGCCGCGCCCGATCAACGATGGGGGCGACCAGATTCGGGTAGATCAGCAAGCGCCAGAGCAGGAAAAGGATGGGCGTGATGACCAGGATCAAGATCGCCGGGAGCAGCACAGCCGATAATAGTTGCTGGAAAAATCCCGTCGGTTCGATGGGTTCCGCGCCCGCGAAGTCTTCGGGTACGACGGCGCGCAGGCTCTGTAGGGCTTCGCGATCTTCCGGGTTCAAATTTGGATCGGCGATCAGCGCGTCAATGGTTTCCACCGGGTTCGGGATGCTATCCAGCAGGTCAAGCGCCGCCTCTGTGCCGTATTGTGTGCCGGGATCAAAGCCCACTGCGATCATCCGCGCCCACTGCTGCTGTGCGACCTCGTTCAGGCGGTTGGGGTTGGCGTTGTAGAAGATCGTCGGCGAGATGACGTATGCCCAGAAGAGGCCGATGGCGAAGCCGACCAGCAGCAGGATGATCGTAGCCCATTTGGGCATGCTGGGTTCCAGCACGACCTTGTAGAGGCCATTGTACGAATCCCGCAGCCAGCCGATGAGTCCGCCGCTGCTCTCTTCTTCTTGCGCGGTGGGCTGGGCGGGTGGTGGTTGCTGCTGGGCCGGCACAGCTTGCGCTTCTTCTGGTTCACGATTACGGCGCAGAAAACTCATGAGCGTGAAGCCTTTCCTACATACATGAAGTTCACGAACAGGGAACACCCCGAAGAGTTCCCATGCGCGTGCTGAATCAAAACACGAATCTTCTATTGAGTATATATGGTGTGCCGCCTTCTGGCAAAGTATGCAAACGTGGACAGAACCCTGACATTCACGCCTGGCAAGAAAAAGGGATACGCCGCTTCCGACGCATCCCTTTTCCGCAATTGATCGCTTCCAGCATTTACCCTGTCAGCGGAATCTCTTCCTCTTCGGTGGCTTCTGGATCATCTTCCGCATCGGATTTTCGGGCGCCCTTGGGCAGCTTCCAGGTCGAATAGTCACAGTCCGGGTAGCGCGAGCAGCCATAGAAAGTGCGGTTGCCGCGCTTGGTCTTTTTGACGACCAGTTCGCCACCGTGCTCTTTGCCACACTGGGGGCAAGTGACCCCTGTGTATTCCACGTAGGGTTCGGTGTGGCGGCATTCTGGATAATTCGAGCAGCCGATGAACTTGCCGAAGCGCCCGTACTTGATGAGCAGATCGCCTTCGCCGCAGGTGGGGCAGGTGCGCCCGATTTTCTCTTCTTGCTTCACCTGGGGCATATTGGCGCGGGCGTTCTCCAGGCGGCTCTCGAAGACATCGTAAAACTCGCGCAGGACGGGCTTCCAGGTGCCATCTTGCTCTGCAATTGTGTCGAGTTCATCTTCCAGCCGCGCCGTGAACTGGTAGTCCATCTCTTCCGGGAAGTACTCCACCAGCAGTTCGCTGACGATTTTCCCGGTCTCTGTAGGCTTCAGGCGCTTGTTCTCCTTGGTGACGTAATCGCGATCCTGGATGACAGCAACCGTTGGCGCGTAAGTGCTCGGACGCCCGATGCCGTAGTCTTCCAGGGCACGCACTAGGCTTGCCTCAGTATAGCGCGGTGGTGGCTGGGTGAAGTGCTGTTCCGGCAGAAGTTGCAGCATGCGCAGCAGTTCATCCACGCTCATTTCCGGGAAGATGCGCCCTTCATCGCTCTCGGATACATCGTCCTCATCGCGGGAGTCTTCGTACAACGCCAGGAAGCCCAGGAAACGAATGCGGCTGCCGGATGAGCGGAAGAGGTACGGCATGTCCTGTTCGTTCAGCCCGGCCTTAATTTCCACGCGCACCGTGTCGTAGACGGCATTTTCCATCTGGCTGGCGACGAAACGCTCCCAGATGAGTTTGTAGAGCTTGTACTGATCCGGCTTGAGATAGTTCTTCAGACGATCCGGATGGCGCATGACTCCGGTGGGGCGGATGGCCTCGTGAGCTTCTTGTGCGCCCTTGGATTTCGTCCTGTACTGCGGCGGTTTCTTCGGCACGAAGTCTGCGCCATATTCGCTGGTGATGAATTTGCGTGCTTCCTGCTGAGCCTGTGCGCTGATGTTCAGGCTGTCCGTACGCATATAGGTGATGAGACCGACCACTTCACCATTCGCCAGTTCCACGCCCTCGTAAAGCTGTTGAGCGGCGCGCATCGTCCGGCGTGCATTGAAGCCCAGGCGGCGCGAGGCTTCCTGTTGCAGCGTGCTGGTCGTGAAGGGCGGAGACGGCTTACGACGCCGCGTCCCTTTCTTGATGTCGCTGACGCGGTACTGGCTCTGCTCGAGCACTTGCAAATGCTGCTGAACGACTGTTTCGTTGCCGAGTTCGGCGTCTTCGTCGTTGATCTTCGCCAGCCGTGCGGTGAAGCGCTGCGGTTCCTCGCCGTTGTTGGGTTGCTTGCTCAGTTCCGCGTCAATCGACCAGTATTCGACTGGCACGAAATTCTCAATCTCGCGTTCGCGATCTACTACCATGCGCAGGGCGACGCTCTGCACTCGGCCCGCAGACAGACGATTGCGCACCTTGTCCCAGAGCAGCTCGGTGATGTTGTAGCCCACCAACCGATCCAGGATGCGCCGTGCCTGCTGGGCATTCACCAGGTTCATGTCGATGTGGCGCGGGCGGTCGAACGCCTCTTTCACCGCGTCCTTGGTGATCTCGTGGAAGACGACGCGCTGGCTCAGGTCTTCCGGGATGTCGGCGGCATTCATCAAGTGCCATGCAATTGCTTCGCCTTCGCGGTCGGGGTCAGTTGCCAGGTAGACCGCTTCCGCGTTATCGACGGCAGCCTTGATTTCCTTGACGACATTGCGCTTGTCATTGGGTACGCGGTACTTGGGCGCGAAGTCATTCTCCACATCGACGGAAAGCTGGGTCACCAGCAGGTCGCGTACATGACCCTTGGAGGCCATCACGGTATAGCCCTTGCCCAGGTAACTGCCGATGCTGCGGGCTTTTGCGGGCGATTCGACAATGACCAGCTTGCCGACGTTGCGCTTACGCTTGCCGCCTTTGCTGGATTTGGCCTTCTTCCCGCCCTTGCCGCGTTTTTTCGGTGCAGCGGTCACTTCGGGTTTCTCCACATGCTCATGTGCTGGCGTTTCCCCCATGCGGAAGAGGTTTGTGCCGCAGACGGCGCATTGTCCCTTGGTCGCCGGGGTGCCCGTCTTGGTATACACCGCTTGCGGATTCTGAATTTCGCGTTTGGTTTTGCACTTTACGCAGTATGCCTGTAACGTCTCATCACTCATATAGGTTCCTTGGTTCCTTGCTCGCTGCCTCCGTATGGGTTTCAGAGGTATTGTTCGAGGTCGTTGTCTTTCAGGTAGGTGACAATCTTCTTGACATCCTGTGAGCGCTTCCGGTCACAGATTAAGATGGCGTCTTCTGTTTCTACTACAACCAGATCGTTGACGCCAATCGCAACGGTCAGCTTGTCGGTGAAGAACAGCGATCCAGTTGCATCGAGCGTGATGCGACGCTCCGGATCCTGGTTGCCGACGTTCTGCTCTGCGTCCTGATCCAGTATATCGTAGAGCGATGCCCAGGTTCCGACATCATTCCAGCCCATATCCACCGGAATTACAACCATCTCCTGCGCGTTTTCCATCACCGCGTAGTCAATCGAAATGCGCGGCATCTCTTCCCAGAGGCTTTCGAGCGTCGTCTCAAATTCTGGCGTATCGACGGTCGGTTGCAGCCTCTTCAACAGGGCGTACATATCCCCCTGTTGGCGTTCCAGTTCGCGCATTGCCGTCTCAGCCTTCCAGATGAACATGCCGCTGTTCCAGCTATATTTCCCGGAGTTGACGAACTGCGTCGCGGTTACATCATCAGGCTTTTCGGTGAAGCGCACAGCTTTGTGCACATCAAAGCCATCCATGGTGGCGATCGTTTCCCCCTGCTGGATGTAGCCAAAGCCCGTTGCCGGGTGCGTGGGGCTGATGCCGAGCGTGACGATCTTATCTTCCTGTGCCAGCTTGTAGGCTGTTGACAGCACGTTGCGGAAGGTGTCCATATCCGCAATATAATGATCGGCAGTCAGCATTGCGACAACTGCATTGGGGTCACGCTGATGAATGACGGCCATCGCCAGCCCCACCGCTGCTGCGTTGTCGCGTGCAGATGGTTCAATCACAAAATTCTTCGAGGGGATGTCGGGCGTATTGGCCTTCAATTCCTCTTCGTAAACGCGCCCGGTCGAAACGTAGATGCTTTCCGGCGTGAAGAGTGGGTGCAGCCGTTCTACGCTCATCTTGAACATGGTACGATTGCCCACGAGCGGCAGCATCTGCTTGGGTGATTTCTGGCGACTCATCGGCCACAGGCGCTTACCACCTCCACCAGCCAGGATTAGCGCGTAGAAGTTGTGCATCTGTTCCTCCATCCCTCATCCTCAGTCAATTGGACTCAACGCGAACGGCAGTATTGCATATTTCCTTCATCTTGCACCAGCCCCTTTAATTCCAGCAAGGTCAGGGTGGCGATGACCTCGGCAGCGGGTAAGTCCGTCTGCCGGATGATCTCATCAACGTGAATCGGGTCGGCTTGTAGCAGTTCCAGGATCGTTTTCTCCGCCGAACTGCCAGGCGCGACCTGCTGCGTTTTCTCACGGGTGACTCGGCGTGTGTGGGCGAGGTTCAGTTCGTCCAGGATGTCTTGCGCCGTCATCACCAGACGCGCCCCTTCTTGAATCAACTGATTGCCACCCGTTCCCATCGGGTTGAAGATATTCGCCGGAATCGCGAAGACTTCCTTGCCCTGTTCTAATGCGGCTTCTGCTGTGATGAGTGCACCACTACGAAGCGGCGCTTCGCCGATCAATACAGCCAGCGAAAGCCCGCTGATGATCCGGTTTCGTCGCGGGAAATGCGCGGCGGAAGGCGGTGCACCAATCGGTAACTCGCTGATCACTGCCCCATTCTGCGCGATGGCCTCCGCCAGTTCGTGATGATCGGCTGGGTAAACGCGGTCGATCCCGGTACCCAGAATGGCAATGGTGCGCCCTCGCCCTGCCAACGCTCCCTGGTGTGCGGCGGCATCAACGCCATGCGCCAACCCGGAGACGATGGTCACCTGCTGCTCGGCCAGTTCCCGCGCGATGTGGCGCGTAGCGTCCGCACCGTAGCGCGTGGCTCGTCGCGTACCGACAATTGCCAGCGCTCGTTCGTCTTCAGGGCGCAGCGTTCCGCGTACATACAGGACGGGTGGGGCTTCTGCGATTGTGCGCAGGCTCTCCGGGTACGTCGCATCTGCCCAGGTGAGGAACTGCACGTCACAGCGCTCGACCTTGCGCCATTCGGCGTCGAGATCCACTTGGCGTCGCGTCTGCAACAACGATTGCACTGCCCGCTTCGGTAAGCCGCTTTCAAGCAATCGCGCCTCTGGGGCATTCCAGGCTGCCTCCGGTGAACCAAAGAACTCCAGCAGGTGCCGCAGTCGCACGCTGCCAATCTGGGGTACCATGCTGAGGCCAAGCCAGAAGGGTTTGTCGGTCAATGCATTGTTGCTCGCTTGTACGACAGAAGACAGGATAACAGGGGAGAATTTTACTTGTCAAGCAGAAGCCACTGGCGTGGATTTGCCATTCCACTTCTCACACAAAATAACCCATGTTGAGGCCAGGACAGGCTAGAAGGGACACTTCGTTGAATAAGAAAGGGGGGACTTGCGAGAATCAATCCCTTAGGGAAGCAGCCCCTCAGGCAAATCCAACGTGATTTTCCCCGCATCGAAATCGATGCTGACCAGTGTCTCTTCGTGTACGGGTAGGAGCAGTTCGCCGTAGCGGCTGCCGTTCACCACATAGACATCATTGGCGCCTGTTTCGATGACGTTATTCACCGTTCCGAGCCACTCCCCATCCGGCGTATAGGCTCGTAGGCCAATGACTTCATAGAGATAAAATTCATCTTCTTCCAGCGGCACGGCGTTCTCAAAATCCACCATGACGAAGAAACCACGCAGCGGCTCTGCATCGTTGCGGTCAGGGATTTCGTGCAGCTTCAGCAGCAAATAGTCCTGGTGCATGCGGGAGGCTTGTACCGTGTAGGGGGTGGCTTCCGGTTCCATCGGATCGCGCCCGATGTAGACGGTCTTGATCTTCGCCACCCGTTCCGGGTAGTCCGTCAGTGCACGCACACGCAGCTCACCCCGTACTCCATGCGGACGCAGGATTTCACCGAGGATTAGGTAATATGGGCGAGGAGACTCAGTCATCCAGCGCTCCTGGCACCAGAAACGAAATTGTCGTATGTCCGGCGCTCACTCGATCTCCAGGACGATTTTGCCACGCCCCTGGCGCTGATTGGTGGCACGCAGCAGGGAACGCATCGCATTGGCGACGCGCCCACTCTTGCCGATGACGCGCCCTATATCGCCAGGGCCGACGTGCAGTTCCAGGATGGTGGTGCGGCCTTTGCGTTTGCGCCCAACCGTCACCTGAGACGGGTCGTTGACCAGGTTCTCCGCGATGTAACGGACGAGTTCTTCTTCCATCGTTGCCATGCTCAGGCCTCGCCTTCAGCCTCAGCCGCCTCTTCTGCTTCCAGTGCCGCCGCTTCACGCGCTTTCTGCTTGGATTCGCCGGGGCCAGGAGCAGGGTAGTTGGTGCGCGGATCGGGCAGTTCCGGGCGGTTGGCCTCGGCTTCCTTCACCAGCACTTCGATGTCTTCCCCGGCGCGCAGGCGCTCGAAGCGTTCCAGCGTGCCCAGGCGCTTCATGATGCGTTCGACGGATTCGCTGGGTTGGGCACCGACGTTCAGCCAGTGCAGGGCACGTGCTTCGTCCAGCACTTCGGTCTGCGGACGGGTGCGCGGGTTGTAATAGCCCAGGACTTCGATGTAGCGGCTGTCACGCGCTTTGCGGCTGTCGGTGACGATGATGCGGTAGGACGGTTGCTTCTTCAGACCCACGCGGGTCAGGCGGATTTTCACCATGTGGCTCAGTTCTCCTCAGATTATGATCGTAGGGTTGGTTTTCGATAGGATGCGCGCCGTCAGAAACCGAGATTACCCATGCCGGGGATGTTCGGCATCTTCCCTTTGCGCAGTTGATTCATCATCTTCTGCATCTGACGGTATTGCTTGATGACATCGTTGACATCGCGCACTTCGACGCCGCTGCCACGTGCGATACGCTTGCGACGGCTGGCGTTCAGGATCTTGGGTTTGCTGCGTTCTTCCAGCGTCATCGAATTGATGATCGCTTCCACCTTGCTCAGGCGTTTTTCGACATCCTGGTCGTCGAACATGCCCTGCATCTCCAGCTTGCTGACCCCAGGAATCATCCGCATGACGTTGGCAATTGGCCCCATCCGGCGGATTTTCTGAAGTTGCTCCAGGAAGTCTTGCAACGTGAATTGATTCTCCAGCATCTTCTGCTGGAGCTTCATCGCTTCATCCTCTTCGTACAGCGATTCGGCCTTCTCGATGAGCGTCAGCACATCGCCCATGCCCAGAATGCGATCCGCAATACGATCCGGGTGGAAGACTTCCAGCGCATCTTCGGTGATTTTCTCGCCCGTACCGATGTACTTGATCGGCACACCCGTCACCGCACGCATCGACAGGGCAGCACCCCCGCGTGCGTCACCGTCAACCTTGGTGAGGACGAGTCCCGTGATGCCCACGCGCTCGTTGAAGCCTGTGGCGATATTCACCGCTTCTTGCCCGGTCATGGCGTCAGCGACGAGCAGCACTTCTGCTGGTTTGGTGCGCCGTTTGATCTCTGCCAATTCGTCCATGAGCGTGTCATCAATTTGCAGACGACCCGCCGTATCGACGATCACGACATCGGCATTGGCTGCCCTTGCCGCTTCTACGCCGCGCTGCGCAATGTCCTCCGGCTCCGAAGAAATACCTTCCTCGTGGTATTCCACGCCGATTTGCTTGGCGAGGGTCACCAACTGATCGACAGCAGCGGGACGGTAGGTATCTGCCGCGACCATGAACGGTTTGCGATTTTGATTCTTGCGCAGATGCAGCGCCAGTTTGGCGGCGCTCGTCGTCTTACCAGACCCTTGCAGGCCGATCAGCATGATGACATGCGGCCTCTGGCTGCGGGAGAAATCCAACGATCCCGCCTCGCCGAGGGTGGCCTTCAATTCCTCGTGGACGATCTTGATGACCTGTTCGTCCGGACGCAGGCTCTTATGGACTTCGGCACCGATGGCGCGTTCGCGCGTGCGCTTGACAAAATCCTTCACGATGGGCAGGGCAACATCCGCTTCGAGCAGTGCCATACGCACTTCCCGCATCGCTGACTTCACATCCTGCTCGGAAACTTTGCCGCCACGTCCGAGGCTATCGAAGGCGCTTTGTAATCGCTGGCTAAGACTTTCGAACATACCACTTTCCTGTGCAACTCGAATGCAAAATTGTATGGAAGCATTACCGAAAAAGCAAGGTTCGCTCTCGCTACTAAGACTACTGTACTTCGCATGCATGGCGCTATTGGCACTGCGTAAGAATTTCCATCCACCGCGAAACCGCCGCGCAAAAAATCATTATTTGTCAGGAATCAAGCATGACATTGGGGACTACGATCCGAACCGCAACCGAGTCATGATTAGAAAAACATTATTGCGGAGGCAAGACACCATGTACGTGAAGATCAACCGAAATGCCTGTGGGCATCACATCGCGAAATGCGAACGATGCCTGGGAAAATTCCTGGCGAATCCGCTGGGCTATGAACGCCAATGCTTTGAAGCAATCGTCATGGATGGCTCCGACGAACTTACACTGGACATCACCAGTGGTGACAATCACTATTTCCTGGTGCTGAACGATGAACAACGCGAAATGCTGGCCGGCGAAGGCTGGGCCAGGATGCTGGAATATGAGGGGCTGCTCAAAGTTGAGCGCTGAAGCTGCATCCCCCAATGCCCTGACCAGATGACCTCCACAAGGAGGTTGTCTCTTTTAATGAAATTCCCCCAATTTGATTGCACGACCTTAATGCACTCTCCGTAACTTTGTTCTGGTTGTGAATTGCAGCATCTTAGGGCAAGCCATGCAGAATAACAACGCCGACCAGAAGCGCTCCCTGCGTTTGTTGCAGATGGTGGAAGAAGAATGTCGTCGCGCGGGTGGGAGGCATCTGCTCACGTCAGACGAGTATCTGGCGATCGTCAATACCTGCTACCAACAGGTCTACGGCAGCGATCGCGCTTCGGCTCGACAGACCGAGACTCGCTAATCTGTCACCAGCAATTGCAAAATGCGCGGGGTGAAATCCAGCAAGCTGTCGAAGCCGTCCGCAAAAGCCTCTCGCCGTTTGCCGATCAACAGCGTGGGTACTTTATTTTCAGTGTGCTTGCGGTCGCCAATGTGCTCCATATTGCCGTGATCGCTGGTGACGATCACCATACCCCTGTCATCATCCCACTTTTCCAACACCCCCGCCAGCACTTCGTCGAAGGTTTCCAGCACCTCTACCGCCGCCTCAAACGGCCCGCGATGCCCGAAGTAGTCGGTCATCCAATGCGAATGAAAAGCCAGTTCATACGCCTGCGCCAGTTCGACGAGCAGATGTCCGGCTTCTCTGGGGCTGTAAAGCGGCGTATTCGTCAGCTTCAAATACTCGTGCCAGGGTCGGCCCGTCCACTCGGCGGTGATGGCGCGTCGTGCGTTCAGGTCGTCGATGGTGAAGAGGCGCTGTCCACTGGCGCGTGCAGCGTATTGGATGCTCGAGGGCAGCGTTTTCCCTCGTTCGATGTCGTCCAGCAGGCGAGGTGGATAGGCATCCAGCAGGGCAGCACGCTTCCCGGCCTCGCGCAGCGTTTTGAAGAGATTTTCGCGGTCGAGTATCGCACGTGTCTCTTCGTTGGGTTTGGGGCCATAGTGCCGCCCCACGATCTGCGGGACATTGAGGCCCGTGAGGATGGCGGCCTGGGATGTGCCGCTCTGCGGACGCCCCGGTATCCCCAACTGCGCATCGGTTGGTAGGAAGATCGCGCGTTCGCTGTGCTGCTCGCCGATCCCGCGCAGCCAGCGCCGCCCGTTGCTGAGCGAGAGCAGCGTGGGCATTTTCGCCACCGCGAAGGGGTTGATCGCAGGATCATCCTCGCCCAGCCCGATGCCATCCAGGAAGAGAAATAGGACGCGCATCTTATTGCAGGAAGGGATTGGTCTGTTTTTCGCGTCCGATGGTGGTGAGGCCCATGTGTCCTGGCAACACCTGCACATCATCCCCCAGTGGGAGAAGCTGCTCTTCGATGGAACGCAGCAGCACTTCCAGGTTGCCACCGGGTAAATCCGTGCGCCCGATGCTGCCTGCGAAGAGGCTGTCGCCAGAGAAGACGACCTTCTGCTGCGGCATATAGAAACTCAGGTGTCCGACGGCATGCCCCGGCGTGTACAGCGTCTCCAAGCGGATCGCTCCGATCTCAAGCGTTTCCGGCGCGCTGGTGAGCAAGCGATCTGGCACCGCCGCCTCGGGAAATTCGCCCATGCCAAAGAGCGGCCCCTGCGAGGGCAGATTCTCCAGCATTGGCATGCATTCTTCATGAATCCAGAAGGGCGCTCCGGTCAAGTGCTTCAACTCGCGACTCGCCAACACATGATCGAAATGCGCGTGTGTCGCCAGAATCAGCTTGATGTCCCAGCCCGCGTCCTGTGCAGCCTTGTGCAGCAGTGGGGCGTCATCTACCGGGTCGATCAAGACGGCTTCGTTTGTCTCCGTATCGCCGACGAGGTAGGCATTGGTCGATACCAATCCTAGCGTCAGCATCTTGATTTCAATCGTCATGAGAGTTGCACAGTCTCCAGGTCGCTCGGATCACGCCGAAATACCAGCTTGAACAGGTCGTTGATCTCTTCCATGCGCAGCAGCAGACTGGCGACGAGGAAGGCTGCGCCCCCAATGGCAATCTGCGCCGCAACCATTGCTGCTGTCAGTACCAATCCGCCCGTCAGGCCGATGACAGCGAAAACTGCTTCCACACCCAGGACAGCGACAGCCATCACCAGGCTGGCGGTGAGGGTCTTGCCGGCGGTGCGCAGCAGCGCATTCTCGTGGATGTCTTTCCAGCGTCGGTGCAAGATGACCAGCAAAATGCCGACTTCGACCAGCACTCCCAGAGAATTCGCCAGCGCGATCCCCCAGACGTTGTTCACATCCGCTGTGCCGAAGGCGATGCCTGTCAGGACGTAGGCCAGCGCCACATTAACCCCCGCGCCGACCACTGCCGCATACAAGGGGGTCACCGTGTCTTTGTCCGCGTAGAAGCTGCGTGCGACGATTTCCAGCATGCTATGGACAATGATACCCAGCGCAAAGGCACGCAGGGCATTGTACACGAGATTCGTCGCAGAGGCATCAAAGGCGCCGCCTTCCAGCAGGCTCAGCAGCGGCTGCCCAACCAGAATCAGGCCGATAGCCGAAGGGATGGTCGCAATCAATACGAAGCGCAGCGCGGCGGACATCGCATTGCGTTTGCCCAATTTGTCTTCCACTTCGCTGAGCGCGGAGAGCGTGGGGAAGATGACGATGCCCATTGCCGTTCCGATCAGCGTTTGCGGAATTTGCATCAACCGCCAACCCCAATCGACGGCGGAAACAGCGCCTTCGCCCAGACGCGACCCCAGGTTGGTCATGACGATGATGTTGATGTTGGAGACGCCCAGCCCGACCAGGCGCGGCAGCATCAGCCGCAGCACTTTGCGCAGCGCCGGATCATCCCAGCCGAGTTCGGGGTGCCAGCGTGCGCCAAAGCGAATCAAGCCAGGAATCTGGATTCCCAGGTGCAGCAACGCACCCAGCACCGCGCCATAGACCATGCCATAAACGCCGAAGGTGCCAATCAAGAAGACGACGCCGAAGAGAATCCCCAGGTCATTGAGGATCGGAGCGAGGGCGGGTAGCAAGAAATGGTTGTGACTCTGCAACATGCCCATCACGATGCCGCTGACGGAGAAAATCAGCGTGCCCAGCAGCAGAATGCGCATCAAGTTCACGCTGAGAGCGACGGTCTCCGGTGGGAAATCCGGTGCAATCACGTATTGCATCAACTGCGGCGTGAAGATGAAGGCCACCACGCTGGCGATCAATGCCAGCAGAAACATGGTATTGACCACATGCGAGGCCAATTTCCAGGCGTTGCCCTTCTCGTCTTTCGCCAGAAAGCCGCTGAAAACCGGGATGAAGGCGTAGCCCAATGCGCCCCCACCCAGCAGCAGGACGATGGTATCCGGGATGCGGCTGGCCGCGACATAGGCATCCCACTCGCTGCCGATGCCGAAGGCGCGGGCGATCACGAAGGTCTGTACCAGACTGATGCCCTTCGAAATGGCGAAGAGTACGATCAGCAGGGCGGTGGACTGTACCAGATGGCGGCTGCGTTTGCGTTTTTCCTGCGCGTCGGCGTTCTCTGTACCGGGTATGTGCATAGAATCCCTCGACATCAAGCGTTCAGTTCATCGAGGGCGGCCTGTGCCGCTGCGAAGTTCGGATTGTATTGCAAGGCGGTGCGGAAATCGCTGAGCGCCTGGGTCGTATTGCCCAGGGCAGCGTGTGCCATGCCGCGCCAGTAGTAGCTCTCTTCGAGTTCGTTGGCCTGATTCAGGTTGCTCTGTGCGAGGCTGATGACCTCTTCATAGCGTCCAACTTCATAGTAGGCTTCGAAAGGGCCAAACTGATACCACAACATACGCCAGGGCAGCCCGGCGGTACGCGCGCGGTCGAAGGCGGTTGCGGCTTCGGCATAGCGACCCAGCGCGACCAGTGACGTTCCCATGTTGTGCCACGCAAAGCCATCCGTCTGGTCTGCGCGGGCTTCTTCCTGGGCAGTCGCCAGGGCGATTTCAGCAGCCCTGGTCTCATCCCACAGGTCACCCAGGATGCGCTGGACGGTTGCCTCGCCTTCCTGCGGATAGAGCACAATGAACGTGCGGTTGAAGTGCCGCCAGTCTGCGTCCAGTTCGTTATAGGGCTGGAAGATGCCTTCTCCGGCGGAGCCGTCGCCCAGGAAACTATCATAGGCGTAGAAACCGCGCTGAGAGTCATCATAGGCCACCAGGGACTGGTAATGCCCCAGCCAGTCGTTCGCCTCGAACATCATACCGCGCTCGACAATCACCGGGAATCCGGCTGCAATCAGCGCTTTGAGCATGTCCAGGTCGCCGCCCATGCGGTAGAGGGCGCGAACGCCCGTCTGCTCATTGACGAAATTCACCAGTTCGGAGGGGCTGACGTTCTTGTCATCACGGTTCGGGCGCAGATAGGACATGGCGTATTCCTGGTCGTTCTGCCAGCCGTAGAACGAGAGCGCCGTCGTCAATGTCGCGGGGCCGCAGTTATTCCACACCTGTCGATCCCAGACGAATCCGTAGTTGCGATGCGATGCCGGGAGGGCTGCTGCTGATTGCGCGACCTCGGCGCTCGTCTCGCTGCCTCCACCAACCGGAGCCGGTTCCGGCGTGTTGGTGGCGGTCGGCTCTGGCGTTTCCGTCGGTCTCTGCGTCGCCGTTGGCGATGGTGTCGCCGTCGCGGCGATGCTGACCGGGGTTGGCTCTGCTGTCGGTTCTTCGGTTGCTTCTACCGTTGCTTCGCTCGCTTCTGTTGCTGGCCCGGCTGGTGGTGCCAACAGCGAATTGGCATCTACTGGCGGTGCAGTGGGTAAGATGCCACCTTGCGGTGTCGGCGCACGGTAGAGGAATGTCTCCATAAACGGCAGGTATCCCATCACACGCTCTTGCTGCCCGCCGTTCAACACGTTATTGAATGCCCAGATTCCGCCTACAAAGCCGCCGATCACCAGCACGAAAAAGACGATCACTCCCCAGAATAAGAATCGGGGCGGTGCATTCAGGTCGTCTCGCACTGCGCCGACAGGCCGTAAGTTGCGATCGGTTTTGTCATGTGGATTGGTCATGAAAGTTGCCTCAATGTCGAACAGAAATGGGTTTTTGGCCGCTCTGCCCGCTTTTACTTGCAAACTCTTACAACTTGCTTACTTCTGGATGCCGCCAAGTGTGCCATACTTGGGTTGCTTTGAACATGCAATAGAATGCTACGGTTTCCCCGTGATTTCTCTACGCCCCCTAATCTGATAAATGTTACAATGTATTCCGACGTTGGGGATGGAGTGGACTATGTTCCGTAAGTACCGTAATCAGTTGTTCCTGGGCATCCTGTTGATCCTGGGTTTGTACATTTTACTGCTCGTCATTGCCGATAGTCAGGGGCAGCTCTCCAAAGAGGATGGCGCTTTCGCGCAAATCCGAGCGTTTCCCTGGCTTCTCGTGATTCCGATCATGATCAGCCAGTTTCTCGTGATCGCCTTTCGCTTTTTCGAGTGGCATTACTACCTGGGCGTGATCGACGCCCGCGACAAAATCAGCCTGTTTGATAGCATTATTATCTTCATCACGGCCTTCACGATGGTTGTGAGTCCGGGCAAATCTGCCGAGGTCATCAAGGCGGCGCTGTTGAAGTCCAAGACGGGGGTCTCCATTGCACGCAGCACACCCGTTGTGTTGGCAGAGCGTATCGTGGATGGCCTGGCCGTGATTGTCATCGTATTCGTCGCATTGGTCATCTCCGGTGATCTGCTGAACCTGGGTTCTTACGGCGCGATCGACTACGGCGCTCTCAGCGCGACCCTGATTTATACGTCGATGGCCTTAATCGTGGGCGGTTTGATCGTTGTGCAGATCAGGCCGTTGGCGATGTTCTTCCTCAATATCCTGGGCTATGTTCCGTTGCTGCGACGCTTACAGCAGCCGCTCACGGACTTTTACGAAAGCAGTCGGGAGATCTTCCACCTGCGCCACGTCATCCCCATGACGCTGGTTGGTGTGGGCGTTTACCTGTGGAGCATCGTGGGTTTCGTCATCATTCTCTATGGCTTCGGTCTGGAAGTGACCTGGCAGTTGGTGCTGCAAGCGGCCTTCATCGCCGGTGTGGTTTCAGCCGTCGGGGCGTTCAGCTTCGTGCCCAATGGGGCGGGCGTCACCGAGGTGACGACGGGAGCGATGTTGCTGGCGCTGGTTGCACCCGTTCAACCGATTGTCACGCCTGAACTGGCGGTAGCGATTGCGCTGCTGACCAGCCTCTTCCTGAAGTGGTTCCGCGTATTCCTGGGGCTGGTTGTGGGATTCACCTTCCGCAAACGCCTCTTCTCTGAAGACCTGGAACGCATCTTCGCCGAGGTTGAGGAAGAGCGTGCCGCAGCCCACAAAAAACCGTTGGGCAGCGTCAGCCCTGTATCGGGCTAATTCGACGGCAATGCAGCGGCGTACAGCAAGGTGTCGATGCCGATTTCGGCAGCGCGAGCTGCATCAGCCGTATCTTCGAGTACGAGGGCGATGGTGAGGCCGCGCCCGCCCTCCATAGTGATGAACCCGGTAAACCACGACTGCGTTTCCTCGCCGGAAAACGAGAGTGCCGCGTGCCCGCCGATGACCGTTCCCTGCGGCACGTCCACTCCCAGGATGAGCAAATTGTTCTGCATCTGTTCGCGCAGCCGTCGTGCATTCGCCTCGGTCAGCAGCGGCAGTGATTGCGGTGTGGGTACACGGGTGATCCAGTCTTCACTGGGAGGGCGAACAGCTTCGAGCGCATACGGCAGCGGTGCATTGCCGCCATTGATGAAGGCCCCCGTTGCTGATGCAATCCCCAGCGGACTGACTGTGAGTTCCCCCTGTCCCAGTACCCGCTCTTCAAATGAGACTCTTTCGGCTGCTTCCGTGACTTCTGGAGTGGCTTCGGGCGGTAAGTCGTCCGGGACGAAGCCTTCTAGCAGCGGTACGCTGATCGCACGCAGGCGGTCGAAGCTCTGCTCAATACTCGACTCTGGTAGACTTTGTGCCAGTGTCAGGAAGGGGGTGGGGCAACTGTAGGCGTAAGCTTGCTCCAGCGTCAGCGATGCAACAGGGGGCTGCTGCGCACAGGTCAGCGTCAAACCGTTGATGGTGACGGGTTCAGTCGCGTTGTCGTCAGGGATTGTCAGCGTCGCTCCTTCCAGCAATGCTGCCCCCAACAGTCCTGTCTGAATCAAGCCACCCGGTTGATACTGCCCCTGCACTGCACGATTGAAGAAGGGATTCCCCGCTGCCTCGATGAGGATCTCCCAATCTTCGTCCAGCGTGTTGGGGTTATAGGTGGGGACACTCAGCAGCGATAAGACCGCCCCATCCGGCACACGCAGCACAACTGCCGCTCCGGATAGGCCGTCGAGCGCCTCGTACAGCCGACGCTGAATCCGCGAATCGAGCGTTAACCGCACATCCGCGCCGACCTGTGGCAGGTGCAAGACATCCCGCTCGAAATAAGTCGCAAGCGTTTCCTCGCCCGCTTCGCCCCGCAGAATCGCATCATAGGCAGCTTCCGCCCCACCGACTCCGTAGCGCAAACTGAAGTATCCCGTGTAGCTGTAGGACGCCGGATCCATGTACCTGCGGTTCAGCGTACCGTCTTCAGCCACTATGGTCTGGGCGAGGGGTGTCGCTTGATTGCTCGGATAAATGCTGCCGCGCCGAATCGCCGCTTCGTCTTCCACTGCACGGGGATTGTCTTCGCGCAGCAAGATGCTATCCGCGCCAAAAATCGCCCAATAGCCTGCTGCTGCCCCGATGAAGATGAACATCGCCAGGAAACTCAGCGTCAGGCGCTGCACTTCGCGTGTCAGTTCCATGCAGCCTCCTCCGCTGATAGACGCAGCAGCAGGCCGCTGATCAGAAAGCTGGTGATGAGCGAGCTTCCGCCGTAGCTCAGGAAGGGCAAAGTGACTCCTGTCAGTGGCAGCAGCTTGAGGACGCCGCCCATAATCAAGATACCCTGCAATCCGACGACAGTGCTGAGTCCCAGCGCCAGCAGCGCGTAAAAGGACCGTTCTTGCAGGCGCAGCGCCAGCAGCAGCCCTCGCAGTACCAGCACAGCGAAGAGCGCGACCAGCACGATCACCCCCAGCAGGCCGTATTCCTCCGCCAACGCCGCGAAGATGAAATCCGAATGCACCACCGGAATGTAGCCCGGTGACCCCTGCCCGATTCCATTGCCGCCGACTCCGCCTGCTGCGAAGGCCATCAGGCTTTGCACAATCTGATAGGCGCGTCCGTCCGCCTCCGGCCAGGGATTGAGCCAGATGTCCACGCGCAGTTCGACTACGCTGAAGAGGTTATAGCCGACCACGCCTGCAATCCCCAGCAGGCCGACCCCGGCAAGCAGAATCCAGGTGCGTCCGCTGGCGACATACAGCAGCACGATGAAGACGCCGAAGAACAGCGCCGCCGTCCCCAAATCTCGCTGCCAGATGACCAGGGCAACCGTCAGGCTCCACATGAGGAAAATCGGCCCCAGGATGCGCGGTGACCAGAAGGGATCCGGGGTTTCGTCGCCTTTGAACGCATTGCGCAGCAGGGGCACCTGCTCGCCCAGGTAGCTTGCCAGGAAGACGACCAGGATGATTTTCAGCAGTTCGGAGGGTTGAAAGAAGACGTTGCCGAATCCCAACCACAGTTCCGGTGCCCCTGCCAACCCCGACGGATTGCTGCCGAGCAGCACAGTGCCGATCAGTAGCAGCAGGCCGACTGTCAGCAGCAGGTAGCGATAGGATCGCAGCCAGCGCAAAATCTGCGGCATACTTGTCACCGCCAGCAGCGCCAATGTGCTGATGACTAACCAGACCGTCTGTCGGTCGGCGAAAAACGGTTCCAGCCGCTCGATCAACACCAGCCCCCAACCGCTGAAGAACATCGCCAGCGGGAATAACAGCGGATCGCGGCGTGGGATGAAGCGATTCAGCATCCAGTGCCCGCCAATTGCACAACCCATCCATGCGGCGAAGTGCAGCCAGTCCGCCAGCGTCGTTGTGCGCAGCAGCATCAGAGCGACGAAGTTCACCAGGATGAAAGCCGCCGCCAATGTGAGCAGCAGACGCTCCGTGAGCAGCGAGTGGCGCGTTTCGCTGGCGTCCAGTGTGCGAACCATCGTCTTAATCGAGTTTCAGCGCCCGCCCAACCAGCGGCTTGAGGGCGTCCAGCGTCTCTTGCGGGATTTTGTCGCGCGCCGTCATGATCGCGTTGTCCAGGGCGGTGTGCGCTGGCGTCAGGGCGTCTGCGTCCAGGTGTTCAACGGCGTGGGCGACGGCATCCTGCGCGATTTTCAGGTTCTGCTGCATGGTGGCAATGACCATATCGACGGTGACGGGGTCTTCTTCCTCATGCCACACATCGTAATCGGTGATATGAGCCATACTCGCGTAAGCGATTTCGGCTTCGCGTGCGAGGAAAGCCTCTGGCGCATTGGTCATGCCGATCAGATCACAGCCCCACTGGCGGAACATGTGGCTTTCCGCGCGCGTGGCAAAGCGCGGCCCATCTTCTACCAGCAGCGTACCCTTGCCGTGCACAGTGCCGCCGCTGGCCTGCACCGATTCGATCAACTTCTGGCGCAGTACCTCATCGAAGGGATCCGCCACTGAAATATGGGCGACGACGCTGTCGTTGAAGAAGGAGCGTTCGCGCTTGCCGATGGTGTAATCCACAATTTGATCCGGGATGACGATGTGCCCGGGTTCGAAATCTTCGCGCAGGCTCCCGGTGGCATTCACCGCGATGATGAAGCGCACGCCGAGTGATTTCAGCGCGAAGATATTGGCCCGCTGCGGAATGCCCTGGGGGGAATGCACATGCCCTTCGCCATGTCGTGGCAAGAAAGCGACCCGTTTGCCGCGCAAGGTGCCGCTGCGCAGGCCGCTGCTGTGCGCGCCGAAGGGCGTCGGGATGGTGTGCTGCTCTACATCGCTGATCTCTGGCATGTTGTAAAGGCCAGAGCCGCCGATAACGCCGATCTGGATTGTTTCGCTCATAGGCTGTCTTTCTCCTTTACGTGGTTGCCCGGATTGCGCCACCGTCCACCGGGAGCGCGACCCCTGTGATGAAGCTGGCAGCCGGGGAGGACAGAAAAACGGCTGCATTGGCAAATTCTTCCGGTGTGCCGATGCGCCCCAATGGAATGGCCCCGGCGGCTTTGCTCCGTTCGGTCTCCGGATTGGTGTTGTTTTTCTCGGCACGCGCTTGCATCAGCTTGTCGATGCGCTCGGTGTCCGTCGTTCCGGGTAAAATACTGTTGAAACGGATGCCCTGGTTGGCGTATTCCAGCGAGAGCGTCTTCATCAAGCCCACGGCTGCCGGACGAATCGTATTCGAGAGCGTCAGATTTTCAACGGGTTCTCTTGCCGCAATCGAGACCACCGCCAGCACAGCCGCCTGTTCCGATTCCTGCAAATGGGGCAGTGCATGACGAATCAACGTGGTGGCACTCAGCAGTGTCAAATCGGTAGCGGAGCGCCATGCCGCGTAATCAAAAGCATCGAATGTCCCTGCCGGAGGGCCACCTGCATTCGTCACCAGAACGTCCAGCCCGCCCAGCAGCGAGACGGTATTTTCAATTAGCGCAGGGATTGCGTCAGGGTCGGATACGTCGGCGGCGTGCGCGAAGACCGGGTTTCCGCTCTCTTCCGCAATCGCTGTGGCCGTTTGCTGCAACTTTGAGAGGCTGCGGCTGTTGATGACGACTCGTGCCCCTTCCAGGCTGAAACGCCGTGCCGTCGCTGCCCCCAATCCAGCGCTGGCAGCGGTCACCAGTACCCGTGCACCTGCCAATCCTAAGTCCATGAATCGTGCTTCTTTCCCTAAATCTCCAGGATAATTTTGAAGTGCGCCTTGCCGATGCTGATAATGTCGCCATCGGTGACAATCGTCGGCGCTGTGATCGCTTCACCGTTGAGCAGCGTCCCGTTGCGGCTGTTCTTGTCTTCCAGCCACCAGTGACCTTCCCGCAGCCCGATCATCGCATGAGAACTGCTGGCAGTGGCATCGTCAATCACGATGTGATTCGTCGGCGAACGCCCCAGGTTGGTTAGTGGGCGCAGGCGGTGCGTCTCGCCCGTGGGAATATACTCGTCGCCGATGTTCGCTAATTCCACCAGATGCCCGTAAACCCGCCGATGAATCTGTGCCTGGGCAGCAGCAACCCGCATCTCCCGCCAGATGATCCAGAAAACGGCTAGCAGCAGCGCCAGCAGCAGCACGCCAGATGCGATGCGAAGTGCGAGTAGGGTCAGTTCCAGTGTCACGGCGGTTCACGTCTCAATTGGGTCAATGGACTGCGTGGTCTGTGGCGTATCGTCGGCACTGCTGCCTGCGATGAAGACAATTTGCGTGCTGCCCAGGCGGATGACATCGCCGGATTGCAATTGGTGCTCCAGCACGCGCACGTTGTTGACGTAGGTGCCGCCCTTGCTGTTGACATCAAAGAGCGTATACAGGCCGAATCGCCGCCGCAGTTGGATGTGCTGCCGCGAGACGCTAGGGTCGTCGAGAACGATCTGATTCTCGTCGCTGCGCCCGATGCTGATGAAGGAGTCTTCCAGCTTGATGGTTTTCTTGCCGTTAATGATGATTTGCGGTGTTTCGGAGGCCTGGGCGCTGTTTTCTGGACGGATCGGCTGCATTGACTGAGTGCTGTGTTCGACAGCGGTGGTGTGCTTTGCCCGTACAGAGACCGCGCCTCTTTCCAGTTCCGCATCTTCCACGACGCGAATCACGGGCTTACTGTGCAGGTGATAGCCGCACTGCGTCGCGTATTCGGCCAGGTCGCCGCTGAGTGTCTCCCCGAAGGCCGAATGCATCCGCCACTGTTGCAGCGTTTCCGGATGTAGGCGAATTACGTACAGGTCCGGCGCAATCGGACGCCGATCCTGCCCTGGCACATGGCGCAGCCCCGCCTCCATGCTGCGGGCAAGCTGCAGCGCGATGTCGTGCGCCTGGACTTTCTTGCCAAAGAGGCTGGTGAAGACCCCTTCAACCAGGCGCTCAATGCGTCCTTCTAGCTGGTTCAGTGGTTGATCGTTCATGCTGCGCATTATAGACAGGGCAGGTAGGTGTGGCAATGCAGCGACGCCAACCGTTGGGCAAGCGTCATCACGGAGGAGAAAAAACAGGATCACCCAATCGGGGCGATCCTGCTGAGTATCTTAGTTCGGCAGGAAGTTGGGCCAGTTCTCGTTGATGGTGATGTCTTCTTCACTGTCCTCACGCAGGTCAGCAACCCAGGCGCTGAATTCGGCGCGTTGGATGGTCTCAAGCTCATTACCTTCGACCTCACGTTCTTCGCGTGCACGCACCTGAATGATATGGAAGCCGAATTCGCTCTCAACCGGGCCGACGACCTCGCCGATGGGAGCATTCAGCACCGCTTCCTGGAATTCTGGCACGTAACTCACGACGGGAGACCAATCCAGTTCGCCACCGCGTGCGCCGGAGGTCGTATCAACCGAGCGAGAGCGTGCCAGTTCTGCGAAGGATTCACCCGCTTCCAATGCCGCGATGATCTCGTTAGCTTCTTCTTCTGTTTCCACCAGGATATGCCGCGCATTCACGTACTGCTTGGCCGGGTCTACGCCGACGACGGCTTCCAGCAGGGCTTGCTGTTGTGCCTGCCGCAGCCAGAAATTGTCGATACCGCTGGCAGTCGCTTCGCTCTGCAACAGGTTGTCCTGGAACAAGTCCAGCGACTCTTCGTAATCTTCGATGCGATCTTCCTGGCTGGGCGTCGGCGAGGGCGGGATCGTTGGGACGGCCTGTTCCGTCACTTCAGCCGTCGCTTCGCCGGTAGCCTCTGCGGTGACCTCCGCGACCACTTCCGGTGTCGTCTCTGGCGTGGCGGTGGCGGTCGGTGTGGGGGATGGCGTCGGCGAGACGAAGGGCGTCGGCGTGATTGTGGGCGTTGGCGTCGGTGTGGCGGGTGTGCCAATCAGCGCGACTTCCGTCGGATCGAAGCCAAAGTATTCGTTCTGCTGTTGTTCGATCAACTCTTCATTGACTGCGATGTCGCGTGCTGCCAATTCCTGCCGGATGAGTTCATCTTCGATCATCTGGTCAATCACACGCTGACCGAGAATATCCGGGAATTGGAGTTCCTGATTCAACTGCTGGAATTGCTGATTGTTTTGCAGAATCTGGTTGACATCAATGCCGAATGCCTGGGCTTGCTGCTGGGCATTCTGGTACAGGATGGTCGCCTGTTGCAGGGCCAGCGCTTGCTCAAAACGGAAACGATCCTGAAATTCGCCGACGGTGATGCGTTCGCCGTTGACGGTTGCGATGGTCAGATTAGGGGTGATGACGAATTGCACGAATAATGCCAGGGCAATCAGGCCGATGAAAACGGCGGAGATGACCGCAATGGAGCGCCGCAGCAAGCGGTTGATGGCTTCCTCGCGCTGTACGCGTGTTTTGGGGTAGCCGAGCAAGCGCTCAATAAACTGGTTCTCCTGATTTTCTTGTTCGGGCGCCTGCTGTGCCTGGCGCTCTTTCTTCGGCAGTCCGGTGGTTTGGCGCCTTCTAGCCATGCGAAGCTCCTCATACGTGTTGCGAAGATGTTGCTTGTGAAAAACAAAACGGCCTCATCATACCATAGGGTAGGCCGTGTGCTACTGTGAAAGACGGCGTTTTGGGCGCAGCTTCCGCGGGGTTCAGCCCAGCCAGTGCCGCGCCCAAAAACATCGCTCAGTCGCGTTCGACGTAGGGCATCAGGGCAATGAAGCGCGCCCGCTTGATCTCGCGTGCCAGTTCACGTTGGCAGCGTGCGCAGTTGCCGGTCTGGCGGCGCGGTTTGATCTTCCCCACTTCGTTGACGTAGCGCATCAACGTCTCGACATCTTTGTAATCGAAGCACTTGCCGTCAGGGCAGTATTCGCTGCGTCCACGACGGCGCGGGCGCGGGGATGCCCCGCGATCACGTCCACCGCTGCGCCCACGACGCGGACGTTCTTCGCGTTCGGATTTGTTGTCGTCTCGGTTGTTGTTGTTCTCGTCGCTCATGGCGCTTTCCTCGTGTTCTTTGTCTGTTGCCTAGAATGCGTAGCTGTCAGGTGTATCGTCGTCTTGCCAGTGCGTTTGCGTATCGGCGCGGTCGCCCAGCAAGATCATCTCGTTGGCGACTAATTCTGTCCGGAAATGCCGCTTACCGCTCTCATCTTCCCATCCGCGTGTTTGCAGGCGGCCTTCCACATATACCAGTTGCCCTTTGGCAAGGTGACTCTTGCAGATCTCCGCCAGGTTCCCCCAGGCGACCACGTTGAACCATTCGGTCTCTTCGTGGCGTTCGCCTTCGGCGGATGTCCAGGTGCGGCTGGTGGCAACGCTGAAACTGGTGACCGGACGCCCACTGGGGGTGTAGCGCATTTCCGGGTCGCGTCCGACGTTGCCGATAATCATGACTTTGTTCAGTCCCCGTCCCATACTGTACCTTCCCTAACTTTCGGCTGGCGGTTGCTCTTCTTCCGACCAAAGACAGGGAACATTATAGCGTAGACCACAACGTCATTCGCTGTCGCTGTCGGCTTCCTTCTCTTCGGACTTGGTCGTGGGGTTTTCGTCACGCACGACCATATGGCGCAAGACCGGGTCGTAGAGCTTGAGGTTCAGTTCCAGTTCAGTCAGGTGAGCGGCATCAATATCGGCGTAGAAGAGGACATAAAACCCTTCGCGCTGCCCGTCAATTTCGTAGGCCAGGCGGCGGCGACCCAGGCGGGTGCGGTCGATGCGTGTGACGTTGCCCGGATCTTCCATTTCATTGCTGTTCTCGATCCAGGCCACGACCTGGTCAACGGCCTGCTGCATCTCTTCTTCCGAACCGAGATTACGAAAGATAACAGGAATTTCGTATGAGCGTTTCATAGTGTTGGAGTATCTCCTTCCCACGAATGTAGCCCCATTTTGTGCCAGCGCACTACATGGAGCGGAAAGTTGTGGTTGATCGCGTCTGTTTAGAATATAACCGCCGCACTATAGAGGATTCAGCCTCGTTTCGCAACGGTGGGTTCCGCGTGCTCTGCCAGAATCAGCCGCGAACTCGTGATTGCCAGCGCGACGGTGATCCAGAACCAGGTGATCGGTGCCTGGAAATCCAGCCGGAAGAAGTACAAATCGGCGACTGCATTGACGAGGGCTGTCATCAGCGCGATCTGGCAACCGAGGTGCAGTGCATCCCATTCAGCGCTGTGCCGGACGAACTGCCAGGCGCGATAGCCGTAGAGGAAGATGCCCCCCATCGCGATCAAGAAGATGATGACGCCCGTAATGCCGATCTGGTTCGCCATAATCAGGTACATGTTGGCGACATCCGTGTAGACATCGCGCGTGGGAGTTCCGGTGAAGCCGATACCGAATACGGGATAATTCTGGATCAAATTGAGTGAATCCGTCCATTCACCGATGCGCATCTGCGTCGCCAGATCAGCCCCCTGGAATGCCTGGAAAATGCGGTCGATGTAATTCTGCGTCTGTGGTAGCAGCAAGAACAGACTGCCGACGAGGAGCAGCAGCGGGATGTAGCGACGGTAGCGTGCGATGACGATCACCACCAGCGCCGAGGAGAACGCCAGAAAGGACGCCCGCGACGAGGTGAGGATCAGCGCCAGGGCAATTACAGCGAGCAGAATGAAGGCCAACGCACGATGCCCCAGGATCGGCTTACGTGCGAACAGTTGCGGAGCCATCAGTGCGCCACCCACCGCCAGCAGCCCACCGAGTGAATTTGGATCGACCCAGGTGCCAATGGCGCGTTCGCCCAGTGCCGGGTTGGATTCAATGTAGCGGATGACGCCACCCGCCGGGTAGCCAATGCGCGAGAGCTGAACCAGGATCGCTTCGGCAGTGGGGTCAGGCAGCACGAAAAGGCCGATGGCAATCAGCGCTTGCACGCCGACCAACAGCATGATCGCCAGCAGCATCCGGCGCAATGCTAACGGATTGCGCAGCAAATCCACCAGGATGAAGGCCATGCTGATGCTGAGCAAGGTCGAAGCGAATTGTCGCAGTGTCGTCGCGCTGGGGCTGCCGTAGCGCATCCCCATGAAGAAGGCGAAGATCAGCCACATCACGTAGAGGACGAGCAAGGCATGGATCGGGGACAGTTGCAGGTTTCGCCGCGCGCCGCGCATCCATTGCAGCAGGTAGACCACGATGAAGGCCCCCAGGGCGAGATCGAGCAGCGTCGGGGTGATGCCGATGTCCACCGGGAAGGTGCCGAACGGGAGCAGGATCATCACCGCCAGCACGCCGAAGAGCGCCGCACGCACATCGGTCAGCACATAGAGCGCCAATAATGCGCCTGCCAGCCCTGCCAGCGTCAGCGCCGGGCCGACCAGCGCCAGCAGCAAACCGAGGAGGCCTCCCAGGATGCCGACGATCAGTCCCAGGCCAACCGCGAATACCCGCTGATCTAGCGAGACAACCCATTGTTTGAACTGTTGTGCGGCTGGTGATTGCATGGCGTCATTCCTCGTTGCTGCGTCGGATCTGGAGTAGTAGCTGCACCGCTGCCAGTATAGCCAGCCCGCCCCAGGTGAAAAGGCTGAGGATCGCGCCGATTTGGTAGCTCAGGGGATCATATGTGAAGTCGATGGTATGCTCTCCCGCAGGTACAGCCACCGCTGTCAGGGCACTGTAAGCGCGTAGGATTGGCAGGGGGGTGCCGTTGATTGTCGCCTGCCAACCGGGGTAATCCACATGCGCCAGTGTGAGGATGGCATTTTCGGGCGTATCTACCCGCACTGTGAAGCGTTCGGGCGAAAAAGTCTCGATGGTCGCGATGGCCTCTTCTGGCGCGGTATCGGGCAATTGCAACCCCGGATCACCTGACAAGATCGCGCTCTGGCGTGGATCGTAGCGCGGGTCATCCAGCAGGGCACGGGCGAATGCGTCACTGTCCACAACGTCCGCCCGATATACCAGATGGGCGAAGGGGCGCGGATCGAGAATCTCGTGCAGGTACACCCGCCCTCGTCGATCCATACCTTCCGCTATGACCCGCGTTTCTACGCTGTCGAAGCGATCTCGCTCGCTGTAGATATAGCGCACAGCGAATAATTCCCAGGCCAGCGGATTGTTGATGTAGTCGCGGTAGATGATTTCTTGCGCAGGCTGGAAGAACAACGGGCTGATCCCGCGCATGTCCAGGATCCCGTACAGGCTGCCGTAGTTGGCTTCCAGGCCACGGAAGCCATCGACGCGGAAGGGCTGTGCGGCATCGGCTTGCAGCGCGGCCTGCACCAGCGGCGGCGGATCCGCCGGGAGCTGCTCAGTCGCGGGAACATCCTCATAGACCGCATCTGAGTCCATATTCGTGCTGAAGAGATCAAACACGATCACAATTGCCAGCGCCGCCAGAATCCAGCGTTGGGGCTGTCGAGTGTGATAGCGCACAAGCAACCCGGCAGCGGTAATCAACACCGCGCTGAATACCGCCGTGCCGATAACCGCGCCAAACCCTTCGCCGACCTGCCCCAGCCAGCCCGCCAGAAACAAAGCCGTCAAACCGCCGACGAGCGCCAGCAGTATCCAACCCGCGTGACGCAGGGGGCGGGCATCCTCATCCGATGACCACGCCGCGAGTTTCGCCGCACCCAGGCCCGCCAGCATCGCCAGGCTGAAGGCCACAAGCATTGCTGCGCGTTCCTGCCCCCGGAAGAAGCGCAATCCCGGCACCAGGTTATAGAGCGCCGGGTAAAAGGCGGTATTCGCGCCGAAGCTCAGCAGCAGGCCGATGATTCCGCTTCCCAGCCAGAAACGGCTCGTCACAACGCGATAGCGCACGGCGGCGAAGATCAGCAGCAGCGTGGGAACCCCGACATACAGCGGAGAGAAGAGGCTCACCATACCGGGGAAGACGAACTGCGCCACATCTTGCAGCGGGAACCCGTTGCCTTTCGCCGCATAGCCCAGGTCGCTGCGAGAGGCCAGCCGCAGATATTCGAGTCCGGGGAGCAGGGTGATTGCCGTCACGCCAAAGGTGACCAACCCGAAGAAGCTCAACCCGCCGAAGAATACGCGCCAGCCCAGCCGCGCCACAAAAACGCGATAGGCCAGCCATGCCACCAGCAGGTAGGTCGCAAACCAGCTGGTCTGCGAGTGTCCCGCCAGCCAGGACAACCCTAATGCGAATCCCGCCAGCGCCAACCAGGGGATGCGCAGCCGTTCGCGAGTCGCTTCCAGGATGCCCAGGGCGCCCAGTGGCAGCCAGATTGCACCTTCCAGAATCGCGAGTTGCAGCATTGGATAGCCCGCGATGAAGCCGCCATAGGCCGCGACCACTGCCCCGATGACAGCCCCGTACATACTGCCGGGGTGACCCTTCAGCAAGCGGCGCAGGAAGGCGTACACCAGCAGCGAATAGGCCAGCACATGCGCGATGGCCTCCAATTGCAGTGCCCCGTAAGAGAAGTCGCCTGTGATGACGCTCAGACCCATTGTCAGCAGGCGTGGGGGATAGAAGACCGCCGCCTGCGGGTCGGCGATGAAGGGCAGGCCGCCGTTGTTATAGGGATTCCAGAGCGGAATCTCGCCGCCAGCCAGACGCTCGTACTGGTAGGCCGCGAAGGCCACGAACTGCCCCGAAAAATCGCCCTCCTGAAATGCAGCTTGATCTGCTGCAACCGGAGTCAGCAGCCGCCAGAAGAACAGCAGCCACAGCAAAACCAGCAGCACTGCGGCGCGTAGATCGTTCGAACGCAACAATCGGCTCATGAATCATCCTCCGCCAGGATGCGAATCGCCGTCAGGCGCAGGAAATTCTGGTATGTCCCCAATACATCCAGGCGCGGGAAGCCTTCTTCCTGCAAATACAGCCCAATCTCGATGGGGTAGACTCCCGGCGTGGCCTCACCAGTGACCGTCAGGGAATGCGTGTCGCTGATGATTTCGCCCACATCCCAGGTCGATGTCGGGCGAGTCCAATTCGCGGGCATGGCGTTGCTCTCGGCATACTTGGTGACGGTTGCCGGATCGAGGACGTTGGCGAAGACGACGTAATCCTGTGTGATGGGGCGCAGCGCCCGCCAGTAGAGCGTCAATTCCAGCGTTTCGCCAGAAGTCGTCTGCAAGTCGCTGATGTCGTAGCCCACCAGTTCAATCAGGCCGCCGAAATTGACATCCTGTGGATTGGGTACATCGAGGTCAGTGGGTCGCGGCTGGATTGTCACCTGTCCCAGGGGCCACATCTCTTCATCATCCGCGCTATCAGCGCTGAGCCGCATGCGTTCGCCGCTCGGCAGATGATACCAGCCCAGCCGCACCTCCAGAGTCTGTGGCGTATAGGCTGTTTCCGGGATCCAGACAGCGATTGCGTTTTCCCATGCGCGTCCCACCGCGAGGTCGGATGTCGCCAGACTGCCGCCGCCGGGGTAGACATCGCGCTGTGCGATGATGATCCCTTCCGGGGAGACCAGATGCACGAAGAGGCTCCAATCCCGGTTGAAGCGCTCCTGCACGCTGAAATCGACGGTGAAGTGCAGGTAACTTCCGGTGGGCACAGTATCATCTGTGATGTCGATCCTCGTCACGCTGATTGCGCCCGTATCCGCCTCGAAGACAGCCAGCGCTTCATCCGCTTCGATTTGGGCAGGCTGGGCATAAGCCGGGGCGATGGTCAGGGCGGGTTGGCTGATCGCCAGTGCAAAGAGAGCTGTTACTGCGCCACCAGCGGCGAATCGGCGCAGGCGTGTGGGAAGCCAGCCGGCCACACCCAGCAGCGCCAGCAGCGCCAGAGCCGAAATCGCCCCATAGACCAGCCGCCCCTGAGAAGCAGGTGTGATGCTCGTCCAGCGCAGGAAGGCCATGAAGACCGCCACAGGCCACAGCGTCACCAGCAGCAGGGCGAGTTTCTGGTAAATCGTGTGTTGCTTGTGCGTTACATAGCGGATGACGAAGATCAGCCCTCCGAGCAGTGCCAATCCACCCAGCACGTTCAGCACGAGATAAGCCGGATCACTCATCGGTACGTTGATGTTGCCGAACAATCCCCAGAAGGTGCGGATGAAGCTGTCGCGCTCTGTCCACAACTGCGCGAGCGAGGCGGGACTCACGCGCCGCCCCACAATATCGAGGAAACGATCCAGCCCGGTTGGGTCGCCGAAGAGCTGCCAGTTGCGCCAGTACCACCACCCCGCCATTGCGATGGTGATGCCTCCGGAAATGACACCACCCAAGAAAAAGGGACGCCAATCGCGCTCTCGCAGGCTGACCACCAGTAGCACAAAGGCCACTGCCGGAATCAGCAAACCCAGGTTGAGCTTGGCCAGTAAGCCCGCCCCAACTACAACGCCAATCAGGACGTAAGTTCGCCAGTGAGCGTTGACTTTCCCCAGCAACAGCGCCGACAGCAGCAGAATCGCGCTGTTGCCGATGAAATTGGAGAGGTTGTCGTTGTTCACTGCCGCGCTGATGTAGAGGAACATGGGCAGGAAGGCATTGAGCGCCGCCGCGCCTACAGCGAGTGTCGGCATCTGCGGGAAGAGCATTCGCGCCAGGAAATAGGTCGCAGTGACGGTTCCCGCGCCCAGTAGCAGCGAGTAAAAGCGCAGGATGTAGGCTGCGAGTACGCTGCCTTCGCCCGGGAAACGTTCGGCTTCAGGACGATGCACGATGCGGTTGGCGTTGCCGTCTGGTTGGTAATGGCCGATGTTGGCGTGCGGGTTGAAGCGCAGGGTCTCCTGGATGTCCGAGGTGTCCACTCCTGCGATGAGAACAGCACCGATCAAGTAATACAGCGGGGGTTGGTTGCCTTCCTGGTTCCACAGGCCGACCGTACCGGGTTCCTGTGACGGCAGTTGCAGGCCGCTTGTTGCGAGGTGCTGCACCATGGCGAAGTGGTAAACCTCATCGGGCGCTTCCCAGAGCGGATTGAGCAAGGCATACATGCTACCCATGCACAGGTACAGCGCCAGGATGATGTACAGCGCGAGGTGGCGGGGAGCTTTCATCGTGCTGCCTCCCGCACACGCTCGTAGAATCCCAGCGTTTGCTCCGTGATGTGATCCCAGTCGAAGCGGTTGCGTAAGGCCGCCGCGCCCCGCTGCAACTGCTGTCGTACGTCCGGTGACTCGTACAGATTCTGGATCGCTTCGGCGAGCGCGGTGGGATTCTCAGGTACGGTCAGCAGCATATTCTCCCCGGAGATGAAATCGGTCACAGGTACTCGTGGCGTCGTGCTGATGATGGCTGCTTCTTGTTCAATGGCCGCCAGCAGCGTCCCCCGCCGATACGATGCGCCGTCCCGGTACGGCAGAACGACGGCATCCGCCGCCTGAAGATAGGCGCTGATTTCATGGGCTGGCGCGGCTCCCGTCCAGGTGACGCGCCCCTCCAGCCCCAGAGACGCAACCAGAGCGTCGATTTGTCTGGCGTAGGCTGCGTTCGTGGCGTCCGACGCTCCGATGCGCTCCCCGACCATCACCAGCTTGATCCGCTCGTCCAGTTGCGCCAGCGCACGCAGCAGCGTATCCACGCCCTTGCTGTGATTCAGAAAGCCGAAGTGTGCCAATAGAAAATCATCTTCAGCGGCTCCGGCTTGTTCGCGCCATTGATTGTGCGCTTCGGCAGGCAGTGGCTCCAACGCGATATTGCTGCCGATGGGAATCATGGCAATTTGTGGCAAGTGGGCGAGGCGCTGCTGGTCTTCTGCATTGGTGACGATGGTTCCGTCCGACGTGCGCGCCAGATGCATCACGATCCAATCTCGCAGGGCACCCGCCTTCGGGAACAAATACGGGAAGCGCAGGTCGTGAAATGTCGTGACGAAGGGTGTCTGCGTCGTCTGCGGCAGGAAATGCACCCAGGGCGACATCTGAAATGCCGCCGTCTGGAATTGCAGGTTGAGAATGTCCAGCCGATGTTGCTGCGCCCAGCCCGGAACGGTCGTCAAGATTCCCATCCCCCAATGACGGATACGTGTCAGAGGCAGCGTGGGCTGCTGCTGCTGTGCTCCCTTGCTGGCCAACAAGAAGACTTCGTGTCCGCGTTCGTCAAGCTTTTGCGCCAGCAGATGCGTATAAGCTGCAACACCACCCTGCATGTGGGGATATTCGCCTGTGATCAAGCCAATGCGCATTTACGATACTCTCAAGCCGCTGCGGATGACCTGCCAGTAGGTCTGCACGCGCTCCCGACGCAGGTCGCGTTTGTGCCCGACCAGCCCTTTCGCGCCTTCCAGCAGGAGTTGCACCCAATAATTCGCCAGTAGGAAGATGCGCAGCAGGGCGGCGAACGTCGCGCCGTGATACTTGCGGAAATAGCGCAGTTTGCTTTCCTGGAAGTAGATGTGCTTGTACGCGCCGACTTGATCGGTGCTCTGACCGCCGTAGTGGATCACCTGTGCCGTCCCCAGGTAGATCACCTGCCAGCCCGCATCCTTGGCCTGCCTACACCAGTCAGTTTCCTCAAAGAACATCACATAGCCCGGATCCAACCCACCGATCGCTTCATAGACTTCGCGCCGCGCCAACAGCGCCGAACCCTGCACCCAATCCACCTGGTAAACTCCGTCGTCCGGGGCGTCTTTCACATAGAAACGATCCAGCATGTCTTGCGGCGCATAGGGTTGCAGCCATGTGCTTTCGAAGAACGCCAACGTCTGCGTTGGGAAGCGGCGGCGCGTGGACTGAGTGCTGCGATCCGGATTGAGCGTGTGCGGCCCCAGAATGCCAACTCGCGGATGAGCATCGAGATAGGCGATCATCGTAGGCAGGGCATCACCAAGAAGTTCCGTATCCGGGTTGAGCAGGAAGAGATGGCGTCCCCGCGCTGTTTCCAGGCCGATGTTGTTGCCCCGCGTGTAGCCCACGTTCTCTTCTTGCGCCAGTAAACGCACCTGGGGATAACGTTCTTCCAGCATGGGCACGGTCTGGTCGCTGCTGGCGGAATCCACAACGATGATCTCTACGACGGGTTTCTCCCCGTCAGGTTCATTGATCGCCACAGGTGACGCGAGGATGCTGTCGATGCAGGCTGCCAGCAAATCCGCCACATTCCAGCTCACAATGATGATCGAACAATCTACAGCACCCATACACAATCCTCAATTTGCCCCTATTTTGCGGGTGTCTGGCGCGAAACGCCCGCAGTTTACCATCAATTTACATCGAGCGTAAGCTCTCATAACACTGCGCTGGCATGCTACAGGCAAGCAAGTAGATGAGTGCTGTGAGGAGCAAAGACGCCATGAAGACCCAATTTGCAATTCTCGGAATGATTGTCCTGGTGATGTCCCTGTTTGTCGGCGTTGCCGGCGCGCAAGAAGACCCTTCCACCGTTGATGGCCTTGCCGACCGTCGTGGCAATGTGCGCGCATTGTTGGAGATCATCACGGAAGAGACCGGGCTGACCGCACAAGAGATCTTCGTGCAGGTGCGCGACGGCGCGACACTGGCAGAAGTGATCGAAGCCAATGGCGGCAGTGTGGATAATGTGACCTCGGCCTTGCTGGCAGAAGCGGAAACTCGCCTTGCTGAGGCGGTCGCCAGCGAACGCATCACCCAGGAACGTGCGGATGAAATCCTCGCCAACCTGGAAACGCGCATCACAGAAGCTTTGAACTCGGAGTTTGAACTGGGTGGACGTGGTGAGCGCCTGCGTGAACGCTTCCAGGATGGGCTGCGTGGTGATGCTTTCGGCATCATCACGGAGAGCCTCGGTTTGGAATCGGGTGAGATCCGCCAGGCCATTGCGGATGGCGCAACCCTTGCCGAAGTGATCGAGACCAATGGCGGTGATGTGGATGCGGTCACGGCGGAGATCATTGCCCTGGCAACCGAGCGCGTGAACGGACTGGTCGCCGATGAGACCATCACGCAGGAACAGGCTGATGAGTTCCTGGCTGAACTGGAAACCCGTGTGGATACCTTCCTGAACCGCACCTGGGAACTGCGCGAACGCAGCGCCCCGAATGCGGAGAACTAATTCGCATATCTCCTCCCAATTCCCCATTGTGAAGAAGACGCGCCGCTGATCCCGGCGTGTCTTCGTTTAATGGCGGGCAACGACGGATCAGGAGGGCAGTGCGAAGAGTCGTTCGGCGTTGCGCGTGGTCTGCTGTGCCATGTCGTCGCGAGTCAGGCCGTGCAATGCCGCCATGCGGTCTACAATGTATGGAATGTAGGCGGGGTGGTTGCGCTTGCCGCGATACGGTTCCGGCGTCAGGAAGGGGCCATCGGTTTCCACCAGAAGGCGATCCAACGGAACCCGTGCTGCAATCTGCCGCAGTTCGTCAGCCTTCTTGAAGGTCAGCGGCCCTGTGAAACCCAGGTAGAAGCCAATCGCCAGCGCACGCTCTGCCATCGCTTGCGATGCGGAGAACGAATGCAGCACACCGGGACGCTCCTTAAGCGAATCCGGGATCGTCGTGACCCATTCTTCGAGGATGGGTAGCACGTCTTCGCTGGCGTCCCGGTTGTGGATGATGACGGGTAGTTCGCGAGATGCTGCCAGGGCAAGCTGCGCCTTGAAAGCTGCTGCCTGCTTCTCCCTGGGTGATTTGTCCCAGTAGTAGTCCAGGCCGATTTCGCCGATTGAGACGACGCCCTTTTCGTGCGAGAGCGCTTCGATTTGCGTTAACGTGCTGTCGTCGAAGCCAGCGGTGCTGTTGGGATGCACGCCCACAGCGGCATAGACCTGGCTTTCATACAGCCGGGCGAGGTCAATGGCTTCCTGGCTGGTTTGGGGGTCAACTGCCGGGATGAGGATGCGCGTCACCCCGGCGTCTGCTGCGGCCTGAACGACATCCGCACGATCATCGTCGTAGCTGTCGAAATTCAGATGGCAGTGGGTATCGATCATTGTGGCAATCTGTGAGGTTTGCTGCTCAGACATAAACTCCCTAGACATGGTGATCCGGGTCTTGTTTCAGACGTTCAATGTCTGCATCGACCATGATCTGAATCATCTCTTCAAATGTCACGCTCGGCTCCCAGCCGAGTTTGGCGCTGGCTTTGGCTGGGTCGCCCACCAGCAAATCGACTTCAGCGGGGCGCATGAAGCGCTCATCCTGTACTGCGTAATCTTTCCAGTTCAGGTCAACGCACTGGAAGGCAACATCCAGCAGGTATTCGACGGAATGCGTCTTCCCGGTAGCGACGACGAAATCATCCGGCTCATCTTGCTGTAGCATCATCCACATGGCCTGTACGTAATCGGGCGCATAGCCCCAATCGCGTTTGGCTTCCAGGTTGCCGATGCGCAGTTCGTTCGCCAGCCCCAGCTTGATCTTGGCGACGTTGTAGGTCACTTTGCGCGTCACGAATTCCAGGCCGCGCCGGGGGCTTTCATGATTGAAGAGGATGCCGCTGACCGCGTACAGGTCGTAGCTTTCGCGGTAATTGACTGTGATCCAGTGTCCGTAGACCTTGGCGACGCCGTAGGGACTGCGTGGGTAGAAGGGGGTCGTCTCGCGCTGTGGGACTTCGCGCACCTTGCCGAACATCTCGCTGCTGGATGCCTGGTAGAAGCGCGTATCGGGCTTCACGGTGTGGATCGCTTCCAGCATCCGCGTGACACCCAGCCCGGTCACATCCCCGGTGAAGGCGGGTTGGTTCCAGGAGGTCGGCACGAAGCTCTGCGCACCCAAATTGTAGACTTCATCCGGCTGAATATCTGCAATGGCGCGGCTGAGACTGGTCTGGTCGCTCAGGTCGCCTTGCGTGATGTGAATCTGGTCTTGAATATGGCGAATGCGCTCGTAGCGTACGGTGCTGGTGCGGCGCACCATCCCGTATACGTCGTAGCCTTTGCTCAGCAGAAATTCTGCCAGATACGAACCATCCTGCCCCGTTATGCCTGTGATTAATGCTCTCTTCTGAGACATCGAAACTTTCTCTCTCCATGTGTTACATACGAACCCGTCGGCGGCACTCCGCCAGCACATCGGCGAGGGTCTGCTCGAACGGGACTTCCGGCTGCCACCCGGTGAGGTCGCGCAGCTTGCGCGAATCGCCCACGATGCGCGGCACATCGACCGGACGCAGCTTCGCGGGGTCGAACTCCACCTTGATGGGGACATCGGTCAAACTCAGCAGCGTATCCAGCAAGTGCTGGATGCTGTGCGCTGTGTTGGAAGACACGTTATAAGGCTGCCCCGGTTCCCCTTTTTCCATCAGTAGCGTGTAGGCACGCACGACATCGCGCACATCGGTGAAATCACGTTCGGCGCTCAAATTGCCCACGTTCAACACAGGCTGCTGCAAATCGGCCTCAATCCGCGCGACCTGCAAGGCGAAATCCGGCGCGACGAAACCTTCTCGCTGTCCTGGCCCAATGTGGTTGAAGGGGCGCGCGCGAATGGTGTGAAACTGGTGGCTGAGCGCGTATTGCAAGCCCATCATGTCTTGCGTCAATTTGCTCAGGCCGTAGGGGTTGCGTGGGCACAGCGGCGCGTCTTCCGTCAGCGGCATGACTTCTGGCGGCGTCACGGCGTAGACTTCTGCCGAACTCGTCAGCAAGAAGCGCGGACGCAGCCCCAGGGCGATGCAGCCTTCCAGCAGATTCAATTGCGCACGAATGTTGACTTCCAGAGTCGCCCAGGCCGCGCCGAAGGATTTCCCCGGCGACGCTTGGCCCGCCAGATGAAAGAGCCGATCCGGCTGCGTCTCATCCAGCACTTCCCGTGTCCGTGTAGCATCCAGCAGGTCAACCTGTACATACCTGACACCCGCCCGCGCAAGCAGCGAACGTTCTTCATCACTGCGGTAGAGTGTGCCGAACAGCGTCGCTTCCGGGTAGGTCTTGCGCAGATGGTGGATGAGATGCTGCCCGACGAAACCGCCAGCACCAGTGACCAGGATTCGCACCGATTCGCCTTCCCTGTTTCGTGAGATATGCCGAATAGTTGCCGTAGCGCCGCAAGCATACCTGAGATGTGGTCATCTGCAAACAAGAGAATTGCCCTGCCTCATGTGAGAGGAGGGCAATTCGTCAGGTTATTGATGGGCTGTTGGGCTAGTTGCCTCAGCCGTTGCTTTCTTCCGTTGCTTCCGGCGCGGGCGCATTCGCACCCACCGGGATTTCGTTGATGTCCACCGCATCACCGTTGAAGGTTACGCTGACGAAGTCGGCGCTGACCCATCCGATCTGGCCTTCGAAGGTGGTCTGCAACCAGCCCCCGTCGGCGCTGCGTGCGCTGACGATCAACTGCGTGCCGCTGGGGATCAGGTTCAACGACTCGGACTGGGCGTCCGGCGAACGACGGAATTGCAGATTCGCCGTCGGATCAAGCTGGACGGTTGCCACATAGGCATCTTCCAGCGGATCAGCCGTCGGTATCGCGGCGGGCTGTGCGCCACCCGTCACTTCACCGCGTCGCTCCGGGCTGATGAAGTCTACCAGGTCGCGCTGGAAGAGTTCCTGAGCGCCGATGCGTTCACCATTCCAGCTATACTGCACGTAGAGCGTGCTCACCCAGCCCGTGATCGTACCACCTTCTGCCGGGGAGTAGTTGATGAAGGCCCATTCAATGTCATCTTCGACGACCACCGGGAAGCCACCCTCCGGTACCGGAGTGGGTGTCAATTCCGGTGTCAGCGTCGGATCGAGGAAACCGAACAGTTCGACGACCGTACCCAGGGGCAGGCGTGCCAGCACTTCTCCATCGGTGCTGGGCGTGCGGCGCACATTCAGGCGTGCATCCGGGTTCAGGTTGAAGACCGTTGCCGTCACGCGATCTTCGGGGATCGGCGGCGGGGTCAGTTCGGTGCCGCTGGCTTCACCTGGCAAGTTACCCGGTACGGTCGGCAGTTCGGCGAGGCGCTGCAAGTCGCCTTCCGGGTCGCGTACTTCCAGGAATTGCGCCAGCACCCAGGCCGTGATGACACCTTCGTCCGGTGTCTCATACGAGACGTAGAGCCAGGTCGTCGCCGGGTCAAGATCTTGATCCTCCGCCAACCCGGCAGCAGGATCAACGAAATCGGCGGCTTCCGGCGGTTCCGGTTCGCCTTCGACCAGCGCTTCCGGGCGTCCTTCACGCCCGATCACTTCGAGCGTCGTGCCGGACGGTGCCAGCCCCAACGAGAAAGCGTCTGTAGAGGGGCGCTGGCGAAGCTGCAAATTGGCGCTGGGGTCGAGCAGGACGCGCCCGGTGATCGTTTCACCGTCTTCCGCCTGCGCAGCCGGGGTTACGACTTCTACAACGGGTTGTTCGGTTGCCGGAGCAGCTTCTGCGCTCGTTTCCTCACGGGTATCCGTCGTGGGCGTCAGGCTGCCAGCGCCCGGAGCGCTCCCAAGGGACTGTGCTAGCGCTGTCGGGGCAATCACTAATTGCGGTGCGCTGAACGTGCTGCCGGGGAGGAGGATGACGTTGTAGTAGACGCCGCCATAGAACGTGACATCCTGGCCTTCGACTTCGCCAGCCGTGCCATCCACTGTCAGCGTGAAGCTCGTTCCGGCGCTGACGGGTTCCAACGCCGAGACTGCCGATACATCGCCGGATGCCAGGCCATCAACCAGTGTCATGCCGTTGTCCAGGCTGACTGTCGCCGTCGCTTCGGGCACGGCATTGATGACGCTGATTGCCGCCAGACCTTCAGCCGTTGCGCTCACATCATCGGGGAAAACGCTGATGGTTGCGCCACCCGCAGCAGGCAGAGCGATGGCTGTCTGGGCACTGTTGGCGCTCACGCTGAGGGATGCGCTGGCGATTTCGTCTTCCGTTCCGGCAGCGACGAGAGTCACCTCATGGTCACCGGCGGGCAGGGCGATGTGTTCGGTGGGAGATGTGGGGCTGAGCTGCGGCGCGATCAGTGTGCCGTTCACCAGAACATCCACATCCGGTGCGCCCACGACGCCATGCGCGAAGCGAACCAGGCCACTATCTGCACCCGGCTGCGTGGGAGCACCCAGAAGCAGGGCTTGCGGCGCATCCACCGTGCCATATACCACTGCCATGTAGGACGTGCCGCTGGTCAGGGGCAGGGCAACGCCGGAAAGCACGGCGTCGCTGGTTCCGCTGACGACGACATCCACCGTATAGGTCTGCGTGGGCAGGTCGAACGCGCCGAAGGAGGTGTTGTAGGCCATATCTTGCGCGATGATGGTTCCTGCTTCCTGAACTTCTCCACCCAGTTCAACAGCTTCTGCCAGTTGCACATCGACTGCTGGGCCGCCTTCCAGGGCGTGAACCAGCAGCAGGCGTGTGCTGCCAAAGGCCGTTGTCGCCAGATTGTCCTGGAAAGCTGCGAACTGCGGCGCTGAGGCCGAAGAAGCGATGAGAGTGGTACTGGCGTCAGCAGCGGCAGTGAACGGCTGTTCCCAGAGCGCATCGCTGCTGCCTGCTGCCGTAACGGTCACGGTATGATCTCCAGCAGGGACGTTGACGTAATCCGTCGCACTGCCGTATTCCAGGTTGTTGATGGCCAGGGAGCCATTGACGTAGACATCGACGGCGGGTGCGCCGGGGACGACGTGTACGAAACGGACGGCGGATGCACCCTGTGCGCTGCTGAAGACGACACTGCTACCCAGAATCAGGCAGGCAATGACCAGCTTCCACACGAGGTTTCGGCTCTTCAAGTTCATAATTGCGGACTCCTTTGGTAATTCGGTGTTCCCAGGCGAGGAGCGCAGGCGGTGCTGCGCCCCTGTTTGGCAGCGTGGCTCAGGTGCCTTCCTGCCACTGGTTGAGGTAGGCTTCCTGTTCTTCAGTGAGGGTGTCGATCTGGATGCCCATCGCCTCCAACTTCAGGCGTGCGATTTCGGCATCAACGTCTGCGGGGATCGTATAGACCTGCTTTTCCAGCGTGCTGGCGTTCTGCATCATGAATTCGGACGCAAGAGCCTGGTTGGCGAAGCTCATATCCATCACACTCGCCGGATGGCCTTCTGCCGCAGCGAGGTTGATCAGGCGGCCTTCGCCCAGCACGTAGAGTGGGCGACCCTTGACGCGGTATTCTTCGACGAAGGGGCGCACGAGTTTCGGTTCGCTGTCGGCCATCTTGCGCAGACCGCTCAGGTTGATCTCCACGTTGAAATGACCGGAATTGGCGACGATGGCACCCGGCTTCATGACTTCGAAGTGGTGCGTGTCGAGCACGTTGATGTCACCCGTTGCCGTCACGAAGATGTCGCCGATTCGGGCGGCCTCGTGCATCGGCATCACGCGGTAACCATCCATGACGGCTTCCAGCGCTTTGAGCGGATCGATTTCGGTGACGATCACGTTGGCACCCATACCGCTGGCGCGGTTGGCGATGCCTCGGCTGCACCAGCCATAGCCCCCGACGACCACCACGCGACCTGCAAGCAGCATGTTGGTGGCACGAATGATGCCGTCAATGGTGCTCTGGCCTGTGCCGTAGCGGTTGTCGAAGAGATGCTTGGTCTGGCTATCGTTGACGGCGATCACCGGGAATTCCAAGGCTCCATCCTTCGCCATTGCCTTCAGCCGGATGACGCCTGTGGTGGTTTCTTCCGTGCCGCCGACGATGGTATCCAGCAGTTCACGGCGGCTCTTGTGCAAGGTGCTGACCAGATCCGCGCCGTCATCCATCGTGATGTGTGGTTTGTGATCCAGCGCGGCTTCGATGTGCTTGTAATAGGTGTCGTTGTCTTCGCCCTTAATGGCGTAGACCGGAATTTCGTCGTGTACGACCAGGGAGGCCGCCACGTCGTCCTGTGTGGAAAGCGGGTTCGAAGCCGTCAGGACGACATCCGCACCACCGGCCTGCAGCGTACGCATCAGGTTGGCGGTCTCTGTCGTCACGTGCAGGCATGCGGATACGCGAATGCCTGCGAGCGGCTTCTCTGCTGCGAAGCGCTCCCGAATAGCACGCAGGACGGGCATTTCCTGTTCTGCCCATTCGATGCGGTAGCGTCCGCCCGTCGCCAGATTCGGGTCCTTAATGTCGTGTTCTGTAACCAATTCAGCCATTATGACTCCATCTCATTCGACTCAGAATTTCGTGAGAACGGCGGCATTTTAGCACAGGCTCAGACGGTTGTCTGCCTTTCGTTTCTGCGCCGTCGCTTCATCAGTGGGTATCTGGAACTGTCTTCAGGACGGCAGTTCTGCGGTCAGCAGCACATCCAGCGCGCCCTCATCATCAAAGTGCTTGCGCAGCCGTTGCACGAATTGTGACGGCGTGAAGTTGTAATGCTGCGCACCGATTGATTCCAGCGCATAGGTCGCGCAAAGTGCGCCCAGTGTACCGCAAATCTGCAACGGGAGGTCATAGGCCAGCCCCGCCACGAAGCCCGCGCGGTAGGCATCGCCTGCGCCCGTCGGGTCAAGGATTTCGGTGGGCGAGATGGCCGGGACGGGAATCAGGTCGCCATTGGTGAAAATCTCCGAGCCATCAGCGCCGTGTGTGATGACTAGCAGATCGACGGCGCGACGCAGTTCGTCCATGCTCATACCCGTCTTCTTCATGACCATGTTGGATTCGTACTGGTTCATGATGAGGACGCCCGCCCCTTCCATATCACGGCGTAGGGACTCGCCATCCATCCGCGCGATTTGCTGGCTGGGGTCGTACATGAAGCGCCAGCCATTCATGCGGCATTCTTCGGCAAGATTTGCCATCGCCACCGGGTCATTCGGCGAGATGATGACGAATTCCGGCTCCTTATCGCCTGGCATCTCTGCCAGCGAATACTCCGGTGCTTTCGCCATCGCCCCGGAATAGAATGAGGCGATCTGGTTGTTCTCCATGTCGGTATTGCAGAAGAAGGACGCCGTGAAAACATCGTCATATTGCCGAGCCGGGGTTGTGTCCACGCCGGCTTCTTCCAGCCATGCCCGGTAATCCGGGAAATCGCGACCGACGGTACTCATGAGGCGTGGACGAAGCCCCAATTTCGCCATGTTGAAAGCGATGTTGGCGGCTGTCCCACCCCAATGCTTGGTCATGTCTTCGACCAGGAAGCTCAAGCTCACTTGTTGCAATGCTTCAGTGATGATGTGTTCGCGGAAGCTGCCGGGGAAGCGCATCAGGTAATCATAGGCCACAGAGCCTGTTACAACTACATCCATAAGCGTTACTCGCTGTGCCAACTCATCTATTCTCAAAATGCGACGCAGCAGTATACCATAGCCCAGGACAATGACGATGGCAAGCCGAAGAGGATTTTCCATGAGCGAACATGACGAGCAGCCCAATTCCTTCGAGGATGATGCACCGCAGCGCCATGAACCGGAGCGCGTGCCGAAGTTCGTATCCGGGCGTCCGGGGCGTATGGTTTCCTGGAAGGGCTTGATCGAGCGCGTGGTCGAAGAATTCCGTTTGGAACATGGCAACAATGAGACGGAAGCGCTGCGTGCGGCGCAGACCTCCGCCCAACGGCGCGGCCTGGTGCGGGAAGCGGCGCTCTATATCTTCGGCGTGGAGTCGGTTCAGCTTTCGCCAGCCGAACAGGCCCAGATCATCGGCGCAGCCTACAGCGAACTCTTCGGCTACGGTGCGCTGGATAAACTGTTCGCCGATGAGCAGGTGACGACCATCGCGCTGGAGGGTAGCGATCATGTGGCGGTGCGTTATGGCGCTGGCGCGGAGTTCACGACGGAAGAGCCGATCTTCGACGACATCCACCATCTGCGCCGGATACTGCGCCGCTTGTTGCAGCACGCCGGAGCCGACTTACGCCAGGAACTGCCCGTGATTGAAGTCGGTTTGATGGTGGAAGAACGTCCTGTCTCTGTGAGCGTCGCCATGCCACCCTATTCGCCGGAGCTGGCGGCGGACATTCGTGTGCACCCACGCAAGCCGCCGACCCTCGCTGAACTCGCTGAAGCAGATTTCCTCGATGAAAGTGGACGCCAACTCGTCGAAGCGATCACCCGCTCCGCACATGGCTTCGTCATCGTCGGGCAGCCAGAGAGCGGCAAGACGACGCTGCTCAATGCCCTGCTTCCGCTGCTGCCAGCGAATTCTCTGATGTCTGTAGAGCGAGCAGGTGAATTGCGCCTTCCGCAGGAGGCAGCGCGTCTCATTCCCATCTGGCCCGGTGGTAGCGAAAACCCGATCAGCTTCGGAGGTCAGATTCGTGCAGCACTCGATGATCCACCGCAGACGCTGCTGCTGGATGAAGTCCGCTCGGATGAGCCGGAGACGATTGCCCCTCTGCTGGCTGATGAGGCGGGTTTCCGGCAAATCTGGTCATTTCGCGGTGCAATTGATCCGATGCGCGTGCGCAGTGCGCTGGGGATGTTGGCGCGTCGCGCGAATCCCGCCCAGCCAGAGGCCGCTGTGCAGCAGTTGTATCAGCGTTTGCCCTTCGTGATGACTGTAGGACGGCGGGGTGGCAGGTTGCAGCTACGCGGCATCGCGGAATGGCAGGATCGCGGCGCTGAGTATGCCGAATATATCCCGCTGTGGCAAGCAGAGAGAGATACGTTCCAGCGTACCGGAGAGCGCCCCGCACGCGCGCTGGAACTTCCAGCAGATTTCTGGGAGACGCTGGGTTAAATTGAGACCGTCTCCGTCGTCACGCGCTCCAGGCCATTTTCGGCGAAGCGGTTGTAGGCTTCGACGGCCATCGCTTCGAAGTCGATGTCTGGGCTGACGACAGACGATGTCGCGTCTTCAATCAGATGGATCTTCCGGATCACATCCGGGCGATCTTTGAAGTAGCGCATCATGGTCGTCACCGACTCGAGGACGCAGTGGCTCTTGGCCTGCCCTGTCACATAGATGCGGTCGAATCCGGCGAGTTCTTCGAGCAGCGGGGTGTTCAGAGCCTTATCGCCCAGGTCATCGCTCTTCACTTCCGGCTCGAACAGGGAATAGTGCTCGGTCTTGGGCACAGTACCCTTGATGACCATCTCTGGCTCGGCCTGCCGCGCTGCGCTGTGATAGGCGATGGCTTCGTAGAGTGCAGGCGTGATGTTGTGACCCGGTGTGCCGATCAACGTGTGATAAGGCCAGATCATCAACTGCTTTTTGGCATTTTCTTCCAGCCGTTCCACATATTCCTGCGACCATGCGACCTGATAGAGCGGCTTCCACTTGCCGTTGCGCACATCTTCGCTCGGAATCGGCGTGTAGGGTTCCGGGTGATTGCCGTCTGCATCAACCCACCAGGCCGGCGAAAAGATCTGAATCGGCAGGTGGCTATCCAGTGAGGCAATGATCTTCGTGATGCCGTCTACATGAGCGAACATCCACTCGATGATGCGCCGTGTGTCATCTACCGCGCCGGGTACGCTCAACGCGCCGTCTTCATGGATGAAATCGACCTGTTCGTCAACCAGGAGCAGGGCGGTGCGGGTGGTGTCTTCGGCTGCGGGGCGCAGTCCAGCGGCCTTCCCGGCCTGTACGGCTGCCTTGGTATTCGGGATGTACAACGTTCCCACTTGTTTGGGATCGTAGAAATTGGGGAAGGGCATATTGGCTCCCTCTTGGTAAACGGACTAGAACGATTGTACCAGCGTGGGAGCCAATGGTAAATGCGGCGGTTCGGGCATCATACCCGCAACCCCTGGCAGCACTGCGAGAAATTAGCGCGGAGACTGGCTCACAACCAATGCCCCCAGTTCGACCGCGCTCGGCTGCTGTGGCAGCGGACGCGATTGCAGGGGGCCATCGTCCAGACGCCAGCGGATGGTCGGGGTAGCGTTCACGCCGATGCTGGTCGCCAACTGCGTATCGGTCTGGAATTGATCGGCTTCATCACGGACGCATTCCAGCATGTTGGAGTAGTTCATGTTGAATTCATCAGAGACATCGCGCAGCAGCGTCGAAGGATTCAGCGTGCCTGCTGCCGCTTCCTGGAAGATGTAATCGTGAACAGGCCAGAACATCCCCGGCTGCTGCACATCTGTGCACTCAGCAACGCTGAAGACGACCGTCGATTGCTGGCTGATGGGCAACATGCGGAACTCGAAGCGTGCCTGTCCCGTTGCCACATAATCGCGGAAGAATTCCTTCACCACGCTCTGGTAGGTCTGGCAGTGTGAGCAGAGGAAATCCTCGAAGGCGACGATGGTCACGCGGGCGTCCGGATTGCCGATGATGAAAGCGCCATCATCGGTGCGAGTGCGCGGAATGCCATCGAGCACCAGGTTCGGATCATCGCTGTTTTCGGGTATAGGCCCGGTATAGGTGGAATAGTCGAATGTTCCCGATCCGCGACTCTGCAAGACGATCAGCAAAACCAGGGCGAGGACAACCGCTACGATAATCCCTCCGACAACGAAGAGGGTCTGTTGCGAGTTGTTCTTTTTCTTCTGTGTCATGGGCAGGACCTTTTGTTAGTGCAATGCTTATGATTCATTGGCGCTAGTGTACCAAATAGCGCCAAAATCTTACCGATTTCTTTCATCTTTTTCACACTTTAGCGTCGTGGCACAGGCAGCATCCAGGGGACACGCTGCTGATAGGTGGCGTATTCCTCGCCAAAAATGCGCAGCATCCGGCGTTCTTCCACCAGCGAACCCACCAGGAAATAGAGTGTCGCGCCGATGTTGAAAGCCAGGAAACTGTCAGACATCACAGGGGTGAACCACAGGAAAAGCAGCGAGAAGAAATACAGCGGATGCCGAACCAGCGCATAGGTGCCTTTGACCTGGAGCGGCTCCGGGGGCAGGGGCAGCGGCTTGCCTTCGATGTATGCCCAGACCTGACTCAATCCGGCGAAGCGCATCCAGTCAATCTGGAGGATCGAAACCAGCAGGCCGATCAGGCCGACTGCCTGTACGAGCAGAAAGACGGGCGTCAGCGCCCCCGGTACGCGGTAGACGACCGTGCTCTCGCTCAGCAGCATTAGCAGGAATACGGGCATCAATAATGCGACGGAAATCAGGTTGTACACCAGCCGATACCAGCCATCATAGGTGCGCTGACCGATCCTGTTCGCGATCCATGTTTTCAAACGGTGATCTGCGGTGAGGCTGTGCAAGACGCCGAAGACGATTACCAGTACAATGACCAGGATCATAGAGATTTACTTTCACCCGAGGGGGTTTACGATGCGTGCTGTCGATCTTATTCAGAAGAAGCGAGATGGACAAGCCCTGTCACCAGCAGAAATTGAGTGGTTCATTGAAGCCTATACCGCAGGCGACATCCCGGATTATCAGGCGGCGGCGCTCCTCATGGCGGTTTTCTGGCGTGGCATGAACCGCGAAGAGACCGTCACGCTGACGTTGACCATGGCGCGTTCTGGCAGAATGCTGGATTTATCCGATGTGGCGGATTACGTCGTCGATAAGCACTCATCCGGGGGCGTGGGCGATAAGACTTCGTTGATCGTGCTGCCTTTAGTGGCAGCCTGTGGTGTCCCGATTGCCAAGATGAGCGGGCGCGGATTGGGCTTTTCTGGGGGTACGCTGGATAAGCTCGAAGCAATCGCCGGGATTCGGGTCGGCTTCAGCGAAGACGAATTCCGGCGGATGGCGAAGGAGCACAGTCTCGTGCTGGCGGGGCAAACGGCGGAGTTAGCTCCCGCCGATGGCAAGCTCTACGCCCTGCGCGATGTGACAGCGACGGTGGACAGCCTGCCGCTGATTGCCAGCAGCATCATGAGTAAGAAGCTGGCATCAGGTGCCAATGGCATCGTCCTCGATGTCAAAGTGGGGGCGGGCGCGTTCATGAAGACCGTTGAGGAAGCCCGTGCGCTGGCGCGAACCATGGTTGAAATTGGTACGGATGCGGGGCGCGATATGATCGCCACGCTCTCGGACATGCAGCAACCGCTGGGCAATGCAGTGGGCAACGCCATCGAAGTCCGCGAGAGCATCGAGGCACTGCGCGGCAATGGCCCGGCAGATCTGGTCGAACATTGCCTTGTGATCGCGGGTTACATGCTGCGCCTCGCCGGGCGGGGAGAGCGCTGGACGGATGATACTGCCGTGCGCCAGTTGCTGTCCGAAAAGCTGCAAAACGGCGAAGCCTTCCAGCGTTTCCGCGAGATGGTCAGCAATCAAGGCGGCGATGTAGCGATGGTGGATGATCCCGCCCGGCTGCCCCAGGCCCGGTTACAGGAGACCGTTAGCGCACCCGTGAGCGGCAATATTGCCCGGGTCGCAGCCGATCAGGTAGCGCAGGCAGCGCTCACCCTCGGCGCGGGAAGAATGCGCAAAGAAGATGCAATTGACCACGCCGTCGGTGTCGATGTATTGGTCAACATTGGTGATGCGGTAGAAGCCGGGCAGGCAATTGCGCGTATCCATGCCAATGACGAAGAATTCCTGACGAAGGCACGCGAGCAAATCATGCACGCGGTGCAGATCAGCGCCGATTCGGTGGAACCGCTGCCGTTGTTCTACGGCGTCATTGAGGGCTAATGGGGACGAGTGCGCCGTCTTCGTAGCGGTATTCGTTCAGCGGCGCATCCTGCCAGTAGCCATCCTGGAAGCGGATGACTCCATTGATCCCCTCGTAGCGAGTCTGTGCCAGAGAGGCCTCGTCCTGCACGGCACGAATGGCGAGACGCGCCGCATCATAGGTCAGGGTGGCCAGCAAACCCGGTTCCGGCGCGAAGGGATCGCCCTGACCATACCGCTGACTGAACGAGACATCAGGGAGCGTGCTGCCACTGAGTACAGTCACCCGATCCAGGTCATCCCGTAGCAGGGAAAACTGACGCAATGCCAGGAGTTCATTGCCAATCATGGGTGCTTCGGCTTTTGCTGCTTCCGTCACTTCGGAGAGGGTCGCATCGTCTACCTGTGCGTCCAGTTCCTTCGGGGCGAGCAGACCGACGTGTGCTCCCGCCGGAGTGCTGTTCCAGTGTCCGATGATGACCGTCGGCAGTGGAGCGAGTTCTTCCTGCACCTCGGGTCGGGTTGCATCTACTCCCAGCACCAGCACGAACGCGACCGCCGGATCGTATGTCAGCGCGGCGGCGCGTTCCGCAGCAGAGTCGGCGGAGCCACCGTCATCGACGGGGTAGAGGTCAATCGTCTGCACACCGCTGTCGGCGAAGGCCAGCCGCGCCGCGTAGAGCGCGTCGTAGCCCACTTCGCGGTAGCGACCCTCGAACGGGGCCAGCAGCGCCACTTTCGTTACAGCCTCACCCTGGAAGACAGCGCAGCCACTCAGCAGGATCAGCAGCAGCGGAAATACCCTAGCAACCATTGGCGAGATGCTCTTCATAGGTTTCGGCGAATTCATGGTACCCGGTTCCATCGCAGCGGATGCGGAAGAAGAGGTAATCCGACTCGTCCGGATAGAGGGCGGCGCGTATGGCTTCGATGCTGGCATTGGCAATTGGTCCCGGCGGCAGTCCGAAATTGAGATACGTGTTATATGGCGAGATGACGCTGGTATAGTCGCTCTGGGAAATATTCGGCCACCAGGAGTCGCCTCGCGTTCCATTCAGCGCATACTGCACCGTCGGATCAGCATCCAGCTTCATGGCAATGTCGAGACGGTTGTTGTACACGCTGGAAATCATGCCGAACTCATCTACCCAAAGCGCCTCCCGCTCGATGATAGACGCAATCGTCACCAGATCACGAATCGTGAAACCGGCATCCTGGGCGTCTTGCAGCAACTGCTCGTCGATCTGCTGCGCGAAGCGATCCAGCATCATCTGCCGTAGGTCGAAGGCGCTGATGTCTGGTGGCACAATGTAGGTATCCGGGTATAAGAAGCCTTCCAGCGAAGCGCCCGCCGGAATGCCGTAGCGCTGCGCATAAGTCGGTGAAATTTGCGCCCCCTCGTCGATCAGCGCGTAGAATTCCTGCCCACTGAAGGAGAAGTGGCTGTAACTGTCGATCAATCTGACGAATTCCTCAATGCGCGTGCCGGGATTGACCGTCAGCACAATCGCGCTCTGGCTGCGATCCGTCACCCTGGCGACCACTTCCGGAATCGTCAGCGAAGGCGACAGGAAGTAAGTGCCAATTTGCAAATCGCCTTCCAGTTCTTCCAGCAGCATGTAATCGACAAATAGCGCGTCATCGACGATCAACCCTTCCGCCAGCAGTCGATCTGCCACGCGAAGCGGCGTATCACCGCTTTCGACCGTGAAAGTGCGTTCGGTGGTGTCTTCACTGACGCTGCGTTCCAGGTCAGCCTGCCGCGAGGCGATGGTCAGACGCAGGTAGGTGGTGCGCAGATAGCCGACCGGGTCACCCCCGGAGAGGATGAACACAAAGCCCAGGCTGAGGAAGCCGAAAAAGAATACGATGAAGCCCAGTAATACGACGAATTTTGCCAGCCGCAGCACAGAACCCTCACTCCACATGGATCATCACAACGAACAGTATACACAGGGGGGATGGCTTGTCTATGTGCGTGGGGGAGGCGTTGCCAGACCGTCATGTAAAGCGTCCAGGTAGCTTTGCAGAATCAGGCGTGCTGCGAGGTCATCAATCGGTTCGCGCACGTGGCGCTTCTGTAATTTCGCCAGTTCTTTGGCGTCTTCGCTGGTGAGCTGCTCATCCCACTCGACAATCGGCAGGGAAGTCGTCTCGCTGAACCTGGCGATCCACTTGCGCACCATATCCGCCTGGGTATGAACGCCTTCCGGCGCTTCGTTGTGCGGGATGCCCACGACGATCGCGACGACATTTTCTTCGGCAGCGATCTGGTTGAGCAGGGCGAAATCCTCTTTCTTGGATTTGCGGCGGATGACGTGCAGTTCCCGCGCTGAGATGCCCATCGCATCGCTGACGGCCACGCCGATTCGCGCCAGGCCGTGGTCAATCCCCAGGAGCTTGCCGATCATGCATCTCCCCCCACCACCTCAATTTCAATGCGCATCGGAACCAGGGGCAATCGTCCGATGAACGCCGGGTTGATCTCGATTTCCGGTGGGAATTCGGGAAGCAGGGCGAGTTGCCCGTTGAGGATGTCGCGAGCTTCCGCGATGGTCGTACCCGCGAGCTGCTGCTGTAATTCCGGCATATTCACGGTTGTGGTCGCGTTGCCGCTGCCGAAGGCGTTAAAGGTGATCTGTCCGCTATCGGTCGTGCTGAGGACGGGGCCGCGCGTATAGCTGAAACTATCCGGACTCAGGCTGAATTCGTCGGGCTGTTCGGCGGAGAGCCGGGCGAACACTACCTGCCGCGCAAAACGGTCATCAATCACCAGGGCTTGGACGACCGCACGCATATCCAGTGTCAGCGTGCTGCTGATGTCGCCGACTTCGTGGCTGAAGGTCGCACTGCGCACGCCATCTTCGGGAATCGTCACCGTATCAATGACGACGATTTGCGTATCTGTCAGATTGGCTTCCATCTCGGTATAGGCAATCGCCTGCAGGCGTCCGCGCACGATGCCGATCAAGCGTTGTTGGTCAGCCTCTGTGACCGTTTGTGAGGTGGGGATGCTGCCCCCCGTCGTCGGTGTCAGGTTGCGGACGGTGACTTGCTCCGCCAACTCGCCGCGTACCTGATTGATCGTCCCCGCTTCCACATTGCCGATGCTGCCAGCCGAAGAAGGCAGCGCTTCAATGCGGACATCGACTCGCTCTCCCACGCCGCCAGGCAGGGTCGCCGCTTCCAGTGTCGCGAACTCAATCGGTGTTCCGGCGCTGGTGCTGACGACGGTATTCGCGGGAATTTCGATTGTGCTGACGGTCTGGTTGGTGAACGTCACGCTGCCAATCGCGCGGCGGCTTTCCCCTTGCAGCGATCCGCTGGTCTCAATTTGCTCGATCGTCTGCACCGTTGCCGTAACCACCGTCGCAGGGATGATGCCATTCTCAACATCGACATCCAGGGCAGCCGGATCAGCGACTAACGTCGTTTCGACTTCCAGCGGGAACTGCGCGACTGCAATGCGCACCGTCGCCGAGGGGATGACCACGTACAGCGTTCCCAGGAACACACCCAGGACGAGAGAGAGCACCAGCGTGCGCACGAGAATCGCCATTACGCCAGATAAACCCTTGCGCCGCGAGCGAACGCGGCTGGCGACGGGCATCAGCTCCTCCGGTTCGGGGTGATGATCCGGCTTGTGATACCGCTGCACAAAGACCCGGCTGCGCCCGCGCTTCCAGCGACTGCGCTCCGCTTGCTGGATCGTTTCGAAGGTACTGATGCCCAACTCGCGGGCATGGATCATGACGTGTTCGTCATGCGTTACCAGCGCCAGTTGGATCACGCGACGTTTGGCTTCGCGCTGCACCAGCACGAGGTCGAGCTTGCGTTGGAGCGCCGTGCCCTGCTCCGGCCAGATTAGCAAGACGCGCCTACCACGAATGAACGAGAGGCGGTCTCGCACAGAGGCGACATCTTCTCCGGCCTGGAGTTGGATGTATTCGGGCTGTTGGTTCATGAATGTCGTCGATTTCGATTGAATGCCGCCGTTTGGCTCATCATACCCCGGCGAGAATTGACTAATCCGGATTCATTCCGCCAGCAGTGCGCGGGCTTTGTTCAGTGCCTCGGGCAGCTTGCTGCTGTCCTTGCCACCAGCCTGCGCCATGTTCGGGCGGCCACCGCCGCCACCGCCGACAACCGCTGCAATCGGCTTGATGAGATTGCCCGCTTTCAAGCCGCTCGTGACGAGATCATCGGTGAGGGCGACTAGCAGCATCGGCTTACCGTTGATGTCGCTGCCCAATACCAGAACGCCATTCTCCTTGACCTTGTTGCGGAACCAATCCGCCATCTCGCGCAGCGTCTCGTTGGGGACGCCTTCCAACTGGGCGATCAGCGCTTGTTTGCCGTTGATCGCCTCCATGTTCTCGATCATCTCATCAAAGCTGTATTTCGCAAGTCGGCGCTGGAGTTCATCGGTCTGCTTGCGTGCCGCGCTCAATTCATCTTGCAGTGCATGCAGACGGCTGATGGCATTATCTGGCGTGGTGCCCAATTCTCCGGCGACCTGGTGTAGCAAATCAAGCTGCTGCTGGATGTAGCGCACCGCTCTGTGCCCGGTCAGGGCTTCCACACGGCGAATGCCCGCGCTGACGCTGCCTTCGTTGGTGAAGACGAATGCGCCAATTTCACCTGTGCTGCCGACATGCGTACCGCCGCATAATTCGTAGCTGTAGCGGGCTCCATTCTCGCCATCCACGATCACCGTGCGCACGATGTCGCTGTACTTTTCGCCGAAGAGCGCCATCGCACCTTCCGCCTGCGCTTCCTTCAGCGGTTTGATTTCCGTCTTCACGGGGGCATTGGCAACAATCATGTCGTTGATTTCGGTCTCGATGCGCGAGAGTTCCTCATTGCTGACCTTCTCATCGTGCGCGAAGTCAAAGCGCAGGCGCTCCGGTGCCACCAGTGAACCGCGCTGCTGCACATGCGTTCCCAGTACATTGCGCAGGGCTGCATGCAGCAGGTGTGTTCCGGTGTGGTTGCGCATGATGTTCTGGCGGCGTTGCCAGTCCACCGAAGCGACAGCCTCATCTCGTGTGCGGGGATTGCCTTCGACCACTTCGCCGACATGGACGATCAAGTCACCAATAGGACGGCGCGTGTTCTCTACCTCGATTGTCCAACCATCGCCGGAGATCAGCCCCGTATCGCTGACCTGACCACCCGCTTCGACGTAGAAATTGGTTTTCGCCAGTACGACTTCCACCTTGTCGCCGATCATGGCGCTCTCGACGCGCTGCCCATCCTGCGCCAGCGCAAGGATTCGGGTCTGCACATCGCGGGCTGTGTATGGGTCGTATTCCACGCCATCGCCAGTCAATTCGCCGCTTTCTTGCAATTCAGTCAGCAGGGACTTGTAGAAGTCGGCGGAGCCAATTTCACCCATTGCTTGCCCACCGCCGCTGACAAGCGAGTGTTTCTCAACTTCGACCTCGAAGCCGACGAGATCGACGCTGTAGCCACGTTCCTCGGCGATGTCCTTCGTCACCTGGATCGGTAGGCCAAGCGTGGCCTTCAGGTAAAATGCCTGCTCTCCACTGACCTGTCCCCCCTCTGGCAACTCGTCCAACATTTGTTCCAATTCTTCCAGTCCGCGCTCCATCGTGCGGTGGAAGCGTTCTTCTTCCAGCGTGATGGCGCGTTTGATGGCATCGGCGCGTTCGACCAGTTCGGTATAGTGCCCGCCCATGACATCAATCACGGCCTGGGCGACGTGCGCCAGAAATGGTTGATCGAAGCCGAGCTTTTTGCCGAAGCGTGCTGCCCGCCGGATAACGAGGCGCGTCACGGAATCGCGGCCTTTGGCACCGGGCAAAACGCCGTCGCTGATCAAGAAGACTGCCGCGCGCATATGATCGGCAATCACGCGGTAGGGGACGTAGTTCGCTTGGCGCTCTTCGTCGCTGTCCCCGGTCAATTCCTGAGTCGCCCGCATGATCGGCAAGAAGAGATCCGTATCGTAGTTGTTGGTCGCACCTTGCAGTACGCTCACGACACGTTCCAGCCCCAAACCCGTATCGACACCGGGCGAGGGCAGCGGCTCATCATACTGGCCCGTGTGATCCGGGTCGGGCTGGGTGCGGTTGAACTGCATGAAGACCAGATTCCAGATTTCCAGGAAGCGGTCATTGTCGGCTTCCAGTGCGGGGATGATGTCGTCGATCCCGCGTTCTGGATATTTATCCCAGTGAATCTCGGTGTTGGGGCCGCAAGGGCCAGTCTCCGCCATCTGCCAGAAGTTGTCCTTGGGACCCAGGCGAGCGATCCGTTTGGGATCAACGCCGATTTCCTTCGTCCACAGGTCATAGCTCTCGTCGTCTCTCTCGTAAATGGTGACGGCGAGTCGATCTTCCGGCAGTCCGTAGATGCGGGTCAGCAGTTCCCAGGCGAATTGCATCGCTTCCAACTTGAAATAATCGCCGAAGCTGAAATTCCCCATCATCTCGAAGAAGGTGTGATGCCGGGCGGAGGGACCAACTTCTTCCAGGTCGTTGTGTTTGCCGCTGACGCGCATTACCTTCTGCGCGGTAGTGGCGCGGGTGTAATCGCGTTTTTCGGTTCCCAGGAAGACATCCTTGAACTGCACCATGCCGGAATTGGCAAAGAGCAGCGTGGGATCATTCCCCGGTACGAGTGACGAAGAGGGGACTGGCTGATGCCCCATCTCCTCGAAAAAATCCAGATAGGCTTGCCGAACCTCGGCGCTTGTCATTCGCTTCATCTGTGTGTGTTCCTGCCTGATGATTATTTGCTGAATCTGCGTAAGAGATTATAATGGGTCAAAATGGGTCAGGTTTTTGCGACTATACGCACATTGCAGGGTAATGATAACAAGTCTAGTGCAACCTGAACAAGTACGCATCAGCGTGTTACAATCGCGAACCGCTAGGATCGACTGGAACCAGTGAGAAACCAACATGGCAACAGCAACAGTAACGATTGATGAACAAGTAGAAGTTTTGATGTCCGGCACAGCTTACGGTGATCCGGAGACGAAAGAGCACATGCGCAAGGAACTGCGCCAGCGCTTGATCGAAGCGGAAAAAGAGGGGCGTCCGCTGCGCGTTTACTGCGGCTACGATCCCCGTACGGCGGATTTGCACCTGGGGCACACGATTACCATGCGCAAGCTGCGCCAGTTTCAGGATTTCGGGCACGATGTGACCTTCCTCGTCGGCACCTTCACCAGCCTGATCGGTGATCCGTCGGATAAAGAGAAGGCCCGCGAACAACTTACGGCTGAAATGGTCGAGCAAAATGCCCGCACCTACGCGGAACAGGCTTTCAAAATCCTGGATCGGGAGAAGACCCGTGTGCGCCGCAACAGCGAATGGCTTGCGCCGCTGGATTTCGCCGACATCATCCGCTTGGCGAGCAATTTCACGGTGCAGCAGTTCCTCGTGCGTGAAAACTTCGCCAATCGCATGGAATCCAACCAGCCGATTTACCTGCATGAGTTCTTCTACGCCCTGATGCAGGCCTACGATGCCGTCGCCCAGGATGCGGATGTGCAGGTCGGCGGACAGGATCAGTTGTTCAACATTCTGGTCGCCGGGCGCAAATTGCAGCAGGCGCTGGAACAGAAGCCGCAAGTCGCCATCATCATGGGCGAGTCTCTGCCGGGTACGGACGGTTCTGCCAAGATGAGCAAGAGCACGGGCAATCATATTCCGCTGCTTTCCGAACCCTGGGATATGTACGGCAAGGTGATGAGCGTGCCGGACAAAGCCATGCCCATTTATCACAAGCTGATTCTCGGCTGGCAGCAGAATCAGCTCGATGAGATGGAGAAGGGGCTAGCAGACGGCAGTCTGCATCCCAACGAAGTCAAGATGCGCCTCGCCCGTGAAATCGTCAGTATCTTCCACAGCCCGGAAGATGCACAAGTCGCCCAGAAACGCTGGGATGAAGTCTTCCGCAGCGGTGGTGACGGCATCCCGGAAGACATTCCAGAAGCAACCTTGACCGAGGCCACCCGCGTACTGGACATCCTGCGCGATCACAAACTGGTCAGCAGCGGCAGGCAAGCTAAAGACCTCGTCAAGAACGGCGGTGTCCGTGTGGATGGGGAGCAAATTGGCGATGTGATGATGGAAATCACGCCGGAGATGTTGCCAACGGTGGTGCAGGTCGGCAAGCGCAAATTCCTGCGCTTGAAGGCGAACTAGCGGGCAGGGTGAAATCCGTGAACGTAGGGGCATGCTGTATTATGCCCCTACAAAAACTCCCGTGATTAATCTTCTTTTTGCCAGGTGAGTTTCTCTCGCAGATGCAGGTCGGTGTGGCGGATTTTCATCGCCATTTCGCCCGCCAGGTTGCGCATCAGCTTGTAACCAAGCTGGGGGTAGGTATCGCACAGGAGCATCAGCTTCTCGCGCGGGATGACGACCAGATGCGTATCTTGTTTGCTGCACCGCGCGCTGGCACTGCGCAGTCCCTGGTCAACGAGGGACATTTCGCCAAAGACTTGCCCACGACGCACGGTGGCAATGGTGAATTTCCCCGAAGCGGATTCGTCGCCGATCAACGAAGGATCAACCTGGATTTCGACTTCGCCGCTGGCGATCACGTACATTTCGTCGCCTGTGGTATTCTCCTCGAAGATGACTTCCCCGGCCTGATAATGACGCTCATCAGCAATCGAACTGACCAGTTCGAGTTGGGTAGATGTCAATTCATCGAAGATGTCTGCCTGGCTGAGAATATTTGCAACAGACATCGGGTTACTCCTCACGGTTGCACAGTACTCGGGTCACATTGCCAAAATTGTAGCATAGTTAAAGGTTGCCGCAACTTTGAAGTCGGTTTGATGCTCAAAAATCCTCATCGCCGACAGTCCAGTCTGCGATGGTACGGAAACGATGCGCCGCAGTGCCGATGAAACCCAACTGCACGCCGTTGATTTCATCGCGTACTGCGTACGTGAACAGCGGGTAATACAGGGGGATGGCAATGGCGCGATCGCGGAAGATTCGCTGAAAATCACGGTATAGCTGCATGCGATTCAGGCCGTTGTCGTCGCGCCTGCCCCGCTCCAGGATTTCATCCGCACGACTCTCCGCCGCGCCGCCATAATTCAATCCGTCCGGGTACTGGCTGCTGTGCCAGAAGGCGTAGACATCCGGGTCGATGCTCAGCGGGAGTTCGACAATCGCCGTCTGGAAGTCCCCGTTTTCCAGCCGCTCTTGATATTGGCTGAAGGGCAGTGAGTCGACGGTGACCTGCAAGCCTAGCTGCGTCCACTGCGCGGCGATTTCCTGTGCGATGCGGGTGATCTCCGGCTGGTCGCTGGTGAGGATGCTGAAGCGGTACAGTTCGCCTGGCTGCGGCTCTTCGGTCGCCTCTGCCTCACCCGTCTGGATATTGGCATTGTCCAGCAAGTCGCGGGCGCGGGCGGGGTCTGCCGCCGGAATCGGCAGGGTTGGTTCATAAGCCCACGAAATCGGCAGCAAGGGGCTGTTGGCGACGACGGCGCGGTTCAACAGGTGGCTTTCGACGGGAGCGGAGTAATTCAACCCGAGTTGCAAAGCCGAGCGCACGCGCTGATCGCTGAAGAAACGCACATCCTCCCCCTCGTCCCAGTTGAAGATCAGCACACCCACGCTGGGAGCCGTCGTCGTCAGGGTCGTCACCCCGCTGATTCCCAGCAAGGTGTCGCGCTCTGGCCAATCGGTGGCAGCGAGGCCGTCAATATCGCCATCAGCAAGGGCCTGCGCTGCCTCATCGAATGTGGGGAAGAGGCGAAAACGCAGTCGTTGCAGGGCATATGCTTCTTCTTCGCTGCGCTGTTGGTAAACCGGAGCCGCCACCAGATCGACCGCCTGGATGGTCTGTCCGTCGGTGGAGCGGATCGCATCTAGTTGATATGGCCCGGTACCAATAGGAGAGAGGTTGAAGGGATGGCTGATGAGTTGGTCCGCGCTGGTGCCAGTCAGGGCATGTTCTGGCAGGATGCCGATGGTGAGCAAACTGGGGAAGCGTGCCAGGGGTTGCGCCAATCGGAAGCGCACCGTGAAATCATCGACTTTTTGCACTTCAACTGTTTGCCAGAACGCCGCCTGTGCTTCCAGCCCCGGGAAGACTTCCGCACCCAGCATCGACACCGTGAAAACCACATCGTCTGCCGTAAAGGGTGTGCCATCCTGCCAGAGCACATCGTCGCGCAGCACGAAGACGTATTCCAGGCCATCCCGCGAGACGACCCAGCGCTCCGCCAGACCGCCGACGGTTTCACCGTATTCATTGACCTGCGTCAGCCCTTCGTAGATCAAGGAGACAATATCTTGCTCTGCCGGGTTCAATGCCGCGAAGATTGGGTTCAGGCGTTCCACACTGCCGACTAAGCCCTCAGCGTAGTCGATTGTGTCGTTGGTGGCTGCCAGCGGCGCGAGTGTCGCCGCCTGTACCGGTTCGGGTGTTACAGTCGCAGTGGGAGCCGGTACAGTCTGTGTTGCCTGAATGGTCGGCGGTTGCGTGGGGGCTGGTGCAGAATCACTTGTATCCAACCGCAGCAGCAACACCAGGGCAAAGGTCGTGATTGAAACCAGCAACGCAATCAACTGCCAGCGAATACCACGCAGCATACGCACCTCATCATGGGAGTCAGTTCAAGGGAGGGGGGAGCGGACGCCCTCAGCGCATGACGAGAGCATCCGGTTCTGTCCTGTTTTAGCCAGCGAGGGCAACGGAAAACGCGGAAATCGCCAGGAAAGCAATGCTCAGGAAGATCGTCAGTTGGAAGAGCGTCTTCTCCAGGCCGCGGCGTGTGTGCGACACGCCACCACCTGCATCACCACCCAGCAAGCTGCCGAGTGCGCCGCCGCGAACTTGCATCAGAATCAAGACAATCAAGAAAATCGATACGATGATCGAAGCCACTTGCATAATTACAGGTAACGCGCCCATAAATCTCGCTCTCTTCGCTGTCGGGTTATCGTCTGGTCATGATTGGCAGCAGTATAGCACGCCAAACCCCGGACTGGGTAGGGTTTGCGGAGCGGGGATGTCCGCCATCATCAAAGCAGGAGAAGGTGCGCCCAACTCCTGCTTGTCCTGTGCGTTCGCCGAATTTGTGATCAGTTCTCCTGGAAGAACTCGATGGCTGCATCCAACTGTGGGTCAATGTCCACGCCATCCACCGCCGGGTCATAGGGCACGACGATGTCAGGTGTCACGCCAACCTCGTGGATCCAGCGGCGCGAGGGTAGCAGGTACCGCGCAATCGTGATGCGCAGGGCACCGTTATTGCTCAGCGGTTGCAGCGTCTGCACCGTGCCTTTGCCGAAGGTCACTTCGCCAATCAGGGTTGCAACGCCGCGATCCTGCATCGCGCCGGATACGAGTTCGGAAGCGCTCGCACTACCTTCATTCACCAGCACGACAATCGGCACTGTGATCCCGGCAAAGTCGCCATTGGCTTCGAAGACCTGTTCGCTGCCATCGCCGAAGGATTCGTAGAGAATCACGCCATCTTCGATGAAGGCGCTGCCGACATCTACCGCCGACGAGAGCAGACCACCCGGATTACCGCGTAGATCGAAGATCAACCCGGCACGTGAGTTGACATCCAGTTCTGCAATGGCTTCGTCCAACTGGCGGCGCGAGCGTTCGCTGAATTCATTCATGCCGATGTAGGCGATGTTCCCTTCCAGCACTTCATACGTCACATTGGGCACTTCGAAGCGCACACGTGTAATCGTCAGCGTGACGAGTTCTTCGCCGCGCAGGAAGGTGATCACGACTTCACTGCCTGAAGGCCCGCGCACGAGGGCTGCCAGTTCCGACTGGTTCAAGCCTTCGACGCTCTGCCCATCGACTTCGATGAAGATGTCGCCGGGGAGCACGCCAGCACGCTCTGCGCCCGTACCTTCGAGCACTTCTACGACGACAACGCGCTCGGTCTCTTCATCAGTGCGGATCACCACGCCAATGCCTTCGACATCGCCAGAGAGATCCGTCTGGAACATCTCGAAGGCGCTGGGGTCGAGGTAGCCGCTGAAGGGGTCTTCCAGTGCATCCACCATGCCGCGAATCGCACCGTTGACGAGCGTGGGCGTATCAATCGTATCAGAGTCCACGTAACGTGCCTGAATGGTTTCGTAGACTTCAAAAAGCGGGGCGAAGGCGTCATCCGTATTACCGATCGCTGCATCCTGTGCCTGACTGGGATTGCTCTGATTGCCCAGCAAAAAGCCGCCCATGAATACGGCGATGAGCAACAACGCCGTCGAGATTTTCGGCATCTGCTTACGCAACTGGTTCATTCAACATCTCCATCACTGTTACAAAACCTTTGACTCCACTAGACTACCATAATCATAGAGCGGAGTCATAAATGGCCTGTAAGCATTGCCGCATCTCATTCCACCATTCATCAAGTCTTCATCCGCAATCTGTAGTGTTTTTGACAGCGGTCAGGAACGCGCAATAACGGGGTTCTATCCACTCGCATACAGGCATGCCGTTGCGGCAGGGCTGTTTTCAAGGTATACTGGCTCCAGTAAAAGTGTTGAGACCAGGGGAGCTTGCGGAAGCAGGCTGAGAGGGTGCGTATCGCCGCACCGACCCTAGTACCTGAACCGGGTAATACTGGCGCAGGGAGTGTCCGTAAGCCATGCGGTCTATGGCGCAATTGCGAGTCACCCCTGAGGCACCCCGTCAGGGGTGACTTGTATTTTGGCACCTGATGACCGTTTGCCCCTCGGTTCTTGACCTCTACTTGTACATGATTGGCAAGTGTCAAAGGCAAAGAATCATGTTGTTCCGTATTTTCGCCATTTTGTTGTTCAGCGCCGCGTGGATTGGTTTCCCTTCCGTCGCGCAGGAAGAGCGCACGGTCACCGTCGTCACGCATGACAGCTTCAACGTGAGCGAGTCCGTGTTGCAGAGTTTTGAAGAAGAGAGTGGCATCACAGTACGCATTTTGCGTGCAGGCGACGCGGGGCAGGTTGTCAATCAGGCCGTGCTCAGCGCTGGCAATCCGCAAGGGGATGTCCTCTTCGGTGTAGATAATACCTTCCTCAGCCGCGCCCTCAACGCGGCGATCTTCATCCCCTACGAATCACCGAATCTCGAAAACGTCGCTGAGCGCTTCATCCTTGATGAGGAGCATCGGGTGACACCCATCGACTATGGCGATGTCTGCCTCAACTACGACATCGCCTATTTCGAGGAAAATGATCTTGAGGTGCCGGAAAGCCTGGAAGCATTGGCTGATCCACAATATGAAGGGCTGCTTGTCGCGCAGAATCCGGCAACTTCTTCGCCCGGCCTGGCCTTCTTGCTCGCGACTGTCGCGGCATTCGGCACGCCGGAAGACGAGGACAATGAATACACCTACCTGGACTATTGGGAAGACTTGCTTGCCAATGATGCCCTCATCACAGATGATTGGAGCACGGCATACTACACCCACTTCACCCAGGGCGGCAATGAAGGCAGCTATCCGCTGGTCGTGAGCTACGCCAGCAGCCCGCCTTTCACCTATGACGAAGAGTTGGATGCAGCGACCACTGCCAGCATCGTCGCGCCGGGAACCTGCTTCCGCCAGATCGAATTCGCGGGGATTCTGGAGGGCACCGAAAATGTCGAAGAAGCGCAGGCATTCATCGACTTCATGCTGAGCCTGCCCTTCCAGGAAGATGTGCCGGAGCAGATGTTCGTTTTCCCGGTTCATGAAGAGGCTGAACTGCCGGAAATCTTCGCCGAATACGCGCAAATTCCTGAAGAACCCGCGTCGCTCGACTATGATGCGATTGAGGGCAATCGCGAAATCTGGATCGACGCCTGGACGGAAGTTGCACTCGGACGATGAAACTGCATCGTGTGCTGTGGTACGGGCTGCTGCTCGTACCACTTCTCTTCCTGCTGGTTTTCTTCTTTTATCCCCTGTTCTCGATCTTCGATCTGAGCCTGCGACCAGAAGGGAACTGGGATTTCAGCGGTTTTGTGGAACTGGCGACCACGCGTTACTATCGCAACACGCTCTTCTTCACAGTCTGGCAGGCCACGCTATCCACGCTTTTGACCGTTGGGCTGGCGATACCCGGTGCCTACGTGTTCACACGCTACCGCTTCCCCGGCAAGAGCCTGTTGCTCTCTCTGGCGACGTTGCCCTTCGTGCTGCCCACGGTGGTGGTCGCAGCGGCCTTTCTGGCCTTGATTGGCCCGCGCGGGATTCTCAATGAGGCATTGATTTCGCTATTCGGCTTGCAAGAAGCGCCGATCCAACTGCTGAATACGCTGGCAATCATCTTGATCGTGCATGTGTTCTATAACTATGCGATCGCCCTGCGCATGATCACCAGTTTTTGGGCGAATCAATCGCTGCGTATGGAAGAAGCGGCGCAGGTGCTCGGTGCAAATCGCTGGCGCTTGTGGTGGCGCGTTCGACTGCCAATTTTGCGTCCAGCAATTCTGGCGGCGGCGTTGCTGGTCTTCATCTTCACCTTCACCAGCTTCGGCATTGTGCTGATTCTGGGAGGGATTCGTTTCGCTACGCTGGAAGTGCAGATTTACTATCAGGCACGCAATATCTTCGATCTGCCGATGGCGGCGGCGCTTTCGCTAGTGCAGATTCTGGTCATGCTGCTGATGATGGTCTTCTACACCCAAATCCAGCGCAATGTCTCTGGTGATTACCAGAGCGCTCAACAGATTGCGCGTGCGCCACGCAAAGTGGGTGAAATTGCCTTCGTCGGGGCCAATTTGCTCTTGATGGCCGTGCTGCTCTTCGCGCCGCTACTGGCGCTGGTTTATCGCTCCCTGTTGCAGGATGGTGTCTTCACGCTGCAAGCGTATACAGCACTCGGTCAGAATCCTCGCGAGTCCGTGTTGTTCGTGCCGCCGCTGCAAGCGGTTAGTAATTCGCTGCAATTCGCCCTGATTACGACTGGCATGGCGCTGCTGTTGGGAATCCTCAGCGCTTATTTGATCGCAGGGCGCAGGCAGTTCTCCTGGGCTGGTCGGCTGCTCGATCCGATTTTCATGCTCCCACTGGCGACTAGCGCTGTCACGCTCGGCTTCGGCTTCATCATCGCGCTGGACGAGCCGCCGCTGGATTTACGTGCTTCCTGGTTTCTGATTCCCATCGCGCATACGCTGGTAGCCATCCCATTTGTGGTGCGCAGCGTCCTGCCCGCTCTGCGCAGCATCCCCCCGAATGTGACCGAGGCGGCGGGAGTCCTGGGAGCTTCACCGTTCCAGGTCTGGCGTCGTGTGGAACTTCCCCTCATCAGCCGGGGGGTTGTCGTCGGGGCGACCTTCGCTTTCACCGTCAGCATGGGGGAATTTGGCGCATCGCTCTTCGTCGCCCGTCCAGATACACCGACCATGCCGATTGTGATCTTTCGCCTGTTGGGGCAGCCTGGGGCTGAGAATTACGCGCAGGCGTTGGCGATGAGCGTCCTGCTGATGGGGGTCTGTGCAGTGAGCTTCGTCCTCATTGAGCGCGTGCGCACCGCTGGGATAGGAGAATTTTGATGTTGCAACTGCGTGACATTTCGCAGCAGTACGATGGACAACCCGTCCTGACGGACATCGACCTCACGCTGGAAGAGGGCGAGATTCTGTGTCTGCTGGGGGAAAGTGGCAGCGGCAAGACGACGTTGCTGCGCATCATCGCTGGGCTAGAGCCGAACTTCTCCGGCGAAGTATGCCTGCGCGGAGACGTGCTGCGTGACATCTCCGTGCATCAGCGCGGTTTCGGGCTGGTCTTCCAGGATTTCGCACTCTTCCCACACCTGACGGTGGCGCAGAATATCGCCTTTGGCCTGGAAATGCAGGGCAAGCCAGCCAAGGAGCGCGAAAAGCGCGTGGAGGAGATGCTGCGCCTGGTCAAGTTGGGGGAATTTGGGAAACGCGATGTGAGCCAGCTTTCCGGCGGTGAGAAGCAGCGCGTCGCACTGGCACGCAGCCTCGCGCCACGCCCCCACCTGCTGATGCTGGACGAGCCACTGGGTTCGCTGGATGCGAGCTTGCGCAATCAACTGGTGCTGGAACTGCGCGAGATCATCCAGGAAATGGGTGTGACGGCGCTCTACGTGACGCACGATCAGCAAGAAGCCTACGCAGTAGCGGATCGCATCGCTGTGATGAACGCCGGACGCATCGAGCAGGTTGATACGCCGCAGGCCATTTACCAGCGTCCGCGCACAGCTTTCGTCGCACGGTTCCTCGGCCTCGGCAATATCTTCCCGGCGCACCTGCTCGAACCCCATTTGCCGGAATTGCCGCATGCCGAGCTTATCTTGCTGCACCCGGCGGGCTTGCGACGGGATGAGGCGGGGGCACTGCACGGCGTCATCGTGCGCCGCCGTTTCCAGGGCAGCCGCTATGAGCTGTTCGTGCGACTTTCCGACGATGTGCAATTGATCTACTGGGAGTCTTCTGCAGTGGATGCTCCCGCCGTCGGCGATGCTGTGGCGCTGCACATCGCGCCGGACTGGGTCGTGCCCTTACCATCAGATGCGTCATCAGGTTGATGGTTCACACAATGTTGATCTGAAAAGCCCATCCTGGTGGTTTGCATGGCGTGAGCGCGGGCGTATAATGTCTGCCTTCCCACCGCTAGCATCACCTGGAGACAGCGCTGTGAGCAGCCCTTCCGAGAAACCAAAACGCGGCATCTCCCTGCTAGATCGCCGCTTAATTGTGATTCTGTTGATCGTTTTTGTGCAGATTGTGGGTGCAGCGATGGTGCTGCCGATTCTGCCACTCTACGCTCAGCGCCAGTTCGGGATGTCGCCAGAGGCGATCACCCTCTTGATCACGGCCTTCTTCGCGGCTCAGTTCGTCGCCGGGCCGTTCATCGGTCGCCTTTCCGACCGTTACGGACGCATTCCGGTCTTGCTCGTCAGCCAGGTCGGGACGGTGATCAGTTTTCTGATGCTGGGGCTGGCACCCAATGTGGCGGTGTTGTTCTTCGCACGCATTCTGGATGGCATCACCGGGGGCAATATCATCGTGGCGCAAGCCTATGTCACAGACATCACACCGCGCGAACAGCGTACAACCGCGCTTGGGTACATTTTCGCGGTCTTCGGGGTCGGCTTCATTTTGGGGCCGGCAGTCGGCGGCATTCTGGCGACGACCTTCGCCTACCAGACGCCGTACCTGGTTGCGGCAGCGGCGGCGTCCATTGTGGTCGTGCTCACCTGGTTCATGCTGGAGGAGACCAATACCGCCGAAAAACGCGCTGAAGACGCGAAACGGCAGGATGCGCCCATGACCGTGCGCGGCGTGTTGACCAACGTGCCGCTGCTCTCGATCCTCGCCGTGACCTTCGGTTCGCAATTCGCCTTCTCGCTGCTCCAGGGGACGTTTGCCCTGTTCGGCGCGGAAGTGCTCTTCGCCGATACACCCGAACGCGCTGAACTGGGCGTGGGCTTGCTGCTGGCGGTCTTCGGGGTCGGTCAGATTTTCACCCAGTTGTTTTTGCTACGTCGCTTGATTCGCCGCTTTGGTGAGAGTCCGCTGCTGGTCTTTGGCGGTGGATTGCGCGGCCTGGGGATGCTGGGAATTGCCGTGATTCAGACACCGCTGACGGCCATCATTCCCATGTTCTCCTTCGCTATCGGCACCGGGACTCAGATCCCGGCATTGCAATCGCTGGCTACCAGTGCAGTCGCTGACTCGCAGCGGGGCGGAGCCTTGGGGCTGTATCAATCCGCCTTCAGCCTGGCAATCATCTTCGGTGGGGCGATCGCAGGCGTGCTCTTCGCCATGCAGCCCTCGCTCCCGTACTGGATCGGCGGCGGCATTTTGCTTGTGATGCTGATCCCGTCGTTCTTCTTGATGCGGTGGGCGCAGCGCCAGGAAGATAAGCGCAAGAACGAAGACGTTCAGCCCGGTATGGCAGCCACAGGTGCTCCCACAGGCGATTGAACGCCGTCAGGAATCGGATCGGGGCAGCTCAACGGTGAAGATGCTGCCGCGCCCTTCCTCACTTTCGGCGCTGATGTACCCGCCATGCTGCTGCACGATTGCCGCAACAATCGACAGTCCCAGCCCGGAACCGGACTCTTTCTTGTGCGTGGGTTTGCGCACCCGATAGAAGGCGTCGAAGATGTGAGGTAGGTCATCTTGCGGGATGCCGATGCCGCTGTCCGCAACGGAGATCAACACGCGATCCGGGGCTTCTTGCAGGCTCAGGGCAATCTGGCCGCCTTGTGGCGTGTACTTGAGCGCATTGCCCACCAGGTTATCCAGCACGCGCCCAAAGTAATGCTCGTCCAGCCCCACCATCACGCGGGAATCGGGGGCGTCCAGAATTAACTCAATTTGCTTGTTGCGGGCGTGAATGTCTGCATCTTCGAGGGCACGCACCAGCAGCGGGACGACATCCGTGGGATGTAGGTTGAGCATCTCGCCAATTTGGATCTGTGCCAGGTCGAGGATGTCGGTAATCAGGCGCTGCATCTTACGCGCATTCTGCTCAATACCCTGGGCGACTTCCGGCAGTTCCTGAATTTCATCCTCATCCATGCCCCGCAGCTTCTGCGTGTAGAGCATGATGCCCGTGAGGGGGTTCTTGAGGTCGTGGGCGGTGGCGTGCAGGAAGCGATCTCGCATCTGGTTCAACTGCTCGAACTGTTTCTGATCTTGCTCGCGCAGTTCTGCGATGCGCTGGCGCTGACGTGCGACGGTAATCTGACTGCCCACGCGGGCGACGACTTCGCGCGATTGGAAGGGCTTGCTGACGTAATCCACCCCGCCCACTTCGAAGCCCTTGATGATGTCGTCGGTCTCGGAGAGGGCACTCAGGAAGATGACGGGAATATCGCGAGTCGCTGCGTCCGCCTTCAGGCGACGACAGACTTCGTAGCCGTCCATATCTGGCATCTGAATATCCAGCAGAATCAAGTCAGGATGCTGGCGTTCGACGCTATCCAGGGCTTCGGGGCCGCTGAGGGCGATCTTCACATCAAAGCCCCGCTGCACCAGCATGTCGGAGAGCAAGCTTAGATTGTCGGCAACGTCATCCACGATCAGCACAGAACCGGAGTGTTTGTGACGCGCTTTCACCATTTTACCCCACAGGGAAGTTAATTTTCATTGTAATGTTTTCGACACCCAAAATCTAGCAAATCCTGGGGACTTGCGCAAGCACGATGTGATTTCTCTCCTCACTTTCGCCGCAATCTGCCAGGGTAGGTTTAGGCTACAGGCTGAGTTGTACCTCGTCACCGATGGCGGCATCGAGGCGTTTTGCAGCATTGCCCTGATTGATAGCGATTTCGAGGTAGCCGTTGCTGTCGATTTGCACCAACAGGTCGCCGCGTGGTGCCTCATGGTAGGCATGCACGATACCCTGAATCTGCTGTCCATGTACAGAGAGGCTCGCTTGTGCTGCATCCAACTGACGGCTCTTCTCCGGTTCTGGCAGGGTCAGTTGGATGCGCTGCTCATCCAGCCAGTGCAGCAAACCGATGCTGGTGATGATATTGCCGAAGTGATCGATGTGAGTTACTTCGCCGACCAGCTTGTGTCGTTCGACGTAGAGCTGCGGTCTGGGCAATGAGGCCAGTTCCCCGGCGGCTGAGCCAAATTCCTCGAAGGGGATGTCGCCACGTGCGGCATATGCCGCAGCCGGGGCGAAGACATCCCGCCCGTGAAAGGTGTTGCTCACCTGATTCAGGTGAAAATTCTGGTTATCCAGGACGACGGCCTTCTCGATCTCGATTTCGTCCAGGACATAGGCCAGGGCGCCATTATCCGGCGCGACGAAGCGGTACCCCCCGGCCTGCACCAGAAGCGGGCGTCGCTGGCTACCCACGCCGGGATCCACTACGACCAGAAAAACAGTGCCCGGCGGGAAGTAGCGATAACTGTGCAGCAGCGCCAGCGCACATTCCCGCACAGATTGTGGGCGAATGGCATGTGTAATATCCACGAACTTCAAATCCGGTGCGATGCGCTTCATGACGCCTTTCATCACGCCGACATAAACATCCTCTGTGCCGAAATCCGTCAGCAGGGCGACCAACTCACTCATGTTTCCCCTCGTTGACAAGTTCTTCAAACCGTTGCTATACTTTGCAACATGATACCGTATACCGTTACCTTCACGCATCATCCCGGATAATCTGCTTCAATTCCGGTGCCAACCAATTCGGTTGTCGCGTGATGCCGTTTTGTCTTCACAGCCTCGCACCGTCGCGGGGCTTTTTGTTTTCGTTGGGGAGGTAGCCAGACGATGCTTGCAGTCATTGATTATGGTGCGGGTAATTTACGCAGTGTGCTGCATGCGCTGCACCATTTACAGGCAGATGGTGTCCAACTCGTGCAGAAGCCGGAGCAGTTGGTCGGTGCGGAGAAAATCATCTTGCCCGGCGTGGGGGCGTTCGGCGCGGGGATGCAGCAGTTACATGAGCAAGAGCTGGTGCAGCCGATTCGGGATGCTGTGGCAGATGGGACGCCCTACCTCGGCATTTGCCTGGGAATGCAATTCTTGTTTGAGTGTAGCGACGAAATGGGCAACCACAATGGCTTCGGCATCTTGCCGGGGAAGGTCACGCGCTTCCCGCCTTTTGACGATCTGAAAGTTCCGCATATGGGGTGGAATACCTTGCAGCACCGCAAAGAATCGCCCTTGCTGCAACACTTGCCGGATCCGGCCTACGCCTACTTCGTCCACAGCTATTACTGCGAACCCTCTGAAGAGGATGATGTGCTCATCACTGTAGACTACGGCATCAACTTCGTAGCGGGTGTGCAGCGCGAGCACATCTACGGCGTACAATTCCATCCGGAAAAGAGCCAGCAGGTCGGGCTGCGAATCTTGCAGAATTTTCTGGCATTATGAAACCACTGGCGTGGATTTGCCATTCCACTTCTCACACAAAACGACCCGTGTTGAGGCCAGGACTGGCTCGAAGGGACACCCTGTTCAACAAGGTATGTGATAGGAGAACGTAGTGATTGTATTTCCGGCAATTGACATCAGCGGCGGTCGTGTCGTTCGCCTGAAAAAGGGCGAAATGGACGATATGACCGTCTTCAGCGATGATCCGGCGGCGGTTGCAGCACAGTGGATCGAACAGGGTGCGGAATGGTTGCATGTGGTGAATCTGGATGGTGCCTTTGACCGTGCCAACGACAACCTCAGCATCCTGCCTGAAATCGCAAAGCAGGGCGCACGAATTCAGTTCGGCGGCGGTCTGCGAGATGCGGACGATATTCAGCGTGTGCGCGACCTGGGCGTGTCGCGCGTCGTCCTGGGGACGATGGCGGCGAAAGACCCGGATGCCGTCGGTCAGGCTGTCGAGACGCAGGGTGCCGAAGCGATCTGTGTGGCAATGGACGCCCGCGATGGTTTCGTCACGACTCATGGATGGACGAGCCAGACAGAGCTATCCCCTGTGCAATTCGGTCATCTAATGCGCGAACAGGGCGTGTTGCATGCGCTCTATACGGATGTAAACCGCGATGGGTTGTTGAGCGGGGTCAATATTCGTGCGACGGTCTCGCTGGCGCGTAATACGGGTTTGCAGGTGATCGCGTCAGGGGGTGTGCACCGCATGGTGGAAATCCAGGAACTGGCACGCACGGGCGTGATCGCGGGTGTTGTCATCGGCATGGCCTTGTACCAGAATGAAATCGGGCTGCGAGAAGCCCTGGCAGCGGCGAAGGAGAGAGACGACAATGCTGGCTAAACGCATCATTCCCTGCCTGGATGTGAAAGATGGGCGCGTGGTGAAAGGAGTCAACTTCGTCAACCTGCGTGATGCCGGGGATCCGGTAGAGCAGGCGATGGTTTATGATCGGGAAGGTGCGGATGAACTGGTCTTCCTGGATATTGGCGCGTCGCATGAAGGCCGCAAGACCGTCCTGGACATGGTACGTCGGGTCGCGGATAGCATCTTCATTCCCTTTGCGGTGGGGGGGGGCATCCGCAGCATTGGAGACATCCGCGAGACCTTGTTGGCAGGCGCAGACAAGGTGAGCATCAACAGTGCGGCAGTGAAGAATCCCCAACTGATCGAAGATGGTGCCTGGGCCTTCGGCAGTCAGTGCATCGTAGTGGCGATTGACCCCAAATATGTCGATGGTCGCTGGATTGTCCACATCAACGGTGGGCGCGTGCCGACGGAATTCGAAGCTGTCGCCTGGGCGCAAGAAGTCGAAGCACGCGGCGCGGGTGAAATTCTGCTCACCAGCATGGATCGTGATGGCACGAAATCCGGCTACGACCTGGAACTGACGGAAGCGATTGCCGACGCGGTATCGATTCCGGTGATTGCTTCTGGTGGGGCGGGTGCGCGGGAGCATTTCGCGCAGGCGCTGACCGTCGGCAAAGCGGATGCAGCGCTGGCGGCGAGCCTCTTTCACTACAACGAATTGCGCATCGGCGACTTAAAAGCCTATCTTCAGGAAGAAGGAGTCAATGTGCGTACAAGCGGGTGGATGGTGGCAGATGCTGACGCCTGAAGCGATCGCTACAATCAAATGGGATGAGCAGGGCTTGATCCCGGCAATTGTCCAGGATGCTGATTCGCGGCAGGTCTTGATGCTGGCGTACATGAATGTGGAGGCTTTGCAGCGCACCATCGACACGGGAGAGACGGTTTTCTGGTCACGCAGTCGCCAGAGCTACTGGCACAAGGGAGAAACATCCGGCAACACGCAAACTGTGCGCGAGATTCGCGTCGATTGTGATGCTGACACGGTCCTGATCCTGGTGGAATCTGCTGGCCCTGCCTGCCATACCGGTGCGGAGCATTGCTTCTACCGCTCACTCAATGAATTTACGCAGAATCCGAAACGAGATTGAACCATGCCAGAGATGTTAGCGCAGCTAGAGGCGATCATCGCGGATCGTCGCATGAACCCGACAGAGGGCAGCTATACCAATAAGCTCTTCGAGCGAGGTCGCAACAAGATGGCTCAGAAACTCGGCGAAGAGGCAGCGGAAGTGATCGTCGCAGCCCTCGGCGAGGGGCGCGACGAACAAATCGGCGAATTGGCGGATCTCTTCTACCATACGCTGGTTTTGATGAACGACCTGGGCATCACGCTGGAGGATGTCGAAGCGGAACTGGCGCAGCGGCATCAGCCGCAGAATGGCACCGGGTGAATACATCCGTTTACACTTCAGCAAGATTTTGCGGGTAAAGGTGTGCGAGAATGAATGAAACGCAATTTGTCGCAGAGACATCTTTTCATGTGCGCTACGCCGAAACCGATGCGATGGGCATCGTCCATCATGCGAGCTACATCGTCTATTTCGAAGAAGGGCGCAGCGCCTATCTTCGCCAGCAGGGGACGAGCTACGCGGATTTCGAGCGCAGCGGCTTTTTTCTGGCCGTGACCGAAGTCGAAGTCAAGTATCATAAGGCTGCGCGTTACGATGATTTGCTGACTGTGCGCTGCTGGGTGGAGAATTCTCGTAGCCGCGCTCTGGATTTCGCCTATGAGATCGTCCGGGGCGAGGAGTGCGAAACCCTGGTCACAGGCTGCACGAAGCACATCTGCCTGGATCGTGAGGGCAAAATCGCCCGAATTCCGGAAGAATGGCTTAGACGCACATGAAAGCGTTCAGTCAGCGTTGATTTTTTGACCCAATTTCCTGTATAGTTGGCTCAATAGAAATCGAATATAGATTCGATTATTTGAAAATTTTGGAGACTTCTGTAATGGTCGCACCAGAACAAACACCAGTTACGTATGCGGACAAGCCCTGGCTCAAGAATTATGATGAAGGGCTGGCGCACTCGCTCGATTATCCAGACATCCCCGTACACTCCTTTTTGCAGAAAACGGCCAAAGAACACCCTGATCGCATCGCGCTGATCACGAGTGCGAAGGTTCCGCTGTTTGGCCGGCTCACCAGTAACCTCAGCTATCGTGACCTGGAGCGAAGCAGTGATGCCCTCGCAGCCGCACTCGTCGAAAAAGGGTTGGAGAAGGGGGATCGAGTCGCTATCGTGATGCCAAACTGCGTGGCCTTCGCCATCAGTTTCTACGCCGTGCTGAAGGCGGGTGGGGTCGTCGCAGCCACCAACCCGACGTACCCGGCGCAGAAGATGGCGTACCAGATCAACGATAGCGATGCCAAATTCGTCATCACGCTGACGATCTTCTACCAGACGATCAAGGAGATTCAGCCGCAGACGCAGGTTCAGAGCGTGATCGTCGCCAATATCAAGGAATACTTCCCCGGCATCGCGAAGCTGCTCTTCACGCTGGCGATGGAGAAGAAGAGCGGGCATTACCTGGAAAACGTGCGTTCCGGGGATTACTGGCTGCAAGACTTGCTCAAGCAATATGATGGCCGCCGCGTGGATGTCGATGTTTCCTCGGAAGACCTGGCGATTTTCCAGTATACGGGTGGCACGACGGGCGTCAGCAAGGCTGCGATGGCACCGCACCGGGCACTGGTCGCCAATGTGATGCAGATGCAGGCCGTGCTGCGCGTCTTCAATAAGCCCCTGGAAGATGATATCTATCTCGGCGCAATCCCGATGTTCCATGTCTACGGGTTGGTTGCGCTCTTGAATGTGAGTGTCTCCAACGCCAGCAGAATCGTCCTGGTTCCCAATGCACGCGATACGGAAGATGTGGTTGAGTGCATTCACCACTACAGGCCGACCCAATTACCCGGCGTACCCGCCCTCTACAACGCCATCAACAACCATCCGCGCGTGCAATCTGGCGAGATTGACCTCAGTTCGCTGCGCTACTGCATCAGTGGTTCAGCACCGCTGCCACATTCCACCAAGGAAGAGTTCGAGCGTTTGAGCGGCGCGGCAGTGCGCGAAGGGTTCGGCATGAGCGAAGCACCCACCGCAACCCACGTCAACCCGATCCTGGGCGAGAATCGCACAGGGAGCATTGGGCTGCCGCTGCCAGATATGGAAATGCGCATCGTCAGCCTGGATGACGGCGAGACGGATTTGCCCGTCGGCGACATCGGCGAACTGTTGATGGCAGGCCCCAATGTCATGCTGGGGTACCACAAGATGCCAACAGAGACGGCCAACGCCCTGCGCGAGAAAGACGGCAAACGCTGGCTCTACACAGGCGATATCGCCCGTATGGATGAAGATGGTTACTTCTATATCGTAGATCGCAAGAAGGACATGGCGCTCATCGGTGGCTTTAATGTGTATCCGGCGGAGGTCGAGAATGTGCTCAAGAGCCATCCCGCCGTGTTGGAAGTCGGCGTAGCGGCGATTCCCCACCCGGAACGCCCCGGCCAGGAAGCGCTGAAAGCCTGGGTTGTCCTCAAACCCGACCAAAGTGCGACCGCCGAAGAACTGATGGAATACTGCGAAGACAAGCTGGTCGCCTATTCGATCCCGCGCCGCTTCGCCTTCATCGACGAATTGCCGAAATCGACCGTCGGCAAGACGCTGCGACGCGAACTCGTCCGGCTGGAACAAGAAGCGCTGGAGCAGGGCTAAAGGCGGCGCTTCACCTCTTCTGAAAACCGAAAATGTCATGCTGAGGGTAGGCAATCACCTACCCTTGTTGTGGTTAATTGGTAACAAACCTCAAACTTTTTAGCCCAATTACTTGCGCATGTTTGTATGCTTGTTATTATTGTTGTAAGCGTGTTGCAATATTACGTTTTACGCTTCCTGTCGTAGCTTGTTCTTCATCTCACCTTCTGAACAGCCGCGAGACAAGTGTATACACGATAGGTGTGAGCAAATCGGTGGTTCCCGGGGTACCACAGCCTGTGTGGTTACCCAGTGTGCATGAAGAATAGTTTCAAAGAGGCTTAAGATAATGTCCATCAGCGACAAGATTCGAGAGGCATATCGGGCGCTGTTACAGCACTCAGTGCGATCCCCGATCCTGATCTTGCACCCACGAAGCAAATATCGTTCCTTGCTGCTCGCACACCTCATCAATGACGTGGATGTCAGTGCGTATTACTATGGGATGGGCGCTGACGATGATACATTGCGCGGCTTCCTGGAAGGAGTCCTGCATGAACTCCCGGAGCAGCATCCAACCTTCGGACGGCATCTGAACCTGCTGGATGCTGACGTATACGAGCATACGCATGAGCATCTCGATTTGCTCGTTGAGACCTTCGCCCGCGAATTGAGTGAGCTGAGCACCTCGCATTGCCTGTTCATCCTTGATGACTATGATCGCAGTGACCGTTCGGATGACATTCACCGCTTCATCGAACGCCTGGCGGAAGAAATGCCGGACAACTGCCATCTGGTATTGAATGGGCGGATGCTACCGCGCTTGCCCTGGGTGTCTATGGTCGCCAGGAAGCAGGCAGCACTCCTGCTCGACCAGCGCTTGCTGGATGACAATTTCTACGATAGCCGTCGCGAGGATGGCAACGATCTCGAGGTTTATGGCCTGGGCGAGAGCCGCGTGGTCTATCGCTCCCAGGAAATCGAAAAGTGGGAAGGGCACTTGCCCCGGCTGCTCTTCTTCTTCACGCTGGATAAGCCGACGGTCACCCGGTCGGAAATCTGCCGTGCCTTCTGGCCCGAGCTACATACGGATCAGGCCGTGAACGTCTTCCACGTCACCAAGCGCCGCCTGCATAAAGCGATGCAGTTCGATGTGCTGGTGCATACCGAAAGTCTCTACCAGGTCGATCCCTCCTTGAGCGTCTATTACGATGTGCTGGACTTTGTAGAGACGTTGACGAAGGGACGCAACCAGGAGAATGGCCACGCCGCCGACTACTGGCAACACGCGATTCAACTGTATCGCGGGGCGTTCTTGAATGGACATAGTGATGCCTGGATCCTGGATCGGCGTGCGGCCTTCCAGCAGGGGTACCTGGAAGCGATGCGCGAAGTCGCCGAAATCTGGGAGCAGCAAGGCCGTAAAGAGATGGCTCTGGATGTCTACAAAAAAGGGCTGGAAGAAGATTATCAGCAGCATGACTTCCATCATGCGGTGATGCAGCTCTATGATGACCTGGGACGCCGTGCGGAAGCCCTGGCTCACTACGACGAAATGTGTAAGAATTTCGAGCGGCTGAAGATCCCCGTGACGCCGGAAAACGTTGCCCTCTATGAGCAACTTTCTGGCTGAAGGAGTTGCGGGGCACCCCGCTCCTACCCCCATCCGCTGAGAATCACACGAGCCTGACGCATCCCCGCAGCAGGCTCGTTTTTGCGTGCGCCCCCGGTAGGACTCGAACCTACAACCTCGGCTTTAGAAGAGCCTTGCTCTATCCGTTGAGCTACGGAGGCGGATTTTACTCGTTCAAAGCATACGGTTGGACGGCCTATGTGTCAATATTTGATATAGCTTCGAACAAGCTGTTCTATGCGCTGTTGTTTCCCTCCCCACAGTGCGGTATAATAATAGAAGAGTAGAGGCAGCTTTTCTTCTGCTGTGAGGGGCAGCAATTTGTGTACTGATTTCCCCAATCCTCTACCATTCGTCCACCTGAAAGCTCTGGCTTACTGTAGGAGTAAAACATGGCGTCGCAACCGAAGAATCCGGCGGCTGAGGGTCAATATACTGAGGAGAATATCAAGTATCTTGAACCTCGCGAGCATGTGCGTTTGCGCCCTGGTATGTACGTTGGTGGTACAGACTTGCGTGCGCTGCACCATCTTATCTACGAAGTCGTCGACAACTCGATTGATGAAGTCCTCGCGGGTCGCTGTGACCGCATCGAAGTTATCCTCCATGATGATGGCTCCGTGACTGTGGCGGACAACGGTGCGGGTATTCCGGTCGGTTTGAACAAAGACCTGGGCATTTCCACCCTGGAAGGGGTGATGACCAAGATCGGCATGGGCGGCAAGTTCGATAGCAACGCCTATAAAGTCAGCGGTGGTTTGCATGGTGTGGGTGTCTCCGCTGTGAATGCGCTCTCGGCGGAATTCATCGCCACCATTCATCGCGATGGGCATGTCTGGCGGCAGGTCTACAACGCGGGCTTGCCTTCGAGCGATGTTGAGAAGCTCCGTCCGCTGGAAGATGGCGAACCGACGGGCACAATCCAGCGCTTCATCCCGGATTTCAGCATCATGGATCAGGTTCCGTTCAACTACCAGACGCTGGCGACGCGCTTCCGCGAGATGGCCTTCGTCACCCGCAATGTGACGATTTCCCTGCGCGACGAACGTGTCAAACCCATCCCGCGCGAGATCACTTTCTACTTCGAGGGCGGCATCGCCTCCTTCGTCAAGCACCTGAACCGCAATCGCAAGCCGCTGCACGATGTGATTTACGCCGAGCGCGAGATCGAATACGTCGATAAGCAAGAAAACCCCTACACAGTCGGTGTGGAAGTCGCCTTCCAGTACAGCGACTCCGCGACGACGACCGAACTGGCCTTCACCAACACGATCAACACCCCAGATGGCGGCACGCACATCACCGGGATGCGCTCAGCGATCACCAGTGTGCTCAACCGTCATGCACGTAAACAGGGATTGCTCAAAGAAAAGGACACCAATTTCAGCGGCAACGATACGCTGGAAGGGCTGACGGCGATTGTCAGCGTCAAGCATCCTGATCCGCAATTCGAGAGCCAGACCAAGGTGAAGCTGCTCAACGCGGAAGTACAGGGCGCGGTGTCGCAGGTTGTGTCCGAAGCGCTGCAAGACTTCATGGAGATGAATTCCCGCGAAGCACGCCGTATCATCGAGAAGTGTATGACGAGTAAGCGTGCCCGCGAAGCGGCGCGTAAAGCCCGTGATTTGGTGCGTTCTGGCCCCAGCCTGCTGGAGAGCAGCACGCTGCCGGGTAAGCTGGCGGATTGTTCGCAGCGTGGTGAAAATGCTGAAATCTACATCGTCGAGGGCGATAGCGCTGGGGGGAGTGCCAAGCAAGGGCGTGATCGGCATTTCCAGGCGATTCTGCCGTTGCGCGGCAAAATCTTGAATACCGAACGCGCACGCCTGGACAAAATCCTGGATAACAACGAGGTCAAGGCGCTGATTGCGGCCCTGGGTACGGGCATTCATGATGACTTCGATGTGAGCAAGCTGCGCTACGGGCGCGTGATCATCATGACAGATGCCGATGTCGATGGCAGCCACATTCGCACGCTGCTGCTGACTTTCTTCTTCCGCCATATGCAGGAGTTGATCCAGGGTGGGCATCTCTACATTGCGCAGCCGCCGATTTACCGCTTGCGCCAGGGGAAGAAGATCGACTACGTCTATCCGCGTGCCGGGTTCAACGACGCCCAGCTCCTGGAAGAAGCGCTGAAAGGCTATGACAAATTGCCGGATATTCAGCGCTACAAGGGCCTTGGCGAGATGAATCCGGATCAGCTCTGGGAAACGACGATGGATCCGGAGAATCGCACGCTGTTGCAGGTGACCATCGAAGACGCCGCCGACGCTGACCGCATCTTCGATATGTTGATGGGGGCAAGTGTGCCGCCGCGCAAGCGCTTCATCCAGACCAACGCCAAGCAGGTCAAGAACCTCGATATTTGACCCAAAAGCAGAAACAAGGTGGAGAAAGCCCTCTCACGCACGAGTGGGCTTTTTGAATCACTGCCGGGCAATCGATAAATCCGTTCGGCGCAAGAGTTGCGCGTTGATGGCGACGATGATTGTACTCGCGGACATCACCGCTGCGCCGACCGCAGGTGAGAGTGTGAAGCCGCCAAACGGCACCAAGATTCCGGCTGCAAGCGGCAGGGCGATGACATTATATGCCGTAGCCCAGAGCAGATTCTCGATCATCTTGCGGTAGGTCGCCTTGCTGAGTTCGAAGATCTTGACGACATCCAGAGGGTTACTGCTCACCAGGATAATATCCGCAGACTCAATGGCAACGTCGGTGCCACTGCCGATGGCGATGCCGATGTCTGCCCGGCTCAGCGCTGGAGCATCATTGACTCCGTCCCCCACCATCGCAATCTTGCGCCCCATTTTCTGCAATTCCGTGACTTTCTCATCCTTGTCTTCAGGCAACACTTCGGCGAAGACGGTGTCAATGTTGAGTTCCTTGGCGACTTCTTCCGCGACGGACTGGCTATCGCCAGTCAGCATGGCGACATTGATCTCCATCTCATGAAGGCGCTGAATGGCGGTCTTGCTTTCCTCGCGGATGACATCCGCCAGGGCAAATGCGGCGACGATGGTGTCGTCAACGATCTGATAGACGATTGTCTGCGCGTTGTCATTGGCTTGCTCTGCAAAGGCTTGCACCGCATCATCGGGAGTGATTTCGAGCATATTCAGCATGTGTGGGCCGCCCACATACACCGTTTGATCGTCCCAATTGGCCTGGATTCCACGACCCTTCAGAGCTTCAAAATCGCTGACTGTTTCGGCTTCAACGTCTTCTTCTTCCGCCTTGCGACGGATACCACGGGCAATGGGGTGTTCGCTGTCCGCTTCCAGCGCTTTGGCGAGCGAGAGCACGCGCTCTGCTGTCCATGAGTCGTGCACCCAGAGATCGACTACGCCAAATTGTGCTTCGGTCAGCGTCCCGGTCTTGTCGAAGATGACTGTATCGACTTCACGCGCTTCTTCGAGCGCCAATCGGTTGCGCACCAGGATCCCGTTTCGTGCGCCCATTGCAGTGCTAATCGCCACGACGAGCGGGATTGCCAGACCCAGGGCGTGGGGGCAGGCGATGACCAGCACGGTGACCACGCGCTCCAGCACGGTAAGCTCCAGACCGACGGCCAGTATCCACGCAGTCGCGGTGATTGCTGCCACCCCAAGCGCCAGGTAGAATAGCCAACCTGCTGCGCGATCCGCCAGAATCTGTGTATTGGATTTGCTGCCTTCAGCTTCTTTTACCAAGCGCATGATGCCTGCCAGGGCGGTTTCATCGCCCGTAGCGGTGATGCGTACGCGCAGCGAGCTGTCCCCATTGATAGTGCCGCCGATGACTTCATCCCCTTCGCTCTTGGAGACTGGCTGGCTCTCGCCCGTAATCATCGCTTCGTTGAGCATCGACTCGCCTTCGACGATTTCGCCATCAGCGGGGATGCTCGCGCCGGGACGTACCAACACACGATCGCCTTGTTGCAATTCGCTGATTGGGACTTCCTCAATATCACCCGAGTCCGTGATCCGTTCGGCGGTATCGGGCATCAATTTCGCCAGTTCATCTAGCGCGCCGGATGCCTGCCGCACACTGCGCATCTCCAGCCAATGTCCCAGGAGCATCACGTCAATCAATGTGACGAGTTCCCAGAAAAAGGTGCGCCCCGTTCCAGTGAGGAAGGCGAACAAGCTATAAGTGAACGCAACCAGAATTGCGAGGGAGATCAGCGTCATCATGCCCGGCTCACGGTTCTTGATTTCTGGTAACGCCATTTGCAGGAAAGGAAGCCCACCGTAGAGAAAGACGATGACGCTGAAGATGGGGCTGATCCAATCACTGGCGGGGAAAGTCGGCATCGTGAAGTTCAGCCACTCCTGGATGCTTGGACTATAGAGCAGTACGGGGATGCTCAGTAGCAGCGAGACCCAGAAACGATTGCGGAACATGATTTCATGCCCACTATGATCGACCTGATGTTTCTCGTGTTGCTCGCTTGTTTGCTCGTCTGCGTGTTCGCCGCTCTGGCGCTGCTCGCGAGCGGGTGTATGGCTACTCAAAGGGGTATCCTCCAAATTACAGATGTGTTGAGGGGTTGCACGGTGGTGTTGTATGCTCGGTACTGGTACCGTGCTCAATTATGGGCGCGAAGAGGTTGGAGCCGGATAAGTACACCAACTGACCGCCCCAGGTCTCGATGAGAACGTGCTGATCGACAAGCAGCAAGCAACAAACAGCAAGCAGAATGGAAAGAGGGCACTGACTCTACAGTACCCCCTCTGGAAGTTCAGTAGGAGCCGTTGTTGGAGGTTGAGTTACTGTCTGAGTCGACATCCATGACGGCAGGCATCGATCCTGTGCTCGTTGCGGAGGCCGCGCCGTCGGCGGGTTGGTCGTATTCCATGAGCAGTTCCTGGTAGCGGTCGCGGTACATCCGGGCGCGTTCGCGTTCCAGCTTCCACAGACGTTGTAAGCTGTCCTGGAGTGGGGCGATGCTGCTGGTCAGTTCCTCGAGCTTCGCCACGTATTCCTGAAATTCCTTGTCGTGGTTGCGCCAGACATCATCATTGGCGAGGGTCATCTGCTTCCAGCGGCGCTGATCGTCGTCGCGCCAGTCATTCCATTCCTGGCGGAAGCGCTCTTCGCTGAGGCGCTGCATTTCCGCCACTTCGTTGATCCTTCTTTCCAGGCGGTCACCGATGCGCTCGAAGTCAGAGATGATGCGCTTCATATCGCGGTATGCCTCAGCCCAGGTCTCGAAGCGTTCCAGATTGGTCTGCATGGCTTCTTCGTGTTCGCCAAAGCGCTTGAAAAGCGAGTCGACTTTCTGATCGCGCTGCTGTGTCACCAGATTCTGCTGGTCGATGAACTGCTGAATCTGTTCGCGGCGTTCGCGTTCGCTGTTCTGCACATCTTGCAGCTTGCGCTCATTGCGGATCGAGAGGTCTTCGATGAGGGTCACTTTGGGGCGAATTCCGTCGATCTGCTTGCGAATCTCCGGCAGCTCGCTCTCAATTTCGGAGAGGCGGCGCGAATCCTGCCGACGTTGTTCTTCCAGAAAGGCCAATCGGCGATCCGGTTCTTCAAGCTGTTTGGTCAGGTCATCCACGCGCTGTTGCAGGACGAACATACTATCCGCGACGCGGCTGCCCTCAGATTTCACTTCGGTGATGCTGCCCGTGCTGCGCTGTACCTGCTCCAACCTCTCTTCCAGGTTGCGGATTGTGCGCGTGATCCCTTCGCGCTGCAATTCCTGGCGGCGCTCTACTTCGCGTTCGGCATTCAAGCGACGTGCTTCGCTGTGTTCGATCAGTTGCCCCATCTCCTGGCGGATGCGCTCCAACATCTCGCGCTCTTTTTCCGCCGGGAGCGACGCTTCGCGCATCATCGTCTGATCCGATTCCATGCCGCGCAGGCGGCTTTGCAGGGTGCCGATGGTCTCTTCCTGCTGGGCGAGGCGCTCTTCCAGAGTCGCAATTGTCTGTTTATCGCGGCGGCGTTCCTCATCCAGCCACTCGATCATCCTGGCAATCTGGTTGATATCCATACCGTACCTTTGTGACTCCGTTTCATCAAAACGGCTGATTGCGACATTATAGCATAGGTGTGCCTCTCATCCCCAAGGCGTACTCGTCGCATTTCGCCGTTGCTATGGCGACTAGCTCAACTTGCCCTGGATATACATTCGTGCTACGCTCAAATCAAACCACGCAGAATTGAGATTATGACAGATGGCAGAAAAAATTCTGGTCGTAGATGACGATCTTGAGAGCTTAAAACTGGTGGGATTAATGCTGCGCCGTCAGGGGTATGAGGTGGTAACGGCGGAGTCCGGCAAGAAGGCGCTGGCGGCTGTGGCGGCGGATTTACCCGACCTCATCATCCTGGATGTGATGATGCCGGATATGAGCGGGCTGGAAGTCTCGCGCAAGCTGCGAGAACGCGAGGTTACCGCACGCATCCCGATTATCATGTTCACCGCGAAAATCTTGATTGAAGATAAGGTCAAGGGCTTCGAAGCTGGCGCAGATGATTACCTGACCAAACCGACTCATCCTGCTGAACTCACGGCGCGTGTCCGGCAAATTCTGGATCGCACGAAGGCCACAGGCAGCCTCACACCGCCCCCCTCCAAGAAGCAGGGGCGCACCATCGGCATCCTGGGTGTGAAGGGTGGCGTTGGGGTGACGACGCTCGCGGTCAACCTGGCTGTTTCGATGCTTCAGGAAGAGAGTTCGCCACTGGTGACCGACATTCGTCCAGGGCAGGGTAGCCTCGGCTTGATGCTGGGGCACAACCATAAAGGCGTTGCACGTATCCTCAGCCAGATGGAAATCACGCCGGAGATCATCGAACCGGAAATCGTGACGCATCAGTCCGGCTTGCGGGCGGTTGTCTCATCCATAGACCCGCGCGAGACGCGATTGGAATATCCACCAGAGAAGCTCTCTGCTTATATCAGCGCCGTACGCACCCTGGGGGATCCCGTCATCTTTGACCTGGGGCATGGTCTCAGCAAGCGCACGCGCCATCTCATCAAGGAGATGGATCAACTGCTTTATATCGTAGAAGGCAATCGAATGGTGCTGGAAATGGCCTCCTACCAATTGGACGACATCGCCCAAGTCACGAACCCGGACAAGGTGCGCATCATCATCATCAGCCGCACGGCATCCAGTCTGCCCTGGCATCAGGTCGAGACGATCCTGGGGCGCGAAGTGAAGGCCAATATCTCGCCAGCACCAGAACTCGCCCATCAAGGGTTGGAGAATCGCATGCCGATGGTGCTGCTGCAACCGCATGCTGTCGTCTCCAGCCAATATGCAAAGCTGGCGGCGGAAGTCAACGTCATATAAAAAACATGTCGCAAGTCAGCGATTTTTCCCCTACAATACAGGGACTCTTTTCAGAATAGTTTTGTTGGAAAAACACAATGAAACAAAACTCACTTTTGCAATTGAGCAGTTGGTTGGCATCTGCCCAGAATGTGGTTGCCTTCACAGGGGCAGGGATCAGCACGCCGTCTGGCATCCCCGATTTTCGCAGTGAGAGTTCCGGATTGTGGCAGGATGTTGATGCGATGGAAGTCGCCAGCATCTACGGCTTCCGCAAGAATCCGCGTCTCTTCTTCGATTGGGTGCGTCCGCTGACTGAACTGACGCTCAAAGCAAAGCCCAATCCCGCGCATCTGGCGCTGGCGGAACTGGAGCAGGCCGGGAAGCTCAACGCGGTCATCACGCAGAACATTGATATGCTGCATACCAAGGCCGGGAACCAGACCATCCACGAACTGCACGGCCACATGCGGGAGGCGACCTGTATCCAGTGTTTTCGCGTCTACGAAGGGGAGCCGCTCCTGCGTGCCTTCCTGGAGGATCATGAGGTGCCGCGCTGTCCCACGTGCGGCGGTGTGATCAAACCCAATGTCATCCTCTTCGGCGAACAGCTCCCTTACGAACCGCTGCAGCAAGCCCGCAAAGCCGCGCAAAACTGCGATCTGATGCTGGTGATCGGCTCCTCGCTGGAAGTTGCCCCCGCCTCGGATATGCCTTTGATTGCGGCCCGCAGCGGTGCCAGAGTTGCCATCATCAACCTGGAACCGACGGCAATGGATCGTTACGTTGACCTGGTGTTGCAGGGTGATGCTGCCGAAATACTGCCCGCTGTAGTACAATCAATGCGAATGTTTGCCTGAATCTGTACATGCAGCGTTACGGATACCACGATGGAGCAAGGGGATTTGATCCAACATTATCAACGCATCATCGAGATCAGCCAGCAGCTTGGCACGACCTACGATCATCTGTCGCTGTTGAAGAAGATCGTGGAAGCTGCGAAAGAGTTGATTGATGCAGAAGCCGCCTCGATCATGCTCCTTGATGAAGCCAGCGGCAAGCTGCGCTTCGCGATGTCGAGCAACATCAAACCCCACGAGATGGAAGAGATCACCGTTCCGCTGGAAGGCAGCATTGCAGGGTGGATCTTCACACACGGCGAACCACGGGTCATCCAGGATGTCCGCCGTAACGAAGACCACTATGAAGGGGTCGGCAAGACCATCGGCTTCAACACGCGCAACCTCCTGGGGGTTCCGATGCGTGCGCACAAGAACGTGATTGGCGTGGTGCAGGTGGTCAACAAGCGTGATGGACGCAGCTTCACTGACCAGGATGTCGTCACGCTGCGTACGCTGGCGAGCCAGGCGGCGATTGCAATCGAGAATGCGCGTCTCTTCCAGCAGAGCGACTTCATCGCCGAAATGGTGCACGAATTGCGCACACCCTTGATGGCTCTGAAGGCCAGCACAACGCTGCTCACCCGCGATGGCGTCCCTGAGGAGAAGCGCGAGGACATCGTGCAGACGATGCAGGGCGAGACCGAACGCCTCATCAGCCTGACGAACGATTTTCTGGATGTTGCCCGTCTTGAATCCGGGCGCGTGCAGCTTGAAGTCATCCCCTTTGAGATACACAGACTCCTCGTAGAAAGCGCTGAGGTCGTCGCCAATCAGGCACGCGGCAAGAATGTGTCTGTCCATGTGGCGAATGGTGAACACATGGTGGAGGCGGATCGCGGCAAGCTCAAGCAAGTGCTGCTGAATCTGCTGACGAACGCCATCAAGTACAACAAGCCCGATGGGCAAATCTTCGTCGAAACGGAGCCGGATTACTCCGACCATCCCATGCTGCGCGTTTCTGTGCGGGATACAGGCTATGGTATCTCGCGCGAACATCAGAAGAACATGTTCCAGAAGTTCTACCGCGTTCCCACGCTGGAGAACGTCGAACGTGGTACCGGGTTGGGGCTGGCGATTTGCAAGAATATCGTCGAGGCGCATGGTGGCCGTATCTGGCTTGAGAGTGAAGTCGGCGTCGGCTCAACCTTCTTCTTCACCGTGCCCCTGGGCGACTGAACGCACATTTCTGCGACAGTACAATCACAAGGGCGGCTCCGTTTTCCTGTTGCGGCGGTCGTCTTCGTGCTTTATGGTAAATGCACCAGGGAAATACTGTTATTGCATTGGGGGTTTATTGATGCAAACCTATGATGTTATGTTCGTCGGTGGCGGCTTGATGGGTTGTGCCACAGCCTTCCACCTCCTCCAGCTTGATCCACACCTGCGCGTTGCCCTCGTAGAAAAAGACCCATCTTTCGCGAAGTCTTCCACAGTGCTCTCAGACGGCAACATGCGGATTCAGTTCAACGTGCGCGAGAACATCCTGATCTCGCTCTACGGATTTGACTTCCTCTCACGCTTTGCTGAAGAGATGGCTGTCGGAGATGAAAAACCCGATATTGGTTTTCGTCCGGTTGGCAACCTCTTCCTGGTCGGCGAGGAATCGCGCGAATCTGCTCAGGCCGGGATGCGCTTGCAGCAGTCGCATGGCGCCGCAGTCGAATGGTGGGATGCGGTAGAGGTTACCCGGCGCTATCCCTGGATTAGTGCAGAGACCATTGCCGGAGGAACGTTTGGCCCGAAGGATGGCATCATGGATCCCAACGCTGTGCTGCAAGCGTACAAAGCCAAGGCCATCGAACTCGGCGCTGAGTACGTTGTTGGGGAAGTGGCGTCGGTGGATGTCGCCGATGGGCGTGTGCAGGGCATCACGCTGACCGATGGCACGATCTATCCGGCGAAATACGTAGTCAACAGCGCAGGGGCCTGGGGCACAGAAATTGCTCGTAGCGCCGGGGTCGAAATCCCGGTTGATCCAGTGATGCGGCACGTCTTCCACATCGAAGCGCCAGTTTCCAGCGAAGAGCTACTGCCGCTGATTGTGTTCCCGAGCGGCATTTACTTGCATCATGAGCGCGAGAACCACTTCATGGTCGGCAAGTCCACGCCGGCAGACCCAATCGGTTTCGATTTCACCTTCAACCGCAACCTGTTCACCGAGTACATGTGGGAAGACCTGGTGAACTACATGCCAGAGTTCGAGAACCTCCGGCTGATTGACGGATGGGCGGGGCTGTACGACGTGAACACGTTTGACGGAAATGCCATCCTGGGCGAATGGCCTGACCTGCGCGGCTTCATCCTGGTCAACGGCTTCTCAGGGCATGGTTTCCAGCAGTGCCACGCCGTCGGGGCTTATCTGGCGGATGTCATCCTGGGTAAGCCACCACGCATTGATCTTTCGGCATTCGCACCGGATCGCATCGTGCGTGGCGTTCGTGTGGCGGAAAACGCGCACAAACTGGTCTGATTTGACGGATTTAACGACACACACATTGAGGAGATGATTTTGGCAGAGAAACGAGTCGCTATCGTCACGGCGGCCAGCCGGGGTATGGGTGCAGCGATCGCCCGCGACCTGGCGGAAAACTACTACCACGTCGCGTTGATGTCCACATCGGGCGCAGCAGAAGAACTCGCGCACGAATTGGCTGGAATCGCCGTCACCGGGTCAGTGGCGGATCCAGCAGCGCTGGAACAGTTGGTGAACACCGCCTTCAATACCTACGGGCGAATTGATGCAGTTGTCAACAACACGGGGCATCCCCCAAAAGGCGAATTGCTGGCAATCCCGGATGAGGATTGGCACGCGGGTATGGAACTCGTCATGCTCAACGTCGTGCGGATGGCGCGGTTGGTCACCCCGTTGATGCGTGCCCAGGGCGGCGGAGCCATCGTCAATATCTCCACGTTCGCTGCCTTTGAGCCGACGCGTGTTTTCCCGGTTTCGGCATCGTTTCGCGCTGCCTTAGCATCCTTCACCAAAATCTACGCCGACGAATACGCCCCGGCCCGGATCCGCATGAACAACGTGCTGCCTGGCTTTGTGAACAGCCTGCCAGAGAAAGAAGATTTTCTCGCGCAGATCCCGATGGGGCGGTACGGCACCGTCGAAGAGATTGCTGCGACGGTGCGTTTCCTGCTCTCGGATGCAGCGGCGTACATCACCGGGCAGAATATCCGCGTCGACGGCGGAATCACCCGTTCGGTCTAGGGAACAGGTAGGGGTGTGGTGATATGCCCCTACCCAAACCAGGGATCACGCTTCCTGGTAGGCGGGGTTCTGGTTGACGAAAGGAATCTCGCCTTTTTCCCAGGCCACCAGGAGCGGAACCGCCGTGAACAGCGACGAATAGCTGCCCGACAGCAGGCCGATGAACAGGATGAAGATGAACTGCGTCACGGTCTGGCCGCCGAAGAGCAGAATCGCGATCATGATGAAGAAGGCGTTCAACTGAGTCGCCAGCGAACGGTGGATCGTCTCCCACAGACTGCGATTGACAATCGTCTCATACGGCTCACCCAGACGCAGCGGGATGTTCTCGCGGATGCGGTCGAAGACCACAATCGAGTCCTGTACGGAGAAGCCGACCACAGTCAGCACTGCCGTCAGGAAGAGCGCGTCAATCTCCCAGCCAAAGAGCAGCCCGAAGAGCGACATCAAGCCCATCACGATCAGCACATCGTGCACCATCGCGGCAATTGCGCAGACGCCGTAGCGGAAGGCGTTCGGCACCTGACGGAAGGCGATCACGATGAAGCTAGTGATGACGATGGCGGCAGTCAGCACAGCGAAAATCGCCGAGCGCGTCACTTCCGCGCCGATGGTCGCGGAGACGGATTCGACGCGCCGACTGTCAACATCAATCGGGGCCAGCGTCTCCAGCTCGTTGAGGATCAGCGTGGCGCGGTCGCTGAGCTGTGACCCTTCAGCCTCGCCCGCTTCCGGGTTATCAGCGGCTGAAGCGCGGATTGACCAACTCGTCGTCTCAGCGGAGGTGATGACAGTCTCTTCCCCGATGAAGTCGCGAATGTCTTCGCGCACCTGCTCTTCACTCACATCGGGGGTGTCGAAGGTGATGGTATAGGCGCTCGCTTGCTCGTCATAGCTCACGATGGGATTATCACCCAGGCCAGCGGCATTGACCGCGTCGCTCAACTCGGTGACGACGGCCTCCCTGTCCGCTGCATCACCAGGCTGCGGGTTTTCCACTGCGAAGCGCAGCCCACCCTGGCCTAGCTGCTGGATGATGACATTTTCGTCGCCGACCGAGGCGAAAACGTCGCGGATTGCGTCTTCGGTCACATCGCCCCCGATGAAGGTCAGGTCATAGATGCTGCCCCCGGCGAAGTCGATGCTCAGGCGGAACGGTGCGCCCGTCTGTACGGTGGAATAGATCATCACTGCCAGCCCTGGAATGATGACGAGGGCGGACAGCAAGAAGTATAAACGTCGCTTTTCTACGAGATTAAACATCGTTTCTCATCGCCCCCTTTAGACGCCTAGCAGCCAGGCTCGTTTGGCCAGCGTGTTGCGGTTCAGTCCGACAATCAGGTACAGGAATGTGCGCGTGACCGTGATCGCTGTGAAGAGGTTCAAGACCAGCCCCAACGCCAGAGTCACCGCGAAACCGCTAACAATGCTCGCCCCCGGCGTTTGCCCGAAGAGGAAGAGAATGCCGCAGATGATGATCGTGGAGATGTTCGAGTCGCGGATGGATGCCCACGCGCGATCGAAGCCCGAATCCAGCGCGGGGATCAAATCCTTGCCCGCACGCAACTCTTCTTTGATGCGCTCGAAAATCAGGATGTTGCCATCCACCGCTGTACCAATCGAAATCAAGAAGCCTGTGATGGCTGGCAAGGTCAGCGTCACCGGGAGCAGGCGGAAGAGCGCCAGATTGAGCAAGATGAAGACGCCCAGGGCGATGTCGGCGCTGATGCCAGGTACACGGTAGTAGATCAGCATGAAGGCCAGCACGATGATGACGCCGACGATGCCGGCACGCACACTCCGCGCAACGGATTCCTGACCGAGCGTTGCGCCGACCTCCGTTGCGCCTTCTACGCTCAACGGAATGGGCAGTGCGCCGGAGCGCAATTGCAAGGCAAGCTGCTGTGCTTCTTCCTGCGTGAAGTCACCTGTGATGATGCCGCCAGTCGAAAGCTCGGATTGGATCACCGGGGCGGAGAGCACTTCGCCATCCAGTACAATCGCCATCGGTTGCCCGACGCGACTTCCTGTGAACGTGGCGAAGGTGGCGACCGAGTCCTGCTCAATCTCGAATTCGATGAACCACTGTGCTACGCCACTGGCGTCAACCGCCTGAAACTGGGCGCTGGCAGCGGAGAGCGATGCCCCTGTAATGGCTGTCTCGAAGGGTTGGCCTGTGGTCGGGTGTAGCAAGCGGTCTTCGCTATCGCCGATTTCCAGGCGTTGTTGTGCGGTCGTATAAATCTTCTGCCCGACGTAATCCTGTGCGACGTTGCCCAGGCCGCCAAAATCGACAAATTCCAGCAAGGCGGTCTGCTGAATGGTGCTGATGGCGCGTTCGCGGTCACTCACACCGGGGAGTTCCACCAGGATACGATTGCTGCCCTGTACCTGAATAGTAGCTTCCGTCAGGCCGAGCGCGTTCACCCGTCGCGAGACATTGTTGGCGGTCTCGCGTAAGTCTTCCGGCGTGAATTCGCTCGTTGGGATGGTCGCTTGCAACAGCACGCGCAGTCCGCCGATCAAGTCCAGCCCCAGCGGCTGATCGCCCAACAGGACGAATTCCGGTGAACCATCATCGTTGAAGTCAATGACGACATCCTCTTGCTTCGGGATGACGATCCACACGCAGATGACAACCAGCACACTGATGCCGATCAGCCATCGGATATGTACACTCATATTCTGCCTCTCTCTCGCGTTGTTTCCGTGCGCTCCAGCCAGTCTCGCAAGCGACTGAGGCGGTTGATCTATGCGATCTCGTTACTCACTCCACTCCGATTTGGGCGTTCTTGGCGACCTCCTCCGGATTGTAGCGATCCAGGATAGCGGCGGTCACCACGCGAATCTCGATGCCATCGGCGACTTCGATATAGGCGACGCCCATCTCGGAGTCAATGCGATTGACCTTGCCAACGACGCCACCACCTGTGATGACCTCATCCCCGGCAGCCAGCTCGCGTGCCATGCGCTGCCGTTTCTGAAAATCGCGCTGGCGCGGCATCAGAACGAAGACCCAATAACCGCCCAGGAAAAGAATGGCGAAAAATAACAATACAACCAGATCTGTCATGGATAGCTCCAAAATCCCCACCAAAACGGGCGCATTATACTCCCCGCCCTGCCTCACGACCAGACCTCACATTGCCCGACGCGCTTGACCGCCCTGTGAATTGTTCCTACAATACGCAGCGCTAAGTCGCTTTGCAAACGGAATGCGAGGGCTGAAACCCGATGAACCGAACGCGAATCCCAACAACAAGCCTGGCAGTAGTCAGTCTCTTTACGCTGTTGACGATTTTTCTTTTTGATACGCAGGATGTGCAGGCTGGTGATCTGACTCTGATCAACAACGCTGGTGATACCAGCAGTTCCTGGTTCATTGACGGGGAACCCACGCTTGTCATGAACGGCTTCGACCTGACTCCGTTGAACCTGGATTTCCCGGTAACGATGGATGTCGTCACGATTGCGGTGCAGGAAGCTGTGCCGGGCGCGCCAGTGCAGGTCGTAATTTACGAAGATGCCAATGGTGGCTCCCCGCAGGATGCGGTGCTGGTCAGCCAGACGGAAGTGGGCATCAGCACGCCGGGGGTGGCGCGTATCCCACTGCCGAATCCGGTCGAGATCAACGCGCCCGTCGTCTGGGTGGGTTTCTACCTGCCCATCGGATTCCGCTTCTTCGCCGATGAATCGGGCAGCAGCGTCCTGACGTACTGGGCGTGGTCGCCGGGAACCACGTTCAATCTGGCAGCGTTGAATACAGCGCAGGTCTTCGGCCCCTCGGATGGTACGGAACCCGTCAATATTGACCTGGGCGGGGTAGCACGCATCACGGCGGAATTGGTCACGGGACGCGGCACGGGCACAAACGAAGAGGGCTTGCCCATCGGTCGCCAGATCGAAGGTAGTAGTGAAGTCAATACGGGTGTCATGCGCAGCTATCCCTATTGTGGTGAGGCGCTGCTCTATGATCCGCAGGATGTACAGATTTCGGCGCAGGGCAGTTTTACCATGCACTGTCGCGCAGACCTGGGTTCCTTCTCGCCAGGTGTGATTCGCAATGAAGATGAGCTACCGCCTGATGTGCCCAGCTACGAACGGCGCGGCTTCTTCTACGAGGTCTTCGCTTCGGGTGAGTATCAGGCCGACCCGCGTGATTCGGAACGCCTCGTGAATCCGGTGACACACTGCATCCGTCCGGAACAGGCAGACCTGGATGCGGCTGTAATCGGGATTGGCTATGGTGCGCCGCGTGAATGGGAAATTCTTCCGACCCAGCGCTACGGTGAGCTGGTCTGCGCGGAAGTCACCCATCAGGGGTTCATATCCTATTTCGTGCCACGCACAGGTGAAGAACAGACCCTCAATGCTGACCTGTACATCGTCAGCGTGCCATACTTTGAGGCGAATGAACTGGAGAGCGATCGAGGTTTGCTTTGCGGCTACCGCTACACGCTCAACTACGCGATTCGCAACGAAGGCTTTGTGGCGACTCCGGAAGGGATCGTGCGTATGCGCTTCAACAACCTGCGCACCGGGGTTCTCTCCCGCGAATACGTCTTTGATCTACCGTCGATTGCTCCGGGGGATACGGTGGACTTCTCGAAGTTTGGCCTGGTGATGCCGGAGACGTTCTTCAATGAGACTCATCGCTTCACCCTCACGGTGGATGCGGGCAACGCTGTTGCGGAGACCAATGAAGGCAACAACGAATACACTGAAGATTACTTGATCGTCCAAACTGGGCGCTGCTGAGGGCATCATGCGCATTGTAATGAACAAGAAGCGCGTCAAGCGCAACCGTCGTCTGGCAACCATCACGTTCCTGCTGACTCTGGTGGTGCTGGTGGGTGGTTTCATCGTGATCAATCTACCGCTTTTCACGGATCAGGCACCAAATGCCTGGTTCGTGCTGCTACAGGCTTTTTTGCTGCCAGTCGCTTTCCTCTTCACGATCACATCGGTGCGCCTGACGAATACCTGGGCACGCCAGCCCTATCCCAATGAGGCCATCAACGAGGGGTTGAAGGGCATCAGTAAGAAGAGCATCGTCTATCACTATCATCATGCCCCGGCAGAACATGTCTTGATCGCGCCACAGGGGATCTTCGCCATCGTCACGCGCTGGCATAAGGGAGAGCACATCAACAAAGGCAGCGATTGGAAGACGAAGCGCAGTTTTCTGGGGCGCTTCGCCAGCTTGATCCGCATGGACGGCATTGGCAACCCCACCGCAGATGCGGAACGCGCTGCCGACCATGTGCGCAAAATGCTGGATAAGGCGGCGCCGGATGCCGAAGTGGAGGTGCAGCCGCTGGTCGTCTTCCTCGATCCGAAAGCCGAACTTGAACTGGAAGACCCGGAAGTGCCCGTGCTCTACACTGACGATAAAGCCGAACCGAGTTTGATCGGGTACATGCGCGAACTGAATCGCCAGCAGAAAGAAGACTTGCAGCAGAAAGCGCGTCTGCCACTGAGCGATGAACAAATCGCCGCGTTTGAAGCGCAGTCCATCCGTTAGAGGCAAGATGCACGCGCGTCATTGGTTCTGGCTGATTGCCTTCATCTGGTTTGGGTTTGCCCTGCGCCTGTACCAGATGGATGCTGCCCCGTTACGTGGAGACGAAGCCTTCAGTGTACAGAATTGGGCGGGGTTGCCGCTCGATGTCTCCCTGGTGGAAATCGCCGCGATTGAACCACATCCGCCGGGCACCTATGCACTGTTTCGGCTGTGGGGCGTCAGCGCGGGGTTGACGCCTGAATTCGCCCTGCGTCTCTTGCCTGCGCTGACCAATCTCCTGGGCATTGCCGCGCTCTACGCCCTGGGCAAGCGCCTGACGGGGAACCGCTATGTTGGTTTTCTGGCGGCTTTCTTCTTCGCGATCCACCCCTTCGAAGTCTGGCATGCGCAGGATTTTCGCAATTACGCGACCTGGGCAGGGTTGAGTGCCGTCGCGCTCTGGCTCGGCCTGTGCGTGATTTATGGCAGGCGCAGGCCAATTGATTGGGCGCTCTACGCCCTGGTGCAGCTTGCAGCAGTCTCGGTTTTCTACGTCGAACTGCTCACGCTGGGAATCTTGACGCTCTACGCGCTCTGGCTGCGCTGGAAAGATCGCGGTTTCCTGGCGCGTTGGTTTGCTGTGCAGGCGTCTCTCGGCGTGGCTGGTGTCGGGGCATTCCTCATCTTCCAGGGTGATCTCATCAGCGGCGGCAGCTATGGTGGTACCACCGCTGGCGGCCTGGAACCCCTGCGTCTGCTGACCTGGTTTCTGCCCACGTTGACCTTCGGCGAGTCTCTGCCTTATGCGGCAGCATTGGGGGTGGCCTTGCTGCTCCTCTTGATCGGCTGTGGTCTGGTTGTATGGCGCAAATCCACCGAACAGGGCGTTTTCCTGGCGCTGCTGGGCATTGTACCGATGATCGCGCTGGCGGTCGTTTCCACGCAGATGAACATCTTCGCGCCACGTTACATCCTCAACGCCGTTCCGGCCTATCTGCTCCTGGTCGCAGCAGCTATCGTCTATCTCCGCCAGCTGCGCCAGCTCTCCGCTGGCCTCTGGCTGGGCTGGATGCTGCTGGCAGCGGTGAGCCTCGTCAATCACTATCACAACCCCGGCCTGCAAAAAGCGCCAGATTGGCCACAGTTGGCGGCCTACCTCGAAGCGAATACGACGCCGGATGATATTGTGATTCAGACGGGCATTGATGCCGGATTCGGCTATTACTACGACCTCTATGAGATCGAGACGGCTGAATTTGCCCTGCCCATCGAACCAGATCAGCCGATCCCGGAAATCACGGCAACGATGGAAGACACGGCTGCGCAGGATTATCGCTCCTACTGGATCGTCGGGCAGACGTTCCCCGACTGGCCGAATGAAGGCGTCGTCGAAAGCTGGGCGTTTGAACATTGGCAATTGGTGCGGGATACGCGTGCGGCTGGCTTGCCTGCGCGTCAGTTCATGCCCTGGGAGGTTGCACCGGATGAAGTGGATGAGGAGCCGCTGGCGACCCTGGGCGACATCGTAGAGTTGGTCGATGCCCGCATCTTCGCGCCAGAACCCACCGGGGAACTCACAGTCTGGCTCTATTGGCGTCCCATTGCGCAGACTGAAGCGCCGCTCACGGGCTTCGTACATCTCATCGGCGCGATCAATCCGGCGACAGGTACGCCGCTCTGGTCACAGGACGATCATCCGCCGCAAGATGGCCGCGCATCCACAACGATGTGGGAACGGGACACGACATACCGCGATGTATACGTGCTGCCGTTGGCAGGGGTAATAGCAGGGGATTATCAGCTTTTTGCCGGCTTGTACGACCCGGAAACAGGGGAACGTCTGCGCATGGAAGATGGCGCAGATGCGGTGTTAATCGGCGAGTTCGCAAGGTAGAGGCGATGCATGAATCGCCCCTACAGAAGTTTGGCGATAGTCGTGTAGAGTTTAGCCGCTCAGTTCGTCCAGCCGGGTCTGCCACTTTTCCAGCAAGCGATTGTAGATCGCCTCAGAAATTTCGCCGTTCATGAAGCGCATGTCCAGCGCGTCAATCGCGGCCTGAACTTCTTCGCGAGTCTGCGGTGCGCTGCCCCCAGCCGGAGCCGCCTGTTGCTGCGGAGCCTGCGCCTGATTGCCCTGCTGCATCTGCTGCATTTGTTGCATCATCTGCTGCATCATCATTTGCTGCTGCATCATCATCTGCTGCTGCGTATCGGACGCATTCGGGTTGAGTGCGCCGCCCAACTGCTGCCCGACGCCCAATCCCAGTCCAGCGCCCGCCAGGCCGCCCGCCATGCCTTCGTTGCCAGCAGCCGTTTCGGCAATTTGCAGCCGCTTGATGCGCTCGTAGTTCTCCAGGCTGACATAATTCATGATCTCGTCCGGCGAGGCCTGCTTCGCGCGGAAGGGGTTGGCGTCCACCGCATTGATGCGAATGCCGAATTCGTTTTCAAATTCCTCGCTGAGCTTTGCCAGCATCGCGCCTTCCAGGTCGCTGAGGAACCCATTGGCCTCCGGGACGCTCTTCACGCCCGACCCCATCAGCAGTACGGTTAGTTCGCCCAGGAGCTTGGTCTGAAGGGCGTTCTTGATGTCATCTACGCGAGTGACAGGCTTGCCGATGCCGAACTTCTTCAGGAACCGCATCGGATCAGCGATGGAGATATTCATCGTGCCGAAGGTGCTCAGCAGCACCGCACCCATGCCCTTGCCCGGTGTTTCAAGCGGGATCGGCGGGTTGGTACCCCAGCCGACTTGCGGCATATCCTTGAGGTTGACGAAGTACAGATCCGCCGTGAAGGGGGTGCGCCCGCTGGTCGCCAGCCCGATCAAGCTGGAGAGCAACGGCAGATTGGACACGGAAAGTGTATGACGTCCGGTGCGCAGGGCATCCAGCGCCTCACCGCCGCGCACGAAGACTGCTACCTGGCTTTCGCCGACGATCACCTGTGAGCCGAAGCGCCAATCGCCGCTGCCCTGTGGAGGTTCGCGATGGGTGAATTCATCGTCCAACACGTTGGTATGGTCGATAACATCAATAATCCGCATGGTCAGTTTCTCCTGCTGGTGCTTTGAATAGATCGAATAAGGGCTAGGCCATCTTGCCCAGGTTGGTGATTTCGTCGTCGCGCAGATCAAATGCATCGGAGGCCGTCGCCGCCACATTGTAGACGCCATCCAGTGCTTCTTCGATGCCCTCGCCGCTGTCGACGGCTGCTGCAAGCTGGTCGAGCGCGGTCTCGAATTGCAGCACGAAGCGCAGTTGGGCTTCGTCGAAGGCGTAAATGCGATCCAGGGTTTCCTGTGTGACCTTGATCTGGGCGAACATGCCAGAGTACTTCGGCGCGGCAGTCGCGACCTTGTCACGATAGGCCTGCATCTTGGATTTTACATTGCGTGCACGGCTCATGTAGCGCAATCCCTTGCCGTCGTCCAGCAAGTCGTTCTGGATGCGCCCGAAGCGGCTGATGTGTGCGTCAATCTGGCTGGCGAGGTGATCGCGCAGGAGGCGATCCGCAGTGCGGCGCGCCTGCATTTCCTGGTATCCCTTGAAGCCCGGGATCTTGGCGACCAGATTCTCCAGCTTCCCCTTCTGCGAGATGATTTGCTCGTATAATTCAGACGACATCACGGCTCTCCTTGCAATTGATTCCTGATTACCGAGTATAGCGTACACTGGCTTTTTGCAATAATGTCCCCAATCTTTCGGGGTTCAGGGCAGCATGTAGTGCGTCCCACAGGTCTGGCAGATGACGCCCTTGCCCTGAACATGAATGAAGTTCTCGCACTGCTTGCATTGATGCAGTGCCCGCAGTTCGGTGGCGCTCATCACGTGCAGCGTTTCGTCCTGCCAGTTCACGTATCCGCTGAAGGCACCCAGCCCCACCAGTTCATCCAGCATTGCGCGCAAATCTTCGCTGTCGATGTCCAGTTCCAGATAGACCTGCTGCAAGGAGAGCGTGCCCTCGTCGCGCAGCCAGTCCAGCAGGCGGCGCTGCTTGGCCATCTCCGTTTCTGGTTCGCTTCCCGGCTCAGACTGCACATAGAGGTAAATGCCGAAGCCAATGATGGAAGCGATCAGCAGGAAGGCGATGAACGCGCCCACCAGCAGCCCTTGTGTATTCAATGCGCCGGATGAGACTTGGGTCGCGAAGAATAAGCCAGCGATGGCAGCCAGTGCAAATCCGATGCCCATTGCCCCGATTGCGATTACTCTTCCAGAGTTCATGCTTGTTGCTGTGCCTTTATCTGTGGAATGGTCATGACCCGTAGCGAGTATATCATGGTTGCTGGCGCGGATGGGGCGTTCGGTGTAATATTCCAGTCAAGGAAAAGACTGAATTACACAGAAAACGAAGGAGCCTGCTATGCCGAGGATGCGCCTCATTGCAGTATTCATCCTGGTGCTTGCGGTGTTCGCAGCACCGAACCTGGCCCAGGAAACAACCGAGGAACCGGAAACCACCGCAGAGGTGACCTCGGAAGCAACTGAAGCTCCCACCTCTGAGTCAACGGCAGAGGCAACGCCCGAAGCCACCAGTGAGGCGACGGAGACCGTCACGCCTTCTCCGACGAGCACGACAGGCAGCACCTACATCGTACAGCCCGGCGATAACCTCTTCCGCATCGCCCTGCGCAACGGACTCACGACACAGCAGCTTGCTCAGGCGAACGGCATCACCAATCCCAACATCATTTTCGTCGGACAGCAGCTCATCATTCCCGGCGCAGGTGGTGCTCCGACGACGGTCACCCCCGTGACACCCATCGTCACGCCGGAACCCGGCGAGACGACAACCTATACCGTACGACCCGGCGACACGCTTTATCGTATTGCCGTTCGGAATAACACGACCGTCGCTGAACTGGTCAGCATCAACACAATTCCCAATGCGAATCTGATTTTCGTCGGGCAGGTACTGACGATCCCCGGCGCTGGCGACGATGAACCCGCTGCAACGGAGACCCCTGAAGCGACCGAAACGCCGGAAGTCAGCCTGGAAATGGGGCTGGGTGTGGAAATCCTCGTAGACGATGCGCAGGCATTTGATGCGCTGGCGACACAGGCTGTCTCATTGGGTGTTGGTTGGGTCAAAATCACCCTCGATTGGGGGATGGTCGAGGAAACGGAAGGCACGCTCAATGTGGCACTTTACGACGAAGCCGTAGCTACCTTCAACAACGCGGGTCTCGATGTGCTGGTGACGCTGGTCGGTGCGCCGGATTGGGCGCGTCCTAGCGCGACAGACTATGCGCTCTCGTTAAGCACGTTCTACGGCCCGCCCGATGATCTGGCGGAATTTGGCGAATTTGCGGGCGAAATCGCGGCTCGTTACCAGGGACAGGTGGCGGCTTACGAAATCTGGACAGCCCCGAACCTGCGTCGAAACTGGCTCAATCCGGAGGCTGATCTGCCGGAGGTTCCTGAAGGCAGTACGGAGCGTCCGCAGCCTGTGAATGCTGGGCTGGCTCCGGTGCGCTATATTGACTTGCTGGAAGAAGCCTATACAGGCATCAAGGCGGCTGATCCCGATGCCGTCGTGCTGTCTGCTGGACTTGCACCAACTGGCCTGAACGACTCCTACAATTCGATCGATAACTTCGTCTTCTTCGAGGAGTTATTGCGCCAGGGTGCACTGAACTTCAGCGATGGGCTGGGGGTGCAGATTGATGGCTTCAACAATCCGCCAGATGCCACGTGCTGTGGCACGGCAGACGATGACCAGGAATTCAACGAGTCATATCACTTCTTCTTCGGCGATGTGCTGGCCAACTATCGCGAAATTCTGGTACGGCGCGGCGGCAGCGGCGAGGCGCTCTGGGTGACGCACTTCGGTTGGGGTAGTGCTGAGGGTGTTGGCGCGACGGCACCGGCTGGCAAGGGGTACCTGGACGACAATACGCAGCAAGAGCAGGCGACTTATACGGTTGCTGCACTGGAACAGGGGGACGAAGCGGGATATGTCGCGGCGATGTTCCTCTACAACCTGAATGGCTGCGCAGCCAGTGTAGACGGCGAAGCGTGCTTCTATAGTGCAGTGGATAGTGGCGGGGCAGCGCGTCCCTTGTTCAATGCTGTGCAGGAATTCACCACAACCCAGTAGTCGAAAACAAGATTGTGTGTTGTATAGGGGCGATTCGACATCGCCCCTTCGAGTCTCGTATTGATTTTCCCCTCAGCGGCTCGCCAGGACGACAATCCACAGCAGCACCAGACCCACCACTGCGACAACCGCCAGCACTGCCAGGATGATCGTAACGTAATCCACCCCTTGTTCTTCGGTGGTGGTGATTGGCTGGCTGTACTGCTGCGGATAGTACCCGCCACTGTCCCCCGCCTGATAAGCGCCGTAAGGCGTCTGTTGCGGGGCGTTAGCAGGTGGCACATAGCGCGATTCAAAGGGCTGTGCTGGCTGCATTGCCGGGTTGGGTGCGGGAATCGCGGGTTCTTCTGGCTGGTATGGCCTGCGCGGATCGTAGGGTGCTGGCGCATTGGGCGCGGCACTGTATTTGGCAGTTGGTTCGCTGTTGGACGGGGGCGGGACTCCGATCCCTGGGGGGCGGTTCCCTGGTGGCGGATTGTAGTTGCTCTGTTCCGGCGGTGCCGCTGGCATCGGGCGTGAGGGAGCAGGGCGCACCCCCGGTACTGTGTTGTCGCGGGCACTGCTGCGATACTTTTGCAATACGTTGCCCAACTGGTCGGCGGTGCGGTAGCGCTCGTTGGGTTCCTTGCTCATCACCTTCACGATGATTTTCGCCAGCGAGTCCGGCACTTTCGGGTTGAAATCCGAGGCCATGGGCGGATGCTCACGGATGTGCGCCATCGCCAGTTCTTGCTGGTTGGCTCCGCTGAAGGGCAAACGTCCGGTGAGCATTTCGAAAAGAACAATGCCGATGGCGTAGACATCGGAAGCGGGCGTGGGCTGCTCGCCACGTGCCTGCTCTGGCGCGAAGTAGTGCGGGCTGCCCCATACGACTTCCGCGCGTTGCTGTGGTTGCGTGTCCGAAAGTGCCTGCGCAATGCCAAAATCCGTCACTTTGACGACATCTTCGCTATTCACCAGGATGTTTTGCGGCTTCACATCGGCATGGACGAGGCCGGAGCGATGAGCATAGCCGACACCGCTGCATACCTGGATGCCGATTTCCAGCACGCGATCAATCGGAAGCGGTGCTTCGGCCTTGATGATCTTCTTGAGGTCAGTGCCATCCACCAGCTCCATCACGATGTAGTGTGTGGGGCCTTCACTGCCCACATCATAGACCGTGACAATATTCTGGTGAGACAGGTTGGCAATCGCCCGTGCTTCGTTGCGGAATTTTTCCAGGAAAGACGGTTCTTGCGTCAGGCTAGGGCGCAGAATCTTGATGGCGACGGTGCGCCCCAGGGCGCGATCAACCGCTTTGTAAATCACGGACATGCCGCCGGAACCCTGTTGGGCGACCAGCGCGTAGCGTCCGTTCAGTACTGTTTCTCCTGCCATGCGATCACCTCGCTACGGGCGCATCATCGGGTCAAATAGCTGACTGTATTCTAACAGAGCGCTGCGATCTGTCATACTCGCAATGTAATCCGCCACCGCGCGGTGACGGTCTCCGCCGTTCTGGGCTGGCTGATAGGGTGGGGGCAGTTGGCGCGGGTCTTTTACGTAGCTGGCGAAGAGACCGGCGATGAACTGCTCAGCACGCACTTGCATCCGCACGATGCGATAGTGACGATACATGTTCTCGTAGAGGAATTCTTTCAGGGCGCGGTTGCGCTCGCGCTGGGACTCGCTGTAGGCGATCAGTTTCTCCGGGAATTGCTGCACTTCCGCCACCGAGCCGATGTTGTGTTCGCGAATGCGGCGCATGGTTGTTTCCAGCACATCATTGACCTGCATGCCGACTAATTCGCGAATGAAGTGATGCCGTTCAACTTCGCTGAGCGTATGTCCCCGCCATGCCAGACGATCACACAGAATCTGCCAGATTTCCAATTCGTTGAGCTGGTCAGGAGTCAACAATCCCGCCTGTAAGCCGTCGTCCAGGTCATGCGCGTTATAGGCCAGTTCATCCGCGAAATCGGCGATTTGTGCTTCGAGGCTCCCTCGCAAATTGGGGTCGAAGTCGGCGGCCTCGCTCAGGTCATATTCGGTCTCGTGTTTGGCGATGCCTTCGCGCACTTCATACGTCAGATTCAAGCCCGGCCAGTCAGGATAGCGTTTCTCCAGTTCCGTGATGACGCGGTAGCTCTGGTAATTGTGGTTGAAGCCACCATGATCCGCCATCACCTGATCGAGGATGTGTTCTCCGGCGTGTCCGAAGGGCGGGTGCCCCAGGTCATGCGCGAGGCAAATGGTCTCGGTCAGGTCTTCGTTCACACCCAGCGCACGTGCCAGCGTCCGCCCGATTTGCGCAACTTCCAGCGTGTGAGTCAGGCGCGTGCGGTAATAGTCGCCGGCATCATTGACGAAGACCTGTGTCTTGTATTCGAGCTTGCGAAAGGCTTCGGAATGGATGATGCGATCGCGGTCGCGTTGAAACGCCGTGCGATAAACCGGTTCATGGTCTTGGTATTGTCGCCCCTGGCTGTTCTGGCTGAGCATGGCATAGGGTGCCAGGAAGTGGCGTTCTTTTTCTTCTAGCTGCTGCCGGGTGAAATACATGGGATTCCTTGCGTAACTGGTGCTGTGGTTCTTGCAGTGTGTTCACGTTTTCAGGACGAAGAACTGCGGCTCAATTGTACCATGCATGCAGATCAGTGTAGAATTGAATGAACTCGTGCGAACGGGACATGTCGTCCGGTCGCCGGGAGACCGTCAGCAGAATCATTTGACGCACAGATACAGGCGATCCATATGACACAAACCCAGCCAACTCCACAGGCGAATGATCCGGCGCTGCTGCGGACGATCTTGCGGGATATTGCCGACGATGCGAAGCTCGAAGTCTTCGTCCCAAAAATCTTGCTGCAGTTCCGTGCGCTGACAGGTGCAGCGGCGGCATTCTGCATCTCCTATGCCACGAATGAGCAATTTGTGGACCAACTGGAGCCGGAGGATTTGCCGGATCTGATTTGGCTGCGCGAGACGGTGCAGCAGCATCAGGGAGAGACCGAAAGTGTACTGGAATTGCCCCAATCCCTGGCGGGGCGCTTTCAGTCCTGGACGCTGCTGCCGATTCGCATTGGTGACGAACTGGATGCTCTCGTCGGGCTGATCTTCACAGAAGCGCCCAATTTGAACGGTGACCAGACACAGGGATTGCACGCGCTGCTCGATGGGTTGTTGATCGTCCTGCGGATTGCACGCGCCGATGCCCAACATTACAAAATGGCGCTCAACCAGAACGAATTCGTGCGCATAGTGTCGCATGACCTGCGTTCTCCGCTCACTTCGATGCAGGGCTTCGCCAGCATGTTGGAAGCACAGATGGCGGGGGAACTCAACGACAAGCAGCTTCACTTCGTAGAGAAAATCCTCTCCGGCGTGCTACAGATGACATCCCTGGTGGAGAACATCCAGGATGCCGGGCGTTATGACCCCGAAACGGGTTTCTATGAGATGGAGCGCGTGCCGACGGATGTAGTGGAAATCGTCAAGCGCATCGTCGCCAACCATCTTGTCCCCGCAGAGAAGCAGGAACTGACCCTGATCGTCAACGTGCAGGATGATTTACCCATTGTCAACGTCGATGCCACCATGATCGAACGTGCGGTAACGAACCTGGTAGACAACGCCATCAAGTACACACCCAACGGCGGCAAAATCGAAGTTGGGGTGCATCGCGCGAATGACGAAATCGTCTTCACCGTGACGGACAACGGTTTTGGCATCAGCGAGACCAATTTGCGGTTGCTCTTTCAGCGCCACTTTCGCATCCGGCGTGTGGAGCATAAGCGCGTGAAGGGCAGCGGACTGGGGCTGTTCATCGTGCGTAGCGTCGCCCGCTGGCACGGCGGGGATGCCTTCGTCCGCAGCAAGGAAGGTGAGGGCAGCACGTTCGGCTTCCATATCCCGCTGCGCGGTGAAAACCTGGTTGGTGCGGCAGGATGATGCGGCAGCGAAGCGAATAAACGTTCGAGTTTCCATTGACGGATGCAGCGCCTCGTGTCAACATAGCGGGGCGTTTTGCTCACTGAGCAGGGTCTCTCTTCTGCGCCGCACTGGCCTTCAGCGCCGGGTATGTTGTGTGATGAAGCCACTGGCGTGGATTTGCCATTCCACTTCTCACACAAAACAACAAGTGTTGAGGCCAGGACAGGCTCGAAGAGACACCTTGTTAAATAAGTGGAACAGCAAGCCCGGGTCAGTGGCTTCTACATGATCGTCATTCATGAACTCCGCCGGGAAATCCCATGCCAATTTTGCAACTCCCTGAGGATGTCGTCGCCAAGATTGCCGCCGGGGAAGTGGTCGAGCGCCCGGCATCCGTCGTCAAGGAACTGCTCGAAAACGCGCTTGATGCGGGCGCGAAGAATATCCATGTCGAATTTGCAGCAGGTGGACGCCAGCGCATTCGCGTGAGCGATGATGGGCAGGGCATCCCGGCGGCGGAAGTCGAACTGGCCTTGGTGCGGCATGCGACCAGCAAGCTGCGCAATGCCGAGGAATTGGAGCGCATTCTGACGCTCGGCTTCCGGGGGGAAGCACTGGCGAGCATCGCCGCCGTCAGCCACCTGACGCTGAGCACCCGCCAGCGCGATGAGGATGTGGGCAGCGAAGTCCGCGTGGAGGGCGGTTCGCTCGTGCGCCAGAAACCGCTGGGTGCGCCCGCCGGGACCGTTGTCACGGTGGAGCATCTCTTCTACAACACCCCGGCTCGGCTCAAATTCCTCAAGTCGGAGAATACCGAGAAACGCCAGATCACCGGGTTGGTGATGAATTACGCGATGGCCTATCCACAGGTGCGCTTCGTGCTGGTGCAGGATGGCAGAGAAACCTTCCGGTCGCCGGGCAGCGGTCAATTGGGGGATGTTGTTGTCAAAGTGATGGGGCTGGATACGTTTCGCGAGATGCTGGAAGTCGCCGGGCAGACGCGCATACAGGAGAGCGGTCATGCGATTGGCGTGCGCGGGTTCGTCTCGCAGCCGAGCTTGCACCGCAAAGACCGCACGCGCATCATCCTATTTGTGAACGGGCGTGCTGTGCAGGATAGCGGCCTGACTTATGCCGTGACGCAGGCCTATCACACCCTGATCGAGAAGGGGCGGCACCCCTACGCCGTTCTGATGATCGATGTCCCACCCGACTTCGTTGATGTCAACGTGCACCCTACGAAGGCCGAAGTGCGCTTCCAGGATACCAATGTCGTGTTTGCGGCGGTGCAGCGGGTGGTGCGGCAGGCGGTGATCGGCTACGCGCAGGCCGAGCGCCACAGCAGCTACGAGCAGTATCAGACTCAGCAGCGTGGTTGGGTGCTGCCCTACGACCAACGCGAGGCGGCTCCCCACGACAGTTACCAGCAGGGCGAACTGACCTATGATGTGGAACCAACCGCCATCCCAGCAGGCCGAGGCCAACCACAGAAACCGCGCACTCTGCCGCCATTACGCATCGTGGGGCAGGTCGGCGCAGCCTATATCGTCGCAGAAGGCCCTGCGGGAATGTACTTGCTGGATCAGCATGCCGCGCACAGCCGCGTGCTGTACCAGGAATTACGCGATTTGCACGAGCAACAGGAGACCTTGCCCGGACGGACGCTCGAATCGCAGACGCTGGATGTGAGCACGCCGGATGCGCGAATTCTGGAAAAGCACCGGGCATTGTTGGCGGAAGTGGGTTTCATGCTGGAATCCTTCGGCAGCAACACCGTTTTGATTCGCAGCATCCCGGCTGTGCTACAAACGGGTGATCCGGCAGAACACGTCTGGGCGATGCTGCAAAGCCTGCAGGAAGACGATACGCGCCCCCTGCGCGAACGGCTGCTGGTACGAATCGCGCAGCGGGCTGCGATCAAGAGCGGGCAGATTCTCACGTCCGACGAGATGCGCGAACTCGTGCGCAAACTAGAGCGCTGCCCTGAACCGCTCATCAGCCCGGACGGGGATGCGACGCTGATTCACATGAGTGCCGACGAATTGGAGCGCCAGTTCAGCCGCAGCGTCCGCTAGCGGCTCTGCCATTGGAACCTGCGCCACTCCCCAATCGCGCCGATGATGCGGTAGGTGCCGTCGGTGTTTTCGGCAGCGACACTCACACGCCAGTCGAACTGATGCGGCTGTCCGCTGGTCGGGATGAAGCGATCTGGCAGGGTGTACGAGGTGGCGCGGGTCACGAAGGCATCGCTGACCTCTGCCGTTCGATCCACCACTTCCACCAGATAGACTTCGCTCTCGCGCAGAATCCCGGCGCTGACCCATTGCACGGTGATGCGTCCGCTGGCGGATGCGCCATTGGGCGGGAAGAATGCTCGCACCGGGGCATATGTTGGCGTCGGCGTTGCGGTCTCGTTACCCGATGGCGTGTTGGTTGGCACCGGGGTGCTGGTCGGCAGCGGCACGTTGATGCACTGATCGACGCGGATTCCCGGTGCGCAATTGGGGCCGCCACTGGGATTCGTGAAATCACAGCCGAGCCAGTTCAGATTGGGATTCTGCTGGCTGATGACTTCCAGCGTGGTGCGGTATTGCTCGGCGATTCCGGCAATGGTCTCGCCTTCCTGCACGGTATGACAGCCGAATTCCTGCCCTTCCACAAAAATCTGCCCACCGATGATCTCGACCCCGGTATCAGCGGCGGCAGTTTGCGTCAGTTCTGCCCCGGCTGGAACCGGCGTTGGCGTCGGGCGTGGTACGCGCAGGACGCTGCCAATCGAGGGCAGTACATCCGGGTTGGCTAGATTCTCGTTGAGCGCGACGACGGCATTGATCAAGCCCTGGTTGACCTGATTGCCGCACGGCTCGCGGAAGAGTATGATCGTCAGCGTATCGCCTTCCTGCACAGTCACTTCGCAGAAGGTCGGCGTCGGCGTTGGCGTATTGGCTTCCGGAACCAGTTCCGGTTCTGTTGGAATCGGTGTCGAAACCACGACCGGGACTTCGACCTGTTCCTGCGTGGGAGTCTGCGACGGAGTCGCCGAGATGGTCGGCGTGAGTGAGGGCATCGGCGTCTCGCTGATGAGAATCTCCGGCGTCGGCGTGATCTCCGGCGTATCGATGTTGCAGGCCGCGAGTAACGCCCCGGTCAACAGCGCTCCCGTTATCAGCAGGCTCATTCTTCGCATCATTGTTCTTCCTCCACATTGCCCTGCCAGGCGAAGCGCTGTGGTTGTGTCTGGTAACGCACCGACTCGGGGTTGTCTTCGTCTACGATGCCCACGCTCCAGCTATATTCATGGCGCACATCGCGTGTGCCCTGCCACTCCGTTGGAAGCACGAAGAAAATCTCTTCCGTCAGCGCAGTGTAGCTCACGCCTGTTGTCTCATCAATCACATCGACGCGGTAGGCTTCACCTGGGCTAAGGGTGCCCGATGGAGTCCAGCGCAAGGTGACCAGCTCATCAACATAGAAGAACGCCTGATCCGGCGGGCTGAAAGCGCTGGGGCGATTGAAGGTCGGTGTCGCCGTCGGCGTTGCCGTCGCATTCGGGTCAACAGTTGGCGAAAGGGTTGGGGTCGGCGTCGGTGCCGGAACACGAAGCTGCTGCCCCTGGAACAACTGCACAATGCACTCCGGCCCGCCAAAGCGTTCCCCGAAGTCGCAGCGGGCGAAATCGATCTCGCGGTTCAATTCGCTCAGGGTCTTCACATCGGCATTGTAATCCAGGGCAATGGTGATGATATTTTCCTCTGGCTGAACCACATGCCACATCACGCCTGGGGGCAGTGTCGGGGTGACAGTTGCGGCGAAGGCCTGGATCGACTCATCGACTTCGACGGCATCCGGTGCGCTGGCGGCGGCTGCTCCCTCGGCGTCGCCTTCAGGTGTGGGCGTCTCCGTCGGCAGCGCGTTGGGATCAGTCGTCGGCGTCGGCCAGGGGATGAAGATCTGCTGGCCTGCACGGATGCTGTTGGCGTCCGGCAAGTTGTTGAGCGCCAGCACCGTCGGGATGATGTCTACATCCTGGGATGTGTAGCCGCAGTTGAGGATGGCTGTGATCAGGTTGCCGCCCTGTTGGATGGTCTGCGAGCAGGGTTCGCGCGTCGGTGTGATCGACGGTGTGAATGTGATTGTCGGTGTCGCCGTGTAGGTCGCAGTGGGTGGCCCCGGCGTGACTGTCGCCATGTTCAGGTTCGGCATGACGGTATTCGTTGCAAATCCAGGGGGCTGTGGCTGTTCTTCCTGGGGAGCGGCTGCACCCATTGACGAAAGCAGGAACCAGGCCGTACCCCCAAGCACAACCGTTAGCAGCAGCGTGACCCCCAACACCAGGAAGGCTCCGCTGCCACGTCGTATCATCCCGCCTTCGAGCAAGTCCGTCTCGCCATAACGGTAATCGAAGCCGACTGGCTGCGCGTTCTGTGTCGTAGTGGGTCCCTGTGCATGTGTCAGAATCGTGCCACAGGTGCTGCATACGGTCGCCTGGGCGGGATTCTGCGCCCGGCAAACTGGACACGAAATTGGTGTTTCAGACAAGGTGCTTTCAACCCGTTCTCTGCGTGCGACTGTCCGTTCAATGACGGGAGGAAGTATAGTAGGGCATTGGGAAGCCCGCGAGGGACAATACGCGCCGTAGCGTAAGCGTTGAGTCAGAGATCAATGGTGCCGCGCCGCGTGATGATCTGTCCGTCAACATTGGCTTGTGAGGGGACGCTGCTGCCTTCCAGCACCAGGGCGTTGCGGATGCGCACGCCAGAGCTGATCCTTCCGCCACGCTCAATGTATACATGGGGGCCGATGACGGCATTCTGCCCCACACTGACTTGCGGATCGACCCGCACGGGCGGAATCACGCGCACGGAGCCATGCAATTCACTCAAGATATGCCCGTCGTTGGAATCTTCCAGCAGCCGTTTGTTCAGGGTCAGCAGGTCAATGTCTCGCTCTACATCCAGCAGCCAGGAGGTTTCCGCCAGCGCCAGTTGGGCATCGTCTCGCTGTGCATAGCTCTGCACCATATCGAAGAAGGTCTTGCCCTGCTGTCGAATCTGGCCTTCCTGCAATCCGGTGAGGTATTGCACGCAGTGCGTTCCACAGAGCAAATGCTCACCCAGGATGAATTGGTCAGCGTTTTCGTCGGCTTCTTGTGTGAGCATCACCGCGTCGTCATTGATGCGAGCGTATACGGTCGGGTCTGCCGCCGAAAGCGAGAGTCTTGCCGCTGCCAGCAGCAGCGCCTCGGGCTGTTCATCGTGGTGGCGCAGCAAGCTCTGCACGAAGCGCTCATAGGTGAAGCTGTTGTGGCTGGCGACCAGGAAGGGGGCATCCAACTTCTTGGCGATTCGGTGCAGCAGTAGCAGCAAGGTCTCTTGCGATTGTAGTGTGAATTCGATTGTGGCGTCGGGCATCCACTGGCGGTTCAAGTACGAAGCGACCGGCCCGTCGTTGATCCCCAGGATGACGTTGTAACGCCGGATTCCCGCACGGTAGAGGCGTTCCATCACGCGCACCACCATCGGCTTGCCCAGTGCCGGGAGCATGGCGTGTGGTCTGGCGATGGTGATGTCACGATTGGCGAAGGCATTGGTCGCCGCCAGGATGACTGCGCTGTCGATCACGGGGTTTTCTCCTTCGGTTGCCCGCTTGCCCTGCGCCAGAATGCTGCCTTGCGGGTTCGTTAGAATGTGCGCAAAGTTGGCTGATCTCGTAGCAATTGTGGCTTTATCATGCGTATAATGAAGCTACAGTCAAGAGCATGATTTGCACAGCCAAGAGGTGCAAGAGAAATGTCGAAACAACTGGTACAGTATCATATGTCGCGCTTAAAGGACAAGAATGCGGTCGCTCGTCTGGATGCCATCCGCGAACTGGTTTTGCTGGAAGATGGCGACGCGCTGGATGCGCTCAAAGAAGTGTATGAAAACGATCCGGATGAGGAAGTCCGCCGCGCCGCGCAGAAAGCCGGACGCGACCTGTACTTCAAGCTGCGCGCGAATTCCAACACAACTTCCTGAGCCACTGTGGTATCGTATGGTGCGCAGTCCCCTCACTACTTCGCGAGGGGACAGTCCGTTACTACTGCTGTGGGGCATGTGCTGTTATCCGCACAAGCTGTCGAGCAATTCCTGAATCTTCTGCGTTTCTGCCTCGTATTCTGCCAGACGATCCCGTTCGCGCTGAACCACCTGCTCCGGTGCCTTGTTGACGAAGCTCTCGTTGGCGAGCTTGCCCTGCACACGCTTGATGTTCTCCGCGTTTTCTGCAAGCTCCTTGCGCAACCGTTCGCACTCCTTGTCGATGTCCAGCATGCCTTCCAGGGGCAGATAAATTGTCGTATCGCCGATGACTGCTGATGCGCTGTTGGCTGGTGCAGCGGCGTCGTTGGCAATCAGTTGCACGTCTTCCACGTTGCACAGCCGCCCGAACACATAGCTGTACTGGCTCAGTTGATTTTCCTGGTTGCCCGGAGCCATGATCGCCTGGATGCGCTTGCCCGGTTCCACTTTGTACTCGCTGCGAATCTCGCGGATCGCACGCACCATTTCGAAGAAGAAGTTCATCTGCGCTTCTGCTGCATCATCCATGTAGGCTGCGTCCGCTTCCGGCCATTGGGCGACGATGAGCGCTTCGCCCTCGTGCGGAATGTACTTCCAGGCCTCTTCCGTCATATAGGGCATGAAGGGGTGCAACAAGCGCAGGCAGGTATCCAGAACGTGAACCATCACGCGGCGTGTGTTGTCCTTGTCTTCTTCCGTGCCGTTGTAGAGCGGATGCTTGGCAATCTCCAGGTACCAGGGCGCAAACTCATCCCACATGAACGAGAGGATCTGATTGCCCGCTTCTCCGTACTGATACTGGTCGAACAACTGCTGCACGCTGGCAACCAATTTGTTGACACGGCTCATGATCCACCTGGAGGGCAAATCCAACGCAGCCGCTGCCGGAACGCCGGGTTCCAGGTCACCATCCAGATTCATGTTGATCAGCTTGGTGATGTTCCAGATCTTATTGATGAAGCGGAAGTTATAGGCAACCCGCTCCACATCCAGGTTGACATCATTGCCCGGCGTACCACTCGTGATCAACGTGAAGCGCAGCGGATCGGCGCCGAATTCTTCCACCAGGTCGAGCGGATCAATCACATTGCCCAGGGACTTGCTGAACTTACGACCGTCCTTGTCGCGCACCAGACCATGCAGATAGACCGTATGGAAGGGCGGTTGATCCGTGAACCACAGCCCCATCATGATCATGCGTGCCACCCAGAAGAACAGGATGTCGTGCCCGGTTTCCAGGATGTCCGTCGGGTAGAAGCGCCGGTAGTCTGCTGCATTCTCATCAGGCCAGCCCAGAGTGCTGAAAGGCCACAAGCCGCTGCTGAACCAGGTATCCAGCACATCTTCTTCAGGAACCCAACCATCGCCTGCAGGTGGGGTCGTACCCACATAGACTTCGCCCTGGGGGTCGCCGTCTTTTTCGCGGTACCAGGCCGGGATGCGGTGTCCCCACCACAACTGGCGGCTGACGCACCAATCCTGAATATTCTCCAGCCAGTGATAGTAGACCTTGGTGAAGCGTTCCGGCACGATGCGGATTTCGCCCTCACGCACGGCCTTCAACGCTTTGGCTGCGATGTCATCCATCTTGACGAACCACTGCGTACTGATGAGCGGTTCGATCACTTCGCCGCCACGCTGGCTGCGGGGGATGCGCGTCGTGTAATTCTGCGTTTTGATGACCAATCCCGCCGCTTCCATGTCGTCCCATAGTTTTTTGCGTGCCTCGAAGCGATCCATCCCCGCGTATGGCCCGGCATTGTCGTTGAGCGTTGCATCCTTGTTCATAATGTTGATGATTTCGAGGCCGTGCGTCTCGCTCAACGTGAAGTCGTTGAAATCATGCCCCGGTGTCACCTTCAGCGCACCCGTGCCGAATTCCATGTCCACGTACTCATCGGCGATGATCGGAATCTCGCGGTTCAAGATCGGCACCAGCGCCTTCTTGCCGATGTATTCTTTGTAGCGCTCATCTTCCGGGTTCACGGCAACCGCTGTATCGCCCAGGATCGTCTCCGGACGTGTCGTTGCAACCGGCAGGTGCCCGCCACCCTGCACCGGATATTGGAAGAAGTAGAGCGTCACGGTCTCTTCGTTGGTCTCCACTTCCAGGTCGCTGACGGCAGTTTGCAGCCCCGGCGACCAGTTCACGAGACGCGGCCCACGATAGACCAGACCCTGCTCCCAGAGCTTGACGAAAACATACTGCACCGCCTCGGAAAGCCCCTCATCCAGGGTGAAGCGTTCGCGGCTCCAGTCGCAGCTTGCGCCCAGGCGGCGCAACTGCTCCTGAATGCGTCCGCCTTTTTCTTCTTTCCACTTCCAGGTACGACTCAGAAACTCCTCGCGCCCCACATCGAAGCGCGTTGTCCCCTCGCTCTGCAAGAGCTTTTCGACCTGAAGCTGCGTGGCAATCCCCGCGTGGTCGGTGCCGGGCAGCCAGAGCGCTGCCTTGCCGCGCATACGCTCGTAACGAGTCATCAGGTCTTCCAGCGCCGTGAACAGCGCGTGACCCAGGTGCAGCGCCCCGGTGACGTTGGGAGGAGGCATCGGTACCACGAAGCTCTCCGCGTCTTCTCCGGCGATTTCCGGCTTGAAGTATCCATTGCTCTCCCACCATTCGTAAAGGCGTTCCTCGGCCTCTGCGAAGTCGAAGTTGGTGGGCATCTCTTGCTGTAGCGCTTGCGTCATTGTCTCCTCCTCACTTGGTCACGATTCTGGCTTGCGAACGTATACGACCTGCTCCCAACGATCCGGGTACTCCTGAAAATCCTCATAGCCCAGTTCCAGCAGCACGACTTTGACCTCATCCACCGACAGGGGGCGGAACTTCACAGAGCGTTTGATGGCGCTCAAATTCCTGGGGTGCCCTTTCACCATATACAGGTTCTGTGTGGCGATGATGGGCGGCCCATCTTCCCATTCCCAGATTTCGAAGGTGATGAACTCCCGATCCTCCTCGTCTACATGATCGAACCCCGGCAGAAAACGAGGGCGATGCTCGATGAAATAATCGAAATCGCGCATGCCAATCACCAGCGTGCCACCCGGGCGCAGCATCTCCAGGAAGACCAGCAGCGCCGTCTCGATGTCTTCGTCCGTCAGCAGATGGGGCAGGGCATTCCCCTTGCAGACGATGGCATCGTACTGTCCGCCGACTACTTCCGGCAGGTCAGCGAAGCTGCTGCGCTCGAAGCGGATCTGATCGAGGACTCCGCGCGATTCAGCGGTTTTCATGGCTTGGCGCAGCATACCTGCGCTGGGATCAGTAGCGACGACTTCATACCCCAGTTCCGCCAGTGGGACGGCCTGGGTGCCGACTCCGGCGGCGGTCACCAGCACCGATTGCACATCGCGACCCCGGAAAATCGAGCGCAGGCTCAGCCCTTCCCGTTGAAGCTGCGTCTCCCAATCTTTGTAGAAGAGCGGGTAATACTCCGCAATTGCGTCGTAAAATGCGTTAGTATCGTTATCCAATCGATGTTGTTCTCCTCTGCCAAACATCAAAAAACCCCTCGCCCAATTGCATGTCATCCATGCAAGGACGAGGGGTTAAGCTCGCGGTACCACCTTGCTTCAGCCGATGCGAATCGACTGCGCTCGTGATCGCTATGACGGGCGCTCCCGTCCCGGTTCTACTGGCGCAGTGGCGCGTTCTTCCGGGCGACTCCTGGGCGACTTCGGCGCACTGTTCACGAGCAGGCTTCCAGCCCAATGACCTGCAATCTCTATCGTGAGGGAGTGCGCGTACTACTCCCAATCAAAGTCTTTGCTATATGATGCTACTCTTGCGCAGCAGTATAGTCGGTTCAGGAGGGTTCGTCAAGGCGCTGCGACCACTTTCTAGCGCTTCTCATCTGTCTCGCCTTCAGGCAGCATGCTCCGAATTCGATCTGCAATCATATCAATGGCTACCCAGTTGAAGCCACCCTCCGGTACGATGACATCCGCGTAGCGCTTGCTTGGTTCGACGAATTTGAGGTGCATCGGGCGCACGGTCTCCAGATATTGCTGGATGACGGAATCGGCAGTTCGTCCACGCTCTTCGATGTCCCGTTTCAGACGGCGGATGAAGCGGATGTCGGCGTCGGTGTCCACGTAGATTTTGATGTCGAACAATTGGCGCAGTTCACGCTCTGCGAAGATCAAGATGCCTTCCACCAGAATGATAGGTTGAGGTTCGACGTGAATTGTCTGGTTGGTGCGTTCGTGCCGTGTGAAGTCGTAGACTGGGATTTCGACGGGTTGCAGCTTTTGCAGCGTGCGGACATGTTGTACGAGCAGGGGAGTATCCAGCGAGTCCGGATGATCGAAGTTGATGCGGGCACGTTCTTCGGATGTGAGCGTGCGCAAGTCTTTGTAATAGGCGTCGTGGGGCAAGTAGGCGATGTGCTGGCTACCTACCCGTTCCAGCAGTTGATTGGAGACTGTCGTTTTGCCTGAGCCAGTGCCACCAGCTACACCAATGGTGACGGGTTTTGTTTCCGAAGGAACCATAGATGCTTCTCGCCTGTTTGGTTGGTTACAGCAGGTGGCAAACAAAACGCCCGACACAGCGGGCGACATTCCAGGATAGCCACCGGTGGGACTTGAACCCACAACCTCACGCTTACGAAGCGTATGCTCTGCCAATTGAGCTACGGTGGCATACCCGATCAATATAGCAAAACCGCCCCCCCAAATCAAGGTCAGAAGTTTGCGATTCGCGGGGGCGAAGTCGCAGGACGACTGGCACGCGCCAATCGTCGCAGATGCAGTATTTGTGATCTTAGAACTGCGCTTCCTCTGTCGAACCCTTGAGCGCCGTCGTGCTCACGTTGCCGCTGGTTACGACGGTCTGCACTTCGTCGAAATAGCCTGTGCCCACGAACGCCTGATGTTTCACAGCGCGGTAACCGGATTCCTTTTCCAGTTCGAACTCGCGGTCTTGCAGTTCGCTGTAGGCTGTCATGCCCTGGTCGCGGTACTTATGCGCCAGTTCGTACATGCTCAAGTTCAGCGCGTGGAAGCCAGCCAGCGTGATGAACTGGAATTTGTAGCCCATCGCGCCCAATTCGCGCTGGAAAATGCTGATAGTCGTCGCGTCCAGGTGGCGGCTCCAGTTGAAGGACGGCGAGCAGTTGTACATGAGCATCTTGCCCGGATGTTCCTTGTGGATGCCTTCGGCGAAGCGGCGTGCCTCTTCCAGGTCCGGCTTCTTGGTCTCGCACCAGACCATATCCACATAGGGCGCATAAGCCAGGCCGCGTGCGATGGCGGCTTCCAGGCCGTTCGATATGCTGAAGAACCCTTCGGACGTGCGCGGTTCGTCCAGGATGAAAGGACGGTCGCGTTCGTCGATGTCGCTGGTGAGCAGGGTAGCGGCTTCTGCGTCCGTGCGCGCAATCATCAGCGTCGGCACATCCATCACATCACTGGCGAGGCGTGCGGCGACCAGCTTGTTGATGGCCTCCTGCGTGGGGACGAGCACCTTGCCACCCAGGTGACCGCATTTCTTGGCGCTGGAGAGTTGATCTTCGTAATGGATGCCCGCGACACCTGCTTCGATCATCCACTTGGTCAGTTCGAAGGTGTTCAGGTTGCCGCCAAAACCCGCCTCGGCGTCGGCGACCATCGGAGCAAAGTAGTATTTGTCCCCACCACCGTTCATATGCTGAATCTGGTCGGCACGCATGAGGGATTTGTTGATCCGCTTGACCAATTCTGGCACGCTGTGTGCGGGGTAGAGGCTCTGGTCGGGGTACATTTCCCCGGCGATGTTGGCGTCGGCTGCCGTCTGCCAGCCGCTGATGTAAATCGCCTTGAGTCCGGCATCCACCTGCTGGACGGCCTGGTTGCCTGTGAGTGCGCCCAGGGCATTCACATAGTCTTCCGTCTGCAGCAGATGCCAGAGGCGTTCGGCACCAATGCGCGCCAGGGTATGCTCGATGCGGATGCTGCCGCGCAAGCGCAGAACGTCTTCCGGGCTGTACGGACGGGTGATGCCCTTCCAGCGTTCGTTGGTATCCCAATCTTGCTGCATGCGTTGTGCTTCGTTCATCATGTTTTTTGCTCCTCAGAAAGTGTATTTTTGGTGCTGGCTGATCGTTCTCGTTATTCAGGCGGACGACAAAAGCAGCGTCCGTGCAAGAATCAGTTCCGGGGACACCCGGTTGCAGGTGTCCGTTGTGATTGCCCGGGCGGGAACCCGGCATTGCGGCGGCTCATTTGATGTGTTCGTATGCTGGTAGAGTCAGGAAATCTGTGAATTCCTCTCCCCGGATCATCTCGTCGAAGAGCTGCGCGGCAAGCTGGAATTTGCCTGTATCGAAGCGTTCTGCCCCCACTTCTTCGCGGATCGCGTCCATCTCTTCTTCGAGCATCTGGCTGTAGAGCGCTGGCGTGACTTCGCGCCCATCATCCAGCCGGGCGTTGTGGTGCAACCATTGCCAGACCTGTGTGCGGCTGATTTCTGCGGTCGCGGCGTCTTCCATCAGGTGATACAGGGGGACGCAGCCATTGCCTCCCAACCAGGCTTCCAGATATTGAATGCCGACTTTCAGATTCCAGCGCACGCCATGTTCGGTGATGGAACCTTCGACAGGCTGGATCAGGTCTTCGGCGGTGACGTGTACGTCTTCGCGCAGCTTTTCCTGGACCTGGTTCGGCTGCGGCATGTGCTTGTCGAAGACTTCCTTGGCGACGGAAACCAATCCCGGATGCGCGACCCAGGTGCCGTCGTGTCCGTCGTTGGCTTCGCGCTCTTTGTCTGCGCGTACCTTGGCGAAGGCTTCTTCATTGGCAGCCTCATCCCATTTGATCGGAATCTGCGCTGCCATGCCTCCCATCGCGTGTGCACCGCGTCGGTGGCAGGTCTGGATCACGAGCAGGGAATATGCCCGCATGAAGCCAACTGTCATGGTCACCTGCGAGCGATCAGGCAGGACGAAACGCGGGTGTTGGCGGAATTTCTTGATGTAGCTGAAGATGTAGTCCCAGCGTCCGCAGTTCAGGCCGGAACTATGGTCACGCAGTTCCCAGAGAATCTCATGCATCTCGAAGCTGGCGAGGATGTTCTCCAGGAGCACGGTCGCTTTGATTGTTCCGCGCGGAATCCCCAGTTCATCCTGCGCCATATTGAAAATGTCGTTCCACAGGCGGGCTTCCAGGTGGCTTTCCAGCTTGGGCAGGTAGAAGTAGGGGCCTGTGCCACGATTCAGCGTTTCTTGCGCGTTATGGAAGAAGTACAGCCCGAAGTCGAAAATGCCGCCGGGAACCGGTTCGCCATCGACCAGCATATGGGCTTCATCCAGATGCCAGCCGCGCGGACGCACCAGCAGGACTGCGGTTTCCTCGTTCAATTCATAGAACTTGCCGTTCCCCGGGTTGGTGAAGGTGATGGTGCGGCGGACGGCATCCCGCAGGTTGATCTGCCCATCCACCATATTCTCCCAGGTCGGGGCATTGGCATCCTCGAAATCCGCCATGAAGACGGAAGCCCCACTGTTCAGCGCGTTGATGACCATCTTGCGATCCGTCGGCCCCGTAATCTCCACGCGGCGATCCTGAAGATCTTCCGGCACCGGGGCGACTTGCCAGTCGCTCTCGCGAATTTCGGCGGTCTCCGGCAGAAAGTCCGGCATCTCGCCAGCATCAAGGCGCTTTTGTCGCTCGACACGAGCTTGCAGCAGTTGGTTGCGGCGCGCGCGAAAAGCACGAGTTAGCCTGGCGACGAATTCCAGCGCTTCGGGTGTCAGGATCTCGGCGAACTCCGGCGTGACGTTCGCTTTCAGTTCAATATTTGCAGGGGTTTCAATTGTCATAAAAATCCTTCCTGGTGCAGCCGTAGCCGCGTGCAGACGGTGATAGTCAACAATATGTGTTTGGTCAGTACCTGGTCTGTAAGTTCCCGGAGGGATGGATGAGGCGGGTGTTTGTGGCGTATGGCGTGTTCACTAACGAGCCAGTGATTGTGACGATCACCAACTGAGGCATCTCGCCCGGCCTCATCCCTCCAGTGTGGAAATCCTTACGTTGAGCACAGTTTAATCGGGAAAAATGTCACAATCGTACCGCAGGGCGGCTGAAGACCTTTGCTCGATTTTGCACAAGTTGTGCAATTCGGCTGGTATGGCTCCGCTGTAATCGAACGTAAGTTAGGTTAAGACTCCCGCCTCGAACAAGTTGTCCGAGGCGGATGGGGGATTTTCATGCAGAATGTGTAGGATGATCTCAGTGACGGAAGTGGCGTACCCCTGTGAAGACCATTGCGATGCCCGCTTCGTTGGCGGCGGCGACCACTTCGCTGTCACGGATTGATCCGCCGGGTTGGATTACCGCCGTGACTCCCGCATCAATTGCAGCCTGAATACCGTCGGCGAAGGGGAAGAATGCGTCCGAAGCCAATACAGCGCCCCAGGCGGCGTCACCCGCTTTTTTCACTGCGAGTTCCACAGCATCTACCCGGCTGGGCAGGCCACCGCCGACGCCAACGGTGCGGTTGGGCTTGGCCAGCACGATGGCGTTGGATTTGACATGCTGTACCGCTTTCCAGGCGAATTCTAGTGCCGCCAATTCCTCCTGGGTCGGTGCGCGTTCGGTTGCCGTCTTCAGAATGCTGCCTTCGGGATCGCCGTTGTCCAACTGCTGCACCAGCAACCCCTGATGTACGCTACGCACATCCAGGGCATTCTGATCATAGGGCTGTGCCATCTGCAGGATGCGGCTGTTCTTGCGCGTTTGTGCCAGGCGTTCCAGCGCATCCCGCGTGAAGCCAGGCGCGGCCAGGGCTTCCAGAAAGAGCGACCCAAGACCATCGACAAAATCGGCATCGACTTCGCGGTTGACGGCGATGATGCCACCGAACGCCGATACCGGGTCAGATGCCAGCGCCAGGGGGTAGGCTTCCGTGATGCTGTCCGCGCTGGCGATGCCTGTTGGCGTCAGGTGCTTGATGATGACCACCGTGGGCGGGTCGAAGCTGCTGACGGCACGCCATGCCGCGTCTACATCCAGGATATTGTTGTACGAAAGCTGCTTGCCGCCGTGCTGCGTTGCGCCGAGCATCTTATCCGACGCCGTTGTGCTGTAGAACATGGCACTTTGATGTGGATTTTCGCCATAACGCAGTGGTTCGTCAGCATGCCCGGTGATGACGATATGCTGCGGCAGACTCACGCCGCTGTCTTCCGGTTGGATCGTCACATCTTGCGCGAGATAACCATGAATCGCCGTGTCGTAGTCGCGGGTGTGGGCGAAGGCTTTTACGGCCAGTTTGCGCCGCATGACCAGATCAATCTCGCCCGAAGCACGCAGAGCTGCCAGAATCGGCGTGTAATCTGCCGGATCACAGGCGACTGCTACGCGGAAGAAATTCTTGGCCGCTGCTCGCAACAGAGTCACCCCGCCAATGTCAATCTGCTCGAGCGCATCTTGCAGGGTTGTGCTGCCCTGGGCGATTGTCTTGGCGAAGGGGTACAGGTTGCAGACGACCAGATTGATCGGGGCGTAGCCTTGCTGTTCCAGCTCTTCCAGGTCACTGGCTTTGTCACGCACCAGAATCCCCGCGTGAATCGCCGGATGCAGGGTTTTCACACGTCCGCCAAGCATCTCCGGCATGCCCGTCAGTTGCTCCACCGGTGTGACTGGTAGTCCATTTTCTGTGAGGATGCGTGCCGTCCCGCCGCTCGCCACCAGTTCCCAGCCCATCTGGTCGAGTTCTGTAGCAAATTCGATGATTCCGCTTTTGTCTGATACGCTGAGTAAAGCGCGTGGCATTCCTTGCTCCTAGTCTCATGATGAGTGAATGGGCGGCATTATACCTGTGATGGTGCTTGCGTGCATGGTTTCGGGAGCGAGTGGCAGATGAGTATTTGTGAAAAATGTCACGATTATTTGTGACAAACTTCACAATTGGCCGTATACTGTACGGTAACCAACATGGTGTTTTGTTTGAGGAGGGGCAAATCGTGCAAACAACACCGAGAAAGCGCATCGTCATCATCGGAGCGGGCTTCGCGGGCATTCGCGTCGCCCAACGCCTGGCGAAGGAGGCTGTGGACATCATCCTGGTCGACCGCAACAATTATCACACGTTCACGCCCCTGTTGTATCAGGTCGCCACCTGCGCTCTCGATCCCAGCGCCGTATCGTATCCGGTGCGTGAAATCTTCGAGCGCCAGCGAAATGTGCGTTTTCTGCTGGGTACAGTCACGGATATTGACTACGAAGAGCAGCGGGTCATCGTGCAGACGGATGGGAACGGCACGCGTGAGGAAGCCTATGACTTCCTGTTCGTCGCAGCGGGCAGCGAGACCAACTTCTTCGGCAATGAGCAGACCGAGCGTAACTCGTTCGGGCTGCGCGATATGAACGACGCGCTGCGGCTGCGCCATCATGTGTTGCGCCTCTTCGAGATTGCGGCCTGGACGGAAGATGAGGCCAGGCGCGAGGAGTTGATGACCTTCGTCGTGGTCGGGGGCGGGCCCACTGGCCTGGAGACCGCTGGCTCCCTGCATGAACTCTACAACCGCATCGTCGATGAGCAGTATGACAAAGACGACAACATGGTGGCACGTGTGATTCTGTTGGAAGCGATGGATAACATCTTGCTCCCGTATCCCGATTCACTGCAACAGTCCGCGCAGGAGCAGCTTCATTCGCTGGGCGTTGAAGTCAAGACGGGAGCCTTCGTCGAAGAAGTGGGTGAGGAATACGTGCGCTTGAAGGACGGGGAAGAGATCCCGACGCATACGGTCATCTGGGCGACGGGTGTCCAGGGCGTTCCGCTGGCGCGTAAGCTGGATGTCGAACTGGCAAAAGGCGGTAGACTTCCCGTTCATGCCACGATGCAAGTCATTGGCCGGGAGAATGTCTACGCAGCAGGGGACATCACCTACCTGACGCCGCCGGATAGTGACCAGCCGTATCCAGCGTTGATTCCGGTTGCGCAGCAGCAGGCAGACTATGTAGCCAAGAACATCATGCATGAGATCAAGGGCGAGCCGCTTGAGGAGTTCCGCTACTTCGACAAAGGCATCATGGCGACCATCGGACGCTCACGCGCGGTCGCATGGGTTTTCAACCGCATTCCTCTGACGGGGTTCATTGCCTGGGTGGCCTGGTTGGGCTTGCATCTCATCACGCTAATGGGGATGCGCAACCGATTTCAGGTATTCTTAAACTGGGTCGGGGAGTATATCTTCTACGATCGCTCTGTGCAGCTTATTCTGGATCAACCCGCTGCTGAAGAGACTGAGGCGGAAGCTGAGAAAGCCCTCGCGTAACCTGCGCGTTTCATCGGCATATATGGTACGGATGGGAGCGAAAACGCTGCCCATCCACATCAAAGGCCAGAAGTCTCCGCGTCTTCGCGCGTCCAGCCCTTATCATCCTGCTGCTGTTGCTGGCGCTGAACGTGCGGCTTTTCCAGCAGAGCATAGGGCAGCAACAGTACCAGCGCAATCCCAACCATAATCATCGCGATCACAATAGCGCTCAGGATGGTGCTGTTCAGAATGAAGGTCGGGTGGATCACAAGCACCGCGCAGAGTACTGTCGGTGCCATTGCAATCAAGATCGCGGAAGCCAGGTAATTGCTCGCTTGCGCAATCGGGCCACCTTCGATTTTCTCATGGCTGTTGGCTGTGCGTGCCACGAAGAACCCGGCAATCATGCCAAAAATCACCAGGAACGATACTGCAAGTGCATCGCCGTTCATAAAGACCTCAAATAGGGTATTTGGCACATAGGAGCATGACTGGAGCATGCCCCTATGGCTTGCGCGACTAGATCAACGAATAGATGAAGATGCTGCCGACACCGGTATTGCCCAGGATGATGATCACTGCGAAGAGCAGCAGCGTGATAACCATCGGGATTAACCAGTAGAGCTTGCGGCTCCAGAGGAACATCAGCAATTCGCCCAGGATGCCCAGGCGCATCATGAAATCGGTGAACCCGTTGCTGTTCTTCGGCTTCTCAGTCGTCGTCATTTGCCCCATCTCCAATCGGTCTTGTTTTCGGTTTACAGCGGCTTCCGAACCAGGAATGATCCGAGCGCCAGCAGGTCGATGTCGCTGTTGTTGAACGTATTGAATGCCTCACGCGGCGTATTCACAATCGGCTCACCGCGCAGGTTGAACGATGTGTTCAGCACGACCGGGACGCCCGTTGCCTCGCCGAACTGCTGAACGATGCCATAGTAGCGGGGATTGGTTTCTTGATCAATGGCCTGCAAACGCCCCGTACCTTCGTGATTCACGGCCTGCACACGATCCGCGACCTCTTGCTTGAAGGGCGCGACCATCAGCATGTAACGCGGCGATTCGTGCTGCGCTACTGCGGGATAGTCAAAGTATTCTGGCGCACGTTCCCGCAGAATCACCGGGGCGAAGGGGCGGAAGGGTTCGCGAAATTTGATCTTCGTATTGACGATGTCCTTCATCTCGGCACCGCGCGGGTCAGCCAGAATGCTGCGGTTGCCCAGCGCACGTGGCCCCCACTCGAAGCGCCCTTGGTGCAGCCCGACGACCTTCTGATGGTTCGCCATTTCATCGACCAGGACTTCAATGAGCTTATCGGGATTGTCCTCGAAGGATTCGTAGGGGATGCCGCGTTCGTCCAGGAAAGCACGGCATTCGGCATCGCTGTATTCTTTACCCCAGTAGGCGTGCGGCATATTGTTCCGAACGCGCGGCTTGCCTTCGACCATATGATAGGCCCAGAGCGCTGCGCCCAACGCGCCGCCGTCATCCCCGGCTGCGGGCTGGATGAAAATTTCTTCAAAAGGGGTCTCGTTCAGCAAGCGCCAGTTGGCCTTGGTATTCAGTGCTACGCCACCCGCCATCACCAGCCGCGTGTGACCGGTCTGTTCGTGCAGCCGTTTGCAGATAGCGATCAGCATGTCTTCCGTCACCTGCTGAATGCTGGCAGCGACATCCGCGTAATACTGATTGCGCTCCATCGCCTGCTTCTCGGCAGAACGCTCGGGGTTTGTCTTCCCGGTGAAGAAGTCTTCATCGGCATCACGGCGCTCTCCGAACAGATCCAGGAATTTCTGGCTGTAGCTGCGCTGGGTGGAATGCGGGTAGTCGAAGTATTCCATATTCAGGCTGTAAGCGCCGGAATTGTAATCGACGTTGACGACTTTGTGGATCTTGTCCAGGTATCTGGGTTCGCCATAGGGCGACATCCCCATGACTTTGTATTCGCCATTGTTGACGCGGAAACCCAGCCATGCGGTGAACGTCGAATAGAGCAGGCCAATGCTGTGCGGGAAGCGCTGCTCGGCGAAGAGGTTGATCTCGTTGCTGCCTGTTTCGCCTTCGAAGTAGCTCGTCGCAGTACCCAGTGTCGTCGTTGTCCATTCGCCCACACCATCTACAGTTAGCACGGCGGCTTCCTGGAACGGGCTGGTGAAGAAGGCGCTGGCCGCGTGGCTCATGTGATGGTCGGCGAACAGAATTTTGTCGTAGGTCACCCCCACTTGATTCTGGATTGTCGTCTTGACCCACAACTTTTCGGTGAGCCAATTGACCATCGCATCGCGCCAGACATCCCAGGATTTCGGGAAGGTGTTGAGCGTCGTCAGCAGAATGCGCTCGAATTTTACCAGCGGCTTCTCGTAGAAGACCACATAATCCAGATCATCAGCCGTGATGCCAGCCGTTTCCAGGCAGAACTGTACGGCCAACGCCGGGAAGCCGTTATCATGCTTCTTGCGAGAGAAACGTTCTTCCATCGCAGCGGCGACGATATGCCCATCTTCGATGAGGGCAGCAGCCGAATCATGGTAAAAGGCGGAAATGCCCAGGATGTACATGGTTGCTGTTATCCCTGTCGTTTCGCTGAGTCAAGATCGGTGGGTACGGGGTCGCGGTCAAGCCAGCTCATTCCCGGCGGGGTGTCGCTGCTAGTCGTTTTCCTGCGCAGTGGGTCTGTCAGCAGTGATGCGCCGACGCCGAACGGCACCAGGATGGTGAAATAGAAAATGACGGAAATCGCTCGTGCGTTGGCATCCCCGACGACCGAGAGGATGACGTTGAAGCGATGCCAGATAATATCCCAGATTTCGCGCATGGAGTGGAACCTTGTTGCGTTCGTCTCACGGCACGTTTTGTGCCAGTTTCGCTAACGATAACCTTACGATACCGCGCCAAATCATAACATAGTTTAGGGGGGTGTCAATGTAGGCTGTTCCTCACCTGATACTGATTTTTCGGCGGTATGATCAGGCGGCTTTGTGGGCTTGTGGGAGACGAAGTAATGGCTTTTTGGGAAATTTACCTTCTGGGTTTTGCGGTGGTCATGGCCTGCCTGACGGCGCTGTGGCTCCTCAGTCTGGTGATCAAAGACACCAGCATTGTGGATATTTTCTGGGGCAGTGGTTTCGTGATCGCGGCGCTGGTCTACTTCGGCTTCAGTGATGGCTATCCCGGACGCAAGTGGCTGACGCTGATCCTGGTCGCCATCTGGGGGTTGCGCCTCACGCTGCACCTGGCACGGCGCAACCTGGGCAAAGGCGAAGATTTTCGCTACAGGAGTTGGCGTCGGCAGCACGGGGCACGCTGGTGGTGGTGGAGCTTCTTCCAGGTGTTTTTGCTGCAAGGCGTGTTCCTGTGGATCGTGTCGCTTCCGTTGCTTGGCGCACAGTTTTCGGCGCAGCCTGCTTCCTTCACCCTGTTGGATGGGCTGGCGGTGCTGCTCTGGTCGGTGGGGTTCTTCTTCGAGGCGGTTGGAGATTACCAACTGGCGCGTTTCAAGGCTGACCCGGCCAATGAAGGTAAGGTGCTCGACAGCGGGTTGTGGCGTTATACGCGCCATCCCAATTACTTCGGCGATGCAGTGCAGTGGTGGGCGTTCTATCTGTTGGCGTTGGCAGCCGGCGCATGGTGGGCAATCATCAGCCCTGTGTTGATGACTTTTTTGTTGATGCGTGTTTCCGGTGTGACCCTGCTGGAGCATTCGCTGAAGAAGCGCAAGCCCGCTTATCAGGACTACATCGAGCGCACATCGGCCTTTTTCCCAATGCCGCCTCGGAAGTGAGACTCCGGTCTCAGTCGGCCTCAGTTGAACGAGAACGGGATGTCATCCGGTTCTTCGAACTGCGGGGGCGAGAGCGTTACGTTCAGCAGGGCGATCTCGCGACGATAAATGCGGATCAACTCCGTGAGATATTGATCCAGGCTTTCCAGTTCCAGCAGGTGCTGCTTCTGATCCGCTTCGATCTGTAGGACACCCGCTGAGAGATGGGCCAGGGTATCCGGCTCCTGCGGCACCTGATCCCAGTCGAATTCGATGCTGCCTGCCTGTGAGAGCAGGTTCAGGTAGCGTTCCAACAAGATGCGCATCCGTCTGCCCTGTACCGCAAGCTCGCGCTGGTCAGTCGTCTCGCGGACGAAGGGCACGTAATCGACTTCGCCAACGAGATACGGATTGTTATGAAACAGTTCGCGGATGCGGAAGCGCTCTTGCCCGATTGTCAGGATATTCATGCGTCCGAATGGCAGTTCTTGTACCTGAATGATCTGTGCGGTTGTGCCGATCATGTACGGGGTCGCAAGGGGACCCGATTCCGCGCGACCTTCGGCAATCATCACGATCCCGAAAGGCTGCTGCTTCTCGATGCAGTCGCGAATCATGAGTTGGTAGCGCTCTTCAAAAATGTGCAACCGCTGCGGCATTCCGGGGAAGAGTACCAGATTCAGCGGGAACAGTGGCAGTAACATACTCGCACCTATTCTTCGACAATTCTTATCGTATTGCTTGGCTGTGCAACTTACACTAGCAGTATACTGTCTTTCATTGCGGGAAGAGAAGAACTCTCGCAAATGTTATGGAAGCGCTTATCTGTTACGTCATGTCGAATGCCCAGGTGGGGTTGTTGTTGTGCCACGATTAACTGTGCTGGAAAATGGAAATGAGCAGGTGATTGACGTACAGCACGGGGCAAACCTGCGCGAAGTGCTGCTTGCGCACGGCTTCTCACCCTATACGGCGCTGACTCGCGTCGCCAACTGCGGCGGGCGTGGACTGTGCGCGACCTGCGGAGTCTGGATCGAAGAAGCAGAACCCAGGCCGCAGCACTGGCACGACCGCCTCGCCTCACGCTTTGGCTATCCACGTCTCTCGTGCCAGATTACCATCGAACGCGATATGACCGTACGTCTGCTGGAAGACAAATTCATCTGGGGTGACCGCGACGGACAGCGGGCGCGCCGATCCGATTCATTTTCGGAAACGGAGTGATTCATGAGCGAATGGCTCGTGACAACAGAATGGCTTGCAGAACATCTGGATGACCCCACCGTGCGCATCGTCGACATTCGGGGTAAAGTGCTGCCTGCCAGCGAACCCCCACCGCATTACTTCAGTCATCACGCTGACTATGAACAATCGCATATCCCCGGTGCCGTCTTCGTCGATTGGACGACGGACATCGTGGAGCCGGGTTCACCCTCCTACGACATCGCCAACCCGCAGCGCTATGCTGATTTGATGTCCCAATTGGGTGTGAGTGATGAGACTTTCGTCGTGGCTTATGACGACGCACAGGGGATGTTCGCCGCGCGGCTGTGGTGGACGCTGCGTTACTACGGACATGACGCCGTTGCGGTGCTGGACGGTGGCTGGCAGCAGTGGACTGCCGAGCAGCGTCCGGTCACCGATTCCATACCGGAGATCGCCTCGGCGACATTCACCCCACGTCCGCAACCTACCCTGCATGCTGACGCGCAACGGATCAGCGCCCGGCATCCGCAGTTGTTGGATGTGCGTTCGCCGCAGGAATTCGCCGGAGAGACCTCCCGCGCCAGCCGCAAGGGGCATATCCCCGGCGCGGTGAATGTGCCGCGCAAGCAGCTTCTGCGCGAGGATGGTCGATTGCTGGAACCGGACATGCTCCGTGCCAGATTCCAGGAGGCGGGTTTGAAGTTGGATGCAGGCGACATCGTAATCTACTGCAATTCGGGAGTGTCGGCCAGCTTCGCCTTGTTGGCGCTGGCACAGATCGGTGTCGAACGCGCACAGGTCTACGATGGCTCCTGGAAAGATTGGGCCAACGACACCGTGAATCCCATTACAGACGGATGAGTCCTGTGACCGACGCCGTAAGATCGCCTGCTGCGGTTGGTTCTCTACTTATACACGCTTAACGCACCGTTGCTACACTGAGTTCAAATCGACACCGCTTCTGGTTCAATATACCCGGTATACTCATTTACCTGAGTAATAGAAAAGGTTCTGCTTCGTGAAAGTTGAGCAATACACTACGCCGGATGCATTCGCCGCGTTGCGAGAGGAATGGGATCCGCTGCTGCGTCGCAGCGTCACCGATACTCCCTTCAGTACCTGGGAATGGCATCAGCACTGGTGGGATGCTTACCACCCCGGAGATTTGCGGGTCATCACCCTGCGCGATGACACGGGGCAGCTTGTCGCCATCGCTTCATGCTTCATCGTCACAAACGGCGCTGAAGGAGACAATAGCCGGGCGCTACATTTTGTCGGCTGTGAAGATGTGACTGATTACCTGGATGTGCTGGTCGACCGTGAGCAGCAAGAGGCGGCCTACTCCGCGCTGGCGAGCGCACTGGCGGAGATGCGCGCGGATTTTGATGTGATTGACCTCTGCAACATCCCGGAAAACTCGCCCACTCTGGACGTATTCGCGCGGGCGCTACGTGATTGCGGTTTCCAGGTTGCGACGGCTGTGCAGGATGTCTGTCCGGTGGTGCGGCTGCCGGAGAGCTTCGATGAGTACGTGCAGCAGTTGGATAAGCGCCAGCGCAAGGATTTGCAGCGCAAACTGCGCATGGCCAAAGGGCAGGGCGATGCGCTGAGTTGGTATATCGTCAACGAAGAGCACGACCTGGACGCCGAGATTGACAAATTCCTCAAGCTGATGGCCGCCAGCCATCCGGAAAAAGCGGCCTTCTTGCAGGATCAGCAGCACGTAGCCTTCTTCAAACGCATTGTCCCTGCCGCCGCCGAGGCGGGCTGGCTGCAAATGACATTCCTGGAAGTCGCCGGGGAAGCAGTCGCTGCTTACGTGAATTTCGACTACAACAACCACATCATGGTCTACAACTCCGGCTTGAATCCGGATAAGGCCACAGCGCTCAGCCCTGGCATTCTGCTGCTGGCCTATAACATCGAACACGCGATCGAACAGGGGCGCGAGGCCTTCGATTACCTGCGCGGGGATGAGCAGTATAAGTACCGTATGGGCGGGCAGGATACGAAGGTGTTCAATCTCAAGGCGGTCTACCGTAGTTAATTGCAGGAAGTAGGGAATGGCATTGCATCGTTTGGCACTTCTCAGCGTTCATACCAGCCCGCTGGCGCCCATGGGCGGCAAGAAGACGGGGGGTATGAATGTCTATGTTCGTGAGTTCGCTCAGGAAGCCGCCCGGCGCGATATTCATGTGGATATTTTCACGCGGCGCAGCGACCCCAACGAGCCGTTGATCGATACCAGCATCGGGGAACGTGTTCGGGTAATCTATCTGGAAGCGGGGCCTGTAGCGTCGCTGGCTCCCGATGAGATGTACCCATATATGTCCGAATTCACCTCGCGCCTGATGGCTTTCGCTATGGTGCAGGCTGTGCGCTACGATTTCGTATACAGCCACTACTGGCTCAGCGGATGGGTTGCGCAGAAGCTGAAAGAATCCTGGGGGACGCCCTTCGTGCAGATGTTCCACACGCTAGGGCAGATGAAACAGCGCATTCTCTCGCACGAGACAGCGCTGCCCAATCAGCGCATTCAGACCGAAACCGAAGTGATGCGCTGGGCGGATGCGCTGGTGGCTGCGACCCCGGCAGAATACATGCAGATGCTCTGGCTGTACCGCGCGGATCGCCGCAAAATCGAAATCATCCCGCCGGGAGTCAATGTTGAGCGCTTCCAGCCGATGCGTCATCCCGGTCAGCGCGCCGCCCTCGGCCTGGAAGGGCAGGGGCAGTATCTGCTCTTTGTCGGGCGTATCGAGCCGCTCAAAGCTGTGGACAGCATCTTGTACGCGCTGGCGATCCTGCGCAATAACGATCCTCAACTGTTGCAGGATGTCTGTCTGGTTGTCATCGGCGGAGACCCGCGTGACACGACGGATACGGAGATGATGCGCTTGCAGACTCTTGCCCGCGAATTGGGCGTCAGCGACCTGGTGCAATTTGTTGGGGCGCGTGACCAGAACCAATTGCCAGCGTTTTACGCCAATGCGACGGCTGTGCTAATGCCGTCCGACTACGAATCATTCGGTATGGCGGCGCTGGAAGCGATGGCCAGTGGAACGCCAGTGATTGCCTCGCGCGTTGGCGGGCTGGCCTACCTCGTGGGAGATGGTGAAACGGGTTATCTCGTCCCCGTGCGCGAACCACAGGTGATCGCCGCGCGCATCGCTGACTTGCTCAGCGACCCGCAGAAGCGCGTTGAAATGGGGCGACGTGCTGCGGAAGTCGCCCAGGAGTATTCGTGGAGCCAGATTGTAGACCGTGTGCTGGCAATCTTCGACCAGGTGCACAGCAAGCGAACTGCGCGGGCTTAACCACCGTAGGAATTGACGATGTCCGAGGCGTCGGCGTTGACGTACGGATCGCCGTCCATCAAATCCAGGGCATCGTCTTCATCCAGCACTGTCTGCCCCTTGTGGTACAGCGTATCATTGAAGGCATCGTAACGATAACGGCGGTTCACCCAGGCTGCGCGGTTGTCCAGCCCGGCGTGCGGGTGCAGGAACAGCACGTTGAACTGCACGGCTTCGTCTTCTAGCAGAACCTGCTCATCCACAATCCACACCGGAGCATACTGCTGCAAATGCGGAATTGCCTTTTTATCGCGCTTGGTACGCAGTTCTTCGGCGGTATTCATATCAATATGCGCCATGTCTTCAGCTCCCTCATCACATGCTCAAACCATGCAGGGCATTGTAGCCGTCCAATCCTCAATCGACAAGCAAATTGTTCCGCGCTAGGCTTGTGAAATGAGTCTGTCTGACGGTTGGAAGAGGATCAAATCGGATGAGCAAATGGTTTCGCTGGGCGGCGCTGGTGTTCGTCGTCAGCAGTCTGGGATTTTTCATCGTCGGGGCGCAGCAAGATGAAGTTAGCCGCAGCCTGCTCGGTGCGATCAACGCGGCGCGTGCCGATGTCGATGTTCCGCCGTTGGTCTTCAATCCCTTGCTGCAAGAGGCGGCACAGCGTCACAGCGACGACATGGCGGCGACGGAAACGCTCTCGCATGTTGGCTCCGATGGTTCGCAGTTCTGGGAGCGCATCCAGGATGCAGGCTATGTATTGATTTCCGGCGCAGAGAACGTGCTATCCCGAGGCGACACTGATGCGCAGGCGGCCTTCGAGCAGTGGTACAACAGTCCGCCACATCAGGCCAATATGCTCAATCCGCAGTATACCGAGGCCGGAAGTGCCTACACGCAATCTGCGAGTGGCGTTTACTATTTCACGCTGGTGCTTGCCGTATCCTCCACCCCGCCTGCCACCGAAACACCCCCGCCGACTGCGACGATGACAGCCTCGCCTACGCAGATTCCGCCGTCTGCGACCCCGACGACTCGCCCGACGGATATTGCTGCCGCGACGATGATCGCGCCGCTGCCGACCCATACTGCCGCACCCCCTGTACCGACTCACACGCCGATCCCGGCCAGCCTTTCCACCAGTACGCCATCTCCGACGCCGCCCCCGCCAGAGCTTCGCCTGATCTACGACGAAAACAGCTTTGCCCTCATCAACGTATCGGGCAGGCCGCTGAACCTCACGGAACTGATCTTCGAGAGTGAGGCCGGTACGCTGGAGGCGATGCGCTGGAACATAGAATTCCTGACGCAGCCGCTCTCTGGCTTCACGGCGGGTGACTGCCTGCAAGCGTGGGGTACAGAAATCACCGAATTGCCGCCCCCGGCTGACTGCCGCATCCGCCATGCCTGGATCGTCGTCAGCGGGGATGCGCTATTCTGGCGCGATGTGCAGACGTTCACCGTGCGCAACGGGGTGGAGCGAGTCGGCCTTTGTGAGGTTGCGGCAGGAATTTGCGATGTGTCGCTGGCGGTGCCTCTGGAAGCGCAACCAACGCCTGTTTCTACGACCAGCGGCGGTCTAGAACAACTCCCGCCCGATTTACGCTTGCTCTATGATGAGCGTAGCTTTTCCCTGGTGAACGTCTCCGGCAGGTCGCTCGATCTGCGTGGGCTGGTCTTCCGCAGCGCAAGCGGGACACTATCCATCGAACGCTGGGAGACGGAATTTCTCTCGCAGCCCTTGGATGACTTCAGCGCCGGGGACTGCTTGCAAGCATGGACGTTCGCTTACGAATTGCTACCCAAGCCCGACGAATGCCGTTTCCGCCATGCCTGGATCGCGATTCCGGGTGCCGATGCCTTCTGGCAGGATGCCCAGGCTTTCACTGTGGAGCGCAACGGAGTCGTAGTCGGGCGCTGTGTGGTGGCACGCGAGCGCTGCGAAATCTCCCTGGCTGACAACCTTGGCGCTGTGCAAGCGGCCTCTGCTGAAGCGACAACAGTTGGCGGGACGGCAGATATTCGGCTGCACATCACCCAGGACAGCATCACCCTGCAAAATACTTCTAGCGGCAATCTCGATGTCAGCAATCTGTCCTTCAGCAGTTCGTCCGGCACATTTGCAGCGGTTCGCTGGAACACGGACGCGCTCTCTCGCCCTCTGACCGAACTGCCGCACCTGGACTGCCTGCAAGTCTGGCCGGTGGGTACGCAGCGTCAGGCTCCCTCGGCAGAATGCGAAATTCGTCATGCCTGGGTTGCGGCGCGTCCGGATGAGGTCTTCTGGCAGGGTGTGAATGCCTTTGAGGTGCTGCAATCCGGTGTACCGATTGGGCGCTGTGAAACTCGCGTGGACGTTTGCGACATCAATCTGCCGTGATTTGCTTGACGCTGGCGGGTTTGCGCGGTACATTTCGCCGCATGAATCATGTACTGCTGACCACCCGACGCCGTTTCCGCCGTACCAGGCTTTTGCCCGGAGGTTGGTAGTCGGCTGGTGATTGCGCGGCGCATGGTCACAGACTGGCACAAGAGCGAACCCCTGGCGAGAGACTGCGCCAGGGGTTTTTTATTGCAGGTTGCACAAGGGTTTCTGCTGCAATTTACAACAGCAAAGCGCCAGTACAAGCAGTAGCATGTTGGAACCGACTGAATCCATACCACATCATCCAAGAGGAGGTTGCTGCAATGCAATCTGGAGCAAAAGTCAACAAAGTTGTCCTGGCCTACAGCGGCGGGCTGGATACATCCGTTATCGTCCCCTGGCTGAAGAATACCTATGGGGATTGCGAGGTCATCTGCTTCACGGCGGATCTGGGGCAAGAAGAAGAACTTGACGGCCTGGAAGACAAGGCGTTGGCCTCCGGTGCCAGCAAAATCTACATTCGCGACCTGCGCGAAGAGTTCTTGCAGGATTACGTCTTTCCGACGATGCAGGCGGGTGCCATCTACGAGCGCGAGTACCTGCTCGGTACGTCCTTTGCCCGTCCGTTGATTGCCAAGCACATGGTTGAAATTGCGGAAGCGGAAGGCGCGGATGCCGTCTCGCACGGCTGCACGGGCAAGGGCAATGATCAGGTGCGCTTCGAGCTGACGTTCATGGCACTCAACCCCAAGCTGCGTGTGATTGCTCCCTGGCGCGAGTGGGACATCCGCAGCCGCGAAGATGCCCTGGCCTACGCGACGGAATTCAACATTCCCGTTTCGCACACTGAACGCGACATCTACAGCCGCGACCGCAACATCTTCCATCTATCGCACGAGGGCGGCCTGCTGGAAGACCCCTGGAACGAACCGGAAGCCCGCATGTTCCAGTTGACGACCAGCCCGGAAGAAGCGCCCGATGAGCCGGAATACGTCGAAATCGGCTTCGAGCAAGGCAAACCCGTCAGCGTGAATGGGGAGCTGCTTTCCGGTGTGGAAATCATGCGCTCGCTGAACCAGATCGCAGGACGGCATGGCATCGGGCGCGTGGATATCGTCGAGAATCGGCTGGTGGGCATGAAGAGTCGTGGGGTCTACGAGACACCTGCCGGTACGGTGATTCGCCGCGCACATCAAGCGTTGGAGAGCATCTGCCTGGATAAGCACACCATGCAGTATAAAGATGCCGTTTCCGTCAAATATGCCGAACTGGTCTACAACGGCATGTGGTTTACGCGCCTGCGCGAAGCCCTGGATGCTTTCGTCAAAGTCACACAGGAGCCGGTGACGGGTAGTGTGCGGCTCAAGCTGTACAAGGGCAATGTCATCATCGCCGGACGCAAGAGTCCCTACAGCCTCTATCGTGAAGACTATGCTTCCTTCGGCGAAGAAGATGTTTACAATCAGCAAGACGCGCACGGCTTCATCCAGCTTTTCGGCCTGCCGATGAAGGTTGAAGCGCTGCTGGAAATCGACGGCTCCGGTGAGAGCCGCTATCGCCAGCCGGATTACACCAAGTTCAAGCGTGACTGAACTACAATTGGGGATGAGCGGGCGCAATGGTCTGCTCATCCAATTTAGGCGAATGAGCCAGGGGAGCGAAAATTATGACTTTATGGGGTGGACGTTTCAGCGAGGCCGCTGATGACTCGCTGCGAGCGCTGAATGACAGCTTGCGTTTTGATATTCGTATGGTGCGGGAAGATATTCGTGGGAGCCAGCAATACGCCAAAGCGCTGGCGCGGGCAGGTGTCATCAGCGATGACGAATGCGCCCATATTCGAGGCGGCCTGGATGTTATTCGGCAAGAGTTTGAGAACAACTCGTTTCAATTTGCGCCCGAAGATGAAGACATCCACACCGCCGTCGAACGTCGTCTGATTGAACTTGTGGGCGCGGTAGGTGGCAAGCTGCACACCGGACGCAGCCGTAACGATCAAGTCGCGACGGATTTTCGCCTATGGTGCCTGCGTGCGGCGGATGAGATGGATGATTTGTTGCACGCCCTGCAAGTGGCGCTCATCGGACAGGCCGAAGAGCATATCGAAACGCTGATGCCGGGTTACACGCATCTGCAACCCGCGCAACCGATCACCGCCGCTCACTGGCTGATGAGCTTCTTCTGGATGGTGCGACGTGATCGCCAGCGGCTGCTACAAGCGCGGGAACGCACAGCATTTTCGCCCCTGGGGAGCGGTGCGTTGGCGGGAACGCCGTTTCCGATTGACCGCGCAGATCTCGCTGATGCGCTCGGATTCCATTCGCATAGTCAAAACAGCCTGGATGCCGTCAGTGACCGCGATTTTGTTGCGGAATTGCTCTTTGTGCTGGCGCTGATCGGAACGCACCTCAGCCGCCTGGGCGAAGATATCATCCTCTACAGCAATCCATCGTTCGGCTTCATCACCCTGGCAGATCGCTACAGCACGGGCAGCAGTCTGATGCCACAGAAGCGCAACGCCGACCCTATGGAGTTGGCACGCGGCAAAACAGGACGATTGGTTGGTAACCTGGTCGGGTTCCTGACGACGCTCAAGGGGCTGCCCAGCGGGTACAACAAAGATTTGCAGGAAGACAAAGAAGCCCTGTTCGACTCTTTCGATACCCTGCGCACTTTGCTACCTGTCGTTATCGGCGTCATTCAGACGTTGGAACTCAACGCCGATGCCATGCAGGCCGCGCTTTCCGAAGAAATGCTGGCAACCGATCTTGCGGATTATCTGGTACGCAAGGGGATCCCGTTTCGGGATGCGCATCACATCGCGGGGCAGGTTGTGAAGAAGGCCGATGAAACCCAGACCAAGCTATCCGCATTGCGCCTGGAAACCTTGCGCGAAATCTCAGATGTATTCCAGGAAGATGTGCGCGAGGTCTTTGATTTCCGCGCCGCCGTCCAGCGCAAATCGCAATCTGGGGGCACGGGCTTCAGCGCTGTGCGCGAGCAGATCACACAGGCAAAACAGCTCATTGGCATGGAAAAACCGTGATTCGTTGTGTGGATTGTACAAAGTTACTGACATAGTAACTATGCAATTGCAACAGACTTTTGAAATTGCGTGCGGATTTGTTGACAGACCTGTGGGCGTCCGATACTTTTGTGAAAACCGAAACAAAAAACGCAGCGCACGAGACAGACTCATGTTCCGTCCGAACACCCTCAGCATTATTAGCCTTCTTATCGTAGTCCTCCTCATTACGGGTGGTCTATAAGGGCTTGGGTGCTGGCGCAACGTTGTGAATGCAAAGCCTCCCAAGCGGAGGCTTTTTTTGTGCAATTTTCAAGTTTGAGGAGACAGCAACATGAAGACCTGCAAACCCCAATCCAAATCGCATACCAGCCCCTGGACGGAAGTGTATAAGCAGTTCTGTGAACAGGATTCGCGTGCGCATTCTGCATCTACTGCGGAACGCGACGAACAAGCGCCCACCCAGGAAGCGCTCGCCAGTGTCTATTCTCGTCCGGACACCTCACGCGAGCGCTTTTGATTTATCGTACTGGTGACTATTTCTTGGAGAGGATGAAACGGAATGCCCGCAGAATGGATCTGGCGTAACGGAGAATACGTTCGCTGGGAAGACGCAACTGTCCACGTAACCGCCCATGCGCTGCATTATGGCTCCAGCGTATTTGAAGGAATCCGCGCCTACGCCACCCCGGATGGCCCTGCGGTGTTCCGCTTGCAGCCACACATGAAGCGCCTGGTGAATGGGGCACGCATCATGCGCATTGATCATGAATACACTGAAGAAACGCTAACCCAGGCGGTCATCGACACAATTGCCCGCAACAAGCACGAAGCCTGCTACATTCGCCCGATCATCTTCCGGGGCGCAGGTGCGCTTGGCCTGGAAGGACGCGAACGCACCAAGACCGAAACCATCATCTTCACGATGGAATGGGGCGCGTACCTGGGCAGTGAAGCCATTGAACATGGGGTCGATGTGATCGTCAGTTCCTGGCGGCGTATGGCACCGGATACGCACCCGGCGCTGGTGAAGGCAGGCGGCAATTACGTCAACAGCCAGTTCGTCAGCATGGAAGCCCACGATGCCGGGTTCAGCGAGGGCATTGCCCTGGATGTCAACGGATACGTCAGCGAGGGCGCGGGCGAGAACATCTTCGTCATCATCGACAACATCATCTATACCCCCGGCAACTGGTCGTCCATTCTCATGGGTATCACGCGCGATACCGTATTGACGCTCATCAACGACCTGGGCTACGAAGTGCGCTATCAACCCATTGCACGGGAATTGCTTTATATGGCGGATGAGATTTTCTTCACCGGAACCGCCGCCGAGATCACGCCGATTCGCTCTGTGGATCGTCTGCCGATTGGTTCTGGCAGCCGCGGGCCGATCACCAAACAGCTTCAAGAGGAATTCTTTGCCATCACAGCCGGCGAGAAACCCGATCGTCACGGCTGGCTGACCCATGTGCGTCAGTCCATCACGACCTAGTTCTAGCGCGGAAAGGAAGTACCATGCAGCTCACAGGCGCACAGATCATCATGGAATGTTTGTTACGGGAAGGCGTTGATGTCGTCTTCGGCTATCCCGGCGGTGCAATCCTGCACACCTATGACGCAATGACGCAGTACCTCGACCGGATTCACCACGTTCTCGTGCGCCATGAGCAAGGCGCGTCTCACATGGCGGATGGTTATGCTCGTGCAACGGGTAATGTCGGCGTGTGCATCGCCACCAGTGGCCCCGGCGCGACCAACCTCATCACCGGGCTGGCGACGGCGATGATGGATTCCGTACCTGTAGTGGCGATCACCGGGCAGGTTCCCGTCCCTGCGATTGGTTCGGACGCCTTTCAGGAGACGGATGTGACGGGGGCGACTCTCCCTGTAACCAAGCACAACTATCTGGTGACGGATGTACGCGAACTGGCGTATACCATCAAAGAAGCTTTCTACATCGCCCGCAGTGGACGCCCTGGCCCCGTACTGGTCGATGTGCCCAAGGACATCCAGAAAGAATTGACCGAGTTCGTCTATCCGGAAGGAGAGATTCGCCTTCCGGGGTATATCCCGCCATCGCAGGCCGAGGAAGAGGATATTTCCGCTGCCCTGGAACTGATCGCCCAGGCCGAACGCCCGGTGATCCTGGCGGGGCACGGCATCACGCTCTCTGGGGCGTCGGCAGAATTGCAAGAGCTGGCGGAAGTCGCGCAGATTCCGATTGCGCAGACGCTGCTCGGCAAGGGATGCGTCCCGGAAGCACACCCGTTGGTGATCGGCTGGATGGGTATGCATGGCGATGCCGCCGTGAACCATGCCATCCAGGAAGCCGATTTGCTGATTGCGCTGGGGATGCGTTTCGATGATCGCGTGACGGGCAATCTCAAGACGTATGCACCCCATTCGCGCAAGATTCACGTTGATATTGACCGTTCCGAACTGAACAAGAATGTTCGTGTGGATGTTGCCATTCCCGGTGACTTGAAGACGGTGCTGCGCCAGTGGCTGCCACGGCTTGAGTCGAAGAACCACTCCGAATGGCTCAATCGCATCCGCGACTGGCAGGAAGACGCCGATGAGCGCGACATCCTCAAGCATGACACGGGGGGCAAGCTGCTTTCGGCACAGGTAATCGCGGATCTCTGGCAGTACACCGAGGGAGAAGCCATTACCGTATCCGACGTGGGGCAGCACCAGATGATCGAAGCACAATATTACCCGCACCAGCGCCCCTCCACGCTGCTGACCAGTGGCGGCCTGGGCACGATGGGCTTCGGTTTCCCGGCGGCAATCGGTGCCAAATTCGGCAAGCCGGAAGAAGAGGTCTGGGCGATTGTGGGGGACGGCGGTTTCCAGATGACGCTGTGCGAACTGGCGACCGCACGCCAGGAGAACGTCAACGTGAACATCGCCATCATCAACAACAGCTTCCTGGGCATGGTGCGGCAGTGGCAGGAACTCTTCTACGATAAGCGCTACAACGCCACGCCCATGTTCAACCCGGACTTCCTGAAGCTGGCGGCGGCTTATGATATTCCCTGCATGCGCGTGACCAGCCGTGACCAGATCGCCGAGTCGGTGGCGTTTGCACGCAGCATTGATGGCCCTGTTCTGATCGAATACGTGGTGGAAAAAGAAGAGATGGTCTACCCGATGGTGCCTGCTGGTGCCGACCTGCACGATATGAAACGTCGCCCCAAACCCGGAGAGGTGCAAACATGACAGATCGAGACATCCAGACCCGACAGGGCAAAGTGACGATTGTTGCCCTGGTGGAGAATAAGCCCGGCGTGTTGAACCGCGTTGTCAGCCTCTTTCGCCGCCGCGCCTTCAACGTGGACAGCCTGACCGTAGGCCGTACGCACAAAGACCATGTTTCGCGCATGACGATTGTGGTCGATAGCGAACGACTCAATCCGCACCAGATTGCGGCGCATCTGCAGAAGTTGGTCAATGTCATTGATGTGCGTGTCCTGACCGATACGCCACATGTCAGCCGTGACCTGCTTCTGGTGAAAGTGCGTACCGAAGGCCCGGAACGCGCCAACGGCGTCACCTCAATCTGTGAGCGCTATCCGGCGAAGATCATCGACATTGGCCCCAAGGTGGCCATCATCGAGATGTCTGGTACCGAAGATCTGGTGGAGCAGTTTGTGCAAGAGCTGGCAGCATTCGAAGTGCTGGAGATGGTGCGCACGGGTGTTGTCGCTATGGGGCGCGGTACGCGCGTACTGGATACGGAGTACGAACCGGCCTTCGTACATGGTGCGAATGGCGTGCGCAAGAACGTGATTTAGGGAATACCGGGGGCTGGAAGCAGCCCTCTTTCTTAGCAAGGATTATGTGAGTGACTGACCAAACAACCCAACCCAGGAAGGGAAATTCAATGGCAACGCTGTATTACGACAAAGACGCTGATCTCTCCGTGCTCGCAGGCAAGACCATCGCTGTGATTGGCTATGGGAGCCAGGGGCACGCCCATGCCCTGAATGCAAAAGACAGCGGCATGAATGTGATCATCGGCCTGCGACCAGAGAGCAAGAGCGTAGCAAAAGCCAAACAAGATGGCTTCGAGGTTTACTCGGTGGCAGAAGCGACGGCAAAGGCAGATGTCGTCATGATCCTCGCGCCGGATACCAGGCAGCCAGCGATTTATGAGAACGAAATCGCGGACAACCTCAAAGATGGGGCGATGTTGATGTTCGCGCATGGCTTCAACATTCACTTCGATGCCATCAAGCCGCCGCAAACGGTCGATGTCGCCATGATTGCGCCCAAGGCTCCCGGTCACCGTGTGCGTGAAGTCTTCATGCAGGGCGAAGGCACCCCAGGGCTGCTGGCCGTTGAGCAAGATGCAACCGGGGAAGCCAAATCCCGTGCCCTGGCCTACGCCAAAGCCATCGGCTGCACCCGCGCAGGTGTCATCGAAACGACCTTCAAAGAAGAGACGGAAACCGACCTCTTCGGCGAGCAGGCTGTTCTCTGCGGTGGCGTCACTGCACTGATCCGTGCCGGGTTCGAGACGCTCGTCAAGGCGGGGTATCAGCCGGAAGTGGCCTACTTCGAATGCCTGCACGAACTGAAACTAATCGTTGATCTGCTCTACCAGGGTGGCCTCAGCTATATGTGGTACAGCGTCAGCAATACGGCTGAACAGGGGGGGTACGAGATCGGTGACCAGTTCGAGAACCAGCTCAAGGAAGAGATGGTCGGCGTGCTGGATCGCATCCAGAGTGGGGACTTCGCCCGCCGTTGGATCACCGAGAACGAGGCTGGTTTGCCCACCTTCCTGGATCGCCGCCAGCGCGAACACGATCTGATGATCGAAAAAGTCGGGGCTGATTTGCGCGAGATGATGCCGTTCCTGGATGCCAAGAGCGTCAAGCAAGAAGCGTGATAGATGATTGATAGGTGCGTTCATAAAAAGATAGAGAGGGGGTGATACGCATGGAAGCTGACCTCAGTGGCCTTACCGTAACAATCTGTATCAACAACCCCAATCTATCGAAAGGACAGCAGGAAAATGGTTGAGCGGACGTACGACGAGAACACAGTCATCATCTTCGACACGACATTGCGCGACGGGGAACAGAGTCCAGGTGCGACTCTGTCCAGCGCCGAGAAGCTCGAAATCGCGCGCCAGCTATCACGCCTGGGCGTAGATGTCATCGAAGCAGGTTTTCCAGCAGCTTCGCCGGATGATCTGAAAGCCGTGCAGCGTATCTCACGTGAAGTCGGTACGGAAGGTGGCCCGACGATCTGTGGGCTGGCGCGTGCGGTTGAAAAAGACATTCGTATCGCCTGGGACGGTGTGAAGGATGCTGCCAGGCCGCGCATTCATACGTTCCTGGGGACTTCCCCGCAGCATCTACGCATGGTCGGCATCGACCAGGAAGAGGGGCTGGAGCGTGTGCGCAAAGCCGTCACACTGGCGAAGAGCCTCTGCGATGATGTCGAATTCAGCCCGATGGACGCTGGCCGCACGGACATGGAATACCTGATCAAGGTGTGCGCAGTTGCCGTTGAATGCGGCGCGACGACCTTGAACATTCCGGATACCGTCGGTTATGTGATGCCGGCAGAATGGCAGGAAAAGATGGAAACACTGATCCATGAGACTCCGGGTGCTGGCCCTGGCAGCGGCGTCATCTGGTCGGTGCACTGCCACAACGACCTGGGGTTGGCGACGGCCAATACGCTGGCGGGTGTCAAAGCCGGAGCGCGTCAGGTGGAAGTGACGGTCAACGGCATCGGTGAACGTGCTGGCAACACCAGCCTGGAAGAAGTCGTCATGGCGGTGGAGACGCGCAGGAGCTTCTACGATCTGCGCACGAATATCGACACGACTCAGATCATCAAGAGCAGCCGCATGGTTAGCAACTACATGGGCATGCCCGTGCAGCGCAACAAGGCCATCGTCGGTGAAAACGCCTTCGCACACGAATCCGGCATCCACCAGGATGGCGTGCTCAAAGATGCGGATAACTTCGAGATCATGACGCCAGAGAGTGTCGGCTTGCATCAGAGCCGCCTGGTGCTGGGCAAGCACAGCGGACGGCACGCCCTGAAAGTTCGCCTGGAAGAACTGGGCTATTCACTGGAAGGCGATGCCCTGAATCAAGTCTTTGATCGCTTCAAAGAGTTGGCAGATGCCAAGAAGAACGTCACCGATGCTGACCTGGAAGCCCTGATGGAAGATGAATTTCACGGGCCGCAGGAATACTTCCGCCTGGGGGATGTGCAGGTGGCTTGTGGCACGATGGGCATGCCCACTGCGACCGTTCGCCTCTTCAACGCGCGCAACGAAGAATTCGTGCGGGCTGCAGTCGGCACCGGGCCAGTCGATGCGTCGTATCGCGCGATTGACCAGATCGTGAGCTGCCCCAATGTGCTGATTGAGTATGCCGTACATGCCGTAACTGAAGGCATTGATGCCCTGGGTGAAGTGACCGTTCGCATCCAGACCCCAGACGGCAGCCGTACCTTCGGTGGCTATGGCGCTGACAGCGACATCATCGTTTCCAGCGTGAAGGCTTATATCGCCGCGCTGAATCGCATGATTGCGGCGACGGGCTATGGCGATGATGTCACGCCGGAAGGTGAAGCTGCTACAATCGGCGTCATGACTGAGAAGAAGTAATCTGTCCGGCGAGTCAGGAATTCGGGAGGCTTTTGTGGTCATGCAAGATGCACCGACGACGAAACAGCTACAACCGGAGATCATCGCAACCGACGTCAGTGTCGAAGAATACCTGGAGCGGTACGCCGCTCTGGGTATGGAACTGGTCGAAGGAGTAGTCATCAAAATGCCGCCAATTGGATTACGCCATGAAGAAGTTCGGGATTATCTGCGGGATTTGTTTCGCGCTTACTTTAGCTTGAAGCCAATTGGTCGAGTGTTCGGTGAGCCGTTTGTGATGCGATTGTCCGCCTTCCCAAATCGGCGACGTGAGCCGGATTTGATGATCGTGCTGAACGACAATCCACATGAACTCAAAGAGACGTTCATGGATGGTCCTGCCAATGTCTGCATTGAAATTGTCTCGCCCGCGACGGTTGGAACTGATCATGGCGACAAGTTCAGTGAGTACGAGCAGGGTGGTGTACCGGAATACTGGATCATTGATCCGATTCGTGATGAGGCTCGGTTTTATCGCTTGAATGAGAATGGGGTGTATTTGCCACAATCTCTCAGTGAGGAAGGCAAATACTCTTCTCCTCAGCTTCCCCAGTTTAACCTGGATGTTGCAGTTCTTTGGCAAGAAACACTGCCAGATTTCTATGCGATTGCATCGAATGTTCGTGAAATGGTAGGGTAATAAAAAACAAAGGAAAGTGGTAATGGCTAAAACGCTGTTTGAAAAAGTCTGGGAAAAGCACGTTGTGAAGCCCCAGACGCACGACGCACCCGCTGTACTCTACATCGACCTGCATCTCGTGCATGAGGTGACCTCGCCGCAAGCGTTTACCCTGCTGCGCCAGCGTGGGTTGAAGGTGCGCCGTCCGGATCAAACCATCGGCACGATGGATCATAGCACGCCGACGACCCCCAAGAATGCGATGGGTGTAATCCCTATCATGGATGTGCAGGCCAGCAAGCAGCTCGATCAGTTCACGAAGAACTGCGAGGACTTCGGCATCCCGATGTATTCCCTGGGAACCGAAAATCAGGGAATCGTCCATGTGATCGGCCCCGAGCAGGGGCTGACGCAGCCGGGTATGACTATCGTCTGTGGCGATAGCCACACCAGCACACACGGGGCCTTCGGGGCGCTCGGTTTCGGCATCGGCACGAGTGAGGTCGGTCACGTCCTGGCGACACAGACGCTGCTGCAGTATAAGCCGAAGACGATGGCTGTCCGCGCGGAAGGTGTGCTGGCGGACGGGGTTGTGGCCAAGGATATCATCCTGGCGGTGATTGCCAAAATTGGCGTTGGCGGCGGCACCGGGCATGTCTTCGAATACATGGGCAGCGCCATTCGCAGCCTGAGCATGGATGGCCGCATGACCATCTGCAATATGAGCATCGAAGGCGGAGCGCGTGCGGGCATGGTCGCGCCCGATGATACGACGTTTGAATACGTCGCGGGTCGTCCATATGCGCCGAAGGGGGAAGCCTGGGAAGAAGCCCTGGAAGCCTGGCGCAAGCTCCCCACCGACGAAGGCGCGACGTTCGACGCCGAAGTGGTGCTGGATGCCAACGACCTCAAGCCGATGATCACTTACGGCACGAACCCCGGTATGGGGATGCCCATTGATGGTCGCGTTCCTGATCCGTCCGATTTCAAGGAAGTGGATAAGCGCGTCGCCCTCGACAAGGCGCTGACTTACATGGATTTGCAGCCGGGTCAGTCACTGCTGGGCAAATCAGTAGATGTGGTTTTTCTTGGTAGCTGCACGAATTCACGCATCAGCGACCTGCGTCTCGCCGCCAAAATGATGGATGGGCGCAAAGTCGCCGACAACGTGCGCATGATGGTTGTTCCTGGCAGCCAGCAGGTGAAGAAGCAGGCTGAAGCCGAGGGACTGGATCGCATCTTCCGCGAAGCAGGGGCGGAATGGCGCGAAGCGGGTTGCTCGATGTGCATCGCTATGAACGGCGATCAACTCGCACCGGGACAGTATGCCGTCAGCACCAGCAACCGCAACTTCGAAGGTCGCCAGGGCAAGGGCGGACGCACCTTCCTCGCCAGCCCGCTGACCGCTGCTGCAACTGCAATCAACGGCAGCATCACCGATCCGCGCACCATGTACGTGCCGGAGATGGCCTGAATCTCTTTGTAATGGGGCGGATCAATAACCGCCCTCAACCTTCATCACATAAACGGGAATAACGACATGGAACCGATCAACAAGATTAGCGGCAAGATTGCGCCGCTACCAATCAACGATATTGATACCGACCAGATCATTCCGGCACGGTTTTTGAAGACGACCGACAAGAACGGACTCGGCAAGCAAGCTTTCTTTGACTGGCGCTACGATGCCGATGGCAACCCCAGGCCAGATTTTGTGCTGAACAAGCCGGAATACCAGGATGCTACCGTGCTGATTGCAGGCAACAATTTCGGCTGCGGTAGCTCCCGCGAACATGCACCCTGGGCGCTGCAAGGCATGGGCTGGAAGGCCGTTGTCAGCACCGAATTTGCGGATATCTTCCGCAATAACGCGCTGAAAAATGGCTTGCTGCCGATCATCGTCGATGAAGAGACGCAGCAGCAGTTAATCAGCCTCGCAGAAGAAGACCCTACAACCGAAGTACAGATTGATCTGGAAGCGCAGCAGTTGGTGCTGCCGGATGGGCGTGCGGTGGAATTCCCGATCGATTCGTTCAGCAAGCACTGCCTGTTAAATGGTGTGGATCAATTAGGCTATCTGCTCAACCTTGAAGATGAAGTCGTCGCCTACGAAGCGGAGCATCCGCAGCGGGTGATGACGACAGCGCTTTAATCACCGGGCGCGTTGTGCGCCCACAACTCAGGAGCGATGAAGGGACATCATGAACTACGTACATATCTACGACACGACTCTCCGAGATGGGACACAACGCGAAGGCATTTCGCTCTCTGTAGCAGATAAGATCAAGATCACGAAGATGCTGGATGAAATGGGCGTCTCCTACATTGAGGGCGGCTGGCCGGGGAGTAATCCCAAAGATGCCGCCTACTTCGACGCAGTGCAGTCGCTCGACTTACAGCACACCAGAATCGCGGCGTTTGGCTCCACCTGCCGCAAAAATGTCGCTCCTGCAAATGATGCCAACGTTCAAGCGCTGGTTGACGCCAACACGCCCGTTGTGACGGTTGTCGGCAAGACCTCGATGCTGCACGTCACCGATGTGCTGCAAACTACGCCTGAAGAGAATCTGCGCATGATCCGCGAGAGCCTCGCTTATCTGAAGAGCCTGGGCAAGGAAGTCATTTACGACGCGGAACACTTCTTCGACGGAGCCAAGCTGGATATGGAATACGCCTTCGATACGCTGGTGGCGGCGATGGAAGGCGGCGCAGACTGGCTGATCCTCTGTGATACCAACGGCGGTTCCATGCCCTGGGAAATCGAAGATTACGTACGCAAAGTCCGCGACCTGTTCCTCGATGTGCAAATCGGCATCCATACGCACAACGATGGCGAGATGGCGGTCGCCAATTCGCTGGCAGCGGTGAAAGCTGGTGCTACACAGGTGCAGGGGACAGTCAACGGCTACGGGGAACGCTGCGGCAATGCCAACCTGTGCAGCATCATGCCGGATTTGATGCTCAAGATGGATGTGCAATGTCTGCCAAATACCGACTCATTGAAGCATCTGACTCGCCTTGCCCGTACGGTTGCCGAGATTGTCAACCTCGCGCCAGATGACCACCTGCCCTACGTGGGCAAGAGCGCCTTCGCCCACAAAGGCGGCATCCACGTCGCAGCCATCCGCCGCAATGTGGATAGCTACCAACACATCGACCCGGCGCTGATTGGCAATGAGATGCGCGTACTGGTTTCCGACCTTTCCGGACGCGGCAACCTGCTGAGCAAGGCGGAAGAATTCGGCCTGGATGTTTCCAAAGCTGAAGCTGTGCGCGTGCTGGAAGAAATCAAGCAGCTTGAACACGAAGGCTTCGTCTTCGAGGGTGCGGAGGCATCGATTGCGGTGCGCCTGCATCGTGCCAAACCCAAGTACAAACCGATCTTCGAGTTGGTTGATTTCACGACGAATGTCGAGGATCGTCAGGGGCGCGGCCCCATCGCTGAAGCGACCGTGAAATTGCGCATCCAGGATTTGATGGTGCATACCGCAGCCGAGGGCAATGGCCCCGTGAATGCGCTGGATGTGGCGCTGCGCAAAGCCTTGCTGCCTCACTATCCTCAGATTGCGGACTTCAACCTGGTTGACTACAAAGTGCGTATCCTGGATAGTGGCAGTGCGACCGCCGCCATCACCCGCGTGCATATTGATACACAAATGGGCAGCCAGCGCTGGAGCACAGTCGGCGCAGGAACCAACATCATCCATGCCAGTTGGCTGGCGCTGATTGACGCGGTGGAATATGGGCTGTGCCTCGTCAGTGAAGGTAATGAAGAAGCGATCGCAATCGCAGGAGATTGATCCATGCCGCCCAAAAAAGTGAATCTTGCGCAGAAATTCGCCCTCTTCAACGAGCACTGGCGTCCCAAGATCGCCGGGGAAGTGAACGACTACCACATCAAGCTGGCCAGGTTTCAGGGTGATTTCGTCTGGCACAAGCACGATGACACAGACGAGATGTTCCTGGTGGTCAAAGGCCAGTTCACGATGAAACTGCGCGATGGCGACATCCTGCTGAACGAAGGCGAATTCATTGTGATTCCCGCCGGGGTTGAACATTGCCCGTCCGCCGAAGAGGAGGTGCAGGTGCTGCTCTTCGAGAAAGCGGGGACGCTCAACACGGGGGACGCTGAACAGAACGAGAGGACTGCTGAGAGGCTCGAACGCATTTAGGGGAATTCTCGAAGGTTTATCGGCGGGGCATGTTCAAGCGAGCGTGCCCTATTTTTGTGATGCAGAAAGGAACTTGAATGAAGGCAACGATTGCAACGCTTTCGGGGGATGGCATTGGCCCTGAGGTGATGGAACAGACACTGCGCGTGCTGCATGCCATTGCCACAAAATATGGGCATGAATTCACTACGCAGGATGCGCTCATCGGTGGTATCGCCATTGATGAGACGGGCAGCGCCCTCCCCGACGAAACCCTGCGGACATGCGAGGCTGCGGACGCGATTCTGCTGGCGGCGGTCGGTGGCCCCAGGTGGTCGGATCCTGGCGCTCCTGTTCGCCCGGAACAGGGCTTGCTGCGGATTCGGCAGCACTTCGGTCTCTTCGCCAATTTGCGTCCGGTCAAGGTCTATCCCGCTCTGGTAGAGCATGCGCCGCTGCGCCCGGATCTGCTGCAAGGTGTTGATTTGCTCTTCGTGCGGGAACTCACAGGGGGCATTTACTTCGGCGAACGCGAGGAGATGGGGGCAGGAGACCGTGCCCATGACACGATGCTCTACACCCGAGGCGAGGTTGAACGTGTGGCGCATGTGGCCTTCCGCGCGGCGCAGGGACGGCGCAAGAAGGTCACATCGGTAGATAAGGCCAATGTGCTGGCGGCGATGCGTCTCTGGCGTAAGACGGTTGTGCAGGTACATGAAGATTACGAGGATGTGGAACTGGAACACTTGCTGGTAGATGCCTGCACCATGCATCTGCTGACGCGCCCGGCAGATTTCGATGTGATCCTGGCCGGGAACATGTTCGGCGATATTCTCAGCGATGAGGCTTCTGTCCTGGCGGGTTCGCTGGGGATGTTGCCCTCGGCTTCATTAGGCGCGGATACCTTCGGCCTCTACGAACCGGTGCACGGCAGCGCGCCGGATATTGCCGGTCAGGGCAAGGCGAACCCGGTCGGGATGTTTTTGAGCCTCGCGATGCTGCTGCGCTATAGCCTGAACCTGGAAGAAGAAGCGAGTGCCATCGAAGCAGCAGTGGATGCGGCGCTGGCAGCCGGGGCACGCACAGGGGACATCGCCCGCCCAGGCGAGACGGTCATCTCCACCAGTGAATTCACTGACGCGGTGCTGATTGCCCTCTAACCGTTGCTGTTGGTGATGAAATCCGTTGCATCAGGTGTCGGCGTATTATCCGATGCCGATGCAGCGGTGCTGTTCATCAGTTCGTACATCGATAGCGCCGAAATGAGGTACATCGAGCGACGGGCAGCGAGGCTCATGGTTGTCCAGGTCATGGCACGCAGGCTCGCCAGTGCCAGTGAGATGAAATACTCGGCCCATAGGCTCGGCTGCGCGAGCGTAGCGCCAGCCAGTTTCCGCAGTTCGCGGATCGCTTGCCACGCTTCGGCGACATCCGGCGCAGCGGAGAGGCTGCGTTCCGGCTGGTGATTGATCGCGGCGAAGTGGCTTAGCAGGGTGCGTGCGCCATCCCAGTTGTCGTCATACAACGGGACGAGCAATTCACTGAGGATGCTGATTTCCAGGTTCGCCCAATCGAAGAGGGTGTGACCATCGCGCGTCCGTGCGAAGTCGATCAGCAGCGCCGCATCGCTGGGACCCACGAGGATGTTGCCCAGGTGTAGATCGCCGTGAATCGTGCAGATGCTGCCGTTCACCACCATATCGAGCAGCGAGCCGTAGCCCTTGACGGGGTTAGGCAGCAGCAAGTTGTTCACGGAAATGCGCCCTTTGTTGATTTCAAAATCTGGCTCCAGGGCGCGTAGAGCAATCATCAATTGCTCGTCGCGCGTTCGCCAGACCGTGCCCACGATGCGATCAACGACTTCGCCTCGATAATAGGTGTTCTTCTCAAAATCGATGCCCTTGATGGCGATCTGATAGGGATAGGTGGCGTTCAAACCAGCGCCAACCGCCAGGTGCAGGGTCTGCTTCTCCTTGTCCACGCGGTAAACGTTGAAGTTTTCGACGGAGACTGCTGCGCCGTATTGCAGTTCGCGCAGTTTCTTGCGACGGATTGGCGCTTTGAGCTTCACCGCATCTTCTGCTGCGTTTTCATCTTCGCTGACTTGCAACGTCAGCAGTGGAGGCAGCAGCCAGTCATATTCCTGCCAGACCTCGAAGCGGTAAGGGCGGTTCTGGATCCACCACTTCTTGCCGAAGTCTTTGTAGAGATGGTCGTGCAGCCAGCGGCCCAGCTTGGCGCCCGACCAATTCCGGATCGCTGCGCGCAGGTCGGTAGGCTTCCCGTCGGAATTGGTGAGGAAGGTGTATTTCACCCCGGCAAGATCAGACGTATCCGGCGCAACCGGACGATCTTCTAGCCGTGCTGTCAGCGGGGGCAGGGTGTTCTTCACATAGCGGGTATAACGCTGGGCTTCGTCCAGGATGGCATCTGTCGGGCCAATCTTGACAACTACGGAAGCATCTTCCCGATCCATCGCAATCGGCGTGACCACCAGCAAGCAAGAGGAGGTATACCCCCCGGTCAGGCGCGTGTCGATGCGAATCCTGGTGTAGCCATGGAACATCCGGCGCAGGATGTAAATTTGCTCGTGCTGGAGTTGTTCCTCCACGCCGCTGGCGAATTCGAAGGCCATGAATGACTGCGTTGCCCGGCGGCTGATGTGCCGGGTCTTCGCCAGTTCGTGCATTGCTTTCAGGTCAACATGTAGCGAGCGCAGTGTCCGCATCGGAATACTATCGTCTTCGTCCAGGATGGCGATCAGCAAATCGCGTTCGTTGATGTTCTGGCGTCCGCCTTCGAGCGCGAGTTCTTGCGCAATGCTGATGACAAGATCCGCGCGATCTGTGCTGGGGATGCCCGCCCAGAGGCGATGGTGACCGCCTTTGCCCGCTTTGCGCCGAATCGCATCAATGATGTATTCCGGCGATAGTCCCTGTTCGGAAAGAATGGTACTCGTGAGGCCGCTCTTGATTTCTAGCAGGGCGATGAACAGATGCTCCACCCCCAGGTAGTAATGCCGCATCCGGTGCGCTTCCTGGCGGGCGTTGATGAGGATGTCCTTGATTGACGTGAGGCTCATGAGCGTTCCACCTGAATCCGCAGCCAGGTACGACCCACGCGGAACAACTGCCCCGGTTGGATCGGAATCGTGCCCTGGATCCGCTCGTCGGTAAAATAATTGTCGTCGCTTTCGATGAAGGTGCCGTTGGTGCTGTCGCAGTCTTCCAACCACCATTCCCCCGCACGCCAATGGAGGATCGCGTGATAGCGCGAGACGAAAGTATCCTTGCGCAAACACAGGTCATTATCGTCGCGTCGTCCAATGGTGAGCTGCCATTGGTTTTCGCTGGTTTTCCCGTCGCTATCCGAGCGGAATTCGACAGTCTTGCCATCATCCACACCGCTCATCATCATGATAGAAATGTGTTGCAAGAGCTAGTCGTCTCCATCAGCAAGGCGAGTTGGCCTCAGTATACTGCTATTCGTACAAAACCTCAATTTTGTGTGAAACTTCCAGAGTGATCGCCTACATACCATGCACAGTGCAGGCAAGGGGGAGAATGGCAGACGCAACATGTGTACGTTTTTCTTTCTCTGGAACGGAAATTGTTCACCAAAAACGCGCTCAATACTCCTAGATTGATCTATGGGGATGTAGAGCGCGGCGCGTAAGCGCATTGTGTAGTATGCTATTGTCCGTGACCACAACGCAGCGATCCACATTCGCGCCGGGGCATCGGCGCGTACTGCCAAAGGCGACGTAAGACGATCCTCGGATCGCATCGCTGTTGACGGCAGAAGCCCCCCTTTAGGCGCTATACATTACCCACATCTTGGGAGGGTCGAAACAGGGTGTAAGTCGAAACGAT
>CAZJWX010000001.1:0-309592 GCA_964549915.1 uncultured Anaerolineaceae bacterium | reverse complement strand
TCTCTCCACTACACATTACCAACTTTCTTTCATTTTTGAAGCGATTGCCCTGAGGATAATCAGGATTGGTATGAGAAACAGCCGATTCAGAGGGTCTTCATTTGGGGAAACCAACTGTTCGGTTGTATAGTTAGAGTAACTGTACTGTGTACTCTGTGTTTTTGAGGATTACGTTGTGAACTGTTGGGGCTAAGGAAACAAAACCTGTGGAAGAAAGTCTCGTTCGTATCGTTCTAATTATCATCATCAGCTACTTGATCGGCTCCCTGCCAACCGCTTACCTGATCGCATTGTTCACCAGGAAAATCAACGTCTTCAACGTGGGCAGCGGCAACATGGGCGGCACCAACGTCGCAAGAGCCGTCGGGCTGCGCTGGGGTATCGTGACGGCCATCCTGGACATCACGAAAGGCATCGGTGCGGTGCAGATCGCGCGGATCATCTGGCCTGACCCGGAGTGGCATCTGGCAATCGCAATCATCGCGGGCGTGGCAGCCGTCGTCGGGCATAACTGGTCGATTTTCGCCACAGCACTCTATTACCACTACAACGGCGAATTTCGCATACGCGGCGGCAAAGGGGCAGCGACTGCGTATGGCACCATGATCCAACTACTACCCCCCTGGCCGTTGATTGCCATCATGGTCGTCGGGCTGGTACTGGCGCTGATCACCCGGTATGCGTCGCTCGCCGTGCTGGTTTCGTTCGCAGTCGGGCTGCTCTGGGCACTCGTCTGGGCGGGGAACGTGGGCTACAGCGGCCTCTACGTGCCCTATATCATTCTCATCACCATTCTGATCGTCTGGCGGTTCCGCGAGAACATTCAACGGCTTGCCAGCGGTACAGAGCGCAAATTGGGTGAGCGGGCAACCTGATTGCTCATCAGTGAGGAAGGGGGCAGCGATGGATGACAGAATCCGCCAGCGATTGAGCGAGATTCAAGCACGCTATAGCGATATGCTCATGGCGAAGGCCAATGTCATCGGTGTCGGCCTGGGCTACGCGCAGGTCAACGGCGAACTGACGGACGAACCCGCCCTGGTGGTGCTGGTGCAGGTCAAGTTACCGCTCAGCGCCCTGCAGGAAGAGGATGTCGTACCGCGCGAATTGGACGAGATGCGCGTTGATGTTCAGGAGACGGGTGCGCTGGATGCCCTCTGATGCGGCGTGGTTGTCTCTGACGGATGACATCCCCTCAAACGGGCGCAGCGTCACCGGGTGATGTGGCTGGGTACAGTGAGGGCGACAGGATCGCGCCGCTTCTCTTTCGCCTGTACCCGGCCCAGACACACCCCTGGCTCATGTCTGCTGCAACGAATCGATGAATTCCAGCGCTGCACGCCCGAGATCGCTCTCAGCAGGGAATTCTTCTGAGATGATTTCCACGACGACGCCTTCTTCGGCCCACTCATAGAGCTGCTGCGCCTGCGAATTGTCGCTCATCACACAGCCGAAGGTGCTGCGAACCTGCTGGCTGCCGCCGTCCAGGAAGCCGCCATTGGGCAACCGCACCGCACCATGAAAGCCGTTCATCAGCCCCGGTCCCACCTCATAAATGCTCATGAAGTAATCCATCTCCCATTGGGCACAGGCACCGCTTTCCCCGCAAAGCGAGAAACCGCTGCCATAAGCCGTCCCATCTTTGGAGAGAATCTGGTAGACGCCGGGGTAGGTGGGCGCTTCATTGCGCCCCGAAGAGACAGGCCAATGAAAGACGACTTCGTTGTTCTCGTAGGCCACCAGCCACAGGCGATCCAGGTCAACGATGATGCGCTTGTGTGGCACCGGGGGCAGCGGCATCACAATATCGCGAGTCGGCAGATTGATCTCCTGCCCGATGGACAGCACATTCCAATCAACGCCGGGATTCACATTATCGATTTGCCCGAAGGGGAGTCCGGTACGGCGGCTGATGCCGAAGCCGAACACGCCTTCTTCGACCGAATACGTCGTCGGCAAATAGCGAATACGCACCTGGGCGCTGCTTCCTCCTTCCCGCAGGGCCGTCTGCAAGGCCTCCAGCATTTCGTCGTCATCCACATAGCGTGGATACTCGGCCTGGTTCAGCAGTCCGTTGAGGCTGTTGACGAAGCTCATCACACCTTGCTCGCGAATTGCCAGTCCGTTCGGCGTCGCGACCAGCCAGCGCGCCATCTCCTCCGGCGCAGTCTGCCAGTTCTGGTATTCGTTGGTGAAGGGATCATAGCCCACGATGGTGAAGGCGCTTTCGACGAAGGCAGCGGCAACGCTCGCATACTCACTGGAGTCGAGTGTATTGGGTGGAGCAGAAGTCGTCAGCAGCGTCAGACGCCCTTCCTGGATGAGGCTCAGCGGCGCATCAACGATGTACTGCGCCGTCAGGGCGATGTCCAACTCGCGGCTGGCACGCCCCGGTACGCTGACCAACTGACCATTTTCCAGTGCAAATCCCGCTTCATAAGGTGGCACATAAACGCTATCGACGATGCTGAGCATGTAGGCCTGCGCCTCCGAATAAGAGGCTTCAATCACAGGTTCGACCGCATAACCGAACGGAAAGCCCGATAAGCCAGCCGCTTTTGCCGCCTGCGCCGTCGCTGCTGCATCCAGTTGCAGACCGAGTTCTGCTGGCGGAACTTCGTCGAAGACTTCGCCTTCCAGCAGCACGGTGATGCGCATCTCGTCTTCCCAGGCCGTTTCCAGGCGGGCAGCCGCGTCTTCCAGGCTGAGACCAGCCAGGGGGATCCCCATCGCCGAGACATTCGGCCCGATATTTCCGCTCAGGAGGGTGCCCAACACGAAGAGCAGCGCGACTGCCCCCAGCATCCCCCCCGCGATCTTGAGGAATGGAGTGCGCCGCAGGAGATGCCAGAGCGCGTCCTGTGCCAGCACCCCATACGATTGGAGAGTCCGCCGCGTGCCATCTGGCAGGCGCAGGCGCACACGCTGCGGAATGGCTTCCGCGATGGTAGAGAGACCTTCTTGCTGCGCGTTGGCAAGCGCTTCACGGCGTTGTTTGCGCCGTGTACGACGCTCACGAGCCGTTTCACGCCGGGTCGGTTCTCGCTTGTGTCGTTGATCCATCGAACGTATCCTTCAGCTACTGCCGTTCATGCTTGTGATTCGCCCTGTGCTAGGTGCATTATACTCAACGTGTGCACAAAGCCGAAAGTGAGGCAAGCACTGCTCCATATACCGCCTCCATCAATCAAGGTGGGCACGGAACGTACGTTAGCAGATTCGAAGGAAATGGCGTTCCCTGGCGGATGTTAGTGCCACGACAGGCAGAAATCGTTAGAATAAGAATGTTGTACCAGCGGGACGGATTCGCTACCCTTTGCGAATATTTCCGAATATTTCTGGTATGATGTTGACGTACAACAGTAGAACTGAGCAAGGATGTCATCCATGAATGCTGCATGGCCTCGGAATCCGCGCATCTATGAGATCAATACGTGGGTCTGGCTCACGACACTCAGCCAAAAATATGGCTACGCGATCACACTGCACAACGTCCCCGAACAGGAACTGGACGAACTTGCCCGCTACCAGGTTGATGCGATCTGGCTGATGGGGGTCTGGTTCCGCGGACCTTCCAGCCGTGCCAGCGCGTTGAACTACATCCACGAATACGCCGGAGCGCTGCCCGACATCAGTGAATCAGATGTCGCGGGATCGGCTTACGCCATCGGCAATTACGAAGTCGAAGAAGCCCTGGGTGGACGCGACGGCCTGGCGACTTTCCGCAAACAACTGCGCCAGCGCGGAATGCGGCTGATTCTGGATTTTGTGCCGAACCACACCGGGCAGGATCATCCCTGGCTGTTAGAGCGTCCGGACTATTACGTACAGGGCAATTGGGACTTATTGAAAGATGCCCCCGGTGAGTTCTTCACCGTGAAGACGGCCTCTGGCGAAGAGATGGTCATCGCCTATGGTCGCGATCCGTACTTCCCAGGCTGGATCGACACGGCGCAGTTGAACGCCTTCGACCAGGGCTATCGTCAGGCCGCCGTGCGCACCCTCTCCGAAATCGCCTCCATGGCGGATGGTGTGCGCTGTGATATGGCAATGCTGATGATGACGGAAGTCTTCATGCGCAGTTGGGGCTGGCGCGGCCTGGAACCGCCGGAGACGGAATTCTGGGAATACGTCATCCCTCGTGTGAAAGATCAGTACGCCAACTTCATCTTCATCTCGGAAGTGTACTGGAATCTGAACCACGCGCTCATCACGCAGGGATTCGACTACACCTACGACAAGACCATGTACGACCGTCTCTTGAGTGGAGATGTCGGCGGCATCTACGCACACCTCAACGCCGAGGTTGACTACCTGGAACACCAGCTTCGCTTCATCGAGAATCACGATGAACCCCGCGCGGCGGACAGCCTCGGCCTGGAGCGCAGCCGTCCGGCGGCGGTGCTGGTCTCCACAATCCCTGGCGGTACGTTGCTGCATGATGGCCAGTTCACCGGACGAATCATCAAGCTCCCGGTGCAGATCACGCGCCAGCCCTATGAACGCGAACATCCGGGGCTGAAGGAGTTCTATCTGCGCCTGCTGGAAGAAGCCGACGACGAGATTTACCGGGAAGGACAGTGGCATCTCTTCAATTGCTATCCATCTTGCGATGGCTGTTATGGATCGCACAACATCATCGCCTATGGCTGGCGTATGGATGACGAACTGCGGCTGATCGTGCTGAATCTGTCTGGCGAGTGGTCGCAAGCCTTCATCGAAATGAGCGAGTGGAGCGACCTGCTGCCGCGCTTCGAATGGAAGCTGCTGGATGTGCTGCACCGCACCTACACCGAAGAACAGGGCGATGACATCGCCAACGGGCTGCGCGTCGATCTGGAGCCACACCAGGCGATGATTTACCAGTTCTTGCCCGTGAAGAAGCGCCGCAAGAAACGCAAAAAGGCAGCGTCACGCGCGTGATGCGTGTTTCAGTACCCCGCCAGAGCAAATATGCCCCCCTACTGTGGATCGGTGCCGGGGGCACGCTGCTCTTCTGGCTGAGCCTGGAAGATCAGGACATGCTCGGCGTCACGCTGCTGGGCACAATGAGCGCTATGCTGCTCGTCAGCCATGTTCTGATGCAGCAGTACGGCGGGCAATCGCTGCCGCTGTACTGGTTCCCGCCGCTGGGGGCGCTCGTCGGCGCGGGGGCAGCCCTCAATACGACGCTGCTGATGTTCTTCAAGACGGCCTGGCACGCCCACCCCTTCCCCGATTTTCCGCCACAAATGATGCTCGATATGCTGGCGCGTATGCCTTTTTGGGGCTTCGCCGGGATGCTCGTCGGACTGGGAATCGGCGCGTTGTGGTATGCTGTGGGCAAATGCGGCTGAACCACTGACGCAAGGCAGCGTTTCCGGTTCTGACAATAGCTTGCCATTCGGATGAGCCTTGCTCTGCCTGCGTACACGCGCCAGTCTTTACCAGTCCGTTACAACACCTGCAACCTTCATCGCGTATAGTATGCAGGTGCATTGATTACGATAGCCAAAGGTGCCTTATGTCTGAAAACCAACTGCGCCGCGCTTACGAACTAATCAAAGAAGGGCGTGAGCAAGAAGCCATTGACATCATCGAACCGCTGATCCGCTTTGACCCTGACAACGGCGATGCCTGGTGGCTGCTGGCCAACGCTACCGAAGACGCCGAGTCCAAGCGCAACGCCCTGAACAACGTGCTGCGCCTGAGCGACAACCCGACGCGAGTCGAGAAGGCCCAGCAGATGCTGCGCATCCTGAACACCTCGCAGCCCGAAGCAGACATCTTCGAGGACTTCGGCAGTTTCGACGATTCCTACGGAACGCCCGTGAAGCGCAGCGGCGAGATGCCGCCACAACAGGCACCCATCATCGTCAAGGAACGCGGCGGGGGCGTCGGACGCGGCTGCTGCATGGGCTGTTTGGGGATCATCGGCGTGCTGGTTGTGATCTCCTGCATCGGCGTCTTCGCGCTGGCAACGCTGGCACCGCGCGTCTTCGAAGAAGGCTTCGATTTCCTGACGATTCCGGCAGAGTCCGAGTACCGTGACGGCGGCGCATTGGAACCGGGGCAGTTCGTGGAAGGTGAAGTGCGGGATAGCGACGACCGCATCGGCTATCTCTATAGCACCACACGCGCCGAAAACGTCAATATCCGCATCGAGACACCCAGCGGCGCAATTCCCCCCCTGGTTTTCGTATACAACCGGGAAAGCGGGCAATTGATGCAATCCAATTGGAGTATGGAGACAAGCACCGGGGTCAATGGGCTGGCAGAATTTGACACGACGTTCCCCTCAGCGGGCGAGTACTTGATCGTCGTGCGACCATTCCCGTTCGTCGGCTTCGGCGTCGCAGAGTATACGCTGGAAATCATCCCGTAGGCGAAGACGACAACTGCGGGCAATCCGCCAGGAAATGCCCATTCGACCAGGACGGGCGCTCATGACGCAGCGTTGTGAACGGCGAAATGGGTTCATCAACAGGACGGCATGCGCAGAGGTGATTCGCAAATCGCCTCTGCATTTAGTCGCCAGTACCAACGAAATCGCGCCGCTGTTGCTCTCTGCTCACTCGTTGCGGTATTCCCCGGTGCTGTGAACGTAGACGTAATTCACAACCTCACCCTCTGCGTTCGGTTCCGCCCCGTTGAAGAAATCGAAGACCCAGCGTGCGTCGCTGATGCTCAGGTTGACGCATCCCCGGCTGCGGCGATAGCCGAAGAAATCATGCCAGTATGTCCCATGCAGGCTGATGCTTTCGTCAAAATACTGCACCCAGGGGACACTCTGCAGGGCATAGGCATTGGGCGCACCCGTCGCCCCGGACATCGCATCGCGGCTCAATTTCGCCCAGACGGTGAACAATCCCTCGTTGGTTTCGGTTCCGGGCAGCCCGGTGCTGACCAACGTCGCAAAGACCGGACGATCATCTTCATAAGCAACCAGCGACTGCTCGAAGAGATCGACCGCCGCCCAGCGCCCGGTGACGCCTTCCGGGCGTTCGGTCGGCTGGATCACCGTCATGTAAATCTGCTTGACCCATTGATCCGGCCCCACCATGTACCACGTCCAGCCCTCATCATCGACGGCTTCAGCGAAGATGTTGAAGCGCTGGTAGTGGCGCGGCACCAGCCCCGTGCTCTCATCCGCCGGCCCACCGGGGTAGCTGCTGGCGTAAATCCCGGTCGTATCCAGAATCCACCCAAACGGCTGATTCCACCCTTCCGGGAGCAGCACGCCTGTGAAATAAGACGGCTCCACATAATATCCGTCCGCCATGCTGATCCATGCCCCATCTTCGCTCTGGATCCAGCCATCGACCTGGTTGACAGCATTGACGAAGTTGAACCCCTGAGGAATCTGCCCGGTGGGATTGCCTCCTGGTGCATCGTAGGTCGTCACGGGTTCCGGTCCCACGCGCCAGAAGCTGTACTGCGCCATTGTGAAGCCATCGACGGCGATCTCGGTGACGTTGGGTTCGGCATTGGCCTCGATGATAGCGCGGCAAGCATCGCTGGTGGGTTGGCCCTCTACATAGGCACATTCCGGCGGCTCGAAAACCTGGATCGGCGACGGTTCCGGTGCCGTCTCCTGGGCAACGGTGGGAGTCGCGGCGGGGGGCTGTGCAGCGGCCTCTGTCGGCTGCACAATGGGCGTATTGGTGGCGAAGGCGGTCGTACCCTGGGCAACTGCCCCGAACAGGGACATGCTGCCGATGACCGTCAGCGCCAGGAACAGCAGCGAAATGCGAAACAAGACCTGCATAGGATGTGTTGCTCCTCGAACTTCTCGCGGCAATGCACCGCGTCTCAAGATGCGTACAGACAATCGGGCGGAATGATAGCACAATTCGCGCCCCAGGTTGCCTTACGATTGCCCCATGCCCCTTACGATTTGATTACAGCGGCGGGCAGCGTGCTATACTGACCACAAGCCTTGGTATTGGGAATCAGAATGGTACGCAACATCCTTCATTCAGTCTTCTCTGGCTGGTTGGCACTCGTGGCTCTCAGCGCCGCAGCAATCACCTATGGCACACGTTTCCCCGGCGCGGGATCGCTGACGTATCAGTTCAATGCCGCGTCCGTCTGGGTGTTGGATTTACGCAGCGGCGTGACCATCAAAGTAGACGATCTGCCGATGACGGGGATTTTGTCGCAAGATGGGCAGCAATTGCTGATTCCTGACCGTGCGACGCGCGAGAATCACGAAATTGCGTTGCGGCTGGAAGATCGGCAGACAGGCGACCAGGAGACCATCGGCTCCTATGCGGATGGAGCCTTCCTCTGGGCATATGACGATGAATATCTGCTCTCGATCAGCAGTCAGCGTGGGGGTGATACGGTCGAATTTCAGCGCATCACGGTCGCCAATGGGGATGTCCTGCCCCTTGTGGGCTACTTCGCGCCGAATTGGGGTTTTTACGCACATGGGCGCTTCATCAACTTCTCGCCGGATCGGCGCTTTCTGAGCCTGTTGCGGTTCACGCCGGAACAGCAGCCAACCCAGGCCGTCGTCTTCGACCTGCTGTCAGGGACGCGCATCTGGGAACAGGAAGCAGTCCTGCACACGGAATGGTCAGCAGATGGACGCTGGCTGGCGCTGCAATCGGCCGAGGCATTCGCCCTGCTGGAGGTGCAGGACACGCCTACCCTGATCGACGAAGAGGCGGGTCAATTCATCGGTTTCACAGAAGCCGCAGCCAGCGCAGTCTTCAGCCGGGAGCAAACGCTCTTTCAACTCGATTTATCGCGCAGCAGCCTGACTCGCCTCACATCGCTGGTGCACGATGGAGCGCCGCTGACCGTCGCCACAGGGACAGCCGTCCTCGACCCGGACGGGCGCTATCTGCTCGTGCGACGAGGCGAGACCCCTTCCCTGCTCGATGTACACACAGGCGAACTCTTGCGTCCTGAGACGGCACGGGAGCGCGGCGATGTGACGCTGCACTGGTCGCGTGATGGCCTCGTTCTATGGCAGTCTAATGATCCACCCCGGCAGATTCTGGTCTACGATCTGGATGCACGGCGGTTGGTGGCGGATTTGTCCACGCGCAATCCGACGGATGCGTTCCGTCTGCCGACCTATACAGGCTGGTACCTGCCGGACTGAAAGCGCTGCCTTGCCGCGAGTCGTCATCGCCTGCTACAGTGACGCACATTGTGAGGCCAGCAACCCTGGGGAGGACACATCATGGGAACCCTGTACATCGTCGCCACGCCCATCGGCAACCTGGAAGACATGACCTTCCGTGCGGTGCGCATCTTGCAAGAAGTGCAGTTGATCGCGGCGGAAGACACGCGCACCAGCCGTGTCCTCACAGAACACTTCGACATTCAAACGCCGATGACCAGCTACCACGAGCACAACAAAGTGGGCAAGCTGGAGGCGATTTTCGACGCCCTCACAGGCGGGGATGTCGCCCTCATCAGCGATGCGGGGACGCCAGGCATCAGTGACCCCGGTTATGAACTGGTACAAGAGGCGATCCAGCGCGGATACGATGTCGTGCCCATCCCAGGAGCCAATGCTGCCGTGAGCGCACTGGTCGCCAGCGGCCTGCCCACCGACAGCTTCGTCTACCTGGGATTCTTGCCCAAGAAGCAAAACGCCCGCCGCGACTTGCTGCATACCCTCAAGAAAGAGAAGCGCACCATCGTCGCCTATGAGAGTCCCTACCGCGTGGCGGACACGCTGGGCCTCGTGGCGAACGTCCTGGGGGAGGATCGTCCGGTTGTAGTAGCGCGTGAGATCACCAAGAAGTTTGAAGAGTTCTGGCGTGGTACAGCCATCGATGCGGCGCGGCATTTCCAGGAAGACAACCCGCGCGGCGAAGTCACCCTGGTCATCGCTGGTGCGCCGGATGAAGGCCAGTGGGATAGGGCGAAGGTGCTCGCAGCCCTGGAGGAACGCCTGCAAGAGGGCAATTCGCTCTCGCGGGCTGCCAAAGAAATCGCCCAACTCAGCGGGTGGAAAAAGAGCGCGGTCTACGACCTGGGATTGGAGGAGGACTGAGCAGCAGGCGCGATGCTGCCCCAACGCAGTGAATGCACCATCGTTGCACCTTCTCTCTGTGTCCGCCGGAAGCTATCGCCTCTTGCTGAGACAACGACGGGCGCGTCAGCAACGCGCCCAACCAGGAGCGATTTCAAAGGCCGATGCTCTTGAGGTATTCGCGGTTGCGCTGGGCGCTCTCCCTGGGTGTACCCATCCCCGGCAGCACATCCTGCTCAACCACAATCCAACCGTCATAGCCGATGGCCTGAAGTGCTTCCACCACACCGGGGAAATCGACATCGCCCTGGCCCAGTTCCGGGAAGATGCCCTTGCCGACGGAAGTGGGGCCATCCCATTCATGCTCACGAGACTGGCGGGCGACCTCCGGGTCGTGATCTTTGAAGTGCACATGCCAGATGCGATCTGCGTGCTTGTGAATGCCCGCCACCGGGTCACCCCCGGCGAACGACCAGTGCCCGGTATCGAAGACCAGGCCCACCAGCGCCGGATCGGTCATCTCCAGGAAGCGGGCGGTCTCCGCAGGTGTCTCGACCCAGGTGCCGACATGGTGATGGAAGACGGTACGCAGCCCGGTCTCATCCTTCACGCGCTGGGCGATCATCATCGCGCCCTTCGTGAAGACCTCCCACTGCTCATCTGGCATCGCAATCTCAGGCGTGACGCGCCCCGCAACTCTGGTGCGCATCGGGTCGCCATAGGGGTCATTGCCCAGGACGATGATGCAGTCTTCACCGCCGACGGCTGCCAGCAATTTCGCGGTGCGCAGGCAGTCCGCAGCGCTCTGCTCATGTTGGCGCTCATCGTGCAGATTCACGCTGACCCAGGACGCCAGCAGGTCGAGGTTGCGGCTGCCGAGTTCGTCTTCGAGCCTGGCTGGATCAGTGGGCATGAAGCCCCAATCGCCGAGTTCGGTTCCGATGTAACCCGTAGCAGCCAGTTCATTCAGAACGCGCACGTAGTCGTTGCGTTCTCCCTCAATATTTTCAATCACACCCCAGGAGCAGGGCGCATTCGCAACACGGTACATAGACGTATCCTCAGAAGAATCAGTAGCTAAAAAGCGACAGCACCTGTGAAAAGTCGCCGCGTTCTACTCGCGTAGAGTCAAAATAAGCATACGACAGAAGTCCCTGGGCGGCAAGCCAAAACGCTCGAACGGGTTAGGCTGTGCCCATAGTGTCTTTTGGCTTACAATGGAAAGTAGTTCTGCTGTAGATGAAAGCACAACAGCGATGAAAAAACAGCATCGAGTGACTCGCAAAGAGGTTGCCGAACGTGCTGGCGTATCAACGGCAACCGTCTCCTACGTGATTAACAACGGCCCCCGCCCCGTCGCGGCAGAAACTCGCGCCCGCGTGCAGCAGGCGATTGAAGAATTAGGCTACTACCCCAACACCCTTGCTCGCAGTCTGACGATGCAGCAAACCCTGACGCTGGGCTTCGTCCTGCCCGACCTGCTGAATCCCTACTACGCCAACCTCGCACGCCAGTTTGAAGACCTCTGTTTTGCGAACGGCTACATGGTTTTCGTCTGCGATACGCGGCGAGATGCCGCAAAAGAAGTCCGTGTGATCGAATCGCTGCGCTCGAAGCAGGTCGATGGCGTGGCCATTCTCTATGACAGCGGCGCAGACGCAAGCATCGAAGTGTTGCAGCACGCGCAGATTCCGACGGTGGTCATGGAACAGCAGCTTGATAGCGCAGACTGCGCCTTCATCGACGACTTCAACGGCGGTATCCAGGGGACGGAGCATCTGCTGGCGCTCGGTCATCGACGCATCGCCTTCATCCGACAGGAAAGCCCCACCACCAGCAGCCTGCGTTACGAGGGATATCGCGCGGCCTTGCAACGTGCCGGAATCGACATCAATCCGGCGTACACCGTCACCTGTGGCAGCAATTTCAGCGACGGCATTGCAGCGATGGAGCAGTTGCTCGCCCTGCCGGAGCGCCCAACAGCAGTTTTCGCGCATAACGATGTCACCGCGCTGAATGCCATGTACGCCATTCGGGAGGCAGGATTGTGCGTACCCGGAGAAATCTCAGTGATCGGTTATGACAACATCGCGCAATCCGCCATCAGCAATCCGCCGCTGACGACCATCGCCTACCCCAAGTCGGAGATGGGCACATGGGCAGCACAGCGCCTACTAGAGCGCATCGAGTCGCCGGATCTGCCGCCGACCTGCCGCGTCATCCCCACCGAGTTGATCGTGCGCGGGACGACGGCCACACTCCGCTGAGGCTGCACTTCACTCTGAGGGCTGGTCAGCGGCAAAAGCAGCAGCAATTCGGTCGTAGAGGGCATTCTTGCGCCCGGACGGGATCTGCACGATTTGCCCCTGCTCACGGTAGAGCAAAATTGTCTTATGCGTCGAATCCAGCACGACACGGCAATTTTCGCAGGTCGCCAGATGCTCGCGGGCAGCCCGGTTCAGTTCCTCGTCCAATTCACCGTCGAGATAATCCGACAGGTGTGCAACGAGGTCTTCACAGGTGAGAGTCATGTACGTATCCATTCCTGAAAATAGTCGGCGAGTTTTTCCCGCAGCAGCAACCGCGCCCGATGCAGCCTCACCTTGACTGCTGATTGGCTGATGCCGAGAATAGAGGCGGTCTCCCGCGTGGAAAGGCCTTCAATGTCGCGCAGCGTGAAGACCGCGCTCAAGATCGCTGGCAGGGCACCAATGGCAGCTTGCATCTCTTGCAGCGCTTCTTCCCCGCGCAAGCTGGCTTCCGGGACATCCTCCCAACTGATGAAATTATCCGGCATGAAGTCCTCATCCAGGAAGTCATCCAGCGGCACATCGGAATGCACGCGCCGCATCCGCCCCATACATTCGTTGTAGGCCACGCGGTAGAGCCAGGTATCCAACCGGGAGCGCCCCTCGAAACGATCAATGGCCTGAATCAGCTTGAGGAAGGTCTCCTGCACGACGCCATCCGCCTGCTGTTCATCGCGTAGGATACTCACAGCCAGGCGATAGATTTTGTCCGAATGCACCTCAAACGCCTGACTGAGGGCATCCGGGTCACGCTGGCGCAGCCGCTCGATGAGCTGTTTCTCTTCGTTCAAGTGCACTTCTCCACAACACACTGCATGAGTACCCTACGCAAAAACCGACGCAATGGGATGAACGAGGTGCTTCGCTCAGGAGATCAGCGCAGGCTTCTGCTTATGCCAGTCGTTGGCCTGCTCATAGGCGTGGGCGGCGCGCAAAATCGTCTCTTCACCCAACTGCGGCCCCAGCAACTGTAGCCCAATGGGCAATCCGGCGCTGTCGAAGCCGCAGGGCACGCTGATGCCACAGATGCCAGCGACGTTGGCCGTGATGGTCAACACATCTGCCAGGTACATTTGCAGCGGATCTTCGGTGTTTTCGCCGAATTTGAAGGCCGTCGTCGGCGAAGTCGGCGAAGCGAGCAGATCGACTTCTTCGAAGACCTTGTCGTAATCGCGCTTGATGAGCGTGCGCACACCCTGGGCCTTGCCGTACCAGGCATCGTAGTACCCGGCGCTGAGCGCATACGTCCCCAGCATGATGCGGCGCTTCACCTCGGGGCCAAAGCCTTCGCCACGAGTCGCACCGTAGGTCTCCCACATATCGCCCTTATCGACCTGTGCGCCAAAACGGATGCCATCGTAGCGGGCGAGGTTGGCACTGGCCTCGCTGGTGGCGATGATGTAATACGTGGGCAGGCCGTATTTGCTGTGGGGCAAGCTGACTTCTTTGATTTCCGCGCCCATACCTTCAAGCTGGTTGATGGCGTCGCGCACCGTCTTTTCCACTTCTGCATTCATGCCCTCAACGAAGAATTCCCTGGGCAGGCCGATCTTGAGGCCTTTGACATCGCCCGTCAGCGCGGCGAGATAATCCGGCACAGGTTCGGGACGGCTGGTACTATCCAGCGGGTCTTCGCCAGCGATGACCTGCAAGATGCGTGCGGCATCTTCCACCGTGCGCGTCATCGGCCCCGTTTGATCTAATGACGACCCGTAGGCGATCAACCCATAGCGCGAAACCCGCCCATAAGAGGGCTTCAGCGCCGCCACGCTGCAAAAGCTCCCTGGTAGGCGGATGCTGCCCCCGGTATCGCTGCCCAGCGACCCCATTGCCATCTGCGCCGTGACGACCGCCGCGCTGCCGCCAGAACTGCCGCCGGGGACAGTCTCCAGATTCCAGGGATTGCGAGTCTCGAAGTAGCCGCTGTTCTCGGTGGAAGACCCCATCGCGAATTCATCCATGTTGACCTTGCCCAGCAAGACCATGCCCGCATCGCGCAAGCGCTGCACTGCCGTCGCATCGAAGACGGGGACATACCCCTTGAGGATTTTGCTGCCGCAGGTGGTCTCGACACCCCTGGTCGAGAGCACATCTTTGATCGCCAGCGGGATACCCAGCAGCGGCTGATCTGCGCCGCTGGCACGGGCTTCGTCCGCGGCTCTGGCCTGCTCGAGCGCCAGTTCAGGCGTGACCGTGATATAGGCGCGGACTTGCTCGTCGTATTGCTCAATCTGGTCGAGGTGCGCCTGAGTCAATTCGACGGAGGTGATTTCGCCAGCGCGGAGTTTGTCCAGCGCTTCGGTGATCGTCAGGTCGGTGAGGTTGCTCATGATTTGCTGCCTTCGTGGTCGTTGTGCGCATGGGTACAGTCAGTACACAGGCGCTGAGTATACCAATCGCACTTAGAAATTGCAGGATGGGAAACTGTGGCAGGAAGACAGCGGGGAACAACGGGGCAATCACGGCGAAAAATGCGGCACCACGAAGCCGCGAACAACACGACAAAAAGGATAAAATGACCGCACAGAAGCGGAAGCATGCTTGAGCTGCAAAACGCCCATCTCTCGCAGTCCGCAGGGTCACACCATGCTTCGCCTGCTATTCTCCCTCATTCCCGGACCTACCACAACCGGGGGCGATTGCTCTGCGAGGAACCATTTCTTTTTTGCCGGGGATGCCGCCTGACGCTATACTGAGAGATACTTCTGAGCGAACATGACGGCAATACGATCCGATTCGAAACAGGTGGATGATGGCTGAACTCCCACAAGAACTGCAAAAATTGCGCACTGTGCGCGGTGCGCTCGAAATCCTGGCGTATCTCTACACCAAACCCAATTACGTAGCAGACCCCGACGACATCATGGATGACCTGGACATGAGCGCACGCCGCTTCGACAAAGCCAAACGCCGTCTGGTGACGACTGGCTACATCCAGATGCGCGGCGATTACATGTACGAGCTGACGACCAAGGGCGAAGAGAGCGCCGACCTGCTGGTGAGCATGGCAGAAGAGGACAATGCCGCCGCTGCCAGCAAGATCCAGCGCGAAGTAGTGCTGGCGCTGCCCCGCAACCTCGTCAGTGGGCAGGAATCCCCCTTGCAAATCGGCTTCGCACCCCACAGCGCCCAATCCAGCACCGAGGTCGTCCTGCGCGTGCAGGCCATCAACGCCGAATTGGGCGAACTCGATGAAGTCGTGCAGCTAAATGCCAGCAAGCAGATCATTGAGACGACCATCGTGCCGCAGCAGTACGATCAAGCACGGCTGCGCCTGGAAGTCTATCAGCTTTCTCCTTCCAGCGACGACCTCACCGAATGTGGCGGCCTCTACGTCGATGTGCACGTGCTCGACAGCGGCGACACGGGCGAGATGATCGGCTACAGTGGCACCCTCGAATTTCAATCCTGAGCGTCAGATTTCGTCCGCGTGGCGCGCCGCCAGCGCTTCAGCATGGTGTGCGCGTCCCGTCTCTCGCAGGCGCTTGAGGTATGCGGGCAACCTGCCCCGCGTGTAGAACCCGCCCCCCTGACGCAGCACCGTCATCAGCGGATCGATGTCGTGGGCACTGTGGACGGTCTGCTGTGAATACCACGTTGCCAGCAACGCCCGCGCAATCAAGACCGGGAATCGTTGCTCCGCTGCGAGGTTCTGCTGCTCGTGCGGATCATGTGTCAGGTTGAAGAGCATCTCAGGCTCCAGCGCCTTGTAGCCATCGTGGAGGGTACACAGGTACATGTAGGCTGCGCCGTCGTGATTGAAGCGTACGCCGCGCTGCACCGACCAGGCTCCCTGGCTCGTGATGAGGTATTCACGCCCGGCTTCCTCGCCCCGCCGGAAGGAATCTGCAAAGGACTGTCCATCCCAACCCGCCGGGACAGCGCCACCCAGTAATTCAATGACCGTCGCCGCCCAATCAAAGTGGTAATGCAGCGCACGATCGACGCGCGGCGCAGCCCCCTCGCCTGGATAGCGTATGATCAGGGGCACATTGCAGGTAACGTGATCCGCCGTCTGATGGTCGCCCCAGACGTTCAACTCGCCGATGTTCTCACCATGATCCGCGCCCACGACGATGATCGTTTCATCGTAGATCCCCAGTTCACGCAGTTTATCCAGCAGCTTGCCAACCCAGAAATCCGCGTAATGAATGCCCGTATCGTAGCCATTGACCCATTGGCGCACCGCCTCCATCGAGTCGATCTGGTTGGGTTCGCGCGGGAAGGGGTCGAGATCCTGGTCGAACCAGGCGCTGATCTCCTGCGGGCTGTGGGGGCCATAGCCTTCCCACCCGCGCCGCCAGACCACTTCCGTGAGCCACGCCGGAAGCGGAGCATCCGCGAAGGGTTCGCCGTAGTCGAGCGGCGTGCGGAAAGGCGTGTGCGGATCCCAGAGATTGACGTGCAGGAACCAGTTGTCGGCGCGTCCGCTGCGCTCCAGCCAGTCCAGCGCAACCGGGACGACTTCATCCGCACGTTCGTTACCGCCCTTGCCCGTGTTGTAGATTTCGTGGAAGCTGGCGTACCAGTGCCAGGCGGCGTGGCGCTGGGCGAAAGGGCTGACGGTGACGGTCTTCATGCCCAGATCGTTGAGCGCCCGCATCCAGCCGCTGCCGCTGAAAAGGTCCTCGTTGCCGCGCTGCGCCTCAATGAAGGGCTGCGAGGCAATGCCGCCGTGATCAACCACGCCCGTATGAAAACCCGTCCTTCCGCTCCAGAGCGCTGTGCGCGAGGGCAAACAGGGGGCATCCGATATGTAGACATTGGTGAAGCGCACAGCTTCCTGTGCGAGAACGTCGATATTCGGGCTGGTCTGGCGGTGGTAGCCATAGCAACCCAGATGATCCGGGCGCAAGCTATCAATGTCGATATACAGTAGGCGCATAAGGCTGTCCTTTCAGGATGATGAGATGCCTGGATGATAGTGCAGTTGGGCGAGGCACGGCAACCAGTCACCAGTCCGTTTGTCGATCGACCGGACTCACCCTTGCGGCAATTGCCATTCGTGCATCATGATTCAGCATCGGTGCCGGACATTCTGGGAATGTCTTGCAAGAACCCGCCCTCTCTGTAAGAATGGTTCCTCTCTCAGAAGGACTTAAGCGGAAAATAGAGTCTGCGCGAGATCCAACCCAATGCCAGAACAAACTCTGCATCATCTCATATATGGCTGGCCCCTGGTCGCAAATTCGCCGGGTGAACAGCCCGATGTACTCGCGAGTAGCTATCCGTTCACGCCGGAGGAAACCAGCGCGCTGCGTGCTGCTGCACTGGACCCATTGCCGATCAACGGCAGGCTCGAGTCGCAGGCGGTTGCCTTCTTCCGCCAGAACACTGCCGCGCTGGATGCGCCCTTTGTGCTGGCGCGGACGCACTTCCAGCAGGACGAACAAGCACTCCCGGTCTACGAATACGTGCATCTGCCGCAATCCCTGCTGGATGGGATGGGTGGAGACATCGTGCCGCTCTTCTCGCTGCTGGATCATCCCGTACCTTCCTACCCGGTGACAAATGCGCCGATTGAACCGCTGGAGCCACCCATGCCGACCACCTGGACATGGGATCGCAGCGTCGAACTGCTGGAAACCGTACTGGAATCGCTCGACGGCAACCTGGATTTGCTCTTCGGTGTGCTGGGCGCGGTAATGCAAAATGGTGCCATCATTCGCCACTTCCCGCTCGATTGGCACGAACGGCTGCTGCTGGTGCGCGGCCTCTGGTTGCTGCTGCCGTCTCCGCTGCGCGGGGAGTTTTCCTTTACCACCAACGTCACCAGCCCCAATGGCACACTGCCAAGGCTGGCTTTCAGCGAAGCTACCGCAGCCGGTGCGACCGCAGTCATCGACTGGGACGTGCCCCAATTCGCCGAGTCGCTGCTGGAACAGCCCTACATCGCCCACCTGCGTCAGTTGTGGACTGATGATCCAGTCGTCTTCGTGGAGCAGCTTCGTTCACTGGATCGGCTGGCAAAAGTGATGATGTCGGCTCATGCCTTGACGGAAGTCATCGACCGTCATATGCAGGACATTCGCCTGATGGCTGGCGACTCGCTGACCGCTCCACAAATTCTGACGGCGCTCAACAGCAGTGCGCCCCCAAGGAACGGGCTGCGCAAAGTCTACCTGGAGGCGCTGCTGCATCACGCACTGGAAGAACGCGATCCCGAAGCCTCGGAATGGGTGGCTGCGGCAATGGACGAAGATCCTGCATTGGATGAGGCGCTCAGCCGCAAGCTGGAGCAAGAACTCAGCAGCCAGCCGGACGCGGTTTACGCCTTCGTGCGGGCGCGCGTAGGTCAGGGTACCGACGAACCCTGGTTGACGCGGCTGCGCGAAGCTGGCATCGCTGCGCTGCAAGTGGCGCTGGAAACGGGCGACCCAGAAACGGTTGCGAGCTGGCTGACGCTGCTGGCACGCGAACCCGCTCGCTACCAATTGGCGGAGGTGCTGCGTGGCGGAATCCTGGAGGCACGCAATTACATCCAGGCGGATGGTGCCCTGGCGAAGCAACTGCTGGTACTGGCCGTACGCCGCCAGCCAGAGACGCTCAACGTCTTGCTCAACGATCCCGATGTGCTGTCCTCGCTGCCGGAAACCGTGCTGGCAGCCCTGAACCAATTCGACAGCGACGCCATTGAAGCGCTCAGCAGCGAATCGCGCGAGTTGTTCTTGCTGATGCTGCGCCGCGCCATCGAGCACGAGCAATCCTGCATCAATTCGGCAGCCGCACGCAGCCTCTGGGAGTACTACAAGAAGCAACCCGTCAGCAAACTCCCCACGCCGTACCGTCCGCTGACGCTGCTGCAGGAGTTGGTCGAAGACAGCCGCTGCCTGCAAGAGGGCGCACTGGAAGTGCTTTTCGCGCTGATGCTCGCCAACGATGAGGAGGAACTGTTCTACGACTTCGCGCCTGCGCTTGCCGCTGATGGTCGCCTGCCGGGGGTGCTGCAATTCGCCCTGGAACAGAGTGGACGCAGTGCCGAAGACATCCTGAATATCATGGCGAACCTGGCGAAGCTGAATCTGCTCACGCCACAGCAGCGAATCGACATTTACGTTGCACTGCTACAGAAGCAAGCGACCTCAGCCGAGGCGCTACCGCTGGTGGAACAACTCGCTCGATTGCTGACCCAACATGCCGACACCACCGCGCCCACATCCATGCTCTGGCAGATTGCAGAGCGCTCCAGCGATGTGAAAAGCGAGCAAATGATGCGGGTTGCCTTACGTCGCCTCTTGCCGGAGATGAAGGCCAAAGTCGCAGAGGCCAGTATCGTTGAAGACATGCAGCGGCTGCGGAAAGCAGTTCAGTGGAGCAGCGGCGGCACGGCACAGGTGATGCGCTGGTGGCGGGGGTACGTCGGGGACTGCCCGCTGGGGACGTTGCAGAAGCTGGATAAAGCGCTGGATGGCAAGCGCGACCTCGCCGACATGCGCAGTATCGTGCAGACGAGTATCGCCCTACGCCGTGCAATCGGCAGCCGCACGCTCCCTGAATTCAGCGAGGCGGTGCACACCACCTACAATCTGCTGCAAGCCCTCTCCGAGAGCTTTGACCCGGGCGGCGGCCTGGGAACCAATATTGACGTTGCCATGCTGCGCCGCGAATTGCAGGCACGCGCGAGCGAAATGCCGCCGGAATCGCGCTATGTGCTGGCCTCGAATCTGAAAGGGTTGGCGCAGCTCATCACCGCACTGGCGGACAACCGCAGCAAGCCCTCCATCATCCGCCGCGATGACAAACTCGAACGGTCACTGGCGACAGGCGAACAACTGCCACAGAGTGCCATCGACATGCTGCGCTGGTTCTCCGGCTACCTGGAAGGAATGCAGGGCGAAGCTGAGGAAGAGTGAACTCAGCGTTGGTGGCTCTCGCGCTGCTTGCGGAGCCACCCGCCACGAATCAGGCGCGATTCTTCTACGGTGATGAACAGATGCTCCTGGATGGATCGCGCCAGCTCGATAACCTTGCGCACATCGGCGTGATGAGCGACCACCCGCAGTTGGATCACATGGCCGCGTGCTCCTTCTCCGTGCATTTCGGTGACTCCGTGCCCTTTCTCACGCAGCAAAGCGGCGATCTCATGCGCTGTCGCCTCTGGTGCGACAATATCGACAATGTGGTAGACGTTCAGGTAGCGCTGCTCAATCGCTAGCCCCACGTACCCACCGACTGAGAAACCGAGCACATAGGCCGCCAGGTTAGGCACATTCTGCAAGTCGGTGATGACAAGCCCTGCTGTGAAAGCGAACAACAGCGATTCCACTGAAGCCAGCAGAAAACCCACAATACGGCTGTTCTCCTGCATGGCAATCAAGCGCAGTGTGCCGAAGGCGTTATTCAAGACGCGCAGCACAAAAATCAGCAATGCGACCACAACCGGGTCAAAATCAGCAAACATAGATTTCTCATGGTGACGGTAAGGATACTTAAACTATATCACATGCCTCACCAGCGAACGGCGATGTCGCGCTGCCAGTAGCGGCGGATGAAGCCCCCACCAGGCAGCGCTGCCACCAATCGATAGAGCAAGTCCCAATCCGCTGAGGCCAGCACCCCACCCCAGATGACCCCGGCAGCATAGACGACGGCTCCTGACACCATGCCCAGCATCCAGTGGGTCTGCCCCAGGACGATCATCACCAGGGCAGCTATCGCGCCTATCGCCAAGACCCGCGCTGTCCCACCCAGCACTTGCCCCCAATCGAATCCGCTGGCACGGAAAGACAGCGCCAGTCCCGCCAGCATCAGGCTCTCGGCGAAGACGGACGCCACCGCCGCCCCGCGCACATCCCCGGTACGGCTCAGCAGAATGGCGTTGAGCGTGATGTTCAGGCCCAGGCTGAAGATTCGCAGCAGCAGAGTCCGGCGTTGGCGATTCTGCACCAGCAAACCGCGCGCTAGCACACTGCTCAGCAAACTCAAGAGAGTGTACCAGATCAAAATGCGCAGGATGCCCGCAGTAGCGGCGTACTCACCTGTGCGGTAGATGAAGGCGATCACATCATCCGCGAAGATGCTCAGAATCAAGGCCAGGGGCAGCCCGACAATCAACATGAAGCGCGTCAACGTCTGCACCAGCCAACCGAACAACTCCGAGCGATCCACCTGGTAGGCGCGAGACATCAGCGGGAACATGGCGGTGAGGATGGTTGTGCCCAGCAATTCCGTCAGCCCGAAGTTGATCAGGAAGGCCGGCCCCAGATACCCGGTATTGGTCACGCCAATCAGCGCCGTCGTCATCAGCTTATCGGCGTGCTGGTAAGCCAGGGTGAGGAAGGCCGCCAGCGCCAGCGGTGCCGCATTGACCAGCATGGGCGCGATGATCTCCTGCTGCACAGGCCACTCCGGGCGCATCCCACTGCGCCACTGCACCGCCCAGAGCGCCACTGCCCGCAGGATGCTCACGATAATCGTCGCGATGTAGATGCCCAGCAGCCCGTAGCCCAACGCCAGCGCCACCCCTGCCAGCAACACCCGCAGCACAATCTGCCCGATTTCCACCGCTGACGTAATGACCATACGCTCCTGCGCCAGCAGCAAGTCGTTGCTGATGCTGCCGAAAATATCGAGAATCAGGCTGATTCCCGCGATGGCGGTGTAGGCCAGAATCACATCCGAATAGCCCGCCAGCGCACCGGACGACAGAATCAGCAGATAGCCCACCAGTGCCAGCCCCGTCTGGCTGAAGAGCATGGCAGAGGCGTATTGCCCACCTCGGCGGGGATTGGCGGCAACTTCGCGGATGGCAATCGGGCCAATGCCGAAGTTGGCGACGGCAGTCCCCAGGGCAAAAAGGGCGATGACTGTGTTGTAGATGCCGTACTGAGTCGGCCCCAACCAGGGTGCCAGCAGAATCTGCCAGCCAAAGAGCAATCCCTTGCTGAAGATGCTCGCTGCCATCAAGACGCCGATGTTGCGTGCCGCCCGTCGCGCATCATCCGCGCCCAGTTCCGGCGCAGGTGCAGAGTCCGTCGTCATGGAAACCCATTTCTACCGTGCCAATCGCAGGCTAGCATAGCGGATTTTGCGACAATCGCTATGTCGCAGTCTAATAGTAGAAGTGCGTTTCTTCCTCAAAATCTGCGAGATCACATTTCTTCACGTAACGCGGAATGGCTTTGATCTCATGCATGACAGTGCGCCGACCCTGGCTAGATTGAGACCAATTCTCCGGCGTGATGCCTTGTGGGAAATAATAGACTATATATATCTGAATATCCTCCATCCATCGTTTTACAGACATGACGCATCTGCCCTCTGTGCCAGAATGGATGAAACAACTTCATCTTGCGCCACTCCCTGCGGTGCAAGCATCAGCAGTAAGATCACGGTCAGCAATGTAGCAAGTTTGGTTTTCATGGCACTTGTCTCCTCAGTTCTTCGACTTTAAAACCGCCCTACGTAGCGTATATGTTCAAATTCCCTATTCTGTCGATCTCTTCATGTGATTTCTGGCGTTCAGCGCGCTGCCTACACTTCTCAGGATAGGAGCAAAAGCTTTGCGAACCAGTACCAAGACACGCAAGTCAGCACTGGCTGATAAAGGGTTCATTGATGGGAACGCCGACTGGGATTGAGGAATTTGTACTCAGATATGGGAGAAAAAACGGACTTGCAGATGATCTTTTGATCCGCAAGTCCGGTAGAAAATTGGAGGAGACGTGCCAGAAAAAGAGCGACAACAACCAGATAGCTGGTTTTAGAGCACTCATGGTAGAAATGCCAGATCCGCCCAGAGCGCATGGTGGTCGCTGCCCGCGAAGGGATAGACCACTTCAGCCCGCAGCGGTGTGAAGGACTCATCCACGAAGAGGTAATCCAGGCGTAAGAGGGGAGGTAGCGTCAGCGGCAAGCGGAAAGTCCAGCCCATGCCCCAGCCCACCGCACCGTAGACATCGGTGTACGCCGCATCGAAGCGCATATAATCGGCAGATAGATCCGGCATATTGAAGTCGCCCACGATCATCACGGGCAGTGGTTCTGCATGGGCGAGATCAGCGATTTGCGTCAGTTCGCGCGACCGGAAAGACGGATCAAAGGCGCGGTTGTTCATGCCCGGATGCGTGGGGTGGATGTTGTAGACGACGATGGGCGTGCCGCCGGGAAGTTCCAGGACGGTGCGCTGGTGCCCCAGCGGGGTGAGCACGAAGTCGAACTGAGAGAACGCATCTTCGCGGATGGGATAACGGCTGAGGATGCCCTGGCCCTGCGTGCCGAAGCGCTGCGGGTGCAAGGCAATGTACTCGTATTCCCCGTCAAATTGCGCTTGCAGCAGGGCAGCATGTGCGTACGAAACCTCTTGCAGGGCAACGACGTCCGCATCCACCTGTTGAATCTGCGCGATGGCGTATGCTGGCGTGCGGTTGGCTGCCATCAGGTTGAAGCTCATCACGCGCAATGACAGCGATCCAGGTGGCGCTTCAGCACTGCGATCCGGCAAGAATTGTGCCCCGTATGCGCTGCCGAAAGCCAATACTGCCGGGAGCAGGAAGGCCATCAGCAACCACTGGCGCAGCACCAGGGATAGCGGAAAAAGAAACAGCGCTGGAATCAGCAGCAGGTGCACGAAGCTGTTGAACAAGGCCAGCGGCAGCATCTGCTCTTCCGGAAGCAGCAGATTCAGCAGCAGCGCACCCGCTATGCTGAGTCCATAAGCGCCTGTCAGCGCACGAAATGTCTGCCAGAGAACGCCTGCTAGCAATCGCAAGCGCCGCTCCCGTCATCAAGAACCATTGCCGTTGCTGTGCCCGTTGCCGTTGCCGTTGGCAAACACGCGGCGGATAGCTTCTGCCTCGAAGCCCAGGGTCGTGCGCAGCAGGTCAATTTCGTCGTAGGAAAACCAGCGCTCGCTGAGGATTTCGTCGCGCTGTACCCGAAAATCGGTGTTGTCCACCGTCACGTGGAAGATGTGATTCTCCAACGTATCTTCGCCGTCGATACTGGCGCACGTCCAGGTGCCTACCTTGCCCTGCACATGCCCTTCGACAGTCAGCTCCTCTCGAATCTCGCGCAGCAGCGCGGCGTCGAGCGGTTCATCTGAACGTTCCAGCCGACCACCGGGTAAGCCCCAGGAACCCTGATGACTCGCTTCGCGGTGCTTATGCTGTACCAACAAGACCCGTGATCCATTCGTAATCACTGCACGAACTCGCTGATCGACCATGGTAATAAACCCTTTCCTCCGATTTTGCCCGCTGGGTCGGCGGTATGACGTAATCTTTTGACTGCGATCAGTAACACTCATCGCCCCCTTATTATGCGCGAAAACACAGGGTACTTGTCAATTGCAATTTGGTTTACGTCGGTGAATCGCAGAAAAAACTGAAGATTTCAGCGCAAAAAAGCCACAACATCGGTCGATTGTGGCCTGTGGGTTCGTCTTCTTGAAAACCACGAGGGCCGCGAATGCGTCTCAGCGCCCCTGCGCACCCTCTCAGCCGACGATGATCTTGCCCTTCTCGTCGCTGATTTCATTGTCCTCATCGAGGATCAGTACATGCGGTTCCCAATCGGACGGCGGCGGCGCTTCCACCTGGGCAAAGGCCATGATGATGACACGATCCCCCACGTTGACGAGGCGTGCTGCCGCGCCGTTCAGCGAAATTTCGCGACTGCCCGCTGGTGCCGGGATCGTGTACGTCTCCAGGCGGTTGCCGTTCTCAAGATCCACTACCAAGACCCGCTCGTAGGGGTAGATTCCCGCTTGCCGCAGCAATTCCGTATCAATGCCGATGCTGCCTTCGTAGTTCAAGTCTGCTCCGGTCACGCGCGCCTGGTGCAATTTGGCGCGTATCATTGTAATCTGCACGAGTGTTTCCTGTTCGTCTCTGGTCTATCTTGCTGCGTTCAATTTTACATGGGCAGCGGCAAAACGTGCAGACCCGCTGTCCATACGCTGATTCAGCGCATTCGGTACGGTTGCATGGTGATCTTGCTCCCACCCTGCGCACCTGTCGATGTTCTTCCGATGCATCGGGTGTTGGAATCGATAGTAGGAGAGAAATGGGAGGTCTGAAATGACGGTTCAACAAAACCGCTGGCTGACCTGGACACCGCGCCTACTGGCGATTGCCTTCATCGCCTTCCTGGCCTTGTTCGCGCTGGATGTGTTCGGCGAGTATGCGACCATCTGGGAGACGCTGGTCGCGCTCTTCATGCACCTGCTGCCAAATATCATCTTGCTGTTGGCACTATTGATTGCGTGGCGCTGGCAGCGCATCGGCGGGCTGGTCTTCCTGGGGCTGGGGATTGGCAGTTTGTTGCTCTTCCGCACCTACGAAGAACTAATCAGCTTCTTGATCGTCAGCGCACCTGCGCTGCTGATTGGCGTGCTCTTCCTGGCAGACGGCCTGCGACGCAGGTGAGAGTTGGTGGGGGCAACCCACCTGCCCCCTTCCACGACACCTAAGAATTTGACAATGTGTCCAGCACTCGCTACACTTTGCGTTCAATATTGTTGTTACGCAAAGGATTACTGATGTCCAAACGCACCGTTCTTACAGTTCTTCTGCTGGTTTCCGCGCTTTTCCTCCTCAGCTTCAGCTTCGCATCCGCACAAGAGGGCGACCTTCCTTCGCTCGAAGAGTTGGAAGCTGGGTGGAATACGTTGGCCCCCGGCGGTGAGACCACCTGCGCCTACGGTACGGAATACACGTTCCATGTGCGCCCGGCAGAGAGCGACGAATTGCTGATCTTCTTCAATGGCGGTGGCGCGTGCTGGTTCAGCCAGATCTGCAACCCTGAAGCGCCGACCTTCGTGCCCTTCACCAACGAAGTCCCCGGCCCGACCGGTATCTTCGACCTGGAAAACGAGGCCAACCCCTTCGCCGATTACAACATGGTCTTCGTCTCGTACTGCACGGGCGATGTTCACCTGGGTAACAGCGAAATGGTCTACGAACTGCCAGCAACCGATGAGAGCGAAGCGCAAGAATTCACTGTCTTGCATAATGGCTACATCAACAGCATGACGGTACTGGATTGGGTCTTCGAGAATTACGAAGCACCGGAGAATATCTTCGTCACAGGCAGCAGCGCGGGGGCGATTGCGGCTCCCTTCTACGCGGGTATCGTCGCCGAGCAGTATCCCGACGCGGACGTTGCCATGTTGGGCGATGGCGCGGGCGGTTATCGCATCCCCCAGAATACGGCGCTGGTCAACGGAATCTGGAACACACCCAGCATTCTGCCGGAATGGCCCGAATACAGCGAGGCCACGCTCGATAATCTGACCTTTGAAGCCTATTACATGGCGACGGCAGCACGCTTCCCGGAAATGCCGATGGCACAGTACAACACCGCCAACGATGAAACGCAGTATGCGTTCCTGGAGTTGAACGGCGTGACGGATGTACCCCTGCTGGAATTGCTGGAAGCCAACTACGACGACATCCGCGCCCGTGTTGATCGCTTCAACACCTATACGGCTGGCGGTACGCTACACACCATCCTGCGCCTGCCGGAATTCTACGAGTACGAAGTGGATGACGTGTCCGTGCGGGACTGGGTGGCTGATCTGGCAGCCGGGGAAGCAGTCGATGACATCCTCTGCACCGATTGCGAGAATGCGCCGGGTGCCGAGTAAGTGAGGTGGGAAAGCCGGGCGGGTTATAAATGCCCGCCCGCATCGATGCTGAGTGTTATTCTCATTCTGCCGGGACGATTTTCAGCACCGCCCCCTGATAGTTGACCACGTAAAGTTCACCCGCTTCATCTTCGCCGAAGCTGCTGACCTGGAAGCCCGTCCGCAGGAAGAGGTTCGTATTCCAGCTTTCGGACGCATCGCGGTACGCCGCCCAGATCAGCCCGGTGCAGTAATCGCCGTAGAGATACGCCCCCTGCAAATCGGGAATCGCTTCACCGCGATAGATGTAACCGCCCGTCACCGAGCACCCCTGGGTGTGACTGTATTCCACGAAGGGCATCACGGTGCCTTCGATGTAACGCGCGAAGACGTGGGTCGCCTCGAAGGCATTCCAGCCATAATTGCGCCCACCTTCCCCGACTGGCTCGAAGTTCACTTCTTCGTATTCGTTCTGCCCCACATCGGCGAGGAACATATCGCCCGTCGCGCGATCGAAACTGAAGCGCCAGACATTGCGCAGGCCATACGACCAGACTTCCGCCGCACCCTCTTCACCCTCGGCGAAGGGGTTATCCTCCGGGATGGCGTAGCCGCTCTCGGTATCAACATCCAGCCGCAGAATCGACCCCAGCCAATCCGTCGGATCTTGCCCGGTGGAGAGGGGATCGTTGGCAGCACCACCATCACCCAGGCTGATATAAAGATAGCCGTCCGATCCGAAGGCCATGTGCCCACCATTATGGTTCGGGAAGGGCTGCACCTGCGTCAGGATGACTTCAGCGCTGTCGCAGTCAACCGCGCCGTCCTGTGTGCGGTAGCGCACGACATTGGTCGCCCCGGAACCATCCGTGTAGTTGACGAAAAATACGCCGTTTTCCGCGTAATCCGGGTGGAAGGCCAGGCCAAGCAGACCACGCTCGCTGTAACCAGGGCCAGCCGCGCCCGGCGACACCGTATCTGTCAGATCGAGGAAGAGGCTTCGTTCGCCGCCCAGCAGACGGTAAATCGTGCCGCCCTGTTCCAGCACGTAGAGCGCGCCGCTGCCATCGCCCGCGTGCGTCACGAAGAGCGGACGGGTGAAGCCATCGGCGACCACCTCAAGCTGCACATTGGCGGGGTCAGGTGCGCTGGCGCGTGTGATGACGGGTTCCGCCTCATCTTGCGCCAGCGCGGGGACAATCGTCATCAACAGGGCTACCAGTAGGAACAGTCGTCTCATGGAGTTGAAAACCCTTCGCTTTCACATACAGGTTGCTGAAAATTGCGCCGCCATTGTAGCACAACGACAGAGGCAAATTGGCGCTGGCAGATGATCGCCCAATGAACGTCGGGCACGGACTTCTCATTAGATGCTGGGTAGCACGCCATCGCTCGTCTGCTACACTCTGAAACCGAATGTACAGGTATCCATGCCGGTAGGTCGAAACCATGTTTGCCGATGAGCGTTACCAGCAGATGAAACAAATCCGCGATGAGATTCTCCACCTTGATGAGTCGCCCCTTTATGCATACCGCACGAAGAACAACTACTTCCCGGTGATCGGGCAGGGCAGCCACCACGCCGTCATCATGTTCATCGGCGAAGCGCCGGGGGAAAACGAAGCGAAGACGGGACGCCCTTTCTGCGGCGCTTCTGGGCGCGTGCTGGATGAACTGCTGGAAGGGATCGGGCTGGCGCGGGAAGAAGTCTACATTACGAACGTGGTCAAGGATCGCCCACCCAACAACCGCGACCCACACAAGGCCGAAATCGCGCTGTATTCGCCCTTCCTGGAACGGCAGATTGACATCATCCAGCCGCAGGTGCTGGCAACCCTGGGGCGATTCTCGATGGAATTTGTGCTGAGTCTCTTCGACGCGCCGGAAAAAGACGCCAAGATTAGCCAGCTACACGGGCAGGCCGTTCAGGTGCAAACAGGCTACGGAGAAGCCCATGTGGTGCCGCTCTACCACCCGGCAGTGGCGCTCTACAATGCAGGGCAGAAAGACACCCTGCGCGAGGACTTCCAGGTACTGAAGCAATTTTTATGATGCTACACCAGCATCACGAACAAGGGTAGTTAACTTATCTTGTGATTAACGTTGTGTGTGTTACTCGTGCGAACAACATCTATTTCGAGTCTTCTGCGGTATAACAAGAAAGAGGGTTCGCACAGAGAGACAACATTGAAAAGCACATGCAACGTCTACTACAAATCTATCAACTCCCCAGTTTCGATGACGCCGAACTGCATCGCAAGTCGCGGTTGTTTTATGCCCTGGTCTTCGTCTTATTGATACCGCTGCCCATCTATTTCGTCGTCATCTTGTTGGGCGACGACAGCATCGGGCAGAAGCTCGCCTACATCGGCGCGGGAGCGATCCTTGCCCTACTCCTGACCGGATTGCTAGCCCTTACGCGGGGCGGGCGCGTGCGGCTGGCAACGAGCATTCTACTGCTCTATCTCTGGGGGAGCCTGGCCGCGCTCGTTACGATCAACAGTGTGGACATTCGCGCACCCAATTACACCTGGTTCTTGATCCTCACGATCATCGCGGGTCTTTTGATCGGCAATTGGGGCAGCCTGATCTACGTGGGTTTGAGCATGGTCTTCATCACCGGGGTCTACCTGGTCGATCTGGCGGATTTGCGAACGGCGACGTTGCCCTCGGAAACATTCAGTTGGGCGTTGCATTTGGTAGGCGTGGCGGTCGGTGGCGTATTCATCGCAATCGCGGTGCGCGAGTATCGTCTGGCGCTGCGACGTGCCTGGCGCAGTGAGGCACGCTGGCGCTCCCTCGTGGAAAACGGCCCGGCGCACGTCCTACAACTCACGCCACAACTCGACATCAGCTTCGCGAACCGAGAACCGAAAGATCACCCATTGGCGGGAAGACCCTTCCTCGACCTGATCCCGGCTGAACAGCGTACCATCGTCGAAGTGGCGCTGCGCAGCACGGCACAAGCAGGCACCTCACAGACGCTCAAGCTAGAATTAGAGTCGCTGAGCGACGAGCCGCGCTGGTACAACCTGACGGCCAGCGCAGTGCATATCGAAGATGCCATCTCCGCGCTGTTGGTGCAGCTTTATGACATCAGTGAGCAAGTGCAAGCAGAACAACACGAGCAGGAACTGCAAATTGCCCACGAGCGTAGCGAAACGCTGGAAAATGCTATCGCAGACCTCTCGCACGACCTGAAAACTCCGCTGACTACGATCAACACCACGCTGTATCTCCTCCAACGCGAACTTGACCCGGAGGGCAAGAATCCGCGTTTCAGCCAGATTGGGCAGCAGGTGACGAATTTGAGCCACCTCATCAATGATCTGCTGACAATCTCGCGCCTGGAACGCATCGGGGAAGTACTCTTCGAACCTGTCTCCACGCAAGAGCTGGTAGCACAGATCGAGACTCATATCACGCTCCTGGCAGAGCAAAAGGGCGTGAAGTTTCAGATCGAACAGCAAACCAACTGCGCGATTTCTGGCATTGAGCAGGAATTGGTACGTGCGCTGCGTAACCTGCTGGAAAACGCTGTCCATTACACGCCGGAAGGTGGCAGCGTCTGGCTGCGGCTCTTCGATGGTCAGAAGATGGTTCTGATTGAAGTTCAGGATACGGGAATTGGCATCTCGTCCGAGGACATGGAGCGCATTTTTGAGCGCTACTTCCGCACGCAACAGTCATCGAACTTGCGGACCGGAGGCTCCGGACTGGGGCTAGCCATCGTCAAGAAGATCGTCGATTTGCATCAGGGGCAGATTGAGGTGCAGAGCGCACAGAACAAAGGCACAACCTTCCGTGTGTACTTGCCTCGCCCTGAAGACATGATCGCCAGCGCCTGAAACGACTCATGCTTCACTCAGGGTTGGCACAAACCGCTCCAGCAACCAATCCGGCAAGGTGAACACAGCATACGCGGGCATTGCTAATTCTTGCCAGATGCTGAAGGAGTCGCGCGCCAGCAAATCCCCCAGCACCATCGAAAGCACACGACCATGCGAGACGAACGCCAGGGTTTCATCGGGGTATTGATGCAACAAGTGGTCAGTTCGCCGCAGAAACCGTTCAGAGGCCGCGTTGAAGCGCTCGCTCCCGAAGACGACATCATCCGGATGCTGCATGGCCCGCCGTACACACTCCACAAAGGCCGCTCGATCCGCAAAGAAATCGCGATTGCCACGTGCTGTCTCTTGCAAGTCCGGCGCAGTCTGCCAGGGGATACCCAGTGCCTGCGCCAGCAATTCGCCCGTTCTCTGTGCTTTGGTCTCTGTGCTGGTGATGACGCGATCCAGCGCAAAGGGGCGCAATTCCGTCGCCAATCCCAGGCAGCGTGCCTCCCCCTCCGGAGTCAGCATCCAGGCTTCCTGAGGTGCGTCGGGCAGGGCTGCGGAGAGCGAATGCCGAACCAGGATCAGGCGGCGGGTCATCGTAGAGTCGCCATGAGAGTCGCATCGGCGAAACGCAAATCGCGCAGCGTGTAACTGGCAGCGCCTGCCTGCACGGAAAGCTGCCCGAGCAGATCGTTGGCGGTGAATTCAACCTCGGAGACCAATCCTCCCAATTCATCCGGCGGCACCGCAAACAACTGCCCGCTGACATCCACGCCTTCGAAAACCAGCCGCGTCCCGTCCGCTACCCGCAGCACAATCCCAACACGCTGCCAGAGACCGACCTGCTCCACGAAAAACTCGCCATTCACGACCATACCACCAGGCCGGAAGTCAAAGCTGGCATTGCGAAGCGGGCTGCCCGACGGCGTGCAGAGGGTGCTGTAGCCCTGGCACAGCGCTTGCATGTCTGCTTCCGTGAAGGTTATCTGCAAGGTAGGGATGCCCGCAGCCTCACCGACCTGGACATCAATTTGCGAAGCGTCGATGGTCTGCTGTCCGTATTCGCCCGCCCGCACGATGATCGAAGCCGGGGAACTCTGTACGCTGCTCAGCGTAGGCGCGGGGAGCGGCGTCGCCCCGAAAAGTGCATCGGTCTGCCCAAGAGGCCGGAACCCAGCGCCCTGCAACGCAAGCTGTGGCACCAACGGCAGCAAGAAGACGACGATCAGAAGTGCCGATACGAGTCCGACCCCGAGTACAGTCAGGCAACCACAGGTCGGCAGCAACCAGCGCGGCGGACGGCGGCGATAGGGAGGGCGATTCAACGATACCTTCATGCGAAGCCTATATTTCTCTGCTACGATGGACGAAATGTATTGTACAGGCCGGTGCTCACCGTCGTAAGTGTGCGGCTGCATATCCTGTACACGCTGTATCGTTAGGAGTTCTCATGCGTACACGATGGACAATCCCGGCGCTCCTCATGCTGACCCTGCTGCTCGTAGCCTTCATCCGCGAAGAACTGCCAGCGGGTGATCCAACCCCCGGCAGCCCCGGAGTCGGTGACCCGTACTTCCCGGAACTGGGCAACGGCGGCTACGATGCCCTGCACTACACCCTCGACCTGGAAGCTGACCTGGAAACCAACACAATCAGCGGCACAGTGACGATGCGTGCCCGCGCCACCCAGGCGCTGAGCAGCTTCAACCTGGATTTCGCCGGATTCACAATCAGTGATTTGCGCGTCGATGGCGAGACCGCCGAATACCAGCGCGAGGGACGTGAATTGACCATCGCCCCCGACGAACCAATCTACGAAGGCGAAGTGTTTGAGGTCGCTGTCACCTACAGCGGTGTGCCAGGGCGTGAATTGCAGATCACCGGGCTGCCCTTCGCAGGTGGCTGGAATCTCTACGACGGCGGCGTTTACGTCGCCAGCGAACCGGATGGAGCGTCGCTCTGGTATCCAGTCAACGATCATCCCAGTGACAAAGCCACGTATACGATCCGTATGACGGTGGATGAGCCGTTCGTCGTAGCCGCCAACGGCATCTTGCAGGACGTACAGACTACCGGGGATCAGGCCACCTACACCTGGCAGGCCGACCAGCCCATTGCCAGTTACCTGGTGACGGTCAACATCGCGCAGTTCACCCGTCAGGAAGATCAAGAAGTGGACGGTGTGCTGATCCGCAATTACTTCCCAGAACAAGCCGCCGAGTCTGGGGCGGATATCTTCGCGGAAACGGGGGAGATGATGCGCTTCTTCAACGAGCGCTTTGGCGCGTACCCGTTCGATGTTTACGGCGCGGTCGTCGCGGATACGCGCCTGCCCTTCGCCCTGGAAACGCAGACGCTCTCGCTCTTCGGACGGGACATCATCGCCCAGGGGTTGGGGCCACAGGTGACCATCGCGCATGAATTGGCGCATTCCTGGTTCGGCAATCACGTCAGCCCGGCCACCTGGCGCGACATCTGGCTCAACGAGGGGTTCGCCACCTACACATCGATTCTCTGGGTTGAAGAGACGGCGGGCAGTGCTACCGCCACACGCATCATGAATAGCTGGTACGATGCTGTCAGCAGCAGCCGCATCATCATCGGCGATCCTGGCGCACGCAATCTGTTCAGCGGCGCGGTCTACTTCCGGGGCGCATGGACGCTCTACGCCTTGCATCAGCGCGTGGGGGATGAGACCTTCTTCGACATCCTGCGCACCTATCAAGAGCAATTCGCGCATCGCTCCGCAGAAATCGCCGATTTCATCACCGTTGCCGAAGAGGTCAGCAGTGAAGACCTGGGCGCGTTCTTCGATGCATGGCTCTACCAACCGCAGATTCCGCCGCGCCCCTAGCGGTTGTTCGAACGAGGGCGCTGCCTGGGCATAGGATGGCCTGCGATCACCCTGCGACATCCTCGCAGGCCATCTTGATTGGCATGGGAATGGGGAATGGGGAAACGCGGCAGTTGCTGAATCTGCGGTACGTGCGGCTCCGCGTGGCCTGCCATGCGATATTCGGGTTGGGACATGATGTGATTCAATGCCCCGAAGACCTGCCGCCAATCCCCCTGCTTATGTGGAACGTTTGCAAAAACGCAAACAGCTTGTAGTGACATTCCAGCATCCGCGTTACAATCGGTCTTCCCAAAGTGGACTCGCCTTGTGAAAGACTGAACCCATGCAAAACTATACCGAAGGCAGCAGCCCCCTCAGCCGAGACATCAAAATCCTGGGTAATTCCCTGGGCTTGATCATCGAAGAACAACACGACCCGGCAGCGCTGGATCTGGTGGAAGAAGTGCGCAAATCCGCGCGTGCCCGCCGTGCCCACGTTCCCAATGCAGCAGAAAAGCTGGAACAGCGCATCCGGGAGACGAGCCTCGCCGAGAAGCAGATTCTCATCAAGGCATTCAGCAACTACTTCCAACTCACAAACATCGCGGAAGACCAACAGCGGATCCGCGTGCTGCGCGACCGAGAACGGCATAACAAGCTCAGCGAAAACATCTCGGAAGCCATCACCACACTGAAGAACCGGGGCATCAGCGCACAGGATATGCGTGCCTTACTGAGTCGGTTGCGGCTGCGTTTGGTGCTGACGGCTCACCCCTCTGAGGCCAAACGCAAGGAGATTCTGCTGAAGCTGCGTTCCATCACGGATATGATGCGCCGCTATGATCGCGAGGCGCTCCTGGATCGCGAGATCCAGGACTTCCAAGGGAAGCTGGCGGCGGAGATCGAGGAACTGTGGCAAACCAAGCCCATCCGCCCCAAGCGGACCACCGTCGCCGATGAAGTCGATTTCGGGTTGTACTTCCTGACGGGTGTCATCATGGAGACGGTCATTGCCATCTACGATGATCTACAGGCCAGCCTGGAAACCCACTACGATGACGAAGACTGGAGCGATTTGCCGCCTGTGTTGCACTTCGCATCATGGATCGGCGGAGACCGCGACGGCAACCCCAACGTGACTCACGATGTGACCTGGGAGACGCTGAAGACGCTGCGCAAGACGGCGCGGCAGGTCTATCTGGGCGCGATCGACGACCTGCGCTCGCACCTGACGCAGTACGTGGAGGAAGGCAATGAAGCAGCCTATCCTCAGTTGGCGGAAAAGACCGGAAAATACGACGGCGAACCCTACCGCAAAGCGATGCACGTCATCTGGAAGAAGCTGGACAAGGACGAATACGTCACAGGCGAAGAACTGTGGCAGGACCTGGACGATGTTTACCAGAAGTTGCGAGCGAATCGTGGGAATCGCGTCGCGCTGCAAGAGATTCGCCCACTGATGCGCAAAGTGAAGATCTTCGGCCTGCACCTGATGCCGCTGGAGATCCGCGAAGATGCCGGGCTGCACGCTGCCACCATTGACGAACTCTTCCGCCTCTATGAGGTTCACGAGGATTACAACAACGCGGACGAAGACACCCGCATCGAATTGCTCACCCGCGAGATTCTCAATCCGCGTCCGCTCTTCCCACCTCATCCCGACGGCCTTTCCGAGACGACACGGCGCATCATCGACACATGGCAGATGATCTCCAGCGCTCATGAGAAATACGGCGCAGTGGTCATTGACACCGTAATCGCCAGTATGTGCCAGCAGCCCAGCGATGTGCTGGCGATGCTGCTCTTCGCCAGTGAGGTAGGCATTGATACGCATGTGCAGATTGTGCCGCTTTTCGAGACCATCCAGGACTTACGCAATGCACCAGACGTGATGACCCGCCTTTTCTCGAATCCGGCGTACAAGCGCTACATGGATGCACGCGGCGATCATCGCCAGCAGGTGATGATCGGCTATTCTGACAGCAGCAAGGATGGCGGCTACCTGGCTTCCAACTGGAATCTCTTCAAAGCGCAGGACCAACTCGCCAGAACCTGCGAAGAGCAGGGCATCGCGCTGGAATTCTTTCACGGGCGCGGCGGCAGCATCGGGCGTGGCGGTGGCCCCACCAACCGGGCGATTCTGTCGCAGCCGCCCCGGTCGCTGCGCGGCGGAATCAAGATCACAGAGCAAGGAGAAGTCATCGCTTACCGCTACAGCAACGCCGAAATCGCACACCGCCACCTGCAACAGGTGATGAATGCGGCGTTGCGCGGCCTGAGCAACGAAGAAGGCCACAACATCAAGCCGGAATGGTTCGATGCGATGGAGAAAATGGCCGAATACGGGCGCGAGACGTACCGGGATTTCGTCTACAATTCTGATGGCTTCCTGCCCTACTGGCAGGCCGCGACTCCCATCAACGAATTGTCGCAGCTTCGCATCTCATCACGTCCGGCAAAACGCTCGCAAAAGGGCGGATTCTCGGCAATGCGGGCGATTCCCTGGGTCTTCTCCTGGATGCAGAGCCGCGCCATCATTCCCAGTTGGTTCGGCATCGGCAGCGCCTGCCAGCGGTATTGCGATGAGACCGAAAACGGCGTAGAGACGCTGCAAACCATGTACCGCGAATGGCCCTTCTTCCGCACTGTGATCGACAATGCGCAGTTGGATGTCGCCAAGGCGGATATGGGCATCGCAAGGTTGTATTCGACGCTGGTAGAGGACGATGCCGTGCGCGAAGAGATGTTCAGCCGCATCGAAGCTGAGCACACCCTGGCCTACGACATGATCTGCTCCGTGACCGGGCAGCCCCAGCTTCTGGAGAACATGTCGGCGATTCGCACCTCCATCGAGCGCCGCAATCCCTATGTCGACCCACTGAATTACATCCAGGTGGCTTTGCTACGCCAGCTTCGCAGCATGTCCGAAGGAGATGAGGCCTACGATGAGGTGCTGGAAGCGGTGCTGGCAACAATCAACGGCATTGCCGCCGGGATGAAAACCACCGGCTGAACGACCCGTTCAGCGGTCGCGCATCGCGTAGAGGGCAATCGCCTGTACGATGACACGGTGCTCGGTGGCGTGCATACGTGCCGCGAAATCTTCAAAGGCATCATCCGGCAGAATGGGCACTTCTGCCTGGATGATGACCTCACCCGCGTCCACTTCCGGCACCGCGTAATGCACCATGATGCCGCTGCTCTCGATTTCACCCGCCTGATACGCCTCGTATGCGCGTTCAATGGCTTGCGTTCCGGGGAAGGCACCCGGCAACGCGGGATGCAGGTTGATGACTTTGCGCGGAAAAGCCTGCAAGAAGGCCGGGCTGAAGATGTGCATCCATCCGGCCAGCACGATCAAATCCGGCTGATATGGCTGAATAGCAGCGGCAAGGTCGGTATCATAGGCTTCGCGGGATTTCCCGGCGGATTTGTAGGGCTTCAGCGGAAAATACAGGGTCTCGATCCCGGCATCCTGGGCACGCTGCAAACCATAGGCGCTCTTGCGGTTGGAGACGACCAGCGCGATTTGGGCGTCCAGGTGGCCTGCCTGCGTAGCGTCGATGATGGCCTGCAAGTTGCTGCCACCCCCGGAAATCAGTACGACAACGCGCATGGTCACTCCTCGAACTTCACGCCGCCAGAGCCATCCACGATGCGCCCTACGAGCAGAGCCGCTGGCACAAGCTGCGGCACTCGTTCGGCCTGCTCGGATGGCACGACGACCAGCATCCCCAGCCCCAGGTTGAAGACGCGCAGCATCTCGTCTTCGCTGATCTCACCGAGGCGCTGAATCAGCTCGAAGAGCGGCGGCACGCCCCAGGCACTGCGCCGGATCAGCGCATCAACCGTGTTCGGCAGGATGCGCGGAAGGTTATCGACGATGCCGCCACCCGTGATGTGCGCCAGTCCACGAATGCCGATGTTCGCAGCTTGCAGGGTGTTAATCTGCGGAAGGTAGCAGCGATGCGGAGCCAGCAGCGCCGCGCCGATACTGGTGCCGAGTTCAGCATGGGGAACTACCCAATCCTCTTCGCGCAGCACATGCCGCGCCAGCGAATAGCCGTTGGTGTGCAGGCCGCTGCTGGGCAGCGCGAAAATCTGATCCCCCGCCGCGATGCCTGTCCCATCAATCAAACTGGCGCGATCCACGACGCCGACGATGGTTCCCACCACATCGACCTCACCCGCCTCGTAGACGCCGGGCATTTCCGCCGTCTCGCCCCCCAGCAGCGCACACCCTGCGGCTTTGCAAGCCTCTGCCATGCCCGTCACAATCGCTGCAATCTGCTCCGGAATCAATTGGCTGCTGGCGACATAATCCAGAAAGAACAGCGGCTTTGCCCCCTGTACGAGGATGTCGTTGATGCAGTGGTTGACCAGATCCGCGCCGATGCTGTCCCAGCGATTGAGCTTTGCCGCGACCTTCGTCTTGGTGCCGATGCCATCGGTGGAAGCAACCAGAACGGGAGCTGCCATCTCGCGCAGGGCATCTGCTGCGAAGAGACCACCAAAATTCCCGGTATTGGAGAGGACTTCCGGCGTATACGTGGCCTGGACGGCGGCCTTCATCAGGTCAACGGCGCGCTGCCCCGCGTCGATATTGACCCCTGCCTTGCTGTAGTGGCTGTCGCTCATATTGTCGTTGCTCTCACTCGTAGATTGCGCCGATGTCGGTGCGGAACTGCATTCCATTGAAGTGAAGGCGGCGCAGGTCATCGTATGCGGTCTGTAGAGCCGCGTTGAGGTCACCTGCGCGGGCAGAGACCGCCAGCACGCGCCCGCCGCTGGTCACGATTTGCGCATTCTCCGCCCGCGTGCCTGCATGAAAGACGATGCTGTCTTGAACGGCATCCAGCCCCGTAATCGGGAAACCCTTGCGATAGCTTTGCGGGTAGCCCGCGCTGGCAGCGACCACCGTCGCGCAGGCCCCATCGTGCCATTCCAGGTCAATCTCGTCGAGCCGACCTTCGATGCAAGCTGTCAGCACCTCGTAGAGATCCGTCTTCAGTAGCGGCAGAATCACCTGCGTTTCCGGGTCACCGAAGCGGCAGTTATATTCCAGGACTCTGGGGCCATCATCGGTGAGCATCAACCCGGCGTAGAGCACCCCGACGTAGGGCGCATCCAGATTGCGCATCCCCTGCAACACTGGCTCGAATACGGTCTCCATAATTTCCGCCAGCAGCGCCGGGGACAGGTCAGACACCGGGGCAACGGCTCCCATGCCGCCTGTGTTCAAGCCCTGGTTGCCATCCAGCGCACGCTTGTAGTCGCGTGCCAGCAGCATCGGCTTGCAAGTCATGCCATCGCAGAAGGCCAGCACCGACACTTCGCGTCCCTGCAAACGCTCTTCGATAACGACGATTTCGCCTGCTTCGCCAAAGGCGCGCTCCACCATGATGTGATGCAGCGCCTCCCCTGCCTCTTCCGCAGTATTGGTGACGATCACGCCTTTGCCTGCTGCCAATCCGGACGCCTTGACGACAACCGGCTTGTGATACTGGTGCAGGAAGCGTCGCGCCATGTAGAGATCATCCGCCGTGTAGAATTCTCCGGTGGGTATGCCCTGCTCGTGCATGAAATCCTTGGCGAAGGCTTTGCTGGCTTCGATCTGTGCGGCGAAGGCTGAAGGGCCGAAGATCGGCAATCCCGCGTCCTGGAAGGCATCCACAATGCCCAATGCCAGCGGCACCTCGGGGCCGACAACCGTCAGATCAATGGCCCGCTCGCGGGCGAAGACCAGGGCTGAGTCAATGTCGTCAGCGGGAAAATCGACCGTCTCGCAGGGGGCAAAGCCATCGCGGGCTGCCCAATTCGTGCCCCCGTTTCCGGGTGCTACATAGATCTGTCGCACTGCTGCGGACTGCGCCAACGACCAGGCCAGGGCATGTTCGCGGCCTCCGCTGCCGATAATGAGCACATCTTTCATGATTGTTACGCAAAACCCCTTCGCAGCATTTACTTTTGCCGTAAACAATTGATAATGTCACAGCTAGCGCCAAGTTACGGATGGCATCAGCATAATGGAACGAATCTCAATTGTCCAATCTTACTTTTGCCCTTACGCTACGATGGGTAGGATTGTAATCTGTACGATGAGTTATATTGCCAGGGGAACAGGGAGAGGGGCTAAATGGCAGCGTTTACGACGCAGACCAACACAGCCAGGCACATGATGCAAGAGTATGCAGCAGCAATCAAACAGCTCCTGGCGGAAGCCGGGGACGGACGCATGGCAAGCACCGCCTACGATACGGCCTGGGTCGCCATGCTGGCAAAAGACGGATACGAAATCGGCGAACGTGCGCTGGAATGGCTGCGCAGCAATCAGTTACCTGATGGTACCTGGGGCGTCGCCGAACCAGTGTATTATTATGATCGGCTGGTTTCCACCCTGGCGGCGATCATCGCCTTCAGCGTTGCGGGAGACCTCCTGGGACGGGATGCCGAACGAGTCATGAAGGCGCAATATGCCCTGCAGGCCGTGCTGCCCACGCTGACCGAGCAGAATATGGTCGAGACAATCGGCGCGGAAGTGCTGATTCCATCGCTCTTCGATGTCGTAGAAGCGTACAAACTGGGCGAACGCTGGGAAGATGATGAATACAGGCGGCTTTTGCAGCAGCGAGAACGCAAACTGTCACGGTTACCCAGTGGCATGATCAACCGCAACATCACACTCAATTTCTCTGCGGAGATGGCGGGCAGCCACTACCAACATCTGTTGGATGTGCGCAATCTTCAGGAAGACAACGGCTCTGTCGGTGATAGTCCAGCGGCAACCGCCTACTTCCTGGCATCCATTGACCCGGGCAATGAGGCCGCCCTGCGCTACCTGGAAACCGCCGCCAATCCCGACGGTGGCCTGCCCAACGTCTACCCCTTCGATATGTTCGAATTGAGTTGGGTACTCTGGAATCTCGATCTGGCAGGAATCCAGGAAAATGCCAACCTGCTGGCACACTGCCAACCTCATCTGGATTTCATCGAAAATGCCTGGGATCCGCAGAACGGCGCGGCCTTCGCTGCGAATTATGGCGTGCTGGATGGTGACGGGACGAGCATGGCCTACGAAGTGCTCTCGCGCTTCGGACGCGACGCTGCACCCCGGCCTATCTTCAATTATGAACGTGAGACGCATTTCGTCACGTATCCCAACGAATCCAATCTCTCGCTGAGCGTGAACATCCATGTGCTCAGCGCCCTCAAGCAGGCGGGCTACAGCCCCTCACATCCTTCGGTAGCCAAGATTCGCTCGCTGCTGGAGAGCCAGCAAACGGGGGCATACTGGTCGGATAAGTGGCACCATTCGCCCTATTACACGACCTCACACATCATCATCACCGCCGCTGGCTATATGGATGACCTCGCGGCGGACTCCGTGCAGTGGATGTTGCAAACGCAGCACGAGGATGGTTCCTGGGGTTTTCAGGTGAAGACGGTCGAAGAGACCGCCTACTGCTTACAGGCGCTCTGCATGTGGCGCAAGGCAGGGCACAGCGTCCCGGCGGACGCGCTGAAGCGTGGAAGAGACTGGCTGCGCAGCCGCTTCGAGCAGCCTTACCATTCGTTGTGGATCGGTAAAGTGCTCTACCAGCCGACGCGCGTGATTCGCAGCGCCGCGCTCAGTGCCCTGGTGCTGTGCGACGAAGTGCCATGAGGGAAACACACCGTTTGACGAATGCCAATTTCGGCGCAGAAACTGGCAGTATTCGGTCATCTAGCGGCGATTCATGAGTTAAATCGCCGTTAGATGATACGCTCTTCCGGGACGGTCGCTGCCACACCCCAAAAACCGCCGCAATCAGCCCCAGACGCTCTCGAACAATGTCTTATCGCGCTCATTCTCGAAGAGCCATTCCGGGATGTGCACGGGATAATTGCCGCTGAAGCAGGCATCGCAGTAGGTATTCTTGAACTCGACGACTTCTTCAATGGCCTTGAGCATCCCCGGCAGCGTCAGATATGCGAGGCTGTCCGCGCCAATTTTCTGGCGGATGCCTTCAATGTCCATGTTGGCGGCGAGCAGTTCCTTGTACGTCGCCATATCCACTCCCATGAAGCAGGGATGCTTGATCGGCGGCGAGGAGACGCGCACATGAACTTCCGTCGCGCCGCCATCGCGCAGCAGTTGCACCAGCGGGCCGACGGTGTTGCCGCGCACAATGCTATCATCCACCAGCACGACACGCTTGCCGCGTAGGTTCGAGGATAACGTGTTGTACTTCAGGCTGACGTTCTTCTTGCGCAGGCCGTCTTCCGGCTGGATGAAGGTACGCCCGATGTAGCGATTCTTGGTCAGCCCTTCGCCGTAGCGGATGCGGGACTGATTCGCGAAGCCAATCGCCGCCGGAGTCGCGCTATCCGGCACGCCCACCACCAGGTCGGCATCTGCCGGGGCTTCTTCCGCCAGCACTTCACCCATACGGTGCCGCGCGGCATGCACGACCTGCCCATCCAGCAGCGAATCCGGACGTGCGAAGTACACGTATTCGAAGACGCACAACGAATGCCGCTGCGGTTTGCGACCTTCATAGACCGTCATGCCGCTTTCGTCAAAGCGCACGATGTCCCCTGGCTGCACGTAACCCACATATTCCGCGCCGATGGTGCCCAGCGCACAGGTTTCGCTGGCGACGACATAGCCTTCTGGCAGTTTGCCGATGCTCAACGGGCGCAGGCCGTGCGGATCACGGACGGCGTACACCGCATTGCGGGTCATCAAGGCCAGCGAATAGGCTCCTTCCACAATCTGCATCATCGCACGAATGCGCCCAATCCAGTGGTCTTCTGGCTCGTGCTGGATGTCCAGCCCCTCCTGCTCCCAGACATCGGTCGGCGCGGCGAGAATCTGCGTCATCATCTCGGTATCGCTGGTGGAGGACAGGCCAACCCCGCGACTGAGCAGCAATTGGCGCAGGGAAAGCGCGTTGGTCAGGTTGCCATTATGGGAAAGCCCCAATGGCCCGTACATGGTCTCGATCAGATAGGGCTGGGCATTGCGCACATGCTGGCTGCCCGTCGTGCTGTAGCGGTTGTGCCCGATGGCCATGTGGCCTTGCAGCGCCGCCATATCGCGCTCATTGAAGACCTGGGAGACCAGGCCCATATCCTTGTGGATGTAGGCACGCTGCCCGTCGCAGGTGGCGATACCTGCGGCTTCCTGCCCACGATGCTGCAAGGCGAACAGCCCGTAAAACGTCAATTTCGCCACGCTGCGCCCCGGCGCGTAGATGCCGAAGACGCCACATTCTTCACGCGGCTTATCGTCCTTATATTCCTGCAAATGAAGCGGGGATGTCATGCGAGTACTCTGTAACCTCTGCTGCTTTACGACATGTAGGGTGTCAGATTGCGGATGAGTCGTTCCTGGATGGGTTTGGCACCTGGCTCGAAGGTCGTTCCGGTCAGGCGTTCGTATGCGTCGATGTAGCGTCCGGCTACCTGTGCCACAAATTCCGGCGGCATCGCAGGCGGCTGCCCCTCGCCAACATAGCCCTGTCCCTTGAACCATTCGCGCAGGAATTCCTTGCTGATGTTCTCCGGGGTTCCGGCCTCGTAACTGGTGCGCGTCCAGTAACGGCTGCTATCCGGCGTGTGAATTTCGTCGATGACCGCTATTGTGCCATCAATCAGGCCAAATTCGTACTTCGTATCCACCAGAACCAGCCCGGCCTTTCGGGTAATTTCCTGCCCGCGCCGGAACAGCGCCAGCGCATGAGCCTGAATCCGCTCCCAGGTCGGCGCTTGCACCAGCCCGCGCGAGACAACTTCCGCGCTGGTGATGCGCTCATCGTGGCCTTCCGTCGCCTTGGTGGTGGGGGTGATGATTGGCTCTGGTAAAGGATCATTCTTCTGCAATCCATCCGGCAGAGCGATGCCATAGGGGGCGCGTTCTCCTGCCGCATACAACGTCCAGAGCGATGTGCTGGTCACGCCCGTGATGTAGCCGCGCACGACGACTTCCACCGGAAGGGCCTCGGCCTCGCGCACGAGCATCGCATTGGGGTCAGGCACATCCAGCATGTGATTCGGCACGATGTCCTCCGTCTGCTGGAACCACCAGGCACTGAGTTGGTTCAAGACCTGCCCACGATGAGGAATCAGGCCGAGCACACGGTCGAAGGCCGAGATGCGATCCGTACTGATGAGCAGCCGTCGCGCCCCATCCAGCGTGACCATATCACGCACCTTGCCCTGGATTTTGGCACCCAGGGAAGACAGGTCGGCGCTATCGAAGGCGTAGGGGATCGCGGAGATGAGTTGTTCTTGCGTGAGCATTACGTTTCTCTCTGGCAATCCGGGTAGAAAGGGGCTGACGAGACCGTTCAACCCGATGCAGAGCCAGGCTCCACATAAACAATGTCCCTCACTCTTGCGAATGAGGGACGAAGCTTGCAATCTGCGATCCCGCCCCAGCCAATCATGGGAAGGGGTCGGGCGTCGGCGTGTCATCGAAGGGCAGCGGCGACACCACGATGGGTGGTGCGGTTGGCGGTACCGTCGGCGTACTGGTCGGGAAGGGCGTAGCCGTCGGATCAGGATTGTCGACGTTGATGGGCACATCGTCGAAGACGAAGCCGCCGCTCTGCGAATACGCCGCCAAGCGCAGCGTATACGAGCCGTCGGCAAGCTGGCGCGTGTCATAGGACACCAGCGTTGTGCCCGCCGTCGGCACCTGGTTCGTATTGGCCTCGGTGATGGGACTGAACTGTTCGGAATTGGCGGGCGCGATCAGGAGCTGCCAGCGCTGCAAGTCCTGCGCACTGACCTGCCCGGTGACTACCAGTTCACCATCGACCGTTGCGCCTTCCGTCGGATTGTTGAGTCGGATGGTCGGCAGCGGTTGCCCCTGCTGGCATTCCTGCTGCGGCGGACTCTGCAAATTACTCGGCAGGCCGAGCGTATTCAGGATATTCTGCCCCTGCGTCGTTGAATTCAACCAGGAGACCGCGAAAGGATCATCAATATCGGCAAAGGTCTGCTGGATGACATTTTCCGGGCACCACTGGTTCGCCCGCAGCCCCGTCCAACTATCGATGCCGATGGTCTGCACATAGCCTTCGTTGGGCCCTGGCGGCGGCTGATTCTGGATGAAGATTTCGGTCACGCGCGTCGGGCAAGTTGAACCCTGTGGCGCGAGCGTGCCCGTCAACTGGCAGACCGTATCCTGCACGACTCCCGTCGGCACATCGAACTGCCCCGGGTCACGTCCGTCAATGGCTGCCGACATGACCGCATTCCAGACCGGAGCCGCCACACGGCTGCCCGTCAGGTCGCCCGTTGTCGGCGTTTGATCCAGCACCGTGCCCATCCAGACGCCGACGACGACGTTATTGGTGAAGCCCACCGTCCAGAGATCGTTCTCGTCGTCCGTTGTGCCTGTCTTGGCTGCGACATAGCCCTGGTTGGGCAGGCCGAAGGACGCGCCCGAAAGCAGGGAATTGGCACCGAACTGCGGCGCACGCGCCTGATCATCGCTGAGGATGTTCTGCATCACGTACGCGGTCTGCGGCGTGATCACCTGGCGCGGCTCCCCGCGTTCTGGCAGCGAAACGGCTTGCCCGTTGCTGTCCTGGATACCTTCGATGGCGAAGAGCGGGACAAAGCGCCCATCGTTGGCGATGGTCGCGTAGGCGTGCGTCAGGTCAATCAACGTGACTTCGTTCGCGCCCAATGCGGAGGGCAGGCCGAAGGTCGTTTCCTCCAGGAAATCAATGCCGAGGCGGCCAGCAACTTCCACAAAAGCCGTCTGCCCGACGAACTGGTAGGTCTTCACTGCCGGGATGTTCAGACTCTGCTGCAACGCGGTACGTACTGGAACCGGGCCGCGATACTGGCGGTCGAAATTCAGCGGTTCGTAAATCTGCCCGCCGATGTCATAGCGCGACGGCACATCCCAGAGGATGCTGGCAGGTGTCAGGTATCCGTTCGGGCTGGCACCAGAAATCGCCGCTGTGTAGAGCACGGGCTTGATCGCCGAACCGGGCTGCTGATACGTGCGGGTCGTATCGACCTGCCCATCAATCGACTCATCGTTGAAATCCGGGCTGCCCACCAGGGCGCGGATTGCCCCGGAGTTGGGATCAATGATGACCACACCGCCCGTCTGCACGCCGTTGATCGAGAACTGATCCACCCCTTCAATCAAGGCGCGTTCGGCAATGTCTTGCAGGCGCGGATTGAGGGTCGTCTGCACCGTGAAGCCGCGTTCGTTGAGCGCACCGGGGCCGAAGATCGCGTCAATCTGCCCTTCGACGAAGGCGACGAAGTGCGGGTACAACGTTTCCGAAGTGCGCGGGTTGTAGTCGCTGGCTTCCACCTGTGCAATCTGGATCGAGAGCGGGCCACCGAAGCTGCCGTCAGGCCGCACAGTGAAGAGGCGTGTCTCGCTGCCGTCCCCCGCATCCACCAGCGTATTCTCATTGACGCAGAAGAACTCGGCGGGGTCTGCCCATTGCCCGTGCTGGAAGTTCAGGCAGCCCGTGTCAATCATGCGGTCGATGATGACCATCATGTTGCGGAAGGAAGCCTCGCGGTTGCTGACCGGATCGGTGACCGCAGGTGCCGGGAGCAACCCCACCAGCAGCGCCGATTCCGCCATATTCAATTCTTGCGCGGGCTTCTCGAAATAGAATTGCGATGCGGCTTCCACCCCGTAGGCCAGGTTGCCAAAGTACGTCTCGTTGAGGTAAATATCGAGAATCTCGTTCTTGCCGTAAGTATTGGCGATCTCCAGCGCAACGAAGACTTCCGTCAGCTTGCGATCCGCCGAGACCGTCACATCTTCCAGCACCAGATTACGCGCAATCTGCTGGGTGATGGTGCTGGCCCCGGAGACGACTTCCCCGGCAGTGAGATTCTGCAAGAAGGCGCGAATCACCGAGAAGACATTGAAGCCGGGATTCTCGTAGAAGGTCGGGTCTTCCGACGAGACGACGGCATGAATGAAATAGGGCGAGACTTCGCCGTCCAGCAGGCTGACCGGAATGCGATCCCCCTCCTCGCCGGTGCGTTCGACGATCAGGTCACCGTTGGCGTCCAGGATGCGTGCCGTCTGGAAATCCGGCTGGTAATTTGCCAGGGATGCGATGCTCTGGCGGTAGGGTTCAACCGTGCTGTTGTAGAGATTCTGGACGTAGAGGAAGAAGAGAATCGCCGCCACCAGCCCGAAAACCACCAGCCCGAAGACGCTGACGAGCGCAAACGTCAGGAAGCCGCGTTGCTCGCGCTGCCGCTGTTCTTCGAATGTGGGCGCTTGCTGCCCCAGGTTGTATTCTGGCTCGCCCTCGTAGACTTCACGCTGCGGCGTACCTTCCATCAAGTCGCCGACGCTCTGGTTGCCATAGACCGAAGGTGAGGGCATGGTGGCGTCATAGCCGACGGCGTTCATATTCTGCACTGTCTGATCAGCACCCGTGAGCGAGGTGCGGTCAAACGCCGACCCCACCTGTGTCAGGTTCGGATCAACAGGTGGCTGCCCCGGGTACGGCACTGGCGTGTCGCCCGGCTGCGCCCCATACTGCTCGTAGTACTGCTGCTGTGCCTGGCTGTAGGCCGTCTCATCGTAGCCGCTGTATTCTTCCGCCGACACTTGCTGATCCGTCGGAAGCTGCGGCAGCGAGCCACCAACCACATCTACCGGGTCGAGGTCACTGGTCACCGTGCGCGGGCTGCCCGCATCCAGCGGAACGGGAGGCTGCGATTCGATCCATTGCCCGGTGGTGTCGTCATAGCGATACCAGCGATCTGTATTGACGCCCAGCATCCACCAACGCCCCTGAGGATCGAGAATCGAAAGCTGCTGCAGACGCCGCTGCAATTCCTGATAATCCAACTGCCCCGCATCGTGCATTTGCTTGAGCACCTGCACCTGCTGGCGGGTCTCGCGGAACTGGGCGGCGAGTTCCTGTTCCTGAGGTGAAAGCTGGGGCTGGGCTTCGACATCCATCGTCGCCGCCCCGGTATCCACATCGCCAACCTGCTGCGCCATCTGTCGTGCATAATCCGCCGCATCTTGCCCGGTCGTCTGATCGAGCGACTCCGTATCGCCGCCGTCTGCATATTCCGCCGCCATACGCGCCGCGACGCTAGCCGGGTCATCACCGCTCAACTCGTCCACTTCTTCGGCGTCCGCGGGCAATTCTGCGGCAGCTTCGCTGGCCACATTGTAGAAGGCACGCTCCGCCGGGGAGAGATCTGCCGGGTCGATGTCGTCGGTCAACATGCCGGGCTGCGCTCCCTCTTCCAGGCTGGCGAGGGCATAGTACTCCGTCATATTGAAGGCTTCGTCATCATCATCCATCGCGCCCAACGACTCCAGCGCCCCCAGCCCTTCAGCGGCCTCCGTATCCGCCTCGACATCGACTTCCAGCGTATCGGCTGGCGCGGCACGAGTCGGCAGCGAATCTTCTGGCAGGGGTGCCGTCGCCTGAGTCCGCGTTTGCCCCAGGATTTCCGCGATGAGGTCTTCTGGCGCTGCGGCGGCAGATGTCGTCGCCCTGGCGGATTTTGCCCCTTCCTGCAACGGGACTTCATCTTCCGGCTCGAAGGTTGTGTCTTCTGGCTTGGGCAGATGCCAGCCGCCGGACTCTTCTGGCTCGTCACCCATCGTCTCCGGGAGCGCGCGCACAGTGCGCCAGGAAGCCTCGGACCGCTCTTCTTCCGCCGGAGGCTGCCAGAGCTGCGGTTCTTGGGGCGCATGCCACGCACCACGAGACGGAGGGGTGGTGTCGTCTGCTGGGAATTCTGGGCGATCGGACATAATCGGCTTATTTCTCGCTTCGTCGGGTCGGACACGTCAATAAGGCACATTGTACCGCATCTCAGGCGCGGCGGCAGAACCCCTTTTGCAACCCGTTCAGGTTTGGGTTGGTCAGCGATAGGGGGACTGTTGTGTTTTCATTATCACGGATTTTCACGTGCTGCGCAAATCAGTGAGGCGTGCTCAGACGGCAATGAGGGCAAATGCCGATCGTATGGGGTTGAGACAGGCGAATGGAGGGTAGAACACCAAGGGGCGACTACAGAAGCCGCCCACACGATAGCCCGAACGCGGTTTGCACTCCATGCCGATCATTGCAGCGGCTCAAGTGAATCGTGCCCCTCACCATAAACGCCCGTCATCTTTCGATCTCGCTGTGATGAATGCGCGGCGTTGGGGTTGTCGCTATCTTCCTGCACGTTGGAGTGGGTGATCTGGTAAAGGTCGGGGTCGAAGGGGAGCGTGGGGTCTTCGTCATCTTCATGGTTGGCGGCGAATTGCTGCCCGACAGCTTCCATGACCTCTTCTGAGGGTTCGACTACGATGACGATCACGCTGACATTATCTTTGCCGCCGCGTTCGTTAGCGAGTTCAACGAGCCTATCGCTGATGGCGTGGGGGTCATCGGCTTCCATGGCAGCATCGGCGATCTCGTCCCCGTTCACATGCAGCGTCAGGCCGTCGCTGCACAACACCAGCCGATCCCCAACATGCAATTGGATGTTCTGTAAAACGTCAACGTCCAGTTCCTCCGCCTGCCCCAGGGCGCGGTAAAGGACATTCTTCATCGGATGCTCTTCGGCCTCATCCGGCGTTATGTGACCCGCATCAACCAGCGCCTGTACAAAACTGTGGTCGGAGGTAATCTGCCGGATACTGCCGTCGATGCCATCAATGTAATACGCGCGGCTATCCCCCACATGCACCAGAGTCACATCGCCCCCTCTGGCGAAAGCCAGGGTGAGCGTCGTCCCCATGCCGCGCAATTCGGGCACGCTGCGTGCTCTGGCAATGATGTTCAGGTTCGCATCTTTTACGGCCTGCCCCAACAAGTGGGCAAGCCGTTCTGAATCATAATCGCGGTAGTCGCTGGGGCTGCGGTGGCTGTCGTCGGAGAGGTTGCGCTGGATTGTGTCGATGGCGATGCGGCTGGCTTCTTCCCCGGCAACAGCGCCGCCCATGCCATCCGCCACAACTGCCAGCACATCATGATCGTGCGCCCAGAGATGAATGCTATCTTCGTTATTCTGTCGCACTCGCCCACGGTCACTGCGGGCGCTACTGCGCAAACGAATGCTATTTCCGGGACGATCCATGCGGGTCTCCTCGCGTAATGACCATGTTCATCACCAATTCTACCGAAGCCGGGGCACAAGGCAAGCGCTACAGCGGCAGCTTCTATTGAATTATAGTATGATTTAGTGGATTTGTGGGCAACAATTCTCTACCCGAGGCCTGCCCTATCCAAATGCTGGTTTGGTATGGCATGATAGCTTCATTCTATAGTATCGGAATCGCCTGCAAAGCATTTATGCAAGAGTGTGCCAACTCGCCATAGAATAGAACAGCAACTGGCTGGCATGACCGATTTCACAGAAAGTACCAGTGATGACGCAACCGCTGACTGACCTGTACCTGATCGAGAACTATATTGATACTTTCGCGCTGGGGCATTACGCCCGCGTGCTGGCGGCACGCGACCTACGCAACAGCCGCGATGTGGCGTTCAAAGTGATGCGCCCGGAACACCTGAATGAAGATGGCGAAGTGCGTTGGGAATACCGCGCCTTCGGCAACGAGGCGGAGATACTCTTCGCACTCAGCGAGAGTCCCCATGTGGTCGCGTTGATAGACTGCGGCTACATCTCCAGCAAGGATGAGGCGCCTACCGATGGTGAGATCATCTCCTTCGGCCTGGATGTCGCGTCGTTCACCAAGCAAATGACCGAATATGCCATCACGGGCTGGCGTCCCTACATCGTCGAGGAATACCTGCCGCGCACGCGCAACCTGCTATATGCCATGAAGCCCAACCAGCAAGGGCCGCGCCGCCGCCTGCCCAGCGAAGAGGGGCTGGCCCTGGCTCTACAGTTCGGTAATTTGCTGAAGATGGCGCATGACCGCAACATCGTCTACCTGGATCATAAGCTGGAACACGTCTACTGGGATGGCACGACCCTGAGCGTGATCGACTTCAACAGTTCCAAGCAGCTCATCGGCTCCCCGGCAGAACACCAGGAATACACCCGCGACCTGCACAACCTGTGCGTGGGCATCCTCTACCCGATCTTCACGGGCATGTCACCGCAGAAGGGGGCGCTGCGTCCGCAGGCAGGCGGCCTGGAAGCTGTAGACAATCGCTATAAGGATGTCAACGAACTGGATTTCATGATGGAATCCAGCCTGAGCGAACCGTTGCAGAGCATGTTGAACAAAGGGGCTGCCCAGCAAATACCCACAGCAGAAGAATTTCTGATTCGCCTGCAAGAGATTGCCGCGCTGCACGGGCGCGACTTCCCCAACCAGCGCAGCAATCCCGCCACCCGTCAGGCGCGGGACTTCGTGCTGAAAGGGCTGGATAAATTGCGTTCTGGCGAAGGGCAGATTCGCGAAGCCCGCGATCTCTTCCGCGAAGCGTTGATTCTGGACAGCATCTCGCCGGATATCGAGAGCGAATTGCGCCGCCTCGTCCAGGAGGTCAACAGCATGTTGAACCATCGCGTGATTCCCTGATTTCATCCGCCTGGGTGGGCGATCCGTGCGGTTCGCCCGCTCACTGAATCACCGTCACGCAACCCCACCGAGCAGGAAAATCAACACACTCAACGTGATGACACTCGCCAACGTCGAGACCAGAGTCACCGCGCTGACGAATTCGGCATCACCGCCGAACTGGGTCGCCAGAGCGCTGGCCAGCACTGCCGTCGGCATGCTGCTTTCCACCACTGCCACTTTGAATGTCAAACCGCTGAGGCCGAAGAGCAGCGCCAACCCTGCCCCGATGACAGGCCCCACCAGCAGACGTAGCCCCGCCGCCAGTGAAATGGCCCGAATGCGCCCGGTGAGCCGCGCGCGCGATAATTGCAGCCCGAGCAGCGCCAGCATGACTGGAATTGCCGCATCGGCTGCGATTTCGATGACGCTGCGCCGAATGATCGTCGGCAATTCCACATTCAGGATGTTGAGTGCCAGACCGAGCACCGCTGCATAAATGATGGGCACACGTACCACGTTCAGCAGCGCATCGCGCAGGCTGACGCTGCCACGGGAAGCGAAGAACACTCCGACCACATTACTCATCATGGCGTTGATGACGTAGTAAACTGTCGCCACCTGTCCACCGACGACACCGAAGGCGAAGGTGTTGAGCGGGATGCCGTAATTCGCAGCATTGACCATGATCAGCGTCAGCACCTGGGCGCTCTCGGTGCGCATGTCATATTTCAAGAGGCGAGCGGTACCGATGCCGATCAACATCATGAAGAACGAAAGTCCCAGCACAACACCGATCAAGCCGCCGATTTCGCCACCCGTCAATTCGGTCTCGTACAGGCTGCGGAAGACCAGCGCCGGGGTGAACAGGTAGATCAAAAAGGGGGAGATGCTGCGTGGATCCGGCTTGAGCTGCCGTCCAATTGCATAGGCAACGCCTGCGACGAGGAAAATCGGCGCGATGACGTTCCAGATGATGCCAAGGAGTTCAGCCATGAAGACACTTTCTGCAATGGGCTTGAAACAATGTCTCTGACTGTACACGAAGGGGAGAGAGAACCCTATTGCGAGATTCGATGCGGCTGCAAACGCGGCAGGAATTGCGACGGGCACAGCCTACCTGCACCCGCGCACCGACTGCGAAATCAGCCTGGCCTACATCCGCCGGAAATCAACCCGCCGAACCAGGAGCCGTAATCTGCACATTCAGGCGTGCCAGCACCACATCAATCGGCGTGAAAACTGTCACCGCGCCCGACCCGGCAAACAGCAGACCGACGGCATTCTGGCTATCCTGTGCGACGATCAACGAGCCAGAATCGCCCGGCTGGCTCATGCCCGTTGTCATGGCCTGCCCGGTGAATCGTGCGGTCTTCTTGCCCGAAGCCGTCGCATAGTTCACATCCACCGTCGTATTGACCACCGTGATGCTGCCCTCAGTCAGGCCAGTTGTGCGTCCCATTTTGCGCACCCCCATGCCCAGAGTCGGCGCAAGTGTGCCCGTGATACGCCCGATATTGAGAATTTCGTCCGTCAAGAGTGCAGGATCGGTAGGCTTGCCCAGCGCGGCATCAATCGGGTTCTCAGGGATTGCTGCCTGGGCTGCGACCGTCGTCGCGTCTGCCGGATCGAACTTGCCAGCGCCCTCGGCTCGCACAATACGAGTCTGCGAGTTGTTCATTTCGGCGATGGCATTGCCCAGGTTGATGATGAGCTGCAAACAGCCATCGGCACTCCCAGGCGGTGGTTCGGTGGGGGGCTGTTCCCCATTGCCCGGGTCCCCGCCGATGAGGTCATCACCAATCGGTTCCGGCTCTCCGACGAAACGCAGCCGCCAATAGCGATCCAACTGCGCCACAATATCCGCCGGGTTGGTGCCGCCGTCAGTCGCGCCCGGCTGCAAGATGGCATCGCCCAGGGAGGCATCGTTGTTGTAGGCCAACACGTGATTATTGGAGAGCATCAACGGCTCGCCCGTGCGACGATCGTAGACTAACGCGCCGAACGTCCCCGCCGTTCCCAGGTAATGCGCCACACTGACTCCTGGCGGAATCGTCGGACGCCAGAAATCGCGCGGGCCACTGTTGACCTGCGACCGAATCGTGCCGACTTCCAGCACATCGGTCTTGGCTCCGTCCATTTCCGGCGGCACAAAATCCTCGTCGCGCAGGGCTTCCCTGGGGAGCTTCTGCTCCACCAGCGCCATCAGCGCCATCTCATCGGTCGGTTCACCGCGCAAATCTTTGAAACCCAGCCCCACGCCAATCACATTGCGCTTAGAGAGCAGTTCCGCCTGGAAACGCTGCTGCGCCTCCAACAACTGGTTCAAGAAGGCCATTATGCCCCTCCACTGCGATCATATTCAATTCACGTTGATTGTAACGCAATTTGTGGATGCTGCTGCTTTCAGCCGCACAAGCTTGTATACTCTGGTTTTGATCGTTCACAGAATCCCGATTGGTTGACCATCACAATTCCACACAGGAGCAAAACATGTCCGATCAAAAATCGCCGATTCAGAAATACTACAATCCGGATGCAGCCATCTGTTACGGTTGCGGCTACAACAACCCGCATGGCCTGCACATCCAGACGCACTGGGACGGAGAAGTCGGCCATTGCGAGTTCGATCCGCGCCCCGAACACACGGCCTTCCCCGGCTATGTCTACGGCGGGTTGCTCGCCAGCCTCATCGACTGCCACAGCATCGGCACGGCAATCGCCGCCATGTACGACGCCGCCGGACGCGAACCAGGCACGGAGCCGGAAATCACCTGCGTCACGGGTAAATTGAGCGTCTCGTACCATAAACCGACGCCGATGGGAGTCACGCTCAAGCTGGAATGCCGCGTGAAGGAATTGACGGAGAAGAAGGCCGTCATCACAACAGAGGTCATCGCCAACGGGGAGGTATGCGTCACGGGTGAGACGGTCGCGGTGCGCGTGCCCTCCCGCCTGATGGAATAAGCAAAATTGAGTCTGTGCGCACGCCGTCAGCAGGTCTCTCTGTGCCTCATTGTCATCAGCACGCCCGCGCCAATGGAATCGTTCGGGTTTGCATCGTCGCAGCGCAGGTCGCATAATCGGCAGCGATTTGTCCAGCAGTTACTCTGAAAGCAAGCCTATGACAACGGCACAGACTTTTGATTTCGATTCGGTGATTGATCGCAGCGGAACCGACTGCTTCAAGTGGGGCATGTTCGACGACGAGGTGCTGCCAATGTGGGTGGCGGATATGGATTTCCAGGCGCCACCCGCTGTGCTCGATGCGTTGCACGCGCGTGTCTCGCACGGCATCTTCGGCTATACGGGGCCATCCCCGGAACTGCGCGAGATCATCGTGCAGCGCATGCAGGAGCGCCACAACTGGACGATCCAGCCGGAGCAGATTCTGTTCCTGCCCGGTATGGTGCTGGGGTTGAACGTCGTGGCGCAGGCCGTCGGCAAGCCCGGCGATGGTATCTTGATGAATTCTCCCGTGTATGGCCCCTTTCACTGGGTCCCGGGGCACCGGGAGCGTTTCCCGCAGGCGGTGCCGCTGCGCCGCATCGAAACGGGCGAGCAGACCTTTCGCTATGAGATCGACTTCGAGGCCCTGGAAGCGGCGATCATCCCACAGACTTCGCTCTACTATCTCTGCAATCCGCACAACCCCATTGGTCAGTCTTTCACGCCTGAGGAATTACAGCGGCTGGGGGAAATCTGTCTGGAGCACGACATCGTGATCTGCGCGGATGAGATCCACAGTGATTTGCTGCTCGGCGATACGGCACACACGCCGATTGCGACTCTCTCGCCCGAACTGGAACAGCAGACCGTGACGCTGATCGCACCAACCAAGACCTACAATCTGGCGGGGCTGGCTTGTTCGGTTGCGATTGTCCCCAACGAAGAATTGCGCCAGAAGATGCAGGGCATCGCGATGTATTCCGGCTATCATGTAGATACGCTGGCATACACGGCGGCGCTTGCGGGCTACCGCGACAGCGAAGACTGGCTTGCGGCCCTGCGCAGCTACCTGACCGCGAACCGCGATTTCGTCCTGAACTACCTGCACGAGCACCTGCCCATGCTTAAGACAACCGTCCCCGAATCGACCTACCTGCTGTGGATTGATGCTTCGGCGCTGCCGCTGGACGGCCACGAGAACGCCCGCGAGTACTTCCTGAAAGAAGCGAAGGTCGCGCTGAATCCGGGGACGTTCTTCGGCGCGGGGTACGAGCCGTATGTGCGATTGAATTTCGCCACCCCCCGCAGCATCGTTGCGCAAGGATTACAGCGGCTCAGGCAATCGGTCATCGGCAGTTGAAGCGCAGCGTAGGGGAGCGGCAACACGCTCCCCACCTCTTGTCGGCTCTTATCCTCGCTCTTGCAGCGGCGTGAAAGCCCGCCCCGTCTCGCCGACGTACTGCGCCAGCGGACGCAGCAAACGTCCTGCTGCCATGTGTTCCAGGGCGTGCGCCGTCCAGCCGCCAACGCGGGAGATGGCGAAGGTCGGTGCGAAGAGATCGCTCGGCAAACCGACCCCGTGCAGCACCAGCGCGGTGTAGAATTCGACATTGGTCTGCAAACGGCGTCCCGGCTTGTATTCCTCCAGTAGGTCAAGCGCGGTCTTCTCGACATGCCGTGCCAGATCGTAGAGTTCGCGCTGGTCGCCATCAACGAAGAAACGCTCTGCCGCGACGTTCAGCACATCCGCACGCGGATCGCGCACTTTATAGACGCGGTGCCCGAAGCCCATCAAGCGGTCGCCACGCTCCAATTTCGCCCGCAGCACCACTTCGGCATTCTCCGGTTTGCCAATTTCGAAGACAGTATCCAGTGCTGGCCCCGGTGCGCCGCCATGCAACGGGCCTTTCAAAGCGCCAACCGCCCCAACAACTGCCGAGATCAAATCGGACTGGGTGGAGATGATCACGCGGGCGGTGAAGGTCGAGGCGTTGAAACCGTGATCAATCACGGTATTCAGGTAGGTATCCAATGCGCGGATGCGCTCCTGTGAGGGCGCTTCGCCATTGAGCATGTAGAGGTAATTTGCAGCATGAGAGAGCGATGCATCCGGGGCGATGGGGGCTTGCCCACTGCGCAGCCGCCAGTAGGCCGCGATGATGGTGGGGAAGGCCGCCAGCAGTGCTCGTGCCGCCGCCTGTGCATCATCGGCATCAGCATTGAGGCTGAGCAGCCCCGCAGCCATCCGCAGCGCATCCATGACGGGCAGCGCCTGCTGAGCTGCTTCGCGCAGGGATTGCAGGGCGACCTCCGGCAGGTGACGCAGGCCGGCGAGTTCCTCCCGAAAAGCCTTCAACTCCGCAACTGTCGGGAGTCGATCTTCCCACAGCAAATAGACCATCTCTTCGAAGGCCGCATGGGGGGCGATGTCTTCCAGCGCGTAACCGCCGATGATGAGTTCGCCCCGTTCGCCGTCCACACGGCTGAGGCGCGTCTCTGCCGCCACAACACCTTGCAAGCCAGGACGCAGAATCCGTTCGAGTTCCATGAGGGTGGTTTCCTTTCACAACAGCTTACGACAGCCTGCCGTAAGATCAACGATGCTGTTGGCGCATCTGTCGTAGGAGAGTGTGACCACCCGGGGAGACTATATCGAGTCTCTCCTACAAACAAAGTCCTGCAACGGACACAGAATCATGATATCGCCAACAAGGTCATCAACCAGCCTGATCCACGCCAGACACGAGTCAAAATCGAAACCACCTGCGCAGGGGTTTTCTTCACTGTACGCGCATGCATATACATTGTCAATGTTGATTGTAAAATCAATATTTTGTTGACATGTCGCGGATGCGCTGTCCAGCACTGAATCGTGGGGGTTTTGCTGTACAATAGCGGCAATCACAACCAGAGACTCACCCGAAACCCGGACAGCCCCATGCCCAACGCACGCAGCTTTCGCACCTCCGCGCTCGTCCTGAAGCGCAGCAATTTCGGCGAGGCCGACCGCCTGCTGACGCTGCTCACGCCGCATCACGGCAAATTCAACGCCATAGCCAAGGGTGTGCGCAAACCCGCCAGCCGCCACACCGGGCACGTCGAACTCTTCACCCGCATTGATGCGCTGGTGGCAAAGGGGCGCAGCATTGATGTGCTGGCACAGGCCGAGGTGAGCGCTACCTACCTGGGGCTGCGCACCGACCTGACGCGCGGTGCCTACGCCAATTACGCTGCTGAACTGCTGGATCGCTTCACGCTGGATGGGGGTGACGAGACGCTGACGAGCGGCCTCTATGATTTGCTGGATGCAACCTTTGCGCGGCTGTGCGACGACGATGATCCGCGCCGGGTGATTCGTTTCTACGAGCTGCGCCTGCTGGAAGCCGTTGGCTTTCGCCCGGAGCTAGAAGAATGCGTCGTGACACACGAAGACGTGCGCCCGGTCGATCAGTTCTTCGGCAAAGAGGATGGCGGCGTCGTTTCGCAGGAAGGCGCACGGCACAGCACCAGCCTCGTTCCGCTGACGGTGAACACGCTCAAACTACTGCGTTTCTTGCAGCGCAGCGACTACGAACAGGCCGCTGCCCTCCAAATCCCGGATGCGCTCCACAGTGACGCCGAGCGCATCCTGCTGGGCTACATCAGCCACATTCTGGAAAGACGCCTGCAGAGCGTCGATTTCATCCGTCGGATTCGTCGGTAACATCACCCACTGGCTCGTGCTGCTGGATGATGTTCAGCGCATGCGCAATAGACTGCGCATAGTGCAGGTCACGCACGATGCGCGGAGCTACAGAGCGAGCGATGGTCAGCAGCATGCGGGCATACGTGGTCGGCTGTACAACAACAATCATTTCCAGATTCGCCGGTATGCTGGCATTGATGCGGAAAATCGTAGATAAGGGCGAGTCAATCGCCCGGGTACCTGGCAGGCACTCGACGATGAGATAAATAGGGTCATCCGTTCCCTGCGCCAGGTTGTTGACCGTTGTGACAGACTCCATGTAGTCGCTGGTGACGAGGGCACCAGCATATTGCAAGAGCACAACATGCGGAAGCGCGTCATGCCATCTGGCTCGGATTGGCATAGGTATGCCCTGTTCGTCGCCGGGTCAGCGTGTATTGTACAGGTTGAGTAATGATTATTCTGTAAGCACAGTATTGAGGTTCTGTACTGTGCGACTTACTTGATTAGGAAGGCTAATCAGTGCTGGAATAGTTGTCAAGGTTCCATTGTGCTTACTTGTCTATGAATTGTCAGCACAATTGTCTACAACCGGTCTATTCTGCCGCGTCCCTGGCGGTGATGTGCTCCTGGATGATCAGGCGGGCTTCTTCCAACGTCTCTGCGAAATACACCTGATGGATCACGCGCGGCGCAACGCGCCGACCAATATTGACGATCATGCGCGTATAAATCGAGGGCGCAATGACCAGACGTAACCCCAGATTGCCAGGCAGGCGGCGGTTGGCATAGAGCAAAGCCGGCAGTGCGGAACTGGGCGACGCCGTGATGGCGCGACGATCCATGATAGAGTGCACCGTATGCGGCACCTGCGAGACCATCTCCGCGACTTGATCCACCGCCTGGGTATAATCATCCAGCGTGATGTAACCCGAATACACCTGGCGAATAATCCGCCTGTCGTCATCATCCCATTCGACCTGAACTGGCATCTGCAAACCTCTGAAACACCCATTGTAACTTTACAAAATGTCGGAACCGAAAAAAGCGAACCGCGTATCCGGTCAAAGGCCGCGTGTGCAGCGTGGACTGGCTGCGAGAATCAACGTCAGCGGGAGCCGATCCGGATGAGTGTAGCGGGGGCATTCTTCGCAATGGATTTTTACCACATCTTATTAGGCATTATACGCCCATTTCTGCGCGACGCGCACAGCGCCAATCTAGAGTGGCGCCATTCCTCACCATTTCCCTCGGACGAACTTCCCTGTGCGCACAGCAGAATTCCCGCTGCCACAGCAAGCAGCCCTGCCAGCCTCGTGTACAATGAAATCGTCAGTCTGTTCGCCATCTTTTCTGAGCGCCATATCATATATGGGAGGACGGTTTATGTCTCGCCACTGGCTTCGACTGGTTATCTTGCTCGTCCTGAGCACATTTGCCCTGACTGCCGCTGCCCAGGAAACTACCACACGCACCCCCAATGGCTTTCTGGTAGATCATCCAGCGGATTGGAATGTGAGCTTCCCCGAAGAACGCGGGGATGTCATGCTCTTCGATGATGGCGTGATGTTCGGCCTCATCAGCATGTTGGATTTCACCGGGCGGGATGTCTCGCCGCTGGAAGTGATGCAAAATCTCTCTACGAGCATCGAAGAAGATGGCGAAGGGGCGTTTGAGCCAATCGAGGAATACACCATCGCCGGTGGTATCCCCGCCGCACGCACGACGCGCATCATAGAGTCCAACAATCTGGAAGAAGTGCTGATCGCCGCAGATGTCAACGAGATTTCGGTGTTCTTGCGCGCCAGCCTGCGCGTTGGGCAGTTGGTGGATTACGAACCGATCTTCGAGGAGATGATTGCCTCGGTGGTGCTGGAAGGCCGCGAACCGCAGCAGGTGCTGATCGGCAGCCCGGAGAATGTGCTGGACTTCACGACGGTTGATACCACGACGACCCTCGAAGAGCGCGGTTTCAGCTTCGACCACCCCGAAGGCTGGAATCTGACGGAACAGAGCGATGGGGTTCAGTTCCTCAGCCAGGGTGGTGTCACGCTCATCGGCCTGATTATGGTGAATCCGCGCGAGGACTACGCGGCAGAAAGCACACCGGAGAGTATCTTACAGGCCCGACTCGACGATCAGGGTGTGCTCGCCGACTTCGGCGAAATCGAAGGATTCAGCCTCAATGGGTTGCCCGCTGCCCGTGCGTACCGCGAAGACAGCCGCGCAGGGACAACCGACCTGGTCTCCGTGACCATTCGTGGCGATCTGGTGATCATCTTCGCAGCAACCGTCAACACCAGCGAATTGGCAGAGGCGGAACCGCTGCTGCGCGCCGTACAATTCAGCGTGCGTCCCGCTGGCGCACCCTTGCAGTACAACATCGTCGGCAGCGGTGCCCGCCTGGGGTTGACCAGCGCCCTGGTCTACGGCGGTGCCAACCTCTCCGGCGATGCCAGCCTGCCCAATCGCTACGTGAGCAACGACGGCACGTTCAGCTTCAACTACCCGGCGGGCTGGTTCGTCGGCCTCGACCCCGAAGGCGCATTGGCGCTCTCCAACCAGGATGACATCGAGGATGTACTGCCGGACGAAGGGCAGGTGATCGTTTATCTCTTCACGGCGACCTTCACCGGGATCTTCACCACCCCGGAATCCATCCTCGAAGACCTGAACGCAGAAAATGATCTCAACTGGAGCGAGACGGAGTCGCTGCAAATCAACGGGGCAGATGCCGCCTACGCGGAGACGGATCCGGCAGATTTCGGCGGATTGGTTCTGGGTACCTATGTGGTGGAGTTGCGCCCCGAAGATGACCTGTATTTGCGGGCGAGCATCATCGGCGAACCTGCTGTCGTGCGCGAATTCACGCCCATCATCCGCTCTGTCATCGCCAGCGCCCGTTTCGAGGACTGAATCCGACCCATTCGCTCAGCCGCCACTCAGCACACGCTCGACAGCTTCAACCAGTGCGGCATTGGAGAAGGGCTTGGGCAGGAAATGGCGAAGCCCTGCGGTTTCGCAGATGATTTGATAGCGATCCATATGCGCGGAGATCACCAGGATTTCGCAGCGGCTCGGCTCATACATCTGCCCAAGGCGTTCAATCAAGGTCTCGCCATCCAGGCGTCCGATGCGAATATCAGAGATGAAGAGGGAATAGGGATTCTGCCCAAATAGGTCGAACGCCGCTTCGACGTTCATCGCGCCATCGACTTCATGTCCGGCGGCACGCAGTGCTTTCGTATACAGGCGCAGCAAGAAATATTCATCTTCTAGCAGGAGAATGCGTGCCACTGGCGTATGCCTCAATTCTGTCACAAGCCTCAACAGATTAGAATCCTGAATCAATGCCGATTTGTCAAGCGATAGAATATAAGAATATCGCTTGCAGCGGCGTCTAGATAGAAGAATGCCCGAACGACAAGCCCTAAAATTTGGGGGATTCAACAGGTCGTTTTGGGGTATGATAGAATAGTTGAAGTCTATCGGAAGTCAAAAACGGAGTGCTGTCGATGAATAATTCGAACTGGAACAATAACAACGCCGGGGGCTTCAGCTTCCTGCAAGATCGTGCACAGCCACTGATGGATGTGCGCCCGCTGATGCGCCTGGTCTACCTGTGGATGGGGCTGGGCTTGCTGGTAACCGCAGGCGTCTCCTTTATCGTTTTGAACACGGAGGCGCTGCTCTCGGTTGCCGCGAGCATCTGGCTGCCGCTGATTATCGTGCAGTTCGTGATCGTCTTCGCGATGATGTGGGCGATGCGTCGTACCACGCCAACCATAGTCACTGGCTTATTCCTGCTCTACGCTGCCCTCGAAGGCTTGATCTTCGGCGTGATCTTCTACGCTCTGATCCAGGGCGGGCAGGCCAGCGCCATCACCAACGCCTTCCTGACTACAGCGGGTCTCTTCGGCGCGATGACGGTGATTGGCTACACCACGAAGGTTGACCTGACCAAATTCGGAGCCTTCTTCATGATGGCGCTGATTGGTCTGGTGATCGCTATGGTAGTCAACATCTTCCTGGGCAGCAGCGCCCTGGACTTCATCATCAGCGTCGTCGGCGTGCTGCTCTTCACGGGGCTGACAGCCTACGATACGCAGAAGATCAAGAACCTGGCCTACCAGGAAGAATTCCAGGAATATGGCAACGAGACCGCCAAACTGGCGATCATGGGTGCCTTCACCCTGTACCTGGATTTCATCAATCTGTTCATCTTCCTGCTGCGTCTGTTCGCGGGCGGTCGTGAATAACGCCGGCCTACTCTGGACATCCGGGAAGGACGGGACGAACCCCGTCCTTTTTGATTCCGGGTTTTGCGGGTAGGGGCGCATGATTTCGCGCTTGCTTGTCTGCCCCGCAGACGGCGGCTAGAATGGAGGCATCATCCACGCAACAGAGCATAGGAACGACGTTTGACCAGTAAAGACGAGTTGAAGCAGGGCGGCATCGCCATCCTGGATTACGGTTCGCAGTACACGCAGCTCATCGCCCGCCGCGTACGTGACCTGGGCGTGTACGCAGAAGTCTTCGCCTGGGACGCGGAGGCCGAACACATTGATCAGCACGACCCCGCCGCGTACATCCTCTCTGGCGGGCCACACAGCGCCTATGAACCCGGCGCACCGACTCTGGCTCCACACATTTTGCAGAGCGGCAAGCCTGTCCTCGGCATCTGCTACGGGCTACAACTGCTGACCCTGGCCTTCGGCGGGCGGGTGGCGGCGGCGGCACAGCGCGAATACGGGCGCACAGAGATCACGCATGAGCCGCACAGCCTCTTGCTGGATGGCCTGCCGGAAGAGACCGTCGTCTGGATGTCGCACGGTGATCGCATCGAAGAACCGCCGCAGGGATTCAGCGCCCTGGGACGCTCTGCCAATTCGCCATACGCTGTCATCGGTGATCTGGAGCGGGACATCTACGGGGTGCAATTTCACCCGGAAGTGCAGCACACCCTGCACGGGCTGGATTTGCTGCGCAATTTCGTCTTCCGCGTTGCCGAGTGCGAGCCGAAGTGGACTCCCGTAGCCTTCATCGACGCGACCATCGAAGCCGTGCGCGAACGTGTGGGCAACGAGCGCGTGCTGCTGGCGCTCAGCGGCGGCGTGGACAGCGCAGTCGTCGGCGCATTGCTGCACCAGGCCATCGGCGAACAACTGGTGAGCATCTTCGTCAACACGGGTATGCTGCGCCTCAACGAACCGGAGACCGTCCTGCGCACCTTTCGCGAAGAACGCGGCATGAATCTGCGTTATGCCGACGCACAAGAGCAATTCCTGGACGCGCTGCAAGGGGTCACCGAGCCGGAACAGAAACGCAAGGTCATCGGCAAGTTGTTCATTGATGTCTTCACCACAGAAGCCGAGAAACTCCAGGGCATTCAGTATCTGGCGCAGGGGACGATTTACCCGGATGTCATCGAGAGCGCTTCAGCCAGCAAATCCGCCAAGGTCATCAAGAGCCACCACAACGTGGGCGGCCTGCCGGAGCAATTGGGTTTTGAGCTGGTCGAACCGCTGCGCGATCTCTTCAAGGACGAGGTGCGCGCGGTGGGTGAGGCCCTGGGCCTGCCGGAGAGCATCGTCTGGCGGCAGCCCTTCCCCGGCCCCGGCCTCGCGATCCGCTGCCTGGGAGATCTGACCTTCGAGCGATTGGAGACGCTGCGCAAAGCCGACGCGATTTTCACGGATGAGCTGCGAGCGGCGGATATGCTGCGTGGCGATACGGCGCAGGCGTTCGCAGTCTTGCTACCTGTCAAAGCGGTCGGCGTGATGGGTGACAACCGCACCTACGAAGAAGTTGTTGTCTTGCGTGCCGTGCAGACGGACGACTTCATGACGGCGGATTGGGCACGGCTACCCTACGACCTGCTGGCGCGAGTTAGTTCGCGCATTGTCAACGAGGTGGCGGGGGTCAACCGCGTGACCTATGACATCACCAGCAAACCGCCAGGGACGATTGAGTGGGAATAGGCCGTCTTCCGTTTTGAGTCCTCATGACAACGGAGGACCTGTTCGTGAATGAACATAGAAACGGTCAGAAGGTGGTCTTTCTCGCCACTTTCCACCCTCAATCCCGTCTCCAATTCTCAAGGAGGGCGAAGTCTCTCCTCACATAGTGGGGGAGACGTAGAGGGGGATAGAATGAGCAGAAAGAACAGGCTTTCGAGAGGTGTCTTTCTGAACAAACATGCTCTGAAAGAACACAAAACCACGCCGGAGACAACTTTTCCCCTTGAATTGCGTAAATGTGAACAGCAGGCAGAAGAGTGGCTGATTGAGGGGGAACGCATGTCAGATGATAATCGCACGGGACTCGCCATGATGCTCTGGGTGATGACGGGCATCGCGCTGTCGGCGCTGTTCATCAGTGCAGCGGCAGCCCAATCACTGACCATCATGCACATGATTATCGCGCTCATCATACTGGCCGTGAGCGCAGGCGGAACCTATGTGGTATGGACGGTGAATTTCCGCAGCGACGATTACGGTGCCAAGGTCAAGCGCGAACGCATTGACGAGATCATCAAGGATTTGTCCGACGATGAATTGATGGCACTGAAGCGGCGGCTCTCCGATAGGGACTACACGGAAACATCGATTCTGGACTTTCTGAACGAAGAGGGCGAATTGGTCGAGCGGCGCTGAGAGGCGGGACACAGCTTCCCGCCTGTTCTCTCCCGTAGATCCGTTGAGGTCTTCGGTTTGCTGTCCGTCGCCAGTGAAGGAGCAGTATCGTCCGATGCCAGCCAGGTCGCTATTGCAGTCCGTCATACGCTCATGGACTGCCGCGCCTTACTGCCGGCCAATCCACCGTGCAGGACTCCTCTTCCGGTGTGTTGCCCACCGCACGACCATAGGTGTCGCAGGTAGCGATCACCTGACCGCCCAGAGTCACGCGGAAGGTCGCATCTTCTGCGGAGTCCGCACGCCAATACAGTTCACCGCTGACAACCAGCCGGGAGCGCGTTCCACAATCCCAGACTGTCGGCACATTGCGATCCTGCGCTGACGAACGCCGCACGAAGAGGCATTCCCCGGGTTCGACCTGTGCGCCGAAATCGCCACTGCTGGGTTCACCCGTGGCGCCCTGGATGGCGAATTCGCTGAAATCAGCGGCGGCATAAGGATGCGGATTGGTGATGGAGAAGAAGTCGTCGTTGTAGCGCAGCGTCAGCGGGATGCTCGCCGGGAGCACGCCTGCCGTCACACCGGATTCTGCAACGGTGCTCGGTTCAGACTCACCTGCATCCCCATTGGCGGGGGCTTCCCCCCCACTGAAGACCCCCAGCGCTACCAGAATCGCAATGAAGATCCCGATCACCCCGCCGCCGATGACCGGACGCGGCAGCCCTTTGCGCGGTGGCTGCGGACGTTCCGGCGTGCTCGGCCCGGTGATGGTCGCGCTGCTCTCATCTGCCGGGATGCCATCCCAACGTTCCAGCAGGTCATCCATGCTGCTGGGGGTCGCGTCAGCCTGATGCAGGATCATGTCTTCGTCATCGTCGGAGACCATCGGCATCGTCCCCGTCTCGGCTGGCTTGTTCGCCGGGAAGGGATTGGTCGCCGAGCGATCCAGCGTTTCGTAGGCACGGCGCACCGCCTGGATGAACTCTGTGGCGGTGTCGTGGCGCTTATCCGCATCCTTGCTCAGGGCGCGCATGATCTCGTTCTGTGCACGCACGGGAATATCGGGGTTCAGGGTGCGCGGGAGGCGCGGCGTCTCGGTGATGTGGCTGAGGGCAACTTCCATGGGCGTATTGCCCTGAAAGATCACCTGTCCCGTGACGATTTCGTAGAGGATCACTGCCAGGGAGTAAATATCGCTCTGTGGAACGGCGCTCTGCGAGTCCGTCGCCTGCTCCGGCGAGATGTAGCGCGGCGTGCCGAAGGCCGTCCCCAGCGTCTGATCGACCGACTCCCAGAGTACCAGCCCGAAATCAGAGAGCACAGCTTTATCGTTGAAGCCGAGCAACACGTTGGAAGGTTTTACATCGCGGTGCACGATGCCGAAGCGATGCGCGTGATCCAGCGCCGCAGCAACCTGCTCCAGAATATCCAGGGCGCGGTCGATCGGCATGCGCTGTCCGCGCTCGCGGTATTTGCGAATCTCGTCCGAGAGGTCGTTTCCATCGATGAAACGCATGGCGATGAAATAGAGGCCGTCCCTCTCGCCATACTGGTAAATGGGAATGATGTTGTCGTGTTCAAGCTGGGCAACGGCGCGGGCTTCGCGTTCGAAGCGCTCTGCCAGCAGTTTGTCGTCTGCAGCCATCTCCGGCAGGAGCACTTTGATCGCCGCTTTGCGCCCCAGTTTCACATCTTCGCCGATGAAGATGTGCGCCATGCCGCCGCTAGTGAGCTTGGAGAGCAGCTTGTAGTCACCCAATTGCTGCCCGACCATTTCGTTCATTTGGCTCACGCGCCTCTCTTCCTTTCACCAGGAACCAGCTTACGTCACGTTACAGTTGGATTATACTCCGCAATTGGCCCATTCAACCTATAAGTCTCGTTCATCCCAGGGCACATCATCAACCCATTCGTATTCGTAGGCTTCCGCCTCTTGCGGGCGGCGATCCTGCGCCAGCACCCGCAGCCCGAGCTGGTAGAGCAGGGCAATCGTGCAGCAGAACATCGTCATGAGGAGCATCAGGTCGACCCACTGTTCGCCCCCCATACGCCCTACGCCACGAAATGCAGCGGGTAGGAGCAGCATTGCGACCAGGATGCTGACCAGCAGCCAGCCCCAGCGGCGGCGGCTACGGCGGATCTTCGGGGGATGTTCACGCTTGGGCTTTTCTGGGAACATAAACTGCCCTCTGTTCACTTGTCTGACGAATTATTGTCTATTGTACCGCACAGCGGGAGACTTGCTGTGTCAGTGTTACACAATTGTAGCAAGGGCAGCGAATGAGGGGCAGGGGCAGCGCAAACAGGCGCAAGCGGGCTTCATTGCGCAGCCTTCCCCACAGCCTTCGACGAAGACTCGCGCGCCAGCACATACTGCGCCCCCGCCAGCCCCACCAGCCACCAGAGCACGAAGCTGTAGCGATCCCACAGCGTGACTGCATCGCCGAAGCCGTAGGCGGCATGCGCCAGCAGCCCGGCGAAAATGGCTGCCGCAATCCCTTGCTGGACGGGGTTCCCGGTACGCCAGCCTCGCCAGAGCATCCACAAGACGACCACCTGCCAGATGATGTACAACGCGAAGCCCGGCACGCCCAGGTCAGCGCCCATCTGAATCCACTCGTTATGGGTATGCGGTGGAGTCCCACCGTTGACCACATAATACTCGATTTCGTATTGGGGCAGCCCAACCACCCCACGATACATGGACATGCCCACGCCCGTCGCCGGATAATCCAGCATCATTTGCAGCCCGCGCTGCCAGATATCCAGCCGCGTGGTGAAGGTACGTTGATCGCGCGAGGAAAGCCCCGCCTGGGCTGCCGCCGGGTCAGGTGCCCGCACATCGAAGATATTCAACAGCAGCGCCGCTTGCAGCAGTACAATCACCCCGACACCCGCCAGCGCAACGTAGCGCCAGCGATTCTTCAGCAGCAAGGTTGCCAGCAGCGCCAGTGCCACGACGACGCCGCCAATCGCGAAGCGACTCTGCCCCAGGAAGAGCGCCAGCAGCAACAGCGCGAAGACGATTCCGGCGCTGATGCGAACCGCCCGCCAGCCCATTCCCGCTGCGGGTTTGCGCGTGAGGGCGACCCCTGCCAGCAATGGCGTCATCCAGGCCAGTGCCCCGGCGATCTCGTTGGGATTAAAACCCAGGAGCATATTGGCGAAGAGGTCACCCCATTGGCGGTAGTCGATGCGCGGCAGAGCGTCGGTGATGAAAGCCAACTCCGCGCCTTTATCTGGCGTCCACTGCGTGGCGGTCAGCGCCAGCACCGCCAACACCGCCCCAACACCGATGCTGCCGACCAGCAGCGCATCCATACGGCGGAAGGTACGCGCATGCTCCACAAAATACAGATAGAGCCAGATCCCCAACAACGGACGAGAGACAACAGCGATATAACTCGCACGGGAATATGGCGCGAAGGCATCGTTGAGCGCCGTCAGCAGGATGAAGAGCAGCAGCCAATCGTTGAGCGGCGTCCACGTCCAGACACGTCCCTGAGCGAACATCCGCAACCGGAACACGGGCAGCGCCAGCCATAGCAGCCAGACCCACTCATCACGGATCGGCGGAGAGTGATGCCAGAAGGCCAGAATCATGAACAGCAGAATCAGCGGCTCAGCGATCCACAGCAACCATTGCGCAGCTTGCTGCACCGGACGCGGCAAAGAATGATGAGAAGAAGTCATGAAAACTTACTCGCAGGTTATTTTTGGATCGGTTACACTGTTTGTAGGTAAAATTAATTGACGCTGAGTAACTTACAGGGTATCATTTCTGTAACATTGCGCTCTATTAAAGCAACTGGCACATGGCGCTAGAAAGCACACAATCTGGCAATTGCCACCTACAGACACCCCAACAGCACATCACCGCACTCCGTGCCCGGATGGCCGGGGCGAGAGCCGTCCTGGTCGATCCTCAGTTGAGCCAACGCAATCTGTTTGTAGCGCATTTCCTGGCGGAATCCAATGCTCGGCTCTGGTGGGTCGATTGTACGCAGGGCATCGAGACGCTGGACGAGTTCCTCTATGCGCTGCTGACAGAAGCCGGAATCGACGCCATTCTTTTGCAAGAAGCGACAGAGGCCACACCCGAACAAATCGCACAGTTCATCCAACCCTCGCTGAAGTCGCCGGTAGAGTTGATCCTGGAAGCATGGGATGCCATCAGCGATCCCGCGATTGAAGCGTTCTTGCTGCGCTTCATCCGCGTACAACCGTCCGATTTGCAGATCATCTTGCTCGCTCGCTACTTCGACCTGAAGCAGTGGGAGCCGCTGTTGCAAGATGGCAGCGCCCTCTACTTCACGGATCTCCCGCCAGCGTTCGTCAACCGGGTCGGCAAGCAGCCCTTCATACGGGCGCTGGCCTTCGGGAGAGGCAGCGTTTACGCGGATGGCCGTCCCATCATTGATTGGGGACGCAAACACGCGGACGACTTACAGCGGCTTTTCTGGTACATCCTGGAACACCGCTCATTCAACCTGCGGGAAGCGAGCGTGACCCTCTTCCCGGAACAGCCCGAACGCGAATCGTCGAAGCTGATGCGCAGGCTGCTGAAGCGGCTGACTGAAGTCCTCGGCGCTGAACTACCACAACCGCTGCTGCGACAGATCGGACGCGATGTGTTCACTACGGATGCGCTCTCGTTGCTGTGCTACGATGTGCAGCACTTCGAGCAAGCGTGGGATTCGGCGTCCACCGACGCCAACCGAATCCCCTGGCTGCGCAAGATGGTGCAATTACACCGCGCCCCCTATCTCTATCGCAGCGGAGAACCCCGTATCCGCCTTCGCAGGCAAACCCTGCTGCGCCGCCATGCTGAAGCGCTGGAGATTCTGGTGCGGGAACGCCTGGATTCCGACGATGAAGCGGTACTGCGGGCTGCCCTGGGCGATGCCTTACGCGCAATCCGCGCCCATCCCATGCGCGAAGACCTCTACCGCCATGCGATGCAGCTCTACGAACGTCTGGGCACCCCCGAGGACGCCCTGGCGCTCTACGAATTGCTCCAGCGGCGCGTACGGGCGACTTCGCCGCAGACGGATACCCTCTATCAGCAGATTCTCCAGCGAACTCAGCGGTGAAGTAGGGTATACTGTGCGCATGCAACGACGGAATGACTCATCTCCCAATCCACCGAACGCGCCGCGTGGTGGTCTCCCAGCCGATCATACCGGGCTGCTGGTGGCCTCGTCTCTGCTCGCTCTGCTCGGTTGGGGCGGCCTCTACGGATTGGTGACGACGACATTACCGCGCATCGGCGGCGAGTTGTGGCTCTTCTTCCTGCTGCTGCAAATCGCCGTCACGGGAACGGTCGTGCCCGTCGTGCGCTATCTCAATGTGCGCTTCACCCCTGTGCGTGCCGAACCCCCCACCAGCGGCGTCATCGTCCGCCAGAGCATCTGGGTGGGCCTTTTCGTCGTGACCTGCGCCTGGTTGCAGATTCCGCGTGCCCTCTCGCTGCCCCTGGTCGCGTTCTTGATCGTCGTCTTCGTCGTAGTGGAAATCTTCCTGCGTACCCGGGAAATCGCTGAAGAACGCGGACGCTGAGTCCGCCCCCTGTCATCTGACACATCTCAATCATGCCGAATGTCCAATAGTGTTCCGCTGCCGCTCGTGGCAATATCACCGTCGAAGTATTGGAATATATGAAATGGGTAGGGTACTTGTCTATGGTGATGAACGGAACCCATGAACGTGTGGGCGTGATTGTGGCGCAATTGGGAACCCCGGCAGCAGCAGACCCCGGCTCTGTACGTCGCTTTCTGGCGGAATTCTTGAGCGACCGCCGCGTGATTGATTACCATCCGGCCATCTGGCAGCCGATTCTGCGTGGGATCATCCTGCGCGTACGTCCGGCGCGTTCGGCGAAGCTCTACCAGCGCATCTGGCGCGACGATGGATCGCCGCTGATGGTCTTCACAGAGCAGCAAACCGAGCGACTGCAAGCCCTTCTCGGCGATCAGTACAAAGTGGTCATGGGTATGACCTACGGCGAACCGAGCATGCGTCAGGCTGTCGATACGCTGGAAGCTGCGGGCATCGACCGCATTCTGGTGCTGCCGATGTACCCACAGTACTCGTCAACGACGACGGCTTCCGTCTATGATGCGGCCTATCTCGCCGCCGCAGGCCGCCTTTCCGAACGCAAGCGCTTCGTCCCCGCCCTGCGCTTCATCCCACCCTACTACGACGACCCCGGCTACATTGATGCGATGGCCCAACACCTGCGCCAGCTAATCGAGCAGCAAGACCAGGAGCCAGACCACTACATCTTCAGCTATCACGGGAATCCAGCACGTTACGACGAGACAGGCGACCCTTACAAAGAGCAATGCCGCATCACAACGGAACATCTGGTGCGGGCGCTAGGACTGCACGATGAGCAGTGGACGCTCTCGTTCCAATCGCGCTTTGGCCCGGAAAAGTGGTTGCAGCCCTATACCGATGAAGTCATCGAGAAACACGCCAGAACGGGTGAAAGCGTACTGGTCTTCCCGCCGGGATTCACCGTAGACTGCCTGGAAACACTCGACGAACTGGGAAACGAAGGGCTGGAGGAGTGGGAAGAAGCGGGCGGAAAGCCAGAAGATTATACGCTGGCACCCTGCTTGAACGCAGACGAGAACTTCATGTGCGCACTGGCGAACCTCGTACAGCGCGAGGCGCAAGGCTGGATTACGGCCTGACGGCTGACACTCATTCGTACACCTTGTACAGAATACCCCCCGTGCGGCGTCGGTCGGCATGGCGTCGCACAGCCTCCCTCGGTATAGTGAACTCGGTCTGGCACACTGCCACTGACCGCAACTCATCCTGTACAGAGACCCTAGGGAAAACTGATGAGAAAATTCTTGCTACTGGTATTGGTTTTGCTGCTCGGAACTGTGAGTGTATGGCCCCTGGCAGCGCAGGAAGAGGCCGCTTCTGCCGAGCCGGACTGGTGGGAGAGCACGGTCTGGTATTTGCTCTTCGTCCGCAGCTTCTACGACAGCGACGGAGACGGCATCGGCGACATTCAGGGCGTCATCGAGAAGCTCGATTACCTCAATGATGGCGACCCCACGACGACCGACGACCTGGGAATCACCGGCATCTGGCTGATGCCCATCATGGAAGCGGAGAGCTACCACGGCTACGACACGCTCGATTACCGCGCCATTGAGCAGGATTACGGCACGCGCGAAGACTTCCTGGAATTGATGGACGCGGCGCACGAACGTGGCATTCGCATCATCGTCGATCTGGTGCTGAACCATACCTCGGACGATCACCCCTGGTTCCAGGCTGCGGAGAGCGGCGACCCCGAATTTGTGGATTGGTACGTCTGGGAAGAGGAAGACCCCGGCTACCCTGGCCCCTGGGGAGCGAATGCCTGGTACCGCAACAGTGAGAATGGTCTCTGGTATTACGCCCCGTTCTGGAGCCGCATGCCCGACCTGAATCACGACAATCCCGAAGTCACCGCCGAGATCTACGACATCGGGCGTTTCTGGATCGAAGAGATGAACGTCGATGGCTTCCGCCTGGATGCGATTCGCTATCTTGTGGAACCGGAAGTGGAAGGGCGCGATGTGCCGATTCTGTCGGATTCGCCGGAGAATCGCGCCTATCTGCGGGCGTTCACGGACTACATCCACAGCATCAATCCGGAAGCCTATCTCGTGGGCGAAGTGCTGCAAAATTCGACGACCGTCCTGGAGCGCTATATGGACGATGATGCGGTGGACGCTATCTTCGAATTCGCCATCGCCGAAGAGATCATCAGCGCCAGCGTGCTGGGCAGTAAGCGCAATATCGAACGTCGCGTTGTGGATGCGCTGGATGCTTACGAACCCGGCGAATTCGCCACGCTGACCACCAATCACGACATCGACCGCCTGCTGACCCAGCTTCAGGGCAACGTCCAGCAGAATTTCGTCGCCGCCAACCTGCTGTTGACCCTGCCCGGTTCGCCTTTCATCTACTACGGGGAAGAAATCGGCATGTTGGGGGGCAAGCCGGATGAAAACATCCGCCGCCCGATGCAGTGGGACGCGACACCCATCACGGGCGGATTCACGGAAGGGACGCCCTGGCAGCCCTTGCAAGAGAACTTCGAGGAGCGCACCGTTGCAGGGCAGACGGACGATCCAGACTCGCTGCTGAGCCACTACCGCAACTTGATCCAACTGCGCAACGCCCACCCCGCCCTGCAATATGGGCAGACGATCCCGGTCGATTCGTCGCTGAATGCGGCCTGGGGCTACCTGCGCTACACGGAGGATGAGGTGCTGCTGGTGGTGTTGAACCTCAATGACCGTGAATCGCGCGACTACACCTTCACCATCGAAGAGAGTCCCTTCACGCAGTTCACAGAAGCCGAGGTGATCTTCGGCACGACGGATGCCGAGGTCGCAGTGCCACAACTCGACCCCAACGGCGGCTTCCAGGAGTACACCCCGGTGCCTGCGCCGCTGCCACCCAACAGCATTTACGTCATTCGCTTGCGCTGAAGAACGAGCGACGGGGGCAATCTCGCGGGATTGTCCCCCCTTGTGTGCTGCTCAGAGCAGGCTCTCGCGCAGCTTACGCAGCATATTCCCCCCCATGATGGCCTCGACATCGGCTTCTTGGTATCCGCGTTCGCGCAGGCGATCCGCGATGTGCAGCAGGTCAGTCGTAGTCTCGATCTCTTGCGGGATGCTTTCCGCGCCGAAGCCACCGTCCATATCGCTGCCGATGCCCACATGCGCTGCGCTGCCCGTCAACTGGCATACGGTATCAATCGCCTGGATGACGACATCCAGCGGCAGCCGAGGATCCCCCTTGCTCCATTCGTTGCTGAGGAATTTGTTGTAGAACACGACTCCCATCACGCCATCGCGCTGCGCCAGGAGCCGAATCATCTCGTCCGAGAGGTGGCGGTCGCTGTCCCGGAAGCGGCGCGGATTACTGTGGCTGGCGAAGAGCGGGCCTTCGTAGCGCTCCAATGCCTCGTAGAAGGCTTCTTCCGCCATGTGCGAGAGATCGAGCAGGACGTTGAAGCCCGCCAGCACGTCCAGCAACTCCCGCCCCAGCGCAGTCAAGCCACCCGGCTCGCCAGTGCCGCCGCTGTAGCGCGTGCGGCTCCAGGCCGTCCCGACGACGCGCACGCCGCGTGCATACCATTCCTCGAATTGCTTCGGCTCCAGGATCGGGTCAGCACCTTCCATGAGGACGACCATGCCCTGCTGCCGCGTGCTCATCTCACGCCCCGCTTCCCAGGTCGCCAGCACCGCATCCAGGTCACTCACAGTCTCGATCAACCGCAGGTGGGAACTCTCTTCGCGCAGCCGATCGTAGTAATCCATCTGCTTCATGGCCTGCTGGTGAGCTTCCTGTGGACTGCGATAACTTCTCTCGCCAGGGGTCGTCTTCAACAGAGCGGCTTTTTCCGCTGGCAGGACGAAGAGCGTGCTGAAGACCAGCGCCACCCGCCCCAGCAGCGCATCCGGCAGGCCAATGGTGGCGCGCGGATACCCCTGTCCAGCTTCGCGGCGGCGATGCATCCAGGCGCTCTGCCGATAATCCCGCCCATATGCGAAGGTGTTCCAGGCAATATCCTGATGCGCGTCAACAACAATCATGATTCCGTCCTATCTGGATACGTGCGGTGTCTGCATGGCGCCATATTATGGCCGATGCGGGGCGAAAGTCCAATGCGCTGTGTGAATCGCGGGCGGATTGAGGCTACTCACGGGAGCACTCGCTGTAGTAGCATATCCGTGAACAACGTCGGTCAGAAACAGGGCAACATGGCTCCCCATCACGAAACATCGCAGAACCGATCATCCATCGGACGCTTACTCCTGAGCATCGTCTACATCATCATCGGTATCATCATTCTGATGGTCTTGATCACACTGGGCGTTGATGTGCGCTGTGCCGCCGACATCGACCACTGGATGCCGCTCTACCCCGGTGCGGAACTCGTACGCACCGACGAGAACGGCTTTTTCCGCCCACGCGCATCGGGCATCACCGAGCAGGTCTATTACACAAGCGACGATCCGCAAACTGTGCGCACCTGGTATCGCGACTATCGCCGTGAGATCACGCGCAATGTGGATACGCGCAACCCCAATGCAGCCGCGCGCGGTGTGGCTGATACGAGCTTCCGCATCAGCGAAGACCCGGACAGCGAGGGCACACTGATCTACTACTACGCAGAATGCGCCTACTACTGAAGCCATCAGTAGAGCCATCAAAAACCTGCAAAATATTCGCAAGCTCTTATCCGCAAGGGCTGCGAATAGCGGTATCCTGTTAGTGAGGCATCGGACAAATCCCCTCAGAGATCGGGGCTGCCCCCGCCTTCGCTCTGTTCGCCGAGTTCTATTGGAGTACCGGAATCCCCATGAAGCCGCTAACGTGGATGTTCCATTCCACTTCGCACGCGAAACAACACATTCTGAGGCCAGCACGGGTCAGTAAGTATTCGCTTTTGTTGCGTCTCATTCCGTTAGTCGTGCTGGTGCTGGTCGCATCCGGCACAACGGCACAGGCAAACCGCTATACGATGGATGCAGCGGAAGAATTGCGCACCTTTGAGGGCACAATCGCCAATGCCGAATCCCAGGAAGTGATCATCGTGCTGGAAAACGTCCAGGCAGGTGATACGCTCTACATTCTGGCGCAAGGATTCGACACCGTCAGCCCCTATCTGTTCACAACAGGCCCCGGGCTATCCCGCGCCTTCGCCGACGAAACGCAGGGGGATGCTCGCAGCGCCACATTGACGCATACCGTCGAGGCAGATGGCACAGTGCTGGTGCGCATGGTCTCGGAAGAGGGCACCGGGGACTTCCGCATCACCGTTGGTATCAATCGCCCGGATGCCCTGCTGAACGATATGATGAGCGACCCCGCCCAGGTTAGCAGCAGCTTTGTGCTCAGCGAACGGGGCACGGTGGCGGAATTCAGCGGCGAATTTGCCGATCCCCAGGAAGAGATTCTGGTCGATATTCAAGGGGTGCAGGCCGGGGATGTGATCTATGTCTACGCATCCGGCGTTGGCGAAGTCGATACTTACATCTACCTGCAATCGGCGGATATGCGCGAAGTCTTCGCCGAAGATGACGACAGCGGCGGCGGGTTCAATTCGGCGCTGAGCTTTGAAATCCCGGAAGATGGCGACTACAGTCTGGGACTGATCACCATCAGCAGCGCAGGAGCCTACCGCCTCTTCATCGGCATCAATACACCGGAAGTGCTGGATGCATCCCAGCGGGCAGATGCCGAACGCCTGCCAGAGGGCTTCGACGAATTTGATTGCAGTAGCATTGACACCGCCGCAGCCGAGGCCGAACGCCCTGCGCTCAGCGGCCCGGAGCGCTTCTACGAAGGCGACACATTCCGCGTGCATTACACGCTGGGTGGGCGCGATGCCACAACTGAAGAATATATCGCCGTGCTGGCCGAAGCCCTACAGCGATCCCTGGACATTCAATTCAATGACCTGGGTTGGGCGCTGCCGCCTGCGGATTGCGGTGAAGGCGGCGACAACCGGCTGGATATTTACGTCCTCGATCTGGCTGATGTCGGCGCACTGGGGATCGCATCGCCGGAAATCCTGGTAGGTGACAATCCCAATACTCCGGTGCGCGAATTTTACGCGGCGTACAGCTACCTGATGATCGAGAACGACATGGACGGAACCCAGGGCGACCCCTTCGACCGCGTGCGCGAGACCGCCGCCCATGAGGTGCATCACAACATCCAGTTCGGCTACGATACGAACGATACCTTCTTCGGCTTCTACGAGGCAGGCGCTTCCTGGGTGGAGACGCTAGTCTACCCAACAATCGCTGATGTCTCCTTCACAGCGGCGGAAGTCTTCGAGCGCCCGGATGTCTGCATCGGCTACATGGAAGGCGGCATGCGTTTCGACCTGCGCATCTATGGCGAATGGCTGCTGATTGACAGCTTTGCCCGCGACCTCGGCCTGGAAAGCTACCAGTTCATCTGGGAGTACATGGCGGCAAACGAAGGGTTGAATGGCTTCTATCGCGGCCTGTCGGAACTGGGAACCTCCCCCCAAGAAATCATCGAGCGGATGGCGGTGCGCAACCTGCTGTGGGACTACGCCCTGGCCAAGCGCTTCGATACGACGGTGCGGCTGGAAGGCAGCATCAGCGGGCCTGGATTGATCTCCCCCGAGCGCAACGGTGTGCAGCAATTGTCGGTCGATTACGTCGAAATTACAGAAGCGGGTCAGTATACGTTTGAACTGCTCGGCGACGAAACACTGGTGCTCTTCGTCGTCGGCATCGAGGGAGATCGCGCCCGTCTCTACGACCTGGGGCGCAGCGGCACGGTCGATACGACGCAGTATGACCATGCCTATGCATTTGTCTTGAACACGGCACAGCACAGCGACATTGACGAATGCGAGGCGGCGGATTGGACGCTGCGAGTCTTCGACGGCGTAGAAGACTCGCCCTCCTCACCAGATGATGAAATCTGGAATGCGTCGGAGTTCGTCGCCCCGGATTGAACCGCATCACACAGGGGAGCAGCGCCCTGCCTGCTCCCTGCGCTGTTTCACCACTCGCGCCGCCCAAGCAGGTAGCGCGGCGGAATGAAACGGCTCAGGAATTTGTTGATGCGCAGCGTAATCAAATAGCTGAGAACTTCGCTGTGGTTGTCGAATTCGTAGCCCCCACCCATACGCAAATAGCGCTGTAAGTCGGCAATCGCGCCGTCATAGTCGTACATCAGCGCACGAACCCGCCCCCGCGCTTCGTAGGCCTGTGCCAAGGCAGGCGTCAGCTCAAGCGCTCGTGTCAGGTCTTGCTCGGCGACTTGATAGTTCCCCAGTTGCTCATAGGCCAGGGCGCGATTGTAGTACGCGGCGTAGTGTTCACTATCCAGGTGCAGGGTCGCGTCGTAATCGTCAATCGCCAGCCGATACTCACCCTGCATCCGGTAGAGCGTGCCGCGCTCGTTGTAAGCGTCCGCCAGGTAGGGATTGCGCCGGATTGCCTCGTGGAAATCCGCCAGTGCCCGGTCATAGGCTTCCAGATAGGCGTAACAGAGACCGCGATAGAGCGCCGTCTCCGCCAGGTCGCCCAGGCTCAGGCGCAGCGCCTTGGTGAACATCTCCACCGCCTGGGCAAATTCGCCCACTTCGTAGTGTTTCATCCCCCGTTCGAAATAGGTCTCGCCGACTGGCTGCATAGCCACCTACCATCCCGCATGACGTGTGCAAAAAGTCGTTGATGCGCTGAGTGTACCATACCCTGATTCGCGAAGGGCAGGCGATGACAGCCCGCATCATCAATGGGTGATTGTGTTAGAATGCGAGATGGTCGAAGTGCGAACTACTGAAGCTACTGGAGAGGATCTACCTCATTACAGAATTACGAGGTCCTCAACCAGTGCAGATCATGAGAAATTCCTTTTGAATGAGTGCGTCAGGGGATGCCGCCCATGTCCGAAAAACGTTATTACACCGCCAAAGAAGCCGCAAAGCTCCTCGGCGTCAGCCGCTCCACGCTCTACGCCTACGTCAGCCGAGGCTTGATTCGCTCGGAGCAGGCTGCCGGGGGTGAACGTCGCCAACGGCGCTACTACGCCGAAGACATCGAGAAACTGCGTGCACGCAAAGAAGGACGCCGCAATCCAGAAAAGCTGGCGCAAGATGCGCTGCACTGGGGCGCTCCCGTTCTGGATTCGTCCATCACGTTGATCGACAACGACAACCTGTACTATCGCGGGCAGGATGTGACGCGGCTGGCGCAGGAGAGCAGCGTGGAAGAGGTGGCAGCGCTGCTATGGACGGGCGCGGCTGAAAACGCCACACACCTGTTCAACCCGGAAGCGCTGGTTTCCGCCGAGCGCTACGAAGCCATGCTGCTGCACATGCAGATGGACGGCGCAAACCTGAGTGCGCTGCAAGAATTGCAGACCATGCTCCCGGCAGCGATGGCAGATGACCTCAGCGCCTATGACCTGCGGCCTGCGATTGTCGCGCAGACCGGGGCGCGTATCCTGCGGCTGATGGTCTCGGTCGTCGCAGGGGACAACGTGCCGGAGAATCTGCCGCTGGCGGAGATGCTGCAACAGGGCATCTGCCCACACGACGAACAGGCGACCAGACTGCTCAACGCGGCCTTGATCCTGATGGCAGATCATGAATTGAACGCCTCTTCTTTCGCGGCGCGTATCGTGGCCTCGGTGCGTGCAACGCCCTATGCCGCCGTGCTGGCGGGGCTGGCGGCCTTGCAGGGGAGCAAGCATGGGGGTGAAACCATGCATGTGGAAGCCTTCTTCCGCGAGACTGGGCTGGAGGCGAAGAACGCCGTCCCGGTGCTACAACAGCATTTGCAACGCAGCGGACGAGTTCCCGGGTTCGGGCATCGACTGTACCCGGCAGGTGATCCCCGTGCGCGTGTGCTCGTCGAAATGCTGCGCGAACACTATCCCGATCATCCGGTGATGGATTTCGGCAGCAAGTTGATCGAAACCGCGCAGGAGCGGTTGGATGCAGCACCCAGCGCGGATTTCGCCCTGGTGCTGCTGGCTCATGTGCTGGGGCTGGATAGCGAAGTACCGATCACGCTCTTCGCCCTGGGGCGCTCGATTGGTTGGATTGGGCACAGCATCGAACAATATGAGCAAGACCGCATGATCCGTCCGCGTGCCCGCTACACGGGATCGCTCCCGCACGACTCGGCGTGAATCAAAAAGGGAAGGGCGTGACCCCTTCCCCGGATCGAAGCAATTCGCCTGGTGCAGGTTCAGTTCAGCGCTGAGACGCTGCCCACGCCGGATGTATCGACATCCACTTCTTCGGGTTCACCCGCATAGCGCAAGCTGCCCGCGCCGGAGATATTGCCGCTGAGTTCTCCGGTGACGTTGACGGTCACACCACCTGCACCGGAGATTTGAACCTCAGCGTCCACGCTCATGAGTTCGCGCCCGTTGTAATCCCCTGCGCCACTGAGCGTCACTTCCTGCGATTCGACGCTGCCGCCTTCAACGCGCACGCTGCCAGCACCCGTGATTTCAACATCCAACGACTCGGCTTCCAACGAAGCCACCGTGATATCACCCGCGCCGGAAATACGGATTTCGAAGTCGTCATCCATCACAATCTCCGGCAGGGTCACATCTGCCGCGCCTGTGATCTCCAGCCCTTCCAGTTCGGTCACGGTCACGTAGAAGTCATAGCCGCGCGTGGTGGTAATCCCGACGTTGTCGCGCGTGCCAATTTCCAGCGTATCGCCGCGTACGGTCGTCTCCAGGTATTCCATGAGGTTGCTCTCGGCCTCAATGCGCACCGATTCGCTCTCCCCAAATTCCACGAAGACATCGCCCGCGCCCGTGACCACGATGCGATCAAAGCGATCCAGCGTGCGCACTTCTTCCGTAATCTGCCCGTTGCCGACGATTCCGGTACAACCGACCACTGCCATCGCCAACAGCGACAAACCAAGGATCAAAATCATGCGTTTAGCCATTGTGCACCTTCCCCTTTGTGTGTTGTGTGTGTTCAATGGCCTATACGCGCCGGAAGCAGCATCCGTTACGGAAGATGTGTAAATGACTGGTAAAGGGAAGCAACCGTCAGGCGATCAGCCGACGACGCGCTGCACAGCCTTGCGCAATGCGACGGCATTCGCCCCGGTGATGCGTTCAGCAGGCTGCCCGCCCTCGAAGATGATCAACGTTGGGATCGAACTGACCTGATAGCGGCGCGGCATCACCTGGTTGTGATCCACATCCATCTTCACCACCTTGAGCTTGCCGCCGTATTCCTGCGCCAGCTTCTCGACGTGCGGGGCGATCATATGACACGGCTGGCACCAATTCGCCCAGAAATCCACCAGAACAGGCACTTTGCTCTTGAGCACTTCTGCGCGGAAATTCTTGTCATCAACGACAATGGGATGAGTCGGTACCTGCTTGCCGTTGGCCTTCTTGCTGGGCAAGGGCTTGTCTTCCAGCAGATGCGCGATGTGTGCACGGACATCCCCAGGGCGGATTCCGGCTGCATCGGACTTAACCTTATGCTTCGTGCCCGCTTCCAGTGCGACCAGAGCAGGCGTCCCCGGCTCCCCATATTTGATGTAGGCTCCGTCGCCTTCGCGCACATCCAACCGCACGATGAGCAGATCCCCAGCATGCTTCTTCGCTGCCTTGTTCAGAGCATCTTCCAGCGGACGATCCACATCGCCCCGGTGGAAAATGAGCAGCAGGGGCACTTCTTGCGCCAGCACCCGATCCAGGTTCTTGTCGTCTGTCGTGATGGGTGTATCCAGTACAGGCATGGTTGCGTTTCCTCCCTTTCGCGGCATCCAGAGAAGCCGCATGCTATGCATGACAACGTGCTTTTTTGATGCCGCCGGATAGGTAATTGTTACCATTTCTTCATCCGCTGACGCAGAAATTGGTTATAATAGCGTTTGTTTATGGATTGCAGAAGGTATGCACAGATGGGAATCGCAGCAGAATGGTTTGATCCCCAACGACGAATTCTCATAGAAAAAATCGGCTATAACTGGTCATGGGACGATTGGCAGCAGTCGCTTGACGCATTGTATGCACTGGCACAAAGCACCTCCCCCGGTCTGATTCTCATCAGCGAAGTGCCGTCCGATGTCAGCCTACCGCCGGGTGGTTTTTCGCAGAATATGCGCGATGCCCTGAACTGCCACGCCGACGCACAGTTCAGCGCTGTGATCTATGCGATGAGTAATCCCGCACTGCGTACCCTCTGGCAAGAGGCAATTGAGCGCTACGCGCACCCGTCGATTGAGTACATCTTCGTCGAAAGCGTTGCGGAGGCCCTCGCCCTGGTCGCCGATGTTTGAGGCGACATGCGAGGAATCCTTGTCGCTGCGCAATAACGCTTTTGTTTCACAATCTTAAGCCACGTTTTCCTCAACAAATCGTATACTGAGAACAGGTTTCAGAATTGTTGCAAGCCGGGCAATTCACACCTCACAAAGATGTTGCCGTGACGACACTTCAGCGGGCGCTGCGACATGGCCTAAGGAAAGGTGAAAAGAGATGGACGCGAAAACTTGGGAACAATTTCAACATATTGGCGTCTTCGTCGTGAATGGGCGGCTGGATGCCCATACTTACGAAGGATTAACGGCAGAATACGAGAGGCACGCTGCAAATGACGGACACAGTTTCGTCATTGATCTGCGGCAGGCGACATTCATTGATAGCACCGGGCTTTCCACGCTGGTACGTATTTACAAGAAGACCCAGGAAGCCGGAGGCAAGCTGTTGATCGTGCGGCCACGCAATCCTTCGGCGATGAATATCCTGACGATCACGCGCTTCGATCAGGTTTTCTTCATGGTGGAAAGCCTGGATGCGGCGCTGCGTTACCTGAATGAGGCCCCGGTAGACTGAACCCGATGCTGAAACACAGCCGCCATAGCGCAGAGCAACTGCCGGAACATGCAGCCGAACAGCCGATTCTCGACGCCATCATGCAGGCCGCCCTGGATGGCATCGTGGTGATTGATGAGGAAAGCCGCGTCGTGGCGATAAACGACGCCGCCCTCGAGATGTTCCGCTGCAAGCGCGAAGATGTCCTCAGCCACACGATGACCGAAATGATGATTCCCCAGCACTTTCGTTCCGCACATGAGCGCGGAATGCAGCACGATCCCGCGACCGGAGAAGGCCCGGTGCTGCACAAGCGCGTAGAGGCCAGCGCACGGCGCAAAGATGGCACAGAGTTCCCGGTCGAACTCACCATCATTCCAGCGGGGACATCTGATCGCCCGCTCTTCGTCTCTTTCATTCGTGACATCACAGACCAACGCGCATACGAAACGCAGGTACGTCACGAGATGATGCGTTCTGCCCTGATGATCGGCAATCTGCCGGGTGGCGTGCTGCTGGAGGACGAAAACCGTCAGGTTGAACGGGTCAATCAGTCCTTCTGCGATATGTTCGCACTGCGCCTGAAGCCAGAAGACCTGGTCGGTGCAGATTGTGAAGAAGCGCTCCACGAAATCGCGCCCCTCTTCACCAACCCGCAGGAAGTAATTGACCGCGTGCATTCGATTCTGCGAGAACAGCAGCCCATCAAAGACGAATTGGTCTACATGAGCGACGGCAGGATCCTCAGCCGGGATTATGTGCCCATCCTGGAAGGGCGAACGTACCTGGGGCACTTCTGGTATTACCGTGATGTGACAGAAGAGTTGCGCACCTTCCAGCGTTGGGAACGCCTGTTGAAGCTCGAAGAGCTGAACAAGGAGGTCATTCGGCTCTTCCTGCAATTGGATGATGTCGATCTGGCGCTGAACGAAGTCATGGCGATGGTCGGCAGTTTGCTGGATGTCTCCCGAGTCTACGTCTTCCACTTCCGCCAGAATGAACGCATCCTCGATAACACGCATGAATGGTGCGCGGCAGGCATCACACCGGAAATGGATAACCTGCAAGGGCTGGATTTCGACGAGTTGCTGCCGTCTTTCTTCCCGTTGCTGGCGCAAGATGGCATCATCGCACCCTACCACATCAATGAACTGCCGGACGATGTTCGAGGAATCATGGAACCCCAGGGGATTCAGAGCATTATGCACATCCCGATCTATTCGGATGGTCGCCTGGAAGGCTTCATTGGCTACGACGAAACCCGCGCTGGACGGGTCTGGCTGCCGGAAGAGATCACAACCGCCCGTTTGATCGCCGAGAGTTACGCACGCGCGCTGGAACGCAAGCGCACGCGGGATACGCTGGTGCAAGCCCGCGATAAAGCGCTGCGGAGTTCCCAACTCAAGAGTCAGTTCGTCGCCAATATGAGCCATGAGATTCGCACGCCGATGACGGGCATCATGGGCATGCTGGAACTGCTCAACGAGACCGAATTGGATGACGTACAGCGCGAATTCGCATCAGAGGCCTTCAACAGCGCGTCGCGCCTGCTGCATATCATCAATGACATTCTGGATTTCTCCAAACTGGAAGCCGGGCAGATGATGCTCGATCCGGAAGTCATCGACCTGCATGACATCGTGCGCGAAGTGCAGTATACCCTGCGCCCCCAGGCCAACCGCAAAGGGATCGGCTTACAGGTGGATATTCCGCTGGATGTGCCGCGCCGTGTGATTGGTGACGCCACTCGCATCCGGCAGGTGCTGATGAACTTCGCAGGGAATGCCGTCAAGTTCACCAATCAGGGCCATGTGACCCTCCGGGTGCGCTGTACCTCGCGCACTGCGGAAAACGCCCGCATTTCCTTCGAAGTAGAAGATACCGGCATCGGCATTGAGGCGGACAAATTGAAGAACATCTTCGATAGTTTCGTACAGGCCGACGGCACAATGACCCGCAAATTCGGCGGCACCGGGCTGGGGCTGGCGATCTCGCGCCAACTGATACAGTTGATGGAAGGGGAAATTGACGTGAAGAGCCAGGCTGGGGTCGGCAGCACCTTCTCCTTCCAGATCACCATGCCCATCATCCAGCGCCAGCGCAACCTCTCGCTGGAAGACACGCGCACGCTCTTCCAGCAGATGCGGGTGTTGGTCGTCGATGAGGTGGACACATCCCGCTACATCCTGGTGCAGCAGCTTCGCAATTGGGACATCAAAGTAGAGCAATGTGCCTCGCTTGCCGACCTGCCTCAGACGCTCGAAGGCACGACAGGGGACACATCGGCGTTTGATCTGGCCTTCGTGAGCTGCCGCCAGCATGAGCCACACTGTGAGCAGCAAGCCGTGCCGGGCAGACTCCGCGCGAGCCAGCGTGTGCGCCAGATTGTGTACGTGCTCGACTCCGAAACGGATACGCTACCGCAGTTCAGCGCTGACGAACGCCATCTGGTACGTCCAATCGACCTATCTAAACTGTACAATACCCTCTACGACGCGCTCAGCGACGAACGCTCCGGCGTCCCGGCGGCGACCGAGCACGAGATGCAAAATGCGGATGCCAACGTTGCCGATACCGATGAAGAAAAAGGCCGAGTCCTGCTGGTAGAAGACCATCAACTGAATATTGATCTGGTCGTGGGGTCATTACGACGTGTCGGGTATCAGGTCGAAGTCGCCATGAATGGGCAGGAAGCCCTGGATCACCTGGCTGTAGCGCCTTATGACCTGGTGCTGATGGATGTGCAAATGCCGGTGATGGACGGCATGGAGGCCACCCGCCGCATCCGCGCTTCGTCCGAAGGGTGGAACCGGGTGCCGATCCTGGCACTGACGGCCAGCGTGCTGCGCGATGAGCAAGACGCCTACCTGGAAGCAGGTATGGATGACATCATCCTCAAGCCCTTCTCCATCGCCCATCTGCGGAAAACCGTCAGCCATTGGATCAACCAGCGCAAGGTGCAGCCATCGACCTGAGTTGGACTGTGCCGCACGCATAACAAAATCGTTGGTGTGGCGCACCCCGCTTCGTTGTCGTATTGTAACTGTCGTAAAAATGAAGAATATGGTTATATAGAGGCAATCGTTCATCATGCCACAATACAGGTCGAGATTCGGGAGGCCAGGGGATGCAGTCTGTGCTGGAGTACCTGCAACGAGCAGACGGGATACATGAAATCGTCTTCGCCATCGCATCGCGCTCATCCATTGACGAGCTGACGACGCACCTCGATTCGATCCTGCACCAGCACAGTGATGCCCACTATATCTTGCTGGACTTACGCGAAAGCGGGATGCTGCCAATCCGTTATCTGGCCTATAGCCTGCGCCAGCTTCTACAGCGGCATCCGGAACGGGCACAGATTTACATCGCCATGGTGCTCGACGACGGCGTGCTGCTGAACGTGACCAGTGCCCTGCTGCGCACCATCCTGCACCGCGATCATGTGCAGTATTTCTATCGCTACGATCACGCCCAGATGTGGCTGCAACTGGAAAAGCACCGCGCCCGACTCGCGGCGTCCGGGGAAGAGGCCGATGTCGCCTCGTTCCTCTCCTCGCGCTCCGACGATGCGGAACCAAACAGCATCTGAGGCGTCATTTGTGGCCTTCATGACGGGCAGCGCTTCGTTGTTGCGTGCTTCCTTGCTTCGGGGTACAGTCTTCGCTCAGATTGACGATCTATCGAGAGTGAGGATACCCTGATGGAAGGATTTCGCTACCAACTGCCGATGCAAGTGCGCTTCGCTGACCTGGATGTGTTGGGGCACCTGAACAACGCCAAGTACCTGACCTACATTGAGCAAGCCCGCATCGTCTACGTGCGCGATGTCTGCGGATGGGACGGTGATTGGACGCAGTTGGGAATGATCCTGGCACGTACCGAGATCGACTACAAGCTACCTATCGCGTTCGAAGATCAGGTGAAGGCGTATGTGCGCGTGAGCCGCCTTGGGGGCAAGAGCTTCGACATGGAATACCTCGTCACCCGCCAGCGGGATGGCGGCGAAGAAGAAATCGCGGCGACCGTCAAGACCATTATGGTCGCTTATGACTACCGACAGGATACCTCGATTGCCGTGCCCGATAGCTGGCGTGAGCGCATCCTGGCCTACGAACCCGCACTGGATGGCTAGATTCTCCCGTACGGCGGACGCGCCCCTCGCGTCCCCGTCAAACCACCGCTTGCAGCAGCGACGGACGCACACCGATCTCCCATCTGTCTCTATGCGGATTTAACGCCACGAACCAACCTTTTTGTGATACGCTCTCAACGTCAATATTCAGGTTGGGGACGAGAAACGTCTCATTCGGGAGCAAAAAACTCTTATGAAAAATATTCTTGTGATCGGCGGTACACGCAATATGGGCTATCAGTTCGTGCTGCGAGCCGTCGAAGCGGGGCATAAGGTGACGGTGCTGAACCGGGGCGTTACCCAGGTAGAGCTACCGGATGCTGTGGCGCGTCTGCGGGCGGATCGTACAGATCGACAGCAGATGAAACGTGCCCTGCTGGCGCGTGATTTCGATGTGGTGGTCGATTTTGTGATGTACAACGGTGATGAAGCCCGCCATATGATCGACATCCTGCGCGACCACACCGGGCATTACCTCTTCATCAGCACCGGGCAGGTTTACCTCGTGCGGGAAGGAATCGAGCGCCCCTTCAGCGAAGAGGATTACGCCGGACGCTTGCAGCCCGCGCCCAAAGAAAACACATTTGCTTACGAAGAATGGCTTTACGGCATGAACAAACGGGCAGCGGAAGACACCCTGCGCGCCGCCTACGAAGAATTTCAGTTTCCCTACACCACCCTGCGCCTGCCGATGGTCAACAGCGAATACGATCACTTCCAGCGGCTGTATAACTATTACCTGCGGCTGCGGGATGGCGGGCCGATCCTCGTGCCGGAGACTCCCAACTACCCCTTGCGGCATGTCTACGGCGGGGACGTGGTGACGGCCTTGCTACACCTCGCGGAGCAGGATGCCGGAATCGGGCGGGCGTACAACATCTCGCAGGAAGAGACCGTCACCCTGGATGAGTTCCTGGCGTTGCTGGCGCAAGCAATGGATCTGGTGCAACCGCCGAACATCGTGCGCATGAAACGCAGCGAACTGGACGCCAACGGATTCTTGCCAGATTGTTCTCCGTTCAGCGAACGCTGGATGAGCGAACTGGACAATACGCGCAGCAAGCAGGAATTGGGCATGGTCTATACCCCGCTGCCAGAATACCTACACAACCTCGTTGAGCACTACAGCACCCACAAAATCAGAAAACCGACCACATACAATCGACGCAAGGCCGAGATACAGGAAGCAACTCGCATCCTGGAATGAAGCGAAGCGATGCTACGTATAAACGCTGGGGACGAGCAACCAGCCTCAAACGCCGATCTTCGGGCAAATGTCATTTAACGGACAGCCAGAGCAATTCGGGCGCGTCGGAAAACAGACTTCGCGCCCAAAACGCACCATCATCGGGTTCCATGGCCCCCGGATTTCGCGTGGGATCAGCGGCATCAATTCCTGACTGATCTTGCGCGGCTGGCTGGTGCGCGGGTTGACCAGCCCCAGCCGCTTGCCGATTCGCGCTACATGGACATCAACGCAGATTTCTTCCGCAAGGCCGAAGGCGATCCACTGGGTGAGGGTCGCCGTCTTCCAGCCCACGCCAGGCAGCGCCATCAACTCGTCCAGCGAGCGCGGGACTTCGCCGTCGTGCTCCTCTACAAGCTGTCGGCAGATGCCGCGCACATAGCGTGTCTTGTTCTCCCAGTAGGTGGTCATGCGGATGGCGCTGGCGATTTGCTCCTCGCGCAGCCTGAGCATTTGGGCGGGGGTCTGCGCCAGCGCGAATAGATTCTGGGTCGCGCGGCGAGTGTCTTCTTCGCGCGTGCGGGCACTGAGCATGGAAGAGATCACCGTGCGGAAAGGGTCGCGCAGGTCGCGCGTTTCCTGTACGGCAGTCGTCTCCCATTGGCCGCTGGCGGCTTCATTCAAGCGACGGAAGATTTCGGCAGTGCGGCGGCGCGCTTCTTCGGGGGTTTCGGTATGGGGCATTCGTCAGTCTGCCTGTCAATCAATGTAGACGGGTTCGTCGGTAGAGGGCGATTGTGGACGTGTTCTTCCACGCCCACAACTGCGTCCAGTGGAAATCCTGCGCGTGCTGCTGCTCAGTAGTTTTCGCCTGAAGTGCTGCCGTTATTGGCGATGACGAATCCGGCCTCTTCCTGCGCAATGGAGACGCCAGCGCTGGCACCGATGCGGTTCGCCCCGGCTGCAACCATCGCCTGGGCATCCGCCAGGGTGCGCACGCCGCCGGATGCCTTCACCCCCATGCCTTCGCCGACGACCGCACGCATCAAGGCAATGTCTTCCACTGTGGCACCGCCCGTGCTGAATCCGGTGCTGGTCTTGACGAAATCGGCTCCTGCCATACGCGCGATCTGGCAGGCGATGATTTTCTCTTCTTCCGTCAGCAGCGCCGTCTCGATGATGACTTTGCAGAGGATGTCGTCGTTGTCTTCATGGCAGACGTACGCGACATCGCTGATATCTTCGAATACGGCCACCAAGTCGCGGCTCTTGAGCGCCCCAATGGGCAGCACCATGTCAATTTCTTGCGCCCCTGCGTCGATGGCAAGTTGGGCTTCTGCCGCCTTCACGGGCGAGAACGAGGCCCCCAGCGGGAAGCCAACCACCGTGCAGACCAGCGGTTCGCTGTCCTTCAGCAATTCCGCCGCCAGCGGCACGTACATACTGTTGACGCATACCGACGCAAAGCCATATTCCCTGGCCTCGAAGCAAATGCGTTCAATCGCGCGGGCGGTGGCTTCCGCCTTCAGCAGCGTATGATCAACCAGGCTGGCAATGCTCGCCCCCTCCGGCACCGTGCCCAGATCGGGGCGGGTGCGTCCCGTCCGTGCCTGAACCCCGGCTTCGTTCAGAATCGCCTTCACCTGCTTTGTCACTTTTTCGATCAAAACCGATTGTTCACTCACGAGGTGCCTCCCCACAATAAAACAGATACAATTGAGCATATCTATTGTAACACGTTCACGACAGAGATTCCTCTGGATTGACCTACCGAATCCTTGCATTACAATACGCCGCGCGAGGGAAAATGCTCAGCAATTTCTGAGATTCCTTCGGCCAACACTGGAACAGACGAATGAGGTTGCGACGATGAATTTGATTGAGTATGCGCGTATCATCCTGCGCCGGGGCTGGATCGCCGTGCTGCTGGCGGTCATCGCGGGTGCGGCGGCTTTCGGCTTCAGCCAGCTTGTGACGCCCGTTTATCGCTCTTCGCAGACGATGCTCCTGGTTCCTTCACGCGCTGACCTCGGCCTGGCAGAAGCGCTGATTCGCGTCATCAACAATCGACGTGCCTACCTGGACAGCAACCTCATTGCCGCTGAAATCATCGACGATTTGCAGCTTGATTTCTCTCCCGGCTACCTGCTCGGTCGGACGACGATCACCGCCAATGGCACCAATCAGTCGATCCAGATTGATGTAGACCTGCCCGCCAACAGCGATGAAGAAGCCGCCCGTCTGATCAACCCCATTTCGGCGGCCTGGGGGCAAGAACTCATCGAATACCAGAACGAATTGAACCAGGAAGCCCGCGCGGAAGACCGAATCCGCGTGGTGCGGCAGGATAACCCACAGCTTTCACTACTGCGCCCCAATGTGCGCATCTACACAGCGATTGGTGCAATCGCCGGATTCTTCCTGGGTGCCATCGTGATCTTCGTGCTGGAATACCTGGAGAGCAATATCGTGCGCCGATCGGATGACCTGGAGCGCGGATTGGAATTGCCCGTATTGGCGATGGTTCCCACGGAATGATCGCTCTATCCAGGATGTGAGATGGCTTCCGCAGCAGCGCCTTTCCCGCAGCGCCTGACGGTTACGCAAATCAGTCTGGCAGTGCTGATCGTGCTGCTGGGCTTTGCCTTGCGGACGGGTGTGATCTTCCAGCGCGCCGCCGCTGATCCCGAATTCGTCCCCATCGAAGGCACTGACCAGGGCACTCACCTGGATCAAGCACGCTGGTTGCTGGAGGGCCAATGGCCGCATGAACCCTATCGCTACCAGCCAGCCCCGCCCTACTTCTACGCGCTGAATATGCTGCTCTACGGCGATTCGCTGGTGCTGATCTCGCTAACGGTTGCGCTGGTCAGTTCACTGGCGGCTGGCTGGTTGATCGGCGCTGGCTGGCTGCTGACGAAACGGGCCTGGGGCGGCTACCTCGCCGGAGGATTCTATGCGATTTCGGCAACGGGAGTCTTCTACGGGGCATCGCTCTCGATTGCGCCACAGGCCGTCTTCTGGATGTCGCTGCTGGTCTTTCTGGCCTTGTGGCAGCGCGAAAAAGCCTCGTGGAGCCGGACGGTTTTGCTGGGTGTCGTCGGCGGCCTGATGGGCCTTTCGCGCGTGAACCTGCTGCCGATCATGGGGCTGGTGGCGCTGTGGTATCTGCTGGCGCTGCGGATTCCCTGGCGCGGTCGCATCGCGCATCTCGTGCTGCTGACGCTGGTCAGTACGCTGGTTGTCGGGCAGGCGACCTGGCACAATTACCGCACCAGCAGCGAATTCATCCCGGTCGTGAACATGGGATCGCGCGAGATTTACCTCGCCAATCACCGCGATTCGGGCGGTGGTTTCGCCGCGACAGTCGCCTCCAACAATCTGGATATGAGCTTTGACGATGCCCTGCTGCGCGATATTCAGGTCGCGCCAGAGCGCTTCGCCGGGTTGATTGCCTTCAAGTTCGCGCACTTCTGGAACTGGCAGGAAGTCGCCAACAACGTGAACATGAGCAGCGCGGAATTTGCTTCTCCGATGCTGCGAAGCCTGCCCTTCAACTTCACGGTCTTTGCTGTGCTGGGGATTATCGGCGCTGGCAGTTTATGGCGGCAGGATCGACCGGGGGCGCTTTTCCTGGTCGGGCTACTGCTGTGGATGATCTTCACTTATTTGCTGGTTTTCATTCACGGGCGACTGCGACATCCGGCGGAAGTGCCGCTGCTGCTGTTGAGCAGTGTGGCGCTGCTGGATTTCGCCGACGCGCTGCGCAAACGCAATTTCATGGGCTGGCTGCGCCGAAGCTGGCTCCCGGTAGCAATGGCTCTTGCACTGCTGATCTTCTCGACATGGGCGCTGTACCCGACGCGGCTGCCCCCCAAGCGCACCTACACTGAACTGCCCGCGGATGCGATCCCGGTCAATGCGCAGTTTGAAGAGGTAATCTTCGTGGGCTGGCGTCCGATTTCAGCCTGGCCCGCGTCCGAAGCAGGCTGGGTGCCCGTCTATGAGTCAGTTGGCGTGGAGTTGTTCTGGGAAATCGCCGAACCGACGGAGACCGAGTACAACTTCTTCTACGCCTATGTAGACGACGGGCAGCGCTACGCCGGAATCGACTATCCGCTAGGAACCGTCAGTTTTCCTCCGCGCAGCACCGACGAGTGGCAGCCGGGGAAGATCTACGGCGAAATCCTCAATCTGCGCCTGGATGACGATGTTCCCCCAGGGCGCAGCGGACAGCTTCGCGTAGGGGTCTGGTACTGGGATTATCAGGGCTTGATCGTGAACGTACCCACGCATGAGGGAGAGGCCAACGTGCTGCAACAGACGATGGCCGTCTTCAATCCCTACGTGGAACCCGATGTACCGCAGTTGCCCGCACCAGAGGGCAGCGACACGATCTTCGGCGAGCAAATCGCCCTGCGCGGCGTTGCGATTCCGGCAGCGGGTGCGGCAGGTGAGTCCGTCCCGGTGCGTTTTCACTGGGAAGCGCTTGACGAAATCGGCAGCAATTATACGCTCTTCTTGCATGTGGTCGATGAAAACGGAAACATCGCCGCGCAACTGGACGCGCCACCCACCCCCGGCCTGCTGACCGCCAACTGGCTTCCTGAATATCCCCTCCTCGGCGAGCACGCCTTGCCCCTACCGCAGACGCCGGGACGCTACGGAGTCTACGGTGGGTTGTACAACGACATCGGACGGCTCTTCCTGGACGAAAACACGGATCGCCTCTACCTGGGCGAAATCATCGTGGAATGAGGCGCACAGCCTACGGAACCCCTGCGCCAGATCGCGCGATCCCCCGCAGAACTGGGGGTATTGCCAGCCGCCGCACGCATTTGTTGGTATGATTATGGGTACATCAGCAAAACCCAAACATCAAAGGACAAGTTCCCATGCAACACTTGCTGCGACGGATCAGTGTTCTTGCTGCGGTCTTCCTGCTGGTCGCCGCAGCCGCATTTGCGCAAACTGCGCAGGTCCCGCTGGAAGACCTGCCTCTGTTGGAAGAGGGCAGCGTCTCCCAGGATAGCTTCAATGAAGATGTGACTGCACGCCTCTACGCCTTCCAGGGCAGTGCAGGCGATGTTGTTTCGGTGGCGATGGCGCAGCTCGATGAAGAAGGCGACCTCGACCCCTATCTGCTGCTGTTTGCGCCCGATGGCACATTGCTGGCGGTTGATGATGATAGCGGCGCGGTCTTCCTCTCGGCGTTGATCGACTCCGTCGAGCTACCGCAGGATGGCACGTATCTTGTGTTGGCGACGAGTCTCTTCTACCTCGACAGCACGGAGCCAGATGTGCCAGAGCTGCAGGAATACGCGCTAGGTGTGCAGGGCGCGACCGCCCCCGAGGGCGACGAACCTGCCACGCTGGAAGCCTTGCCGCTGGAAGCCAGCAGTTCCGTGAGCGCCGAGAGCACGCCGGAGATGCCGGGGATCTTCTTCGCCTTCGCCGGCAATGCAGGCGATACCGTCAACATCACGATGGAGAGTGAGGAATTCCCGACTCTGCTGCACCTCTTCACGCCAGACGGAACGCGAGTCGCTGTCGATGCATCGGCCATCAGCGACCTGACTCTGGAAGAAGATGGTGTCTATCTGATCCTGGCGACGGATGCCTTTTTCTACGAGGCGCTGGAAGAAGACGGCTTCTTTCTGGGTGGTGCATTCACGCTGACCCTGGAACAGCAGTAGGCTGCGCCGCTCTGTGATCTTGAAGATCGTCGCGGGGATAGACATTGCCCACACGAGCGATCCTGCGCCACAGTCTGGCAGCGGCAGGATCGCTCACACACGGGTCGCTCTCTGGCGCTGCGCGGATACCTCAGTTGCAATGCGAACAAAATTTCTGTATGATGCGGATGTTCACAGACGGTTTCAGCCACAGGAGCAGATCATGCAACTGGACAACATCAGCCTCGCCGCCGAGAATCTGGAAGAGATGGTCGTCTTCTACAATGCCGTCTTCGACGCAGGACTGCGTCAAACGCAGCCCGTACCGGGAATCAAAGCCTTCACGGGCGAAATCGCCGGAACCGAGTTTATGCTGGTTCCAAATACGCTCGTGAAGATTCAGGCACAGCAGAGCCGCCACCAGTTGCAGTACATCGTCGCGGATGTGGAGAAGACCATCGAGACTGCTATTGCGAATGGTGGCAGCCCGCTCGACGAAGCGGGCGAACGCGACGGCAAAATCACGGGAGCCGTCTACGATCCAGACGGTAATGCGCTGGTCTTCGTACAGAACTGATCCCGCTCAGGAGACGGCGCGACGAGCCTTCCCCGCGTCCTGGAGCGAGTCGGCATAGGTCGTGAGTTGCTCAACCTGCTCCGGCGTCAGGTGGATGAAGCCACGCACCTCGCGGATTTTGTCTACCGCCGCCACCGGACTCAGCCCCAGGCTGATGAAATACGCAGCGACCATCGTCGGCCCGCGTCCCAGCCCTTCCCAGCAGTGAATGTAGATTTTGCCGCCCCTGGCGATTTCTTCCTTGATGAACGCCACCCCTTCGCGCAGGTGCTCCAGCGAAGGCGCGGTGTTATCCGTCGTGGGCAGGTACAGATACTCCAACGCGCCCCATTGCGTCTCCACCGGATAATCATATTCGCTGCGCATATTCACCACAGCCGTGATTCCGCGCGCCGCCAGTTGGCGCATACGCGCTGCCCTGGGCTGGCCCCCCAGGTAAATTTGCGATGTGATGCGGCTGAAGCGCTCGTAAGGCAGCCCGGTCACTTCCCGGATCAGTCGATCAATCCCTGCCAGTATCGCGGAGAAAATCCCCTGCGATCGAACGTGGTTCCAGAGGCGATTGAGTTGTTTGAAAATGAATGACATGGATGCACATCCTCCTCGTTAGTCGGCCTTGCCTGCCCCTGACCGTAGCGCACGCACATCGGCGGGATATTGGAAGCAGTCGCCAGCAGACAGCATTCTGAGAGGATGTTCACAACGCTATTGCAGCGCTGATGCGGCGCTCAGGATCGGCTCAGTGCGGTTGGTCGCCATTGTCGCCAGGAGAATCGTCCTCGAAGGGGTGGATGTCGTCGTCCGGGTCGTCTTCAGCGGAGTCAGGCGTTTCGTCGGGATCTTCTTCTGCAAGGGCATCTGGTTCCGGTTCTTCGTCAGCTTCGATCTCTGCCAGGGCTTCGAGCGGCGTCACATCGCCGTAGAGCACGCGCATGATCCCTGGCAGATAGTGATCCGTGATGACCAGGTTGGCATACACCACCTGGCGAATCAACGGCATGGTGAGTTCCGTACCTTCGACATCAACGCTGGTCTTATAGCGAATCTCACCCGTCGCATATTCCATTTCAAAGTTGCCCAGGATCATGCCGTAATTGGCGCGGGTGAGGAATTCCGCCATGCGTGCAAGCTGGGCTTCAGGCGCGTTGACGGGCAGTGTGGAATAGAAGACGAACTGCTGCTGTGGCTCGCGTGCCTGGGCATAGCACACCCAACGTCCGTTGCGCCCGGCGTACGTCATGCTCAGCACGGAAAGCCCGGAAACCCACTGAAAATCCCAGTGATCTTCCTCGAAAAACTCCACCAGCGTATTGAAAATCTGCTGTTCGCTCATGAGGTCTGGTCACGCTCCGGCGTGCTGTGTGGTCAAGCCATGCGCACGAATGGCGCAGAGAGTATGCAAAAGGCCGCACCACATTTGCGGTACGACCCCGGCGGCGCAGCGGTACGCGCCGCACAATTTACGCGGGGCGGTTATCCTCGCGTTCGGCGGTATCATCTTCCGGGTCGCGGTAAGCAGGCTGCATCCCGGTGGTGGAGTCCGGTGCATCGGGCATTTCGGGTACAGTGGAAGGGCGAATGGGATCTTTGGATAGGCGCGGCTCACCGTCATGCTGACGCAGCAACCCGGTCTTGGCTGTGGGCTTGGTTCCTCTGGGCATCGGGGCGACTCCTATCTGCGCACAAGGCGCGTCTGGCTACGGTCAAACGATCATAATATAGCAACTCCAGTCTATCAGAAAAACCCGACACTTGCAGCCTGGAGCATGGTGAAACGTCACATCTCATTTGCTTTCAAGGGGGCGAATGGGCACAATAGCGCGTAAGGGGCGGAAAGGAAGGCAACTATGCCCATCAGTGCGCGAGCTTACCAGGAGCCGGAAGACTTCCAGCGCGTGCGAGACCTGCTGAGCGAAACGCAGAGCCTCAACTGGACACGACACAATTGGTCACTGCGGGGCTGGGATCGCTGGCGCTACCAACGCGACGACCTCGACAGTTTCCCGGTGGATTCGATTCGGCTGTGGGAGACGAGCAGCGGTGAACTGGTCGGCGTGGCTCACGCGGCGCAAGCCGGGCAGGTGGCCGCACAGGTGCATCCTGACTATCGCCACATCGAGCCGGAGATGTTCATCTGGGCGGAGGTCGCGCTGGCGACAGCGGCACCAGTGGGGCAGCGCACGCTGGAAACCTGGGTCTTCGAGTACGATGAACTACGCGAGATGCTGCTGGCTCAGCGCCGCTATCGGCGGCAGCGAGCACACCGACATACCCGTTGGCGTTCCCTGCAATCCCCCGTGCAAGCGCCCTATCTGCCGAAAGGGTATCGCCTGCGCCGGATGGAACCGACACCAGAAGATGCCGCCAGTCTGGCGGATTTGCTGGCTACCTGCACTGATGAAGCGTTGTCCGCTGCTGCCGTGCAGAATTTTCAGCTATCCCCTGGCTATCGTGCAAACCTGGACATGGTCATTGAGGACGAAGAAACGGGCGATCTCGTCGCGCACTGCGCCAGCACGATGGACGAAGCCAATCAGGTCGCACAGCTTTCCACGCCCTGCACCCATCCGGATCATCGCCTGAAGGGGCTGGCACGCGGTGTGCTCTTCGAAGTGCTGCGGCGGCTGCGCCAGTATGGGGTACAGCGTGCCTATGTGAGCTGCGGAGATGATCGACTGACGAACAAATTATATGAAAAAGTGGGCTTCCGGGACTTGCACCGGGAGCACCTCTGGCGCAAAGAATTCTGAGCTTTGCAGCCCGGCGCAAGATCGAACCACACCACACAGGAATGAACAGCATGCAGACCAGACTCCTGGGCAACACGGGCGTTGCCGTATCACCATTATGCTTTGGCACTATGTCCTTCGGCGGGGAGGCGGACGAAGCGACCTCCGCCGCGATGTATCGGCGCTGCCGCGAGGCGGGCGTGAATTTCTTCGATACCGCGAACGTTTACAATGGCGGACGTTCGGAGGAGATTCTGGGCAGGTTGATCGCCGATGAGCGTGATGAAGTTGTCGTGTGCAGCAAATTTCGTTTCGCCCCCGCTGAGGCCGTCCTACAACGCGGCGGCTCGCGTCTGCACATCATGCACGCTGTGGAAGAGTCGCTGCGTCGCTTACAGACTGACCGCATTGACGTGTATTTCATCCACAGCTTTGATGCCAACACGCCGCTGGAACAAACCCTACGCGCCTTCGACGACCTGGTGACACAGGGCAAGATTCTCTATCCGGCGGTGAGCAACTTCGCTGCATGGCAAATCGCTCGCGCGTTGGGCATTTCTGCGAAAGAGGGTTGGGCACGCTTTGAAGTGGTGCAGCCGATGTATAATCTGGTTAAACGACAGGCAGAAGTGGAGATTCTGCCGCTGGCCCAGCACGAGAATCTCGCCGTAATCCCCTACAGTCCGCTGGGTGGCGGGCTACTCACCGGGAAATACGGCAGAGAGCGCCGCCCAGAACAGGGGCGCATCGTGCAGAACCCGATGTATGGCAAGCGCTACGACGAATCCTGGATGTATGACGTGGCAGAAGACTTCACGGTGTTGGCGAAGGAACTGGGCTACTCGCCCGTGAGTCTGGCCGTCGCCTGGGTGGGAGCACATCCCGCCGTCACCGCGCCCATCATCGGCGCACGCACCCTGGAGCAGTTGGAGCCGTCGCTGCAATCCACCGCCATTGACCTGACTCCCGACCTCTACGAACGCATCACCGCCCTGTCCCCTGCTCCCGCTGTCGCTACCGACCGCACCGAAGAACGCTCTGGCGCGGGTTGGAGGTAGTCACAACCTGTCAGGTAGCTGAGGGAGGCACATCATGCAGACCTAGACCGAGGGTACGGTGCAGTGGCTGCTCGAACCGGGACAGCCCTGGGTTCGTTTCCGACGAGCACGGAACAGCAGGATGATGCAGGACGCGGTACACGCCCACCTCCGTCTGGATGACCTACAAGGGCTGGGACTTCGGACAGAAGCGCGAGCCGTCGGCCTGGATCACGTTCCTGATGCAGCGCATCTTGAAACGCAGCCAGTCACCTGAATTTGCCATTGCACCCCACAACCAGAACAATGAGCGTTGAGTCCCGTACAGATCAGCAAACGATACCGTATCAAACCAGAGAGGCCGCACCATGACCGTAACCCCGGCTGAGAAGCGCATTCGCGCCGGATTGCCCATCGTTCGCTTCTTGAACGCCTACCTGCCCATCGGCCTGACGCGCCGGCTGATTGCGCCAGGCGCAGCGCGAGCACAGCTTCCAGAGGGCATCGGGCGGGAACGAGCATCCGCTGATGGCGTGCCCTGCGATTGGATCATCCCCGCTGACAGTGCAGCAAATCGCGTGCTGCTCTACTTGCATGGTGGCGGATTTGTCCTGGGAGCGAGCATGCTACATATGCGCATGGTGGCGATTCTGGCGCAGCAGATGGGCGTTCGTGCCCTCGTGGTCAATTATCGTCTCGCGCCGGAGCATCCGTTTCCGGCGGCGCTGGAGGACTGCGTGACAGCGTATCGCTGGCTGTTACAAGAGGGCTTCGCTGCCGAGAACATCGTCCTGGCGGGCGACTCAGCAGGTGGCAATCTCACAATTACCACCTTGATGCAGCTACGCAACAGCGGAGATCCCCTGCCTGCCGCCGGAGCCTGTCTCTCCCCGGTCGCTGACCTGAGCGACAAGAAGGAGCTGTTCGAGCAGGTACACGATCCGATTCTGCATCCGCGTGCCGCGAGATTCTACAATCGCTCGTATATTGGAGAGGATGACGCAGCCAATCCACTGATTTCGCCCATTTTCGGCGATTGGCGCGGTTTGCCGCCGCTGCTGGTTCACGCCGGGGAAGATGAGCTGCTGCGCTACGACGCCGCACGGATCGAAGAATTGGCGGCAGCAGCGGATGCCGACGTACAGGTGGAGCTTTACCCGCGCATGTGGCACGTCTGGCAACTGAATCTGGATGTGCCGCAGGCACAGCAATCCCTGCAAGCCATCGGGCAGTTTTTGAAGATGCATCTGGGAAAGCAAAGCACCAGGGTTCCCTGAGTTGCCAATCAAGCCCTTCACAGATGTGCAAGTCGCGAAGACGCCCGCTCACTCCGCCGGGAAGTCTGGAGCGGGGGCGATGGGTTCATCGCGTTTGTTGTGCCGCTCGTAGAGGATACTCGCCAGCAGCAGCACCACGACGCCGATGACGATCATGTGATCCGCAAAATTGGAGACGTTCGAGATCCCCAGCGGCGGAATCCGAATATGGAAGAAATCGACCACATGCCCGAAGCGAATCCGGTCGATCACATTGCCCAGCGCTCCACCGATGACCAGAGTCAGGCCAATTTGCTCCAGGAGCGCGTCCGGTCGTGTGCGGCTGTAGTAGAAAAGCAGCCCCGCTGTGATGATCAGGGAGAGGATCAAGAAAATCTCGCTGCCGCCACTGCCAATGCCGAAGGCAATCCCGGTATTGGCGGTGCGTGTCAGTTGCAGGTAGGGATGCAATCCATCCGCAAGCAGAATCATCTCGCCTTCCTGCATATTCGCCAGCACCCAGCCCTTCGCCCCCTGGTCAATCAGCAGCGCCAGAGCAACCCCAACGAATAACAACAACCATTTGCGCGGGTGCAACGTCATCGAATCTTCCTATGCACTTCAGTTCATTCCAACGACAATTCGTATGGTTTGCAATTATGGGATGCCGCGCCTGATCTTCCCAGGGCGAGCTGGTCGGATGCTAAGCTTCTGCAAATCTGCGGATACTCATTCCAGCGTGAGGGTCGCCAATGACCAATAGTCCCCCTCGCCAACAGGCAAGCGTGCGCCGGGGTTGTTCGCATCGTAGACGCCAACGATCACGCGGTATTCGCCGGGAGGCGCATCCAACGGCAGCAGCAGCGCGTGCGGATCGAGGACAGGCTCGTTTGGCTGCCAGGAAGTCGTCGGCAGGGTGCCGCCGGCGGGTTCGCTATCGTGCTGCGCGACCAATGCGCCGTCACTGTTCAACACCTGCACGAAGACCTTGTAGCGCGTTTCCAGCGGTTCGGTGGTCTCCCAGGTCAACTGCACTTGCAATACGTCCCCCGCCGCGAAGGTCTCGCTATGGAGAGCCGCGCTGCGCAGCGTGATTACCTCGCCAAACTGCCCGTCGACTTCTTCCGGCTGCGGGAAATCCGCCGGGGAGACGAACCGTTCCAGGCGCACATCGCCCACCCATTCGCCCCCCAGCGGAAAAGCCTCCTGGTTGAGCGTGCGCAGCACCAACCCATCCGGGTCTTGTTCCGCCGCACCGTAGACCACGACGAAGAGGCGATCATGCGCGGCGATGATCGCCTCTGTATCGCCCACAATATCCGGGCTGGCAGGGAGCGGGTAGGCCGGGATCACGCCGGGGTCGTAATAACCGTAGATCTCCTGCAAACCAGGGGCCGTCAGGATCACGGCATCCGCTGGGCTGGCTTCCTCGGCGATGATCTGCGCAAGGCCGCGATAATCGTCGCGCTGATAGGCCGGGTTTTCGTGCAGGGGCACGAGTCCCCCTGCCAGCGTATAGCAGAAGGCCAGCAGCGCTACAATTGCCGCCACCCGGGGCACATAGCGCGTGATCGCATCCGGGTTATAACGAGACGTGCGCGGAACGATATTCCATAACACCCAGATGCCCCGCCCCATCCAGATGGCGAAAGCGATTTGTGCAGGCAGCAGAAAGCGCAAGTAGCGCTCGTAGAGGCCCAGATAGAGATAAATTCCGCTGGAGAGCAGCACCCACACGACAGGCAGCAGCAGCGTCCACCAGGCATCGCGCTTGCTGCGACCGGGAACCAGCAACCCGAAGAGCAGCAAAAAATAGACCACGACGCCCATCCCACCCGCGATGCTCTCTTCAAATGTGATGCCAAAGGCGAACCAGCCCTGCAAAATGCGCAGGATCTCTGGCAGTGGCATCGGGGCGCTGATATTCGGCTGGGCGGAGATTTGCGAAATCGCCGTCAGCACCCAGGGCGCGAAGGCCAGCAGTGTCACGAGATTGAGGACGGTGTAGATCAGCAGGGCACGCAGCCCGCGACGCCACCCGGCACGCCACGTCAGCGCGACCAGCCATAAGACCGCCATCCCCCCCTGCACCAGCATCACCAGCGCATAGGCCACATGGGTGTAGACGCCGACGATATTCAGCGCCGCGAAAGCAAGCCCCCAGCGCCATACGCCGGATTTTGCGGGCAATTCGCCAGTCGTCCCTACATTGATCCGCTGCACAAAACCCACAAAGGCCCACATCGCTAGCACGCCTACCGCCGCCAGCATCGCATACATGCGCGTCTCTTGCGCGTAATAGATGCTGAAGGTATTCAACGCGACGAAGGCCGCTGCCGCGATACCCGCCAGGGGTGCGAACAGGCGTTTCGCCAGGGCGTAGGCCGCCGCCACACTGACTACGCTCCAGAGCACGCTGTAGGCACGCAAGGCAAATTCTGTGCTGCCTGCGAAATCTTCCCAGATTGCCAGCGATCCAAAATAGGCCGGGACATGCACGTTGTTCTGCAAACGCGGGATCAGTTCCAGCAGGCCGCGCTGGCTGTGCCCGTAGGCCACGCCTTCGTCGTACCAGAAGGATTGGACTTCCAGATGATGAAAGCGCACCCCGGCGGCAAGCAGCAAGATGAAGACGATCAGGTAGAGGAAGAGCAGGTTTGAGTGTCGAGTCATGGAGTATTCTCGGAAGGGTTCGGTCAGGGTAATTGCACGTAGGGCGACTGCCGCGTCAGACGATCCACAAATGCGCGATCTTCACGCGAATACGAGATGAAGCCACTGGCTGTGGATTTGCCATTCCATTTCTCACACAAAACAACCAGTATTGATGCCAGGACAGGCCAGAATATACACCTTGTTCAATAAGATGGTATCGGACGGCATGGGGGAAGTCCCTCCTGTGCTGTGCAGCCAACGACATCGCCAGACTATACCACAAACAGCGCATCCGGCAGGAGAGCACAATCAGCCGCCGATAACGCTGCCCTGCATCTGTGGCGGAATTGGCTGGCGCATCAGCGAGAGCACGGTCGGCGCGATGTCCATCAGTTGCTGTGCGGCCAGTTCGCCGTGTCCCCTGCTGCGCGGGTCATGCAGGATGAACATGCCCTCTTCGGCATGGTTGGCGTCGTCCGGGCCGGTATCGTTCTCCAGGCTGTAGTGCCGCCCGTAGCCGATGCTGCCCACCGCCCGCCAGTGCAAATTGCCAAAATACACCATCAAATCCGGCGCGATGTTATTCACCTGCTGGTAGACTTCCTGCGGCTTGTAAACGCGGGTATCCAGCGGCTTCCCATCCATATCCGGGATGCTGCGCAGGGCGGCGGCGAGTTCGTCGCGTGTCCCTTCGTAGGCATCAGCAGGAATCGTGCCCTGCGGTTCGCGCCCCTGCACGTTGAGGAAGATGCGTCCGTAATAGCCCCCGGTAGACCAGGCGCGAGTCCGGCTCCAATCGACCATCTCGTGTGAGAACTTCGTCAGCGAATCCGGCGTTTCTTTCAGCGCCAACCACCCCTCCCGCCAGAGCCATTCATTGATCGCAATCGCGCCGTCCATGCGCTTCACACCGTGATCGCTGGCGACAATTACCGCGGTATCATCATCCAAAAGCGCCAGGATGCGCCCAACCCACTCATCCACGAAGCGGTAGTAGTCGCGGATGACCGTGCGCAGCGGACTCTGTGGCTCATGCAGGCGGTGTCGGGAATCGTGATAACGCCAGAAGGCATGATGCATCCGATCCACGCCAATGTTAACGTGCATGGCGAAATCCCATTGTTTGTTCTGCAAAGCCGATTCGAGCAGGTGATATTGTACGTCGGTCAAATCGAGGATGCGCTGGTAAAGAGTCTGCCGTTCCATATTGCGGAAATCACGCACATCAAAGGCGTATTCGGGATAGGCCTTGAGCACTTCTCGCTTGAAGATCGCCGGAAAGGCGAACTGGCTGGACGTATCGGGCGTGAGGAAGCCGCTGATGAGATGCCCTCGCAGCGGACGTACAGGGTAGGTCTGCGGAACGTTCAGCACGAGCGATGATTGCTCCGCCTCGCTCAGGTAATCCCAGAGGCGTTTGTGCTGCACCGCACGCGCATCCGCCACGCTGAGAGCATCGTAATCGTAGCTGGCACGGTTGCGAAAGCCGTAGATCCCCAGCACGCCGGGATCACGGCTGCTGGTCATGCTCGCCCAGGCGGGAACGGTGATGCACGGCAGGCTGGATTGCAGCACGCCCCAGCTTCCGCCTGTCATCAACGACGACAGATTCGGCAAATCTGCCCGAAATGTATCGAAGATCAACGCGGGACTGGCGCAATCCAGCCCGAACAGCAGGACGCGCTGCGGTCTTCTTCGTCTGCCAGGGAAACGAAACATGGGGGAGTCCGGGGTAGAACGTGGTTTAGTGGGTCATCGGAGGAGGGATGCCCCTCATTCCGAAACATCATCGGAGATGGTTTCGTCAGCACTGCCCAGGAGTTGACGCACCTCATCCAGGTTATCGGCAACCGCCCCCAGCACACCGTTCACGAAGCGGGCGGTGTTCTCTGCGCCGAAGAGCTTTGCCAGCTCGATGGCTTCGTCAATGGCGACACCGACGGGCGTTCGCGTCTCGACGGCCATCTCGTAGAGTGCGATGCGCAGAATGTTGCGATCCACAATCGCCACCTGTGCAATCGGCCATTCCGGGGCATACCGCTGTAGGAGCGTATCCAGGCTGTTGCGGCGCTTGGAGATTTCGCTGACAAGCTGCACGAAGTAGTTCAGGATCTTGCGCGGTTCGTCTTGCCAGCGTTCGAGGAAGTGGCTGAGCACAACTCCCGGCTGATGTTGTGCGCTGTCGATTTCGTAGAGTGCCTGCAGCGCCAGCCGCCGCGAAACGCTTCGATCCGTCGATGGCTCTTCGTGTGAAATCACCTCGCGGCTTACCACTTCTTCCCCATCGGGGTCAAAATCTGGGAAATCAGTCATAGAGATTGGTTCAGCATCGCAGTTTTTAAGAGTACGGTCGTCATAACGGCAACAGTCTACATCAGAAGCGACGCTTTGCATACGGGAAATGTACGTCGTAACGTCACGAGCCAGGTAGAAAATGACCCATATTGAACCCTAAAAAATATTTAAGACACCTTTAAAGCTTTTAAACTCGCATATCGACCTCTTGACAATCTTGCCCAAGTTATGCTATCTTGCCGTTGTGCAGGTCGCACAGGCCGGACACAGAACGATTGAAATGCCCATCCACAAGAAAGGAGCAGGTCATGATGCAGTTCATCATCGGCGTACAGAACCAGCCGTTCTGCTATGTCACTCACCCGCTCCCGCTCACTGCCCGCAAGTAACCCTTCGCACGTCAGGAACTTCGGCAGCCGCGGGATGCATCGAACTCGCGGCACGATTATCTGGCTCACCAGAAGCAACATTCCTCCTCCGCGAGCATGATCCGCCCCCTGCCTGAAAGCGGCACAGGGGAACGAACGCGCTGAGCGAGCTTGGCGCCCATTCTGGCGAAGAGACAACCCGACGAGGAACCATCATGCAGCACAATTTCTGGTTCGCAGAAGCGCTGGCGAACGAACATCGCCGAGACTCACAATTGCGTGCGGAAAAGCAGCAGCGGGCGCGGGCACTGGTCAACAATGAGGCCCAACGTCCGCCACGCCGGAGCCGTACCGCGAAGTACCGGGCAGAAATGCCATTCGACGAATGAAAGCCATCAAGGTCCAACCAAGAGGGGCATGAACATGGGCAACATGAACGAATATCAGGTCAACCAAGAACGCTACAACGACATGATGCGCAGCGCAGAGCGCGAACGGCTCGCACGCACCGCCCGCCGTGAACGGTCAGCAGTGCGCACAGCTCTGGGGCGCGGATTGGTCGCACTCGGCGAGCAATTGCTGAACGAACGCGAAGGATGATGACCAACAGCGCATACGCAACCAACGCGGGATGAGACAGTATCTCTCCCGCGTTTTTCGTTTCTACGCTGACCCAGATGCTGTTGGCGAATCCACGAATCCATGCGTTCTTGTAGGGAGCGCCTGTGTGCGCTCCCAGGGCGACCACGCAGGGATCGCCCCTACACCGATTCGCCAACAAGGTCTGACCCAGTTCCTACACCGATCCAGTCCAGGGTGATGTAGACTACGACGAGTCCCCTTCTGGCAACGCATCCAGCGAGGACTGCGGCAGGTATTCGCGCCGATAGACGGAGATGAAGGGCTGCGAGCTTTCTTCGATTTCAATCAACCATTCGTTGAGCCGCGCACACAATTGCGCCCCGAATAAGAAAATTGACGCGATCAACCACGCCCAGAAGAGCATCACAATGCCCGTCGCGATACCGCCATAGATCAGCGAATAATTGGCCAGGTTCGTCAGATACCACTGGAAGCCCTGTTTGGCCAGTTCCCAACCCACCGCGCCGAAGATCGCCGCTGCCCAGGCCGCGTCCCAGTGGACTTCCCGCGCCGGGACAAAACGAAAGAGCAAGGCAAAAATCACCAGATTGAGGCCGAAGGGCAAGAAGAGCGTGCTGATCGAAATCCATAGATTCGGCGTTCCCAACGATAGCGCCGAGATCAGGCGCAGCACCCCGGAGGTGATGAAGGATGCCATGAAGAGCACGACCAGCGTGATCCCCATCGCAATCGCCAGCAGGCGCTGCCGCCACATGCTGCGCACAGAGGGAACCTCGAAGATGTTATCCAGCGCCAGCGTGATGTTGGTGAACAGCCCCGTCGCCGCCCAGATCAACGAGAGAGTCGCCACCAGGCCGAAGGAACCGCTCTGGCGCAACGCACTGCTGAGCACTTCCTGAATATCGCCGACAGCCACTTCCGGCAGCACCCAAGTCAGCGCCTGGACGATTTGCTCCTGCGCGACGGCTGGCTCCACAATGCTGCCAATCGCCACTGCCAGCAGCAGTACCATCGGAAAGACAGAGAAGAGTGCGTAGTAGGCCAGCGCTGCCGCCAGCCGTGCCCCCGAACCGGAGCGCAGATGGTTGAAAATCGCTTTGCGGATGTATTTGGGCAGCAGTTTCGTCGCAGGGCTGCGCTGCTCCCACCAGTTGCGGAAGAGTTGTTGCGCTTTTTGGATCATGTTCGCTCAGTACAAATGCGTTATTACCGGGTTGATGTCTCTCATCGTAACACACCGCTGCACCATTCGTGACGAAAAGCGGCTCTTCGTAGGCAGACATCACGAGGATCGGTTATACTGTGCCCATCATCAATGCTTATTGAGGAGCTTATGCGATGGATGTGAATGTACTGCTTCAGAGCATCGGCGACGCGCTGCGCCCGGATTCGCTTGGGGATATTTTCACCTATGCGGTTTTCTTTCTCGCCCTGCTGACCCTGATTTTCATGCCCGATGGCAACGAGCGCCCGACCTACCTACTGTTCGGCACGATTTTCCTGGCAATCTTCGACCTGTTCCGCACAGGCATTCCCGTACCCTTTGACCGCGCCCTGGTCGCCGACACGGGTTTCGTCACCTTCTTCACCCATATGCTGATGTTCATCCTCCCGGCAATTGCTACCGGCCTGACGCGCACGCGCAAAAAGCAGGGGGGTATGGCGCGCATTCTGGGGTTGACCACGACGCTGGTCGCGGTGCTCTATACCGTGCTCTCGTTCATCGATCCGGTACTGTTCTATCAGACGCCGCTCTCTAATTTCTTCTAGTCACCCAGAGGGCGCTGCCATCGGTTTCCAGGTGGAGAGCGCCCATTTCATCGGTGCGGAAGAGCGTCGTATCGCTGATGAGCACCAGCGTATCCGGGTCAGGATCACCCCGGAAATTGGCGATATCGCTCTGCAATACCGTCACCTGTGGCTGCACCGCCACGAGGAAGCCCTCGTTCAGGCTGCGTGCCGTACCATGCTGCGGCATATGCAACACATCCGCCAGCGGCCAATATCCATTCTCGATCAACTGCACCTGGCCCGCCTGCGACAAATCTGACGTGAGCAAGAACGAAACATCACCATACGAGACGCGCAGCACCAGGGCGACATCCCCCAGGCTGTCTTCCAGCGTCGGCTGCGCCTGCGGATGCAGCACCTCCATCCGTAAGCCATCGCTGAAGTTGATTTCGTAGCCCGCCCGCGCTTCGATCACATCTTCGGTCGCCAGCGCTTCCTGCACTGCTTCGTAACCTGGGCTGAGGTTCGGCTGCCCATTGATGAGCACAATTGGTGTGTCATAGCGAGCCAGTACCGCAGGCAACGCCGCTGTATCAAATTCATCCGGCTGGGTGATGACGACCACTTCCAACGTGCGATCATAGAAGGGCATCCGGTCGCCAATGGATGTGAGCAACCGCGACGGGAAACGCCCACCATCCACCAGAATCTGTGCCCCGCCTGGGGACTGAATCAGCACGGCATTGCTGTGCCCCACATCTAGCCACCAGAGGTGCAGCCGGCCGTCGGGTCGGCTGAGTGCCATCGCTGCCAACAGCCCCGCCATTGCCAGGCCGCTGAAGAGAATCGCATTGAAGACCGGACGCACGCGCAAGAATCGCGCGAGACGCTGCGCCCAGGTCGGACGAGCCGCGTACACAATCGCACCTCCGATGATACTGCCCAGGAATAAACCAATCAGGCGGGGGTCTATCGTCAGGGCGGCGTCCGCGAATGTGAGGCCGCCGAAGAAGCGCACTACCCCAATCGACCACGAAAGCAGCAGCCAGTCGATCCAGAAGAAGACCTGCGCCAACCCCGGCGATACCAGCGCCAGCAGCACCGCGAATCCGCCGATCAACAGCAGATAACTCTGTACCGGGACGATCAGCACATTCACCAGCAGCGAGACAATCGACAGCCGCTGAAAATAGAGAATGGTCAGGGGCAGCGTGGTGATCAACGCTGCAATCGAGACGATCAACGGCTCGTTGAGCAAGCCAGCCAACGTACGCGCCAGCGACCCCGGAAAGACCGCCCGCAGAACTGCGTCGAAGCGCCGGCTGAGCGGGTCTGCGAAGAGCGCCAGCCCCAGCACTGCGAAGAAGCTCAACTGAAAGCTGATGTCGTAGAGCACCAGTGGATTGACGAAGGAGAGCACGATCACGCTGAACGCCAGCGATGCCGGGACGTAGGCGTTGCGACGGAGCACCGAAGCGATCACCAGCAGGCTGCTCATGAAGGCTGCCCGCACCACTGCCGCATTCGCCCCCACGAGGATCGTATACAGCGCCACAACCCCCACCCCCAGAATAGCCGCCAGCCAGGGTCGCCGGATGATGCGCCCCAGGGAGTTCATCACGATTCCGGCGATGATCGCCATGTTGAAGCCGCTGATGGCGATGATGTGCGCCGCGCCCGTGCGGGCGAAGTCTTCTTGCAGCACCGGATCAATGCCGCGTTCGTTACCCAGGAGAATGCCCGTCAGCAGGGCAGATTGCGGCGCGGGAAGTGCCTGCTCAATCAGGGTTTGCAGGTGCGCTTTCAAGCGCAGAATCGCGCTGTAGAACGGGCTGCCCTCGCCGCTGCCCTGCACTTCCACCGAGGCATTTTGCAGAATGCTGAAGACGCCGCTGCGTGCCAGATAATCCGCATAGGAGAAGGTGTCGAACTCGGCGGGCTGGGCCATGCGCCCGGTTGCGATGATGCGGTCGCCGTAGTGCAAGTCGGCGAAACGCGGCGCATTCACCAGCACGAGGCCGCTGGTGCCATACGTCGCGCTGCCCAGGGAGATAATTTCAGCTTCGACCCGCACCTGCACGCGGTCATCGCGAATGTCCGGTTCGGCGACGATCACGCCCTCAACAGTCGCATTGCCCAGTTGATTGTATTGCGCGATGTCGCTGGTAGTGGGTACGAAGCCCTGACGATAGCCGCCCAGCGCAAAAGCCAGCAGCGCGAGGAAGAGCCAGCGCCAGCGCGTCGCCCAGGTCATGTAGAGCGCGAATCCCACCGCGCCCAGGGCTAGCACCCACAGCAGCGGTGGCAGCGCAAATTGATCCGCGATGATGAGTCCGCCAGCCCAACCCAGGGCGATGTACACCAGCCGCATTCCGCTTCATCCGAGGTTGATCTCATACCCCTGTAAAGCATACCACGAAGATCGCCATGCAGAATGTTGATTTTCCGGCAGAACGTAGTTTGTCGCTCAGGCGCTCTGCGGCGCGGGAACCGCTTGCCCCAGCAGGCGGATGATCCACAGGAAGAGCACGGTCACGATCAATCCGACACCTGCAACGGCGACGTATCCACCCACGCTGAACAACGGCCCTGAACTGAGACTGCCGAAGGCCGCCGCCCCTGCCACCAGCATATCGTTCGCGCCCTGCATCCGGCTGCGTTCTTCCCCTTGCAGTACATCGGAGAGGAGCGATGATCCGGCGATGTAGCCGAAGTTCCAGCCCAGCCCCAGCAAGAATAAGCCCGTCACCAGGAAGAACATTCCGGTGGAAAGCGGCGAAAGAATCGCGGAGACGATCAACGTCAGCGCCCCGGCGATCATCATCCGAATCGGGCCAAAGCGGTCAATCAGGCGGCCCGTCAGCGCCGAAAGACCGAACATGCCCAATGTATGTGCGCTGATGACCAGCGAAATGTCCCCATTGCCGTAATTGTGGTGCACCATGTGCAGGGGCGTGATGACCATCAACGTGACCATCACGGCCTGGCTGATGAGCATCGAGAGCACGGCGAGCTGCACCCCGGGCAACCGCAGCATTTCCAGAATGGGACGGTGGTTTCCGGCCTCTTCGTTTCTTTTCTTCTTCTCTTCGCCCGCCAGCTCCCGTGCGATCACCATCGGTTCAGGGCGCAGCGTGAGCGCGGTGACGAGCGCCGCCACCGTGAAAAAGCCCGTCGCAATCAACCAGGGGCCAATGTTGCCATCCAGCCCGAAAGCCCTCGCAATTTCGCCACCAGGGCCGACCAGCAAGGGACCGAAGATCGCGCCAATCGTCCCGGCGAAGACCACGCGCCCGATCATCCGCGCCCGTTCGCCCTCTGGAAACAGATCGCCCGCCGCAAAACGGCTCTGATCCGCACCGGAACGCCCCGCACCGATACAGGCGGAACTGAGCAGCAGCAGCCAGAACTGCCCCTGCACAATGGCGAAGATACCCAGGACCGCGCCCATCAAGCCGACCGAGTAGCTCACGGTCAGGCCGAAGCGCCGCCCCAGTCGCCCCATGAGGATCCCCATCGGCAGCGCCATCAGGGACTGCGTGAGCGTGGCTGTCGTGGCGGGCAACCCGGCGAGGCTCTCCCGCTGGCTGAGGTCGGCAGCGACGACAGTCAACAACGTGAAAATCGCGATTTGCGAAGCAGTCTGAAAGCTCTGCGTGACGAACATGGTATTCGTCAGGCGCACGCTGGTCGCACGATTGAACATGGCGCATCCTTCCTGTGTGATAGCCCCGTCACCATAGCGCGAAACCGTGCGCAAAGCAATGAGTCCATTTCGGTTTTGCTGTCATACAATCACGCTGCGGGGCGAGGTGAGGAACGAGGGAAAACAATGGTCGAGCGTGAGACAAACGAGACGCCCTGCAGCAGTTGCTGGTGCTGCATTGACGGGGTGAACCCGCAGGCGCTCAGCCAATTGACCACGACGGCGCAAAACTCAACGAATCCGGCATGATGCGCGACACTATCGTCCGCTTCATACTGCGCATATGCTGAGTCTGAAGACTCCATAACAAGCCCCATAACGGAGGAGAAACCATGTCTACGCGCCGTCTGCTTCGTACCTTCGCGGCCTTGCTCTGCGCGATTACTGCCGTGATCTACTTCTTGATCGGATTCGAGGCAATTTCGGTGATCGCGGTTGCCTCTGACCAGATTTTCGGCGTGTTCGCCGGATTGGCTTATGCGCTGGGTGTCATTCTGTTGCTGATGTTCGACCGCCGCATTCTCTGGCTCGTGGGAGCGGCCTTCCAGGTCTTCGTCGTCGCCATGTACTTCAGCATGGCGGCACAGCGCGTTCCGGCCTATGAACCCTGGGGTATCGCCCTGCGCGTGATTCAGGTGGTGTTGCTTGTCGCGCTGGTGGTGCTGGCAATCCAACAACCGGCTGAAGAACAAACACCCGCCACTGCTGCATGATCGCACAACAGACCCCGAACGAAGAAGCGCCCACATTGCTGTGAGCGCTTTCTTTGTTGAAACTCTACGACGGATCCCTCACTGCATCATGTCGCGCAGGACATATTGCAGAATGCCACCGTGCTTGTAGTACTCAACTTCCACCGGGCTATCGAGGCGCACAGTGACCTGGAAGGTAGTCTGCTTGCCGTCGGCGTCGGTGGCGGTCACATCGAGCTTCTGGAAGGGGTGCAGGTCATCCGGCACCGGGATGTCGAAGTGCTCATGCCCCGTCAGACCAAGCGACTGCCAGCTTTCGCCTTCCTGGAAGACCAGCGGCAGCACGCCCATCATCACCAGATTGCTGCGGTGAATGCGCTCGTAGCTTTCCGCGATGACCGCACGCACACCCAGCAGCAGCGTCCCCTTGGCGGCCCAGTCGCGGCTGGAACCCATGCCGTAATCCTTGCCCGCGAGAACGATCAGCGGCGTGCCGTCTTCTTTGTACTTCATCGCCGCATCGTAGATCGCCATCTCTTCGCCCGTTGGCAGGTAATACGTAACGCCGCCTTCGCTGCCGGGAACCAGCAGGTTGCGCAGACGGATGTTGGCGAAGGTGCCGCGCGTCATCACCCGATCATTGCCGCGCCGCGAACCATAGCTGTTGAAAAGGCGCTTCTCCACACCATTCTCAATCAGGTACTTCCCGGCGGGGCTATCGCTGGCGATGCTGCCCGCAGGCGAGATGTGATCGGTGGTGATGCTGTCCCCGCCGAGTACCAGCACGCGCGCGCCCTGGATGTCTTCCACCGGAGCGGGTTCAACGGGCATGTCGATGAAGAAGGGCGGTTCCTGGATGTAGGTGCTGGCCTCGTCCCACTGGTAGACGGCTTCATCCGTGCTGGGAATCTCGTTCCACTGCGGGTTGCCCGTGTAGACGTTGCCGTATTGTTCTTTGAACATATCCGCGTTCAGGCTGTTCTGGATCGTATCCAGAATCTCTTCCTGCGAAGGCCAGATGTCACGCAGGAAGACATCGTTTCCGGCGGAATCCTGCCCGATGGGGTCGGTATCGAAGTCGATATCGACCGTGCCCGCCAGCGCATAGGCGACGACCAGCGGCGGGGATGCCAGGAAGTTGGCGCGAACGTCAGGGCCGATGCGTCCGGCGAAGTTGCGATTGCCGCTGAGGACGGAAGTCGCCACCAGATCACCTTCTTTGATTGCCGCCGAGACGGGTTCCGGCAGCGGGCCGCTGTTGCCGATGCAAGTCGTGCAGCCATAGCCGACGGTGTGGAAGCCCAGGTCTTCCAGGTAGGGGGTCAATCCCGCTTTGTTCAGATACTCGGTGACGACCTTGGAACCAGGGGCAAGGCTGGTCTTCACATAGGGCTTGCGCTGCAAACCACGCTCGACGGCATTCTTCGCCAGCAGCCCCGCACCGACCATCACGGAGGGGTTGCTGGTGTTGGTGCAGGAGGTAATCGCCGCAATGACGACATCGCCGTGCGTCAGTTCCATCGTGTCGCCGTTGTTCTTATAGGTACCCCTGGCGTTCAACTGCTCTTCGTCCAGCGCGAAACCCTGCGGACCTTGCGGCGCAGTCAGCACTTCGCGGAAGCGGTTCTTCATGTTGCGCAGCTCCACACGATCTTGCGGACGCAGCGGCCCGGCGAGGCTCGGCTCGACCGTGCTCAGATCCAGTTCCAGGGTATCGTTGAAGACCGGATCAGGCGTGTCATCCGTGCGGAACAAGCCCTGTTCCTTGGTGTAACGCTCAACCAATTCCAGGAGTTCCGGCTCGCGCCCGGTGCGTTCCAGGTAGCTGATAACCTCGCCATCCACCGGGAAGAAGCCCATCGTCGCGCCATATTCAGGTGCCATATTCGCCAGCGTCGCCCGATCCGGCAGGGTCATGCTGCTGAGGCCGCTGCCATAAAATTCGACGAATTTACCGACGACGCCGCGTTCGCGCAGCATCTGTGTGACGATCAGCACCAGGTCGGTGGCAGTCGCGCCTTCCGGCAAGCTGCCCGTGAGCTTGAAGCCCACCACCTGCGGCATCAGCATGTAGATCGGCTGACCGAGCATCGCGGCTTCCGCTTCAATCCCACCGACACCCCAGCCGAGGACACCCAGGCCGTTGATCATCGTGGTATGGCTATCAGTGCCGACCAGCGTATCCGGCAGCGCAACTTTGCCGCCCTGCGGATCATCGTAGAGCTGCACGACCCTGGCCAGGTATTCGAGGTTCACTTGATGGACAATGCCTGTCGCAGGTGGCACGACCTTGAAGCTGTCGAAGGCTTTCTGACCCCAGTGCAGGAATTCGTAGCGTTCGCGATTGCGTTCGAACTCGAACTGGCTGTTGAGCAGAATCGCGTCGCTGCGACCAAAGACATCCACCTGCACGGAGTGGTCAATCACCAGATCGACGGGGACGCGCGGATTGATCTTCGCGGGATCACCGCCGAGGCGCTGCATGGCGCTGCGCAGTGCGGCGAGGTCAACCACTGCCGGAACGCCCGTGAAATCCTGCAAGATCACGCGCGCCGGGCGATAGGGAATTTCGACGGCTTCGTATTGATCGGGATTCCAGTTAGCGATATTGACGACATCTTCGTCCTTGAACTGATTGCCATCGAGATTGCGCAGCGCATTTTCCAGCAGAATCTTGATGCTGAAAGGCAGGCGGTCAATATTGCCGATGCCCTGGTCTGCCAGTGCGCTGAGGCGGTAGATCACCGCATCACCGCTCCCGGTGGCGAAGGTACCGCGTGAACCGAAATGTGTGGACATATGCTTTCCCTCGTTGGACTACAAAAACAAATCTACGGGTGCGAAAATTAATACACAACCTGTGAAAATACAGGACATCCCCTCTGTTAAACGGTACTCGATTGTACCGTAATACAGCGTACAGCGTTAGGCGCGATCAGCGCGTTGCGCTTTGCGTCCCGCGACGATCAGATGATGATTGACGAAGGTCGCATCGTTCGTCTCCCAGTCCTGCGGCTGCATCCACTCGCGGACGGCTGCCGAGGCCGTTTTGACAATGCGCTGTAGTTCATCGACGGTCTCCGGCGTGCACTCCTGTACCGCCGCCCACTGACGCAGATGATGCCGCTTGGTGAGCTGCTCCGTATGCTCAACTGCTAATCCAGCAGACTGCAAGACGGCGATCCATTCCGTTTCCGTGAAAGCTCGGTTGTGGCTGGGATCGCGCAATTTCTCGAAGCGGTTGATAACGTCTGCTGTCGCAGTCTCCTCCGGCACAACCTGATCCTGCACCAGGAGCAGGCCACCGGGTTTCAGCACGCGTGCTGCCTCGCGCACGAATTGCCCTATATCCGGGAAGTGATGCGGCGCAATGCGGCACGTCACAAGATCGACGGTGTCCTCCACCATTTGCAGGGATTCAGCGTCCATTGTTTGGAAAACGACGTTGTCGATGCCCTGCCCACGTATGAATGCCGCAGCGTTCGCCAGCATCCGGGGGGTGATATCGGTCGCCGTCACCTGCGCAACGAAGGGCGCGAATTTCAATGCCGTGTGCCCACCTCCGGTGGCGACATCCAGCACCTGCCAATCGGCCTGTGGCTGTGCGATGGCAACCAGTCGTTCCAGGTCTTCGCCCCGGGCGTGGGTGCGGCTGCTGATGTAGGCTTCCGCAAAGCGACTGAAGCGCTCCTGCGATAATTGCTTGCTATCGTTGGACATGGCCTCGCCTTCCTGTGAAAAATTCGTCAAGAAATGCCCACGCGCGCTGACATCCACAGCATAGCGCAGTACAATCCATCACAGAAGCTGATTCCATCTTACCCTTCCATAAAAGGAATTTATCGCAGGATCATGGAAATTGGGCAGCTAGAAGCCTTCGAGCGGGTCGCCCGCGAAGGCAATTTCACCAGGGCGGCGGAGAGCCTGCAATTGACGCAGCCCGCCGTCAGCACGCGCATCAGCCTGCTGGAGACGGAGCTTCAGGGCAAGCTCTTCGACCGACGGGGGCGGCAGTTGGTATTAACTCCGCTGGGTGAGCGCTTTCTGCCGTATGCCCAGCGAATCCTATCGCTGCGCGAAGCCGGGTTGGAAGCTGTGCGCCAGGTACGCACCGGAGTCAGTGGTCAGGTGCGGATGGGCGCGCCGACGCCGCTGCTCTTGAGCTACATGGTCGATGCCCTGGTGCGCTTCCGCAAGTCGCACCCGGCGGTTGACCTGAACATCCGCGAGCGCGACAAGCAGACCATCGTGCAGATGATCGGCGACAACGCCCTGACGCTGGGTATGGTCTATTCACCGGTCTTCGACACGAGCATGCGTCATTTGCTGCGCTTTCGCGATCCAATCGTGCCCATTGTGGGCACAGATCACCCCCTGGCGCGTGCCACCCGCCAACCGCTGCACATGGAAGACCTCTATGATCACACCATGTTCCGAGTCTCGATGTTCCCGCAAATGTCGGCCTTCGTCGATGAAGTGGTAGAACACGCCCGCAAAGGCAGCGGCGGCGCGGTGATCGCTGTGCCAATGGTGATGGCTCGCCGTCTGGTGATGATGGGCCAGGGCGTGACCTTTCTGCCGAGCAGTTATGTGCGTGCGCCCATCGAATCAGGCGAATTTGTGCAGTTGAAGATCAGCGATATGCCCACGCTCTACAGCGAACCCGTCGTCATCGCGCATCAGGGGCGCGAGCTGGACGATGCGCATCGTGCATTTGTAGAAGTGTTGCGCTACCAATGGCGGCATTGGGTCGCGGAATGACCCTACCTGTGGGTTCCCCGTGATGACACGCGACAGAACGATGGATTGCCCGAAGAAGACCACCCGAAACCGATGAAAGGAACACCATCACAATGAACGACGAGCAGCAAAATCCCCGCGATAAAGGAGACCAGCAATCCAACGCCTACGACTTCCTACGCAAAATGCAGCAGCACCTCCGGGCAAACTTGTCCTTCCTGGCGCAGCGAACGATGAGCAACTTCACGCTGCAACCCGAACCGCAGCCAGAAGAAGCCACCAGCAGCGTGTATGTTGTAGTCTATCCTCAGAATCCCTTTGTAGGTGAACCGGAAGTGCGCACGATGATGGCCAAGGACATTCAGCCGGGATTGGTCAATACACGAGTGCAGGTCGCCGATAGTCTGGGGAGCATTGCGCAGCCTGATGAAGATGGCAATTACTACTACTGGCCCGGAACGCCGGAGTTCGATCAGGTGAATGCCTTCTACTACACAACATTCACGCTGCGCATGTTCGAGCGCTACGCCAAACGCACGATCCCCTGGGCGTTCCTCAAGCCGCGCCTGACGATTGACCCGCATGTGGGCAAGCTGGCGAATGCCTTTTACAACGAGCAGGAGGAGATGCTCGGCTTCCACACCTTCACAGAAAACGGCCAACCCGGATTCAGCATGGCGCAGAGCGCGGATGTGGTCGCGCATGAAGCCGCGCACGCTGTACTGGATGGGATGCGCGATTTATACAACGAGTCTTTCGGCCTGGGACCACGCGCCTTCCACGAGAGCTTCGGCGACATCGCCGCTATGCTGATCGCCTTGCATGACGATGTGCTGGTGCGTGAACTACTGCACTGGACGGAGGGCAATTTGCGCACGAGCAACTTCGTGACGGAAGTCGCCGAACATGCCACGCAGGAAATGCTCAACAGCGATTACTTCGCGCAGCACACGGTCTATCTGCGCAATGCCTTCAACTCGCTGAAACTACAGCCCTTCGATACGTTGGAATACATCTTGCCGGAGCCGATGGAGCGTCTTTCGCGGCAGGAACACAATTATTCGCGCGTCTTCACGGGCGCAGCCTACGACATCCTGGTCGGGGTCTATGAGTGGTTCCGGGGGCAGGACGTGCCGGATTTCGTAGCGATCTACCGGGCGCGAGATGTGCTGGGGCATCTGTTGGTCATGGCGATTGAGGCGGGGCCTGTGGGTGAATTCGACTTCGCGGACATGGCGCGTTCTTTCCTCATGGCGGATGCGATCCTGTATGATGGCAGGTACGAGCCGCTTCTGATCGATACGTTTGCAGAACGCAATATCCTCAGCAGGGAAGATGCCGCTGAACACCTGGGGCACCGTGCCCTGCTGCCCGAACTGCGCCTGCCGGACTCGCTAAATCATCAGGTAGCCGCCGCCCAATTCCTGGAAGAGGCTGTCCTGCCCGCCCTGCAATTGGACAATGCAGACGAACTCGTCCCCGCAAGCGCCTACCGCAACGCTGACGGCTACGCCTTCGTGACGTATTCCTCAACGACAACGCTGCGGCTGAACGGCGCAGAATACACCCGTTTCGGTGGGGAAGTCGAAGTCTTTCTCTTCGGCGGCCTGACGCTGGTCTTCGACGCGCAAGATCGGCTGTGCAGCGCGACAGTGCGCCCCGTCACGCAGGAGGATATTCGGCAGGTACGGATCATCGTCGCCGAGTTGATCCAGCATAACCGCATCGCGAATCAGCTTTTCCCGCCGGAAGCCGCCCCAGACCCCAGCCCCAAGGGTCTCTACGTACCCAATTACTTCGCCAACAACGGCGCGAAGATCATCAAATACCCGGTGATCTACGACGAGGTGCTGGATCCCAGCATCGATTCGCAGGCGTTCCGGCGGCAGGCCCTGGATGAGTAGCCAGATGAATATCCGCAAAGCGCACGAGCGGGTGGGCATTCTCAGAAGTGCAATCGGTACGGTACACTGTTCGTCCGATCAATGATTTTTACGAAGCAATCCTGTACAGGAGGATTTTCTTATGGCGGATCGATCCAGATCACGGGCGAGGGAACGCAAGCGCGAACGGGAGCGCGAGCGCCGTCGCAATCGCCAGCTAGCCATCGTCGCGGGAATCATTGTGGTGGCGCTGGTATTGGGTGGCCTGTTCTTCGTGGCGAACCTGCCCGCAGAAGCCCCCATCCCGGAAGATGACATTGCGCAAATCAGCAATTTGATCCAGAGTACGACGGAAGAGGGGTATCCGCGCCTGGGCAACCCCAATGCCCCGGTAGAAGTGCGCGACTTCTCCAGCTTCTCGTGCCCCGGGTGCGATGCCTGGCACGACTCAGCTTTCCCGCAGTTGCTGCCCCGCATTGAACGCGGTGAGATCAACTTCGTCTACATCCCGCTGCAAACAGGCAGCATCCCCAACCCGGCAGGTGCAGCGCGCGCCGCTCTCTGTGCAGGGGAACAGGGCAAGTTCTGGGAGATGCACGAAGTGCTCTTCGACTGGCACTCGCGCTTCGGCAATACGGCCTTCCAGGGCAACCGTCTGGAAGCCGGGGTCGCGGCGCTTGATCTGGATGTCGACGAATATCAGTCCTGCTTCAACAGCGCACGCATCAACGACATCCTCTCTGCGGCGCAGGCCGAAGGCGTGACCACAACCCCCACCATCCAGGTGGATGGCGTGACTGTCGGCGGCGCGGCAGGTGTGCCCACGGCTGCTGAAGTCTTGCAGGCCATTGATGCACGCGGCCCCTTCACGAATCTGGAACCGGGGACGATCCCGGTAGAGGGGGAAGAACCGGCTGAAGAAGGCGAAGCGACCGAAGTGCCAGAAGAACCGGCTGAAGAAGGCGAAGCGACGGAAGCAGTGGAGGAAACGGAAGAAGCCCCGGCTGACGACGCGGAAGCGACCGAACCAGCAGACGAAGAACCTGCTGAGGAAGCAACGGCAGAAGCCACCGAAGAAGAATGATAATACGAAAGGGGCGTGACGTGAATCACGCCCCTTTCGCGTCTACCAGACTACTCTTTCTTCGCCAGCATCGGCCCCAGATTGCGCCCCCCTAGCAGGTGCATGTGCAGGTGGAAGACTTCCTGTCCCCCGTCCTCATTGACATTGATCATCAGTCGATACCCGCTCTCAGCAACACCCTGCTCTTTGGCGATTTTGGCCGCCGCTGTGAAGAGCCGCCCCAGCGTCGCCTCATCAGCCTCTGTGACATCGTTGACGGTCGGAATCTCTTTTTTGGGGATGATGAGGATATGCGTCGGCGCTTGCGGGCTGATGTCCTTGAAAGCCAGCACGAGGTCGTCTTCGTAGACGATATCGGCGGGAATCTCGCGGTTGACGATCTTGCTGAATATCGTTGGCATGATGAGTCCTCCTGATGGGTTCCGTCCAATGGTGAATCTAGCAGACGATCACTCGCCCTTGAACACGGGAGCGCGTTTTTCGATGAATGCCTGCACACCTTCCCGGAAATCTTGCGTCTTGAAGGTAGCAATCTGCAACTGTGCTTCAGTTTCCAGCGCATCCGCCAGCGAACGCTCAGCAGCCTTGTACATGGCGCGTTTGGTCAGGCCGACGGCGTAGGTGGCTTTTTCCGCCATGCGCCGCGCATAGGCATTCACCTCGTCCATGAAATGGTCATGTGGGATCACCTGATTGACGATGCCCATCTCCAGCGCTGCCTCCGCCTTCAGGCGATTCTGGGCGTCGGCGGTGGTCGCCAGTTCGAAGGCACGGCTCACCCCAACCAACTGCGGCAAGAAGTACGTCGTCCCCGCGTCCGGGATGATGCCGATATTGACGAATGCGGCGAAGACGAAACTGGCCTGATCAGACGCCAACCGCAGATCGCAGGCCAGGGCCAACCCCGCCCCGGCACCCGCAGCCACGCCGTTCACCGCACAGATGATTGGCTTTTCCAGCGTGCGCATGGCGACGGCGATTTTGTTCAATCCGGCACGCAGCACATCACCCACGCTCACATCTTCCAGGTTGCTCTGTAATTCGAGCAAATCCGCACCGCTGCAGAAGCCCTTGCCCGCACCCGTGAGCACCACTGCACGGACAGCTCTGTCTCGCGCAATCTCTTTCAGCGCATGCTGCATCTCTTTGTACATGGGCATGGTCAGGGCGTTGTATTTGTCGGGGCGATTGAGGGTGATGGTGGCGACACCGTCGGAAACTTCGTAAAGAATGGTCTCGTATGTCATCAATCGAATCCTTATTTGATAATTTTCGCGCACATTGTAGCGCAGATGCAAGGATCATGCAGGCAACTCAGAAAAAAGGGACGTGGTAGGACGCCCCTTGCTGAAATGCGGATCGGCTACTGTGCTGCTTCGCGCAGATTACATCACCATGCCGCCATCGACGACGAGCACCTGCCCCGTGATGTATTCCGCATCGTCGGAGGCGAGGAAGGCGACCGCCTTCGCCACGTCTTGCGGCTGCCCCATGCGCCCCAACGGAATGTGGCTCAGCGCCGTCTCTTTCACCTCGTCGGAGAGTTCTTCGGTCATGGCCGTTTCGATGAAGCCGGGAGCCACCGCATTGACCGTGATCCCACGCGTAGCGACTTCCTTCGCCAACGATTTGGTGACGCCAATCATCCCGGCCTTGCTGGCGGCGTAGTTGGTCTGCCCACCGTTCCCGCTGATGCCGACGACACTGGTGATATTGATGATGCGTCCGGTGCGCTTGCGCATCATGGCGCGGCTGGCGACTTTGCAGCAAAGCCACGCGCTGCGCAGATTGGTGTTCACAACAACGTCGAAGTCTTCAGGCTTGAGCATCATGATGACGTTGTCGCGGGTTGTCCCGGCGTTGTTCACCAGAATATCGACTTTGCCGTATTCGCCCGTGACGGCTTTGAAGAGCGCATCGACCTGATCCGCATCGCTGACATCGGCCTGAACGACCATGCCATCGCCACCCGCCGCCTTGATCTCATCCAGCACTGCCTGGGCGGCGTCGGCGCTGCGATTGTAGTTGATGACCACGGTTGCGCCGCGCTTCGCCAGTTCCAGGGCAATGGCGCGTCCAATCCCCCGTCCGCCCCCGGTTACGACAGCGATTTTTCCTGCTAAATCTGACATATGCTCTCTCCTTCTGATGACACAAACTCGAATACCACTGTGTACAACGTTCTGGACGCGGCAAGGCTACGGTTGCGAGCCGCCAATCCAGCCAATCAGCGTCATGGTGCCGCGCAAATCGCCCGTCAAATTGCGCTGACCAAAGCCGTTGACCGTCGCGCTGTAAACATCCAGGCGACCATCGACCTCGGACGTGATTCCGGTGAAGGCCAGATTCTCACCATCGGGCGAATACACCGGGTCACAGGCGCTGGGAGTCGTCCCCGTCGCTACCCAATCAAAGGTCTCCGCATCGGCGACGCGAATCCCGAACGGACATTGTCCCTCAACCCCACCGAGCGCGATTCGCTCTCCCAGCGCCGACCAATCCGCCTGCAAACCAAAGCGCGGGAAGGTCAGGTTTTCGCTGCGGCGCTGGATCACCGCGCCCGTCGCCGCCATCAGCACGATTTCGGTCTCGCTGGCGGTGGCACGCTGGAACAAGACCGCGCTGCCGTCGGGTGCCCAGGTATCGGACAGATAGAGCACATCGTCGCCATCTCCGTCGATTTGCACCTGTCGCACGCTATCCGTGACGACATTGGCCTGCCAGAGCGTGCGCTGCGGATTGAGCAGGTCAGTTTGGTCGCCCCCGGCGAAGACCAGCAGCGTGCTGTTCAACCAGCGCGGCGGCTCCGTGACGAAGACATCGGAAAGCTGTTCGGTTTCGCCCGTATCCAGGTTCAGCAGATGCACCGTACCCCCGATGGGGACTTCTTCCGTCAGGGCGTCGCAGAAGCCTGCTTCGCCGGGAACCCAGGTCGGGCAGGTGGCGCGATCCGACACGAAGGCCATGAAGCGACCATCCGGCGAAAAAGCAGGCCACATATCATACGAGCCGGATTGCGTCAGATTGGTGCGCTGGCTGCCATCTCGTGCGTACAGGAAGATATCCAGCGAATACCCCGTTTCCAGCGTGACGGCCAGGGCGCTGCCATCGCTCGTCCAGGTGGGTGGGCTGTAGATGCCGCGCTGCGTGAGGGTCGTCGTCGCCCAGACGCGCGTACTGAAGGATGATGTACCCGTGACGCTCACAATGTAGAGACCGGGAGCGCTGCCCCCCGGTTTGAAGTAGGCCAGACCCGCCCCATTTTGCGCCAGGAAAATCTGCCCATTTGTGGAAGAATCGAGTTCCACGACGGGCGTGCGATTGGTGCTGCCGGGTGCGGTGAAGTAGATCACTTCGGTGGTGTTTTCTGGCTGTGCGGTGGCGATGTTGCCGATACTCACCTGATTGTTGCTGTTGGTGAAGACAATCTGCGGGTTATCGATGCCGTCTCGAATCTCCGGCGGCAGATCAATCAGCGACAATTGATCCGAGCGGAAGAGCACCGGCTCCTGTGGCGTCACGGAAGGAGTCGGCGTGATGGTCGGCGGCTGCGTTGCCGTTGGCGTTGGCGTAATCGTCGGCGTTTCTGTGCTGGTCGCTGTCGCAGTTGCCGTTGGCGTCTGTGTCGCAGTTGCGGCTTCTGTTGGCGTCGCTGAAGCGGTCGCGGTTTGGGTCGGCGTGGGGGTTTCCGTTGGCGAAGCGACGATATTGCAGCCTGATACCGCAATCATCAAGGTAATGAGAACCGCCTGTTTCCACATCGCGGCTGATCTCCCTGGGAAAGTTACACATCCAAATAGAAAACGCCCAGAAGCATACCACAATCGCTACAGAACAACCGCTGCTGATCCACCCGACGATTAGCGGACGCTGATGCTGATGGTGCGTTCGATTTCAACATCGCCGGGGAATTGAACATTCAACGTATATTCAGTGGCGGAATCCGGGCAAAGAGGTTGCGATCCCATCAGAGCAATTTCTTCGCCGTTGAGCGTCACGGATTCGGCTCCGGGGGCTTCCCAGCGCAGCGTCGTGCATTCGCCAGCCTCCACCACATAGGCATCGGCGACGAAGACGATATAGGGCGCGGTCGCTGTTGCGTCGGACTCCAGGCTTTGCGGCACGCGCAGCATATCCCCCGGTTGCAAGGCATCGGGATTTTCAATGCAATTGGCGCCCACCAGGGCATCCATCAGCACATCATGCCGCTGCGCGATTCCCGCCAGGGTATCGCCGCGTTTCACGGTATAGGTACCATCCCAATCAGACGGGGCATAACATGCATCGGTTTGCGGTGCTGTCGGTGGAATGACGGTATGGGTGGGAGGCTCTGCTGTCTGCGCCAGTGTCCGCTGCTGAATGACGGCTTCATCCCCCGCGCGCAAGGTTTGCAAACGCGCTTGCGTGCTGAGGACGACGCTGCCCGATTCGACCTGAAGCGTCGTTGTATCCGCTTCGTAGCGCAGAATCACGACGCCATCCAACGTGATGCTGAAGCCGTCCGCGCGGTAGGTGGATTGCCCACCGGAAACGGCTTCGATTCGAGCGGACTGCGCATCCAGTGCCGTACACTGTGCCGGGTTGTTGGCAGTGGCAGATTGTGTCGCGCAGACTGCCGCCGGGGCAGCACCCGGCGTGGGCGTGCTGCTGGAGGCCGTACAACCGACCAGGAGCAATATCAGCGGCAGGGCGCAGATGCGGCAGAATTGGCTCATGCGTCGTCTGTGGCAGCGTCTGGCTTGCGCTTTTTCAGGACATAATACGAGCCGCGCTTCTGCCCCTTCTTCTCGAAGATGCCTTTTTCGACGAGGTCGGCGAGATCGCGGCGCAGCGTCTCGGCGTGCACATCCGGGAAAAGCTGCTTGAGGTCGCTATTGGTGATGCGCGAACGCGGCCCCTCATGCAAGTAGACCAGAGCGGCCTCCTGGCGCGGATTAATCTCTTGCCCATCGTAAATGCCGTCGAAGCGCAGGGTCGGCTGCGGCGTGCGCGAGTCGTTCACGGGCAGGGGTTTGATGGCAGCATTATGCAAGGTCACACGGAAGCCGCCGCTGCGCTCTTCAAATTCCGGCGGTTTCAGGTTCTGCGCCGTCATCAAGTCGATGACGCGATCCACCCCATAGCCCAGTTTTTCGATGAAGGCCATATCCGAGAGCACCTGTACGATGATCGGATTGCGCGAAAAGCGTTCTTCGCGCAGATTCTCCAGCGTCATCGGGCCAGGGAGGCCGCCGGGACTGTAGACTTCCATGCGATTGCTGAAGACGAAAATGCGAATGTTATCCCCACGAATGCTGTAATCGCGGTGGGCGACGGCGTTGACGACCAGCTCACGCGCCGCTTCCAGAGGATATTCGTAGAGTTCTTCGCGCTCCATCGTCTCGCGCAGGGTGACTTCCTTGCGCAGATGATCGACGAGGAAGGTCTCCGCACGACGAATCTGATCGGGCAGGGTGCCGCCCACATCCTGGCGGCTGAAGGTATCGCTCATAGTCTCGCTGGCGAAGCGCACCGCCGTCATATCACTGCTGAAGATATGCCGCTGCGGTTCCTTGCCGAAGAGCAGGATCCCGGCGTTGGTGGGGCGTACTTCCCCGCTCCGGAATTGCAGGCAGCCGCGCCGCAGCAATATATCCTGCGCATCGCGCTCACCCATGCCTGTCAGCTTGTCGGCGTATTCCTGCGCCTTCTCCCAGTCGATGTCTTCCAACGTCGCCCCCTCGGCGACATTGGCCTCGAAATTCATCTCACCGCGCTCGATCATCAGACGGCGCAAATCGCGGGGATGCAAGGGCGCATTATAGGCATCATCACGCCAGAGATAGCGCCCGTTATAGGCGTACACATGCGGCATCCCGGCGGGAATCTGGACAATCACAGTCGGTTTGTCGTTCAGCATGATCAAACGCGGCAAGGGGATAATCAACGGCGGCTCAGTAGAAAGTGCCGCCTCAATGATGCGATCTGTCGCTTGCAGGCGATCCGCCACCCCGGTGACATGCTTGCCGTTCGCCCCCAGCAGCACAATGCCGCCATGCGTATTGGCAAAAGCGACCATCGCCTCGGAGATGGTCTCAATATCGGCGTCTTCGGGCAGCGGTTCGAAATTGACGCTGCGCCCTTGCTTGACCTGAGCCTGCATTTCCGCCGCACTTGTCATCGCTGGTGGATTCCTCCCGGCTCTTCCTGCGATCCTCACGCCTCATTATCCGCGACTTCAGCATCTTCGCCAACTGGTACGCCGTTTTCGTCGTCGTCTTCTTCGGCTTCGGCCTGCAGGTCCCGCTGGCGAACCTCAGGCGCGGGGAACAGCAGCAGGTCAATGACTTCCTGCATATTCTTGACGAGGTGAATATTCAGGTCGCGCAGGACGTTCTTCGGCAAATCCGCCAGGTCTTTCTCATTTTCGTGCGGCAGGATGATATTCTTGATGCTGCGCCGCCGCGCCGCCAGCAGCTTCTCCTTGATGCCACCCACAGGCAGGACGAAGCCGCGCAGGGTAATCTCGCCCGTCATGGCGAAATCGCTGCGAACCGCCCGTTCCGTGAATACCGAAATGATCGCCGTGGCCAGCGTGATGCCAGCCGAGGGGCCATCTTTGGGGACGGCACCTTCCGGCATGTGAATGTGTACGTCGTAATTCTCGAAGTCATCGTGCGGCAGGTCGAAATCATCTGCGCGTGAGCGGGTGTAGTTCAGGGCGATTTGCGCCGATTCTTGCAGCACATCACCGAGTTGACCGGTGAGCGTCAGGCCGCCTTTGCCGGGCAGCAGCGCCGTTTCAATGATCTGCGTATCACCACCCGACGGAGTCCACACCATGCCCGTCACCAGCCCGATGCTGTCCACGCGGTTCAGGTGCGAGTCGAGCAGGTAGGGTGCACCCAGATAGCGCGTCACCAGATTGGGCGTGATGCGCTTGGGGTACGGTTTGCGCAGGGCGGCCAGCTTGGTGATCTTGCGGCAGACATTGGCGATTTCGCGCTCCAGGTTGCGCACCCCGGCTTCCAGCGTGTAATGCTGGATGATGTGGCGCAGGGCATTCTCCTGAAACTGTATGCCACGCCGCGCGATGCCGTGCGCCTTCAACTGCTTTGGGATCAGGAAGCGCCGGGCGATTTCCAGCTTCTCTTCCTCGGTATAAGGCGTGAACTCAATGATCTCCATACGATCCACCAGGGCTTCCGGCAGCGGATAGAGGTCATTCGCCGTCGCGATGAAGAGCACTTTGGAGAGATCGTAGGGCACTTCCAGGTAATGATCGGCGAACTCGTGGTTCTGCTCCGGGTCGAGCACTTCCAACAAGGCCGCCGCCGGATCACCACGATAATCTTCGCTGAGCTTGTCGATCTCATCCAGCATGAAGAGCGGATTGACCGTCCCGGCGCGTTTCATCGTCTGGATGATGCGCCCTGGTAACGCGCCGATGTAAGTGCGGCGATGCCCGCGAATCTCGGCCTCGTCGCGCACCCCGCCCAGGCTCATCCGCACAAATTCGCGCCCCAGCGCCCTGGCGATGGTCTTGCCCAGGGAGGTCTTGCCGACCCCCGGCGGCCCCACAAAACAGAGGATCGGCGTGCGCATCTTGCTGCCAGCCATCTTGCGCACAGCGATATGCTCCAGCACGCGCTCCTTCACCTTCTCCAGGCCGTAATGCTCGGCATTGAGCACTTTCTCGGCATAGGGCAGGTTCAGGCGGTCTTTGGTCTCCTGCTGCCAGGGGACATCCAGCAGCCAATCGAGATAGGTGCGAATCACCGTCGCTTCCGGCGTCATGGGGGACATGGTGTTCAGGCGGCTGAGTTCGCGCATGGCCTGCTGCTGGGCTTCTTCAGGAAGCTGCGCCTCCAGGATTCGCTCGCGCAGCACGCGCAGTTCGTCTTCGTACGAGTCGAACTCGCCCAGTTCTTGCTGGATGACGCGCATCTGCTCGCGCAGGTACATTTCACGCTGCGCCCGGGCGATTTCATCCTGCACTTGCTCGTTGACATCGTCGCGCACATCCATCGCGCCAATCGAACGCTGCATCATCTCCAGCAGGCGGCGCAGTCTCCGGTTGAGATTCAGTTCGTTGAGCAATTCCTGGCGTTCAGCGAGGGTCAGCGGCAGAGCGGCAGCCAGCACATCGGTGAATTCAGCGTCGTCTTCCAGCGTGAAGACATATTCGATCACGCCGTCGTCGAAGGCGTCGTTGCGCTCGACCAGGTCCTCGAAGTATTCCAGCGCCGTCGCACGCAGGGAGGTCAATTCGTCGATGTCCTCAATGGTTTCGTGCAGCAGGCGCACCCTGGCAAGTGGGATGGGGTTCTCCTGCGCAATGCTGAGGAACTGCACGCGCCGCCTGCCCTGCACCATCAGCAGAGTCGGGTATTCCGGCTCGTCGGTCATATCCAACACAGCGGTTTCTGTGCCGATCAGCGGCTTATCAGACGTTCCGTTCCTGGCCGCAAATTCCGCGTTGACGAAGAGCACCGTCTGCTCCCCGGCGATGACTTCCGCCGCGACGGTGCGATTGATCGTCTCGTCATCTTCCAGCGGCAGGGGCGCGATGCTGTGTGGCAGCAGCACCTCGTCATGGACGCGCATCAGCGGCAGGATCATCTCTTGCTGCGAGTCAGGCACAGCGTTCAGGATACGGTCAAAGGCGAGTTCGCCCGTTTTCTCGGTCATCGTTCTGGTCACACATTGAGCGCTACGGTCAGCAAATGAAGACGCTAGTGTACTCCTGCGCGGGGGCTGTGTAAAGCGGGTTGCCACTTGCCCTGGGGGTATGCCCTTTGTAGACTGATGCCGTTTTCGGACGAGAGCGAGTGAGACGCCTATGCGCTTCCCAATCTGGTTGACAATCCTCGCAGCAGTGATCGGGCTGGCGCTGGTGCTGGGGATCGGCAGCTTGTTGATCCAGCCGAATTTGCCACTGGTTCTGTCAGCCGAATTTGACGACCCACAAATCACCCCCAATGCCGATGGCGTCAATGACATCACGACCTTCCGCTACGAAGTCTCACGCAATGCCCGGGTGACGATTCTCTTCGAAGCAGCAGACGGCACGCAGTACATCTTCCGTGATGCGGAAGAACGCATCGCCCGTGATTATGCCGTGCAGTTCAGCGGCGTGGTCGATGGCTTCACGCTTGTCGATGAGATGATCCCCGGCACGGTGGAGCGGCGCTTGCTGCCCAACGGCGACTACACCTGGCGTTTGATCGCCGAAAATGACGACGAACGCGAAGAAGCCAGCGGCACGCTGACCATTGCCGAAGCCGATGTGCCGCTGCCGATCATGAGCACCTTCACCCTGGGCAACGATGTCTTCACGCCCAATCAGGACGGCGTGAATGACCGCATCGTGATCAACATCTACCTGGAAAAAGACGCCGAGTTAGATGTGGTTCTGCTGGGCGACGAAGGGCAACGCTTCCCGATTGCCGAGCAGCGAGTCGACGCAGCCGACGGCGAGGGGCGCCGCCGCATCTTCGACTATGCGGGGGGCGTTGACCTGGGACAAGACCCACCGCCCGACGGCACCTACACGGTTGTCGCCGTTGCGCAGGATGACGAAGGCCAGCGCACCCGCCGCGAAGCGCAGTTGACGATCACCCTGGGGGGCAAACCCCGCGCCGAAATCGCGCCACAGGCCGTTGATGCTGATGTCTTCTATGTGTCGCAGGCCTACGAAGAGCGCTTCTACAGCGATGCCCAGGCCATCGGCGACCGAATCGCGCTGCCAGAGTTGCCCGAAGCCGTCAACGTGAATACGATCAGCGTGCCGCGAGGCGACCTGCTGGTCTTCCGGTTGACCGTGCGCAATTACAGCGAAGTGCCCATCCGAACGACTGGCCCCGCACCGGGCACCGTTTACCAGCAAGAACAACTCGCCTCCTCGCTGGATGCCCTGGAAGAACCGGGGGCATGGCGTGTGGGCATTCAGTGCGATACATCGCTGGCTTCCTTCCCCTATCGCTGGGCGGTGGGCAGCGCCGATGATCTGGTGACCCTGATTGACGAAGATACCGGGCGCGAATTTCAGTATTTGCCACCGAACAGCAGCGCTGAAGTGTGGGGAGCCATCCGCCTGACGGAAATCAACGAATTCGCCAATCCGCAGACGTGCTGGGCGGGGTTAATCCACGAACAGGTCGGCATCAGCGTGACCAATGCCTTCGTGGAACCCGTCGAGGTCTTCATCGGGGATTCTTCCGGCACGGTTCGCCGCTGACGTGTTATGCTGAGTCTGGTCTTCACGTTACAGAAAGGCGAGTCTGCGATGGCACTCACGCGCTGGTTTTCGGCAATCATTGCGGTTTTCATGCTGGCGGCCTGCGGCGGTGGCATAGCCGAAGAACCCACAGCCACAATCCGCCCCACCAGCACCAGCACGCCGGTATCGACGCCCCTGCCCGATGTCGCGACATCCGTCCCGGCGGGCATGGATGCAGGCAATCCGGTACGATTCGTGCTGGTTGCGGAACAGAATCAAGCTGTTGCCCAGGCTCTGGCGGGGCAGCTCTCGGAAATTGGCGAACTTGCGGTTGAGGTCGAATTCGTGCGATCCCAGGCAGAAGCCCTATCTGGGCTGTGCAACGCAACCCCGGGCAATGCCACGATGGTCTGGCTGCGCGACTTTGCCGCGGGGGTCGCTGCCTTGCAGGATTGTGGCGTCCCACGCGTGCAGATCACCCGCGAAGTCGGACGCGACAGCCTGACCGGGGAAGCGGGAGTCCTGCTGGCGAGTTTCGAGGCAGATTTCGAGAACGCAGATGCCGCCGCTGCGCAGCTACCAGGGCGCACCTTCTGCCGCATCGCCCTGGAGGATCTCTACTCGTGGACGCTGCCGACGCTTCTGCTGAGCGCGAACGACCTGAGCATCATGGACTTCGAGGACATCAACGAAGTTGATGACCAGGATGCTTTGCTGGCTGGCTTGCAGGATGGGAGCTGTGATGCCATCGGCTTGCGCCAGATTGCCTGGGAAGCAGCGCAAGATGCCGACGAAACGCTGGAAGAGAATATCAATCTGCTGGCGACATCTCCTGTCTTCCCCTATGGGGTGCTTTATTTCTCCTATGATGTCTCGCTGGAAGTCATCAACACGCTGACGGAAGCCATGTTCGAATTGGAGGCAGCGGGTTTGAACCTGGAAGCCACGCCGGAAGCCGAAGCAACTGCAGAAGCGACGCCAGCCGCCGAGGTCACCGAATCCGCCGACGCGATAACCCTGCGCGATCTCTTCGGCGAAGGGCAGTTCATCGCAGCGGAAGCAGCAGATTTCGCGGAACTCGCGGCCTTCCTGCGCGAAACGGGGCTGGATTTCACATCGGTGGCAGACTGATGGTCGATCTGGCGGTCATCATCGTCACCTGGAACGTGCGCGACCTGGTGCTGGATGCCCTGCGCACCCTGTACGCCGACCTGGACGGGAGCGGACTCAGCGCGAAAGTCGTCGTGGTGGACAGCGCCTCGGCAGATGACACGGTGAGCGCCGTGCGCGAACACTTCCCGCAGGTGCAGATGATCGCCAGCGAAGAGAACCTCGGCTTCGGGCGCAGCAACAACGCCGGGATGCGTGCCCTTGGCTTCGGGCAAGATACCCCGCCGCAGGAACTGCCGCGTGCCGTGTACCTCTTGAATCCCGACACGCTCACCCAACCGGGCGCGACTCGCCGCCTCTTCGATACGCTTCTCTCCACGCCGGATATTGGCGTCACAGGAGCACGCCTGAGCTATGCCGACGGCAGCTTTCAACATTCGGCCTTCGCCTTCCCTGGATTGCGCCAGTTGTGGGTCGAGTTCTTTCCCACGCCGGGGCGCTTCATCGAAGGGCGCTTCAACGGGCGCTACCCCAGGGCACTCTACACAGGCGACACGCCGTTTGCAGTGGATTTCATGCTGGGTGCGACGATGATGCTGCGCCGCGAGGTGATTCTGCAAACGGGCATGTTCGATGAGCAGTTCTTCATGTACGGCGAAGAGGTCGATTGGCAGTGGCGCATTCGCAAGGCAGGCTGGCGCATCCTCTGCGACCCCCGCGCCCATGTCGTGCATTTAGTGGGGCAAAGTACCGGACAGGCCAGACCGCGCAGCATCCGCAATCTGTGGCAGAGCCGCCTCATCCTCTACCAGAAGCATTACCCTGCGTGGAAAGTCCAGGTCGCCAGGTGGTTGGTTGCCGCTGGGATGCGCCGCAAGATGCAGCAGGCACAGGCTGAGGGCGCGCCGGATGCAGTCATACAGGCATATCAAACTGTGCGAGAATGGGCACAGATATGACGCATCTCACCGCCATAGTGCTGACCTACAACGAAGAACGGCACATCGCCGACTGCCTTGAAACGCTCACCTTCGCTGATGCGCGACTGGTCTTCGACTCGTTCAGCACAGACCAGACCATCGCTCTCGCGCAGCAAGCCGGGGCGGACGTGATCCAGCACGAATTTGCCAACTATGCCGCACAACGCAACGCCGCCCTGGCTGCCGTGACAGGCCAGACAGATTATGTGCTGTTCGTCGATGCTGACGAGCGCGTAACACCCGGCCTGCGCGACGAAATCCTGACCGTCATCGAAGCGGGGGGCTGCGCGGGTTGGCGCATCCCCCGCCATAACTACCTCTTCGGCAGGTTGACGTTGGGAGCGGGTTGGTTCCCCGACTATCAGACGCGCTTGCTGAAGGCGGGAGCAGCGCACTACGACCCGGAGCGTACCGTGCATGAGGTCGTCTTGTTGGATGGCGCAGAAGGCACGCTGCGAAACGCCTTCATCCACTACAATTACGATAACGTCGCCCAATTTCGGGCGAAACAGCGCAAATACCTGCGCTACGAGGCGGAGATCCTCTACGAACAGGGAATTCGTCCCAAGCTCTATACTCCGCTGACCCAACCCATTCGGCACTTCTTGTGGCGCTTCGTCACGCTCAAGGGCTACCGCGACGGCCTGCACGGGCTGCGTCTCTCGGCGTTGATGGCCTGGTACGAATTTCGCAAGACGCGGCTGCTGGCGCAGCGGTGGCACGGCCTGCACAACAAAAACGGGACACCCGCAGGCATCCCGTGAAGTCTTGCTATTTGGCTGTAGCTCAGGCAACTTCGGGGATCAACAACCCGTAGCCACCGTTCGCGCGTTTGTAGACGACGTTCATGCTCTCCGTCTCTGCATTGAAGAAGAGGAAGAACGTGTGCCCCAGCAATTCCATCTGTTCAATCGCTTCATCTTCGTACATCGGATTCAGCAGCACGCGCTTGCGACGCACGATGTCGAATGCCGTTCCGTCTGTTTCCTCCGCAACGACGGGCGCGATTGCACCATTCGCTTCAGGGACATCTTCTGGCAGCGGTTCCGCCAATGCCAGCTCTTCGGGTGTCGCACCGTAGGCCTCGCGCATCCGCTTGCTGCGCCGCTTCCCCTTGAAGCGACGGATGCGGCGATACATCTTATCACTGGCAGCAAGCAGCACCGCCCGCGCCGTGTTGTAATCCTCTTTCTCCATACGCTCTTCCGTGCGCAGAATCGCGCCGCGTGCATGGCGCAGCGTGATCTGCGCTGATATTACGTGTGGGCCGCGATTATTGTGCTCCTCACGCATTTCTACTTCGATGCTGCGAATGTTGGGGAGATAACGATTGAGCTTGCTCAACTTCTCTTGGGTGTATGATTCGAATTCCGGGGTGATGTCAATCTGCTTGCCGTGAATTTTCACGTCCATCGAATGCCTCCAAGAACAATAATTTCCGGCGCCCGCGCGCCTTCATTAAGATTATACGGGATTTCAAGGGACTTTTGGGGTTAATGTTACACTTGCTTCGGGGTGATGTTCTTCACGTTGCGGCGCTGACGGTGAGTGCATAGACGGCTGCCGCCCCGGATTCGAGCATCGGATGGGCACAGGCAGCGAGGGTCGCCCCCGTCGTCTTCACATCGTCAACGATCAAAATCGTCTTGTCCTGTACGAGGGCTGCATCTGCGCCAAAGGATTCGATGACGTTGTGCAGGCGTTCTTCACGGTTGAGGCCAACCTGCGTTTGCGTGTAGCGGATGCGCTGGCTGGCATCTGGCACGAAGGGCAATCCGGCGAAAGCGGCGGTGTGACGCGCAATTTCCCCGGCCTGGTTGTAGCCGCGCTCACGCAGGCGTTGGGCATGCAATGGAACCGGGACGACGATCTCAACCGGCCAGGCCACATCTGCCAGGATATGTCCCAGACGGTCACCCAGGGGACGCGCAATTTCCGGCATGTTGTGGTACTTCAGCGCCTGCACTGCCGCTTGCAACAAACCTTCGTGCAGCCCGGAGGACGCAATTCCGCTGAGCGGCGACATTTCAGCGGAGAGCCGCTGCAGGGGCACATCCAGCAGGTCGCGCTGGCAGTTCTCGCAGAAGTGAAAATCGACGCGCCCACAAGATAGGCAGGTCGGCGGAAAAATCAGGTCGATGCTGCCATCCCACAGGCGGCGCAGCGCTTTGAAAGTGAAAAGCCCGGAGGATGTCCGGGCAGGGGACGCTTCGTTCACAGGATGCTGCTCCTTCCCTCGCCGTCGCTGGTCAGCCGCCGATAGCACCGCCAACGCCGGAGTCGAGCACCAGCAGAATCGCCGGGCCAAGCAGCACGATCCAGATCGAGGGGAAAATCAGCAGCACCATCGGGATCATGATCTTCACGGGGGCCTGCTGTGCCTTTTCCTGGGCACGCTGGCGACGTTTCACGCGCATCTGATCCGATTGTACGCGCAGAATTTTCGCCATACTCACGCCCAATTGCTCCGCCTGGATGATGGCAGCGACGAAAGCATTCACATCAGGCACATCAACGCGATCCGCCATCGCTTTCAGCGCATCACGGCGCAGCTTACCCAGTTGGATTTCGCGCAGCACGCGACCGAACGAGAGCGCGATTTCGTTATCCCACTTCTCGTATACGCGCCCCATGGCTGCATCAAAACCGAGACCCGCTTCCACACAGATCACCAACAAATCGAGCGCATCCGGCAGGTAACGCACAATTTCACGTTGGCGGCGGCTGATGCGGCTGCGCAGGCTCAATTCCGGCAGCAAGTACCCGATCAGGATACCGCCACCCGTCCACAGCAGCACCTCGGTCGATTCCGCACCGATGCCGAAGACCGCGAACGCCAGCGCCAGCAGACCGAGGCCAATCGTCGCCCCGATGCGCATCAGGAAGAAGGTCGCCGGATCCATGTTCACGTTAGCCAGTTCAATCATGCGCTCGGCACGTTCGAGCTGCCGTCTGGGCGTCAAGCGCCCGATGCGATCGGCAAGCCAGCGCACTGCCGGGCTGATGACGCGATCCACAATCGAAAGCTGGAGTTCGACCTCTTCCAGGGACTCAACGGTAACGTCGCCCTCCCCGTACATCGCCAGCTTATCTTCGAGCGGGTCACGATCGTCATTATCCCGCAGCCCGACATATACCAGGGCACCCAGCACTCCGATGAGGCTGAGGCCAATTACCAGTTGTAAGACCAGTCCGAACTCCATTGCAGCGTATCCTCAACAGCTCAAACATCAATATCGACAATGCGCGCGATGATCGCAGCGCCAATGCCGATTAGCGCCAGGCCGACACCCAGCATCGGCCAACCGCAGGTGCGATTCTCAAACATGGGGTTCATGAAGCCCGGTGAGATCACCTGCAACAGCAGCGTCAGCGCGATGGGCAACCCGCTGATGAGATAGCCCGTGTAACGCCCCTGCGAGGTCAACACACGAATCTCACCCTTGAGCTTGATGCGCTCACGGATCGTATGACCGATCACATCCAGAATCTCCGCCAGGTTACCACCTGTTTCGCGCTGAATGCTGACGGCAGTCACCACAAGATCGAGGTCTTCACTCTGGATTCGTTCCAGCAAGTGCCCGAAGGCATCGTCCATATCAATGCCGATTTGCACCTCTTTGACGACGCGCTCGAATTCCGTCTTGGTGGGTTCTGGCGCGTCGTTGGAGATCGCTTCAATGGCCTGCAAGACGCTGTACCCCGAACGCAAGCCGTTCACCCAGAGGCCGAGCGTATCCGGAAGCTGCGTCTCAAATTCGCGCAGGCGCTTGTTGATGGCGCGTCCGACGAAGAAGCGCGGCAGGAAGAAGCCAATCAAACCCATAACGATGGAAGTCAGCAGGTCGCCAGGGGCGAGGAAAACGAAGCCAACGGTGAACAACAAGGCGGATGCCAGGAAGTGAGCGGCGGCGTATTCTGCCACGGTGAGCTTGACATTCGCTCGCGCCAGCTTCTTACGCATATTCTGCCCGAACTGCCGCCGATTGAGCGCGTTGTTGATGGGATCGAGGAAGTTGCGCAGTTCTTCCTGAACGGTGACGCTGGACTCTTCCTCTTTTTCGTCTTCGCTGGTGGATTCAATGAAGGACTCGAAGTCCTCAAAGCGTCCGATTTCATCCAGGCGTTCGTCAATGATGCGCTCTTCCCGGCGCGAAAAGACAATTGCGGCAATCCCGCCGAGGATCGCAATAACTGCAACCACCCCACCAATAATTACCTCGATGCCAATATCCATGCCCAACACTCTCCAAAGGACACTCACTTACCGATAGGGGGCCGGGGCACGGCTGATGTGCTGCGCCCCTGGCTGGCTCCTGTGTGAAAGGCTCAGCGCCGCCCAGGATTGAAGATATTCGCGGGCAGGTTGATCCCTGAGTCTTCGATTCGTTCGTAGAACTTGGGACGGATGCCCGTTGCGCGGAAACGACCGACGATGTGCCCACCCTCGAAACCGGTGAGTTCGTACTCGAAGATATCGGACATGGTGATCATTTCCCCTTCCATGCCCTGAATCTCCGTCACATTGGTGATCTTACGGGAACCGTCGCGCAGGCGGCTCTGCTGCACGATCAGGTCAACGGCGCTCGCCACCTGTTCTTTGATCGCTCGCACAGGCAGATCCATCCCTGCCATCAAGCACATCACTTCCAGGCGCGAGAGCGCGTCACGCGGGCTGTTCGCGTGGAGCGTCGTCAGCGAACCATCGTGGCCCGTGTTCATCGCCTGGAGCATGTCCAGCGCCTCGCCACCACGACACTCGCCAACGATGATGCGATCCGGTCGCATACGCAAGCTGTTGACCACCAGGTCCTGAATGGTCACTTCGCCCTTGCCCTCGATGTTCGGCGGGCGGCTTTCCAGGCCCACCACATGTTCCTGCTGAAGCTGGAGTTCAGCGGCGTTCTCAATCGTGAGAATGCGCTCATCGTTGGGGATGAAGCTGGAAAGCACGTTGAGCAGGGTCGTCTTACCCGAACCCGTACCGCCAGAAACGATGACGTTCAGCGCAGCGATGACGGTCGCACGCAGGAACTGCGCCAGTTCCGGCGTCATGGAACCGAACCGGATGAGGTCATTGACCGTCAACGGCGTCCTGGAGAACTTACGGATGGTGATGGTCGGCCCGATCAACGACAGTGGGCGAATGATGACATTCACACGCGAACCATCATTGAGGCGAGCATCCACATAGGGCGAGGCTTCATCAACGCGGCGACCCAGCGGCGCGACAATGCGGTCGATGATGCGCAGCACGTGATCATCGCTTTCGAAGGTAGTGCCGGAAAGCGTCACCTTACCTTTTTTCTCCACGAAGATCATCTTGGGGCCATTGACCATGATCTCGGTGACATCATCGTCATTCAGCAGCGGTTCCAGCGGGCCAAGCCCCAGAATATCCGCCACAATTTGCTCGAAGAGCCGTTCGCGCTCCGACTTGGAGAGCAGCATGTTCTCTTCAGCGAGGATGGCGTTGAACAAATCCTGAATCTGGCGGCGCACTTCATCCTTGCGCGTCACATCCAGCGTCGGGTCGAGTTCGGAAAGCAACCGCTGTTGGATGCGGTTCTTCAGGTCGGAATAGCTATCGCCGGACGCCTTGCCCGTGCGCTGGCTTTGCACGGCACGCCGCTGCATTTCGGCGCGGCGTTGTGCCTGGCGTTGTCTTTCTTCATCTTCACCACCGCCCTGGTTCTCGTCTTTGGGCGGGGTATTCCCCATTCGGCGTAGGAGTGACATACTCTATCCTCTGCAAAACTCAGCTTGCGTTAGCGTCTTCTGAAGATACTGCTGAACGGCGATGTCTTGGTGCTGGTGTCATCGGCTACGGGTTCCGCATCCAGGAAATCATCACTGCCCATCAGAGATGCGTACAGGTGATCCGATAGCTGCAGAAGCTGCTTCATCGGTGCCTTACCCGTATCGCGATCCGCCGCAATGACTGGCAGCCCGCGATTGATGGCATTCAGGATGATGGTCTCATCGACCACCGGGATCAACCCCTCGACGGGGCGCTTCAGGAAGGACTGAATGCGTTCCGCCGTCGGGATCACCTTCTGCGCACTGCGACCGGATTGTTCCAGCGCACGGTTGATGACCAGCACCGCCTTATCCGAGGGGTAGCCTGCCTGCTCGAACATATCGAGGATCAACTTGGAGTTCTTGATCGAAGGCAGGGTCGGCACCGTGACCAGCACGACTTTGTCCGCCAATTGCAGCAATGAATCGGACACGGCATCGATGGATGTACCCATATCCAGCACGACGAAGTCGTAATTCCCGCGCACCTGTTTGAGGATGCTCGCGACAGCATCTGCGCGTGTATCGCGGATTTCTGCGCCATAAAGTGGACGCGGCGGCCCCAGCAGCACCTTCATGCCGCTGTCATGCGTCATGACGATGCTGTCGAAGTACTCCACATCGAGATCATCGGCGTTCTCCACCAGATCCGCCAATGTGGACTGCGAACGCATCTCCAGGAAGACGCCGACATCGCCAAATTCCAGGTCACAATCCACCAGGAGGGTCTTGCTGTTGTCCTTCATCAAGCCGGACGCGAGGCTGGTCGCGATGGTGGTGCAGCCCGCTCCGCCCTGGGGACTGTAAACAGCGATGATATGACCTGCACGGCCGCCAGCGCCACCACGCTCTTCTTCCGGCGGCGGCGCAATCAGGTTTTCGGCCATGTGGCGCGCCGTCGCACGGATGCCCTCGTACTGCTGGTAGACATTGCGAATCGTGCTGTAAAGCTGATCCATATTCACGGGCTTGGAGAGGAAGAAACGCGCTCCCGCCAGCATCGCCCGCTGCATGTAGTCCTGGTCGCTCTGCACGGACATCATGATGACCCCGGCAGTCGGCACAGCCTTGGTAATCAGCCCGGCTGCTTCCAGACCATCCATGTCGGGCATGTTGATGTCCATGATGATGATATCTGGCTCGAGTTCTTTCGCCAGTGCGACACCTTCACGCCCATTACTCGCGCTGCCGACAACTTTGAAGTCTTGCTCGAACGCGAGGAGCTTCTTGATGCTCTCGCGCGTCTCGGCAATGTCATCGACCAGCAGAATTGTAATCCCAGAGTCATCACCCTTTGGATTTGCCATGAGTTCTCACCTGATTAATTGTTGTTACCGTTGTCGGTGTTGTCGCCGTCTTCGCCGTCTTCCGTCGTCGTTTCCGTCTGCGGGTTCAGCTCGATGCGATTGCCCAGGGAAAGCTCACGGATGCTGCGGATGGCCGGCTCAACAGCGAATGCGAAGCGTTCTGGCACATCAATATTGAACCGTTCGAGCAGGTAGCGCAGCGTGACTGGATCCGTCGGCGGCAGCCCTGTCGCCCGCGCCGAACGCAGCGCGAAGGTGATCGGCAACCCGGCTTCCGCCATGTAGGTCAACACAACGGCATCCTGCGGCGTGACAGCCAGCGTCACCAACTGCGGACGCGGCGGCAGCGCGGTCACAGTCGGCGGGCCAGAAGGCGTCGCGCCAGCCAGTGCCGGATCGAGGGTCGGCGTTGCGGTGGGCGCTTCCGTCTCCACCGGTTCCTGGCGGAAGATGCGCCCATCGCGCGGGAACTCGCCCAGGTAGAGCACAATCGCGTCGGTCACCGTACGCTGGGTTGCCAGACGCGGACGCTGCTGCTCAGAAGGTACAACGATGGTTGTAATGGGTACCTGCTGTTCGGACTGAACCTGATTCGTCTCGTTATCAATAGTCAGGAGCAGCAAGTTACGCGACTCGAGTTCGCCGCTCGCAGATTCGCTGAAATCGAGAATCACACCTGCGGACTGCCCCTCTTCACTGGTAGCAGCCGTCGCCAGGTTCACGAAGCGCAGGGTATTCGGCGTAATCGATTGGTAGTTGATATCGACATCTACGAAGAGCATCGAGACGATGACATCCACGCGATCGCCCGGTTGCAAGGCGTAGGCGACGCTGGTCACCGCGTCAATCGGCAGCGAAACTGCCACGCGCCCGGGTTCCAGCAGGGCGGCAGCGTCTGAACCAATTGACCCGATCTGGCTCAAATCCGGCACGACGAGCGAGTCGAGGATGATCATCTCGCGGAAAATGTCCGTTCGCGCAATCTGCCCGATGATTTCGGCAGGATCCGTGATCGCGCGCAGGGGGGCCACATCTTCGGGAACGAAGCTGGTTTCGATCATATCCGGGCGGATGACAACACCGCGCGGAATATCCTGGATCGCCACGACCACTTCCACTAGGACAACGGGTTCTTCCGTTGGTTGATCGCCCGCAGCAGCGGCAATTGCCGTGAGTGTTGCATCCACTGCAACATCCACGTCCTGCTGGCTAAAACCGTTCTCGCCATCGGTCTGGCCACCACCGTCATTCTGCGACAGAAGTACAAAAGCGATGCCACCGATGATGACTACGACGACCAGGAAAGCTAGAATGTATTTCAACATGTTTTTCTCCACACATTGCGCCTGCGCGCGATACGCAGGGAGTCAATAATCAAGGTGGTGAACTGCGAACGGTCTTCCATTGGGTAGGCGAGATGCATACGAACTAGCTTTAGTGTATTGCAAGCCACCTAATTGTCAAACGGGCGCATCGTACTACAGTATATTGTTTTAGTTTTCGAACGGTCAGCCCGTCGCCGGGAGTTCCAGGCGCACGACCGACCCGCTGTTCTCATCACTGCGCACATCAATAGAACCGCCGAGCAGCTCGAAGCGAGCTTTTTGCACGCGCAAGGCCTCCACGCGAGCATCCGAATAGCTTTCGTCATCCCCGGCGAAGATTTGATCCGCATCGAAGCCGCGTCCATTGTCTTCGATGACAATGCGGACGGTATCACCGGATAGATCGAGATTGACGGACATATCCGTGGGGGCCGAATAGTCGCGTGCACCGCTCATCACATCCTGAATGGCGCGGAAGATCATGACTTCGCGGTAATTCTCCAGGCGGCGGTCATCGCCGATGAGCTGCAACTTGACTTCGATGTCGTTCTTCTCCTGGTACGATTCGACATAGCGGCGTACCGTCGGCGCTACCCCGAGGTCATCCAGCATCATCGGGCGCAGGTCAAAGATGAAGTCGCGCACCTTCTGGAATGTCTTGCTGGCGTTGGTCTTCAGGTTGTTGAGTTCTTCCGCCGCACGCTCCGGGTTGCGGTCGAAGAGGCGTTGGCAGATTTCCGCCTGTAAGATGAAGTTAGTCAGCGATTGGGCGGGGCCATCGTGCATGGAGCGGGCGAGCCGCTGGCGTTCTTGCTCCTGTGCGCGGATGATGCCGATAATATCCAGCGCTCCTTTGCTGGCAGCCACCGTTTCACCATCCCCGCCGCTGAATTCAAAGCCCTGCAAGCTGCTGAGGAGCTGATTGAGCAATTCTTGCTCATGCGTGAGGTTGTCGTAATTGGCCTCGAACTTCTCCAGTTGTCCGCGCATGGTGGCGAGGCGGAAGCGCACATCCAGCGCTTCTTCGTATTTATCGCGGATGTCCTCGCGCGGCGTCGTGTCTAGATTCTCCTTGACGCTACGCAGTTCCGTCACGATGCTGGAATAGCGCCCCTGCTCCCGCTCGACCTGAGTCTGCATGCTCTCAATCTGCGCTTTGATCTCGGCGATGCGCTGACGCAAGGTATTCAACTCGTGCATCACCATGCTGATGATTTCATCTTTGGGCGTGGACTGCCCCACATCCTGTCGTTCCATGATTAGGTATCCTCCTCGGCGTCATCAATGCGCACCCAACCGCGCCGCAGTGCGACCACAGCGGCCTGTGTGCGATCTTTGACGTTCAACTTCTTCAAGATGGAAGTCATGTGATTCTTGACCGTCTGCTGGCTGATCCCCAGTTTCTTGGCGATCTCTTTGTTGATGAGGCCCTGAGTCACATATTCCAGGATTTCCATCTCGCGCGGGCTGAGCGGGATGTAATGCCCTTCCGCGTCAATGGTGTAGGGGCCTGTCGAGCTTTCGATCTTCTGTTCCAGCCAGCCATCCAACTGGCGGCGGGTCATGTTCTGCCCATCCACGACATAGTAGCCACGCGCCACCTCGCGGATGATGTTGATCAGCGTCGTCGCATCGACATCCTTGGGGCAATAGGCCGAAGCGCCAGTGCGCATCACATGCAGCACCTGCTCTGTATCGTGGTGCGCGGTGAGGATGATAACGCCGATTCCGCTGTGATCCGCTTTGATCTGGCGGGCGACTTGCAGCCCGTTGATTCCCGGCAGGTTGATGTCCAGCAAGATAACGTCCGGTGCCACCTGGGAGATTGCCCGCAGCGCGTCCTCGCCGCTCTCTTTCACAGCAACCGTTTGAATATCCGCCGCAGTGTCCAGCGCGTTCTGGATACCCGTCCGAAAAAGGGGATGATCGTCAACAATCATGACTTTGATGGAAAATTTCTCCATAATAGCAGCGCGGTTCTTCACAATGCTGTGTGATACCCGCTGGTCTCCTTTCGTTTGCTGTGTCTATGGTTCGTTCCTGGGTGCAGCGTGCATAGACGAGTCAGTTTCTTGGGAAATGCTGAGACAGCAAACAAACCTGTCCTTCGTAATAACCCGGAATCGACAGTGTGAACCCCTTGAATCTGCCTAGGAGTATAGCACGAATGGTAGACACCTGACAATCAAAGCGCCGTGCACACCCAGCGTAGCATACCACCTTCACATGCAGATTTTACACCGGGCACAAACTTTCTTTGCTGGATTCTTATACGCAGCCCGTTACAATGGATGCGATTACGACAGAAATGAGGAAGCGGAATGGAGCGCAACGAGCGAGACGGCTTGCAATATTACCAGAATCCGCGCTGGGGGGAGGTGCGTCATGGCATCTTCACCCGGCACGGTGGAGTGAGTGCAGCGCCCTGGGGAGCGCTCAACACGGGCGGAACCGTCGGCGACGATGTGCAGGCCGTGCGCGAGAATCATCAGCGCATGTTTGCTGCGCTGCGAGTCAACGGTGAACAATCCTGTACGACCTGGCAGGTGCATGGGGTGGATGTCGTCCACGCCAATGGCCCCATCAGCGGACGGCGCTGGGTGGCACGCGCGGATGGTATCATCACCAATAAGCCGGATGTGCCGCTGGTGATGCGCTATGCGGACTGCGTGCCGCTGCTGCTCTACGATCCACAGGTGAACGCCATCGGCATGGGACATGCGGGCTGGCGCGGCACCGTACACGGTATGGCGGCGAATATGGTGCGGGCGATGCAGCAAGCCTACGGCAGTGATCCGGCAGATTTGCAGGTCGTGATCGGCCCCAGCATCTCCCCGGAGCGTTATCAGGTCGGCGAAGAAGTCGTCGCAGCAGCGCGAGCATATTATGGTGAAGAGGCCGCCATCATCCGCCGTGACCCGGATGACGGCACGGCTTACCTGGATTTGTGGATGGCCAACACCCTGGACTTCCAGCGTGCCGGCGTGCAGGACATTGAAGTCATGGGCATCTGCACTTACCAGAATACGGCAGACTTCCATTCACACCGGGCGGAAAAAGGCCGCACCGGGCGCTTCGGCGTGGTGATGTCATTATGAGCCAGATCGCCGACAATGTTCAGCGCGTGCATGAGACAGTCGCGACCGCCTGCGCTCGCGTCGGACGCGACCCGGAGGATGTAGCTCTGGTCGCCGTCAGCAAACGCAAACCCGTCGAAGCGGTGATTGCCGCTGCGGATGCGGGGGTACGACATTTCGGCGAGAATCGCGTAGAAGAAGCTATGGAGAAGATCCCGGCGGTGCGTGAACGCCTCGGCGACGCGCTCACCTGGCACATGATCGGAACCATACAGAGCCGCAAGGCGAAGCATGTCCTGCCGCTGTTCCAGGTGGTGCAGTCGGTAGATCGCCTGAAGATCGCGCATAAGCTCTCGGAGACTGCTGTCGCCGTCGGTGTGCGCGTACCGATTTTCCTGGAAGTGAATCTTTCTGGCGAAGAATCGAAGCAGGGATTCGCCGTGTGGGGCTGGCAGCGCGACACCACCGTGCGCGAGGCGTTCTGGCAGGATGTGCGCCAGATTGCGCAACTGCCGCACCTGGAAATTCGCGGGATGATGACGATGGCGCCGTTTTACGATGATGCCGAACGCACCCGCCCCACCTTCGCCCAGATGGCGGAATTACGCGGCGCGTTGCAGGCCAGCCTGGGGCTATCCTTGCCTGACCTGAGTATGGGCATGACCAACGATTATCCTGTCGCCGTAGAAGAAGGCGCGACCATCATCCGCGTGGGCACGGCAATCTTCGGGGCACGTAATCGCTGAGCTTTTTGATCCTGTTATAATGGACGCGTAAGGCGTTTGTGGTACTGTTAAGCATATAGTGAAGTGAAGGTAACGGAGAAGAACCTGATGGCAATTGACATCGTAGGAATGATCGCAACGCTGCTCTATGTGTACAGCCTGCTGATTGTGGGGCGCGCGCTCCTGAGCTGGTTCCCCAACCTGGATTACAGCAACCCAATCGTGCGCTTCTTGAACGAAGTGACCGAACCCGTGCTGCGTCCGGTGCGTCAGGCGATGCCTGCAATGGGTGGTATGGATCTCAGCCCGCTGGTGGTCATCATCGCGATCCAGGTGATTTTGCGCCTGCTCTACTCATTCTGAGCATAAGATCACAGCAATCGTAGTAACTGAACATCCCTCCCGGCTCCCCTCGTCCCACCTCACTTCAGCAGATGGCTCCGAATCTCCGTCCACTGCGCGAAGGGAGATTCGGAGGGGAGCTGCTCCTCGCATCGGCTCCTCAACTTTGATTGACCATGATCTGTATTTCGATCTGCTCGAAGCGACAATCTATATGTGCATGATGTTCGTCCCTCCGGTATACTGGTAGTGTTTCACAATCAAACAACTTGCCAGATACCGGATCGTTGCAAAGGATACAGGCATGACTGACCGCAAATTTGAATTCACAGATGCGCGCGGCGGCTCCGCCATCGGCGTGCGCGTCGTCACCCGTGCTACAGAAACCGAGATCGCTGGCCGCCTGGATGATGGCACCTTGAAGATCCGTCTGAAGGCCTCGCCCGCTGGCGACCCGGCAGCCAACGAAGAACTGATCGGCTTCCTGGCAGAGCGCCTGGGGGTTGAACCGCAGAAGATCGAAATCGTCGCCGGGCACGACACGCGCGACAAGATCGTCAGCGTGGAAGGGATGACGGCGCAGGTCGTCGAAACCAAGTTGATGCCGCAAAACTCGTGATCGCATGGGCAGGATTGGGTTGCGTCGCTGGTGGATCGCCTGCGCCCTGGTGCTCGCCGGGGTGTTGAGTTCCTGCGCGGATGTCGCATCTCCACAGCAGCCCGCCGCAACCCTGACGCTAATCCCTGCAAGTGAAACGCCGACGCCTGCCCCCAGCGCGACGTCGACGGTTGCGCCTGCCAGCCCGACTCCGCCACCGCCAACGCCGAATCCCGTCGCCAGCCCGATTGCGCTGCTAGAGAGTGCCACGACTCCCGATGTCGTGATTGTGCAAGCCGTCCTGGAAGACCTGGCGCGATTTCTGGATGTGGGAACCGCCCAGATTCAGGTGGTGAGCATTGAAGAAGAGACCTGGTTCGACTCCAACTACGCCTGCAACCTGCCCAACGTGCAGACACTCGACCCGGCGAACGCCCTGCGCCCCACCGAAGCCCCGCTCACCGGACAGCGCTATGTGCTCCTGGTCGGCGATACGCTTTACACGTACAGCGTCATCGGCGAAACGTACCAACGCTGCACACAGACGCAGCCCCTCGCCGACGAGCTACTGCTGATGGTTGATCCAGTGGCAGCGGAGATTTTCTTCCTGGCACGGCGACAGGTGGCGAATCAGCTTTCGCTTTCGACGCGGCGCGTGATGCTGGGAACGATCCGCGCCTATACCTGGGAAGACACCAGCCTGGGCTGCCCCGTGCCCGACCAGACGTATACCGAGGCCGCCATTGACGGCTACCGCGTCGTCGTCCGCGCAGCAGAGACCGATTACGCCTTCCACAGCGACGCCATCAGCATCCGCCCCTGCCCGGAAGGACAGGAGCAATTGCCGGGGCAACCCTAGCGCACGGGCACGGGAAGCGGCTGCCCGACCTGCTGCTGCAGACGCCCCAGGCCGCGATAGGCCGAGTCGCGAATGGCTGGATGTGGATCGAGCAGCGCACGATAGAGGTGATCCAGCAGCGATACTTCGCCAAGCTGCCCGGCTGTCATCAATGCCAGCGCCCGCACCAGATCATCCCCTTGTTCCAACGCCTGTTCCAGCAGCGGCTGCGCCTCTCGTTCTTCATCTTGCACGGCGGAACGCGCCCATTCTGCCAGCCAATGCACCCGCTCCGGCGTGGGATAGGGCTGCAAGCTGCGCACGCTCTCCTCATACAGAATGTGGAAGACATCCTGCACAGCGGAGCGCACAAACCACTGATCGTCCTCCAGGAAAACCTCATTGAGCTTGATGAGCGCCCAGTCTTTCTGGATGCGCCCCAGCCCGAAGACGGCGGTTCGGCGCAGCAGATAATCTTTGGAGTGCACGGCATCCCAGAGCGTGAGGTATCCCGTTTCGGGATAGGCGGCGAGTCCCTCGGCGACGGCACGCCGCACTGCACGATCTTCCGAAACATCCAGCACATCGACCAGAGTCAGCAGCGCGTCGTCCCTATTCATGGCCCCCATACCGAGGGCTGCCGCCACGCGCACGTCGTCGTCTTCATCCTGCACCACAAGCCTGGCGAGATCATCCAGCGCCGCCGCATCGCGCAGTACCCCCACCCCCAGGCAGCCGAGCAGGCGCACATCGGGCATGGGATTCTTGAGCGCGTGCCGGAAAATCACCGCAGCGCCGCGATCCCCGGAAGTGAGCAGCGCCGCCGCCACCCGTTCGCGCACGATGCTGAATTGATTTTCGGAGACGAAGAGCGCCCCCAGGTATTTTAGCAATTCCTTGCGCCATTCGGCTGTGTCGCCCATATAGCGCAGCCAGTGCGTCAGCGCGAGGACGTGTTCGTGCAGGACATCGGGCGTCCCCTGCAATTGCTCCATCACCAGCGGAGTCAGATCGCGCTGTTGCGCGGCATAGCGCAGGGCGTGCTGCCAGTCGGGATGCTGGTGCTTTTCGCGCAGTACGGTATCTTCCGCTTCGGCCAGCCAGAGCGACCCCAGGTACGCAGTCAACAATTTGTGACGGAACTGGTAGCGTCCGCCACGATAGACCAGCAGAACCCCCGCTTCGACCAGCTTTTGCAACCGCGCTGACTGCTCACGGGTGATTTCGCGCTGGCGCTGGCGAGTGATTTTGTCCTCAGCCCCAGGCTCATCCTCGGCTGCTGCGTCGGCTTCGGATTCGGGCTGGTGAGGTGGTGCCTCGTCCACAATGTCGTCGAAGTACGCATCCAGGATGCTATCATCGGGGATTGTATCGCCTTGTGTGGCCTCATCTGGCTCTTCTTCGGCGGGCAAGGCACGCAGCCCTTCCGCCACCAGCGCCCGCTCCACCAGATGCGACAGCTTGAAATAGCCTTCGTTTAGCTGGGTCGTCGCCATGAAGACCAGATCCGGCAGCAGTTCCTCCGCTTCCGGCAGCCGCTCCAACAAATAGGCATGCATGGCGTCACTCTGGTTCCGGGACGCATCCGCCAGCGAAGCCCAGATGTGCAGGGTTGTATCCAGCGCACTGCGCAGCCGCGCATCTTGCGCCACCGCCGCCTGATAGTCTTCCAGGCTGTCGTACTGCGCGGTATCGAAGCGCAGTTTACCCCCGCTGACCGACTCCCACTGTTCACCCCAGCGCTGCACGGCGACCTCCACGCGCTGCTGCTGCCAGGGACGAATGAAGACAGGGACTACGCCCATCTGCACGAGGCTGCTATAGCCTTCCAGGGGCATCGCCAGGATGATGTGATTGCCGTCGTAAGTGTGCAGCAGCGACTCAATCCAGGCCAGCGCCGCCGGACGTTCCGCTGCGGGCAGGTCATCATAGCCGTCGATCAACAGCAGTGCGTTGCCTTCTTCCAGCAGATCATAGGTCCGCTGCACCATACGCATGGAGATGATGCGCCCCACCCGCTGCTGCAATCCGCGTACAAGGGGTTCAGCGGGGTCAACGCGGCGTCCGTATTCGCGGCTTCCGAGGCGCACATCACCCAGGTGAATGTAGATCGGCGCACGCCGACGCAGCGCGTCCTGATCGCCGCTGGTATCGCCCACCAGCTTATCGCCTTCGACCGCGCCACCTTCCTCCGCATACTGCTGCCGCGCCTGGTCGATGGTCGCCAGCCGCTGCTTGATGCGCGCCGCCTGTTCTTCACGGGAGAGCTTAGCTTCTTGCTCTTCCAGTTGTGCCTGCACTGGATCGCCCGTCTGCGGAAATTCGAGGAAGCCCGTGCTGCGCAGCGCCATGCTCAAGAGCGCCGTCGTGCGTCCGCTGCCGACTTCGCCCAGGATGGCGACGGGATGCTCACAGCGCCCCAGGTCATCCATCGTCAATGTGCGCAGGAAGTAGGGCGTATGCAGGGCGGGATACTCGTGGATCACCGGAACCAGTTCGTAGGGATCGCGCAGGGAAGTATCTTCATCGGGTGGCGCAGGTAATTCCGGGGCACGCAGGAAGGTCGGTTCTACGAGCAAGTCCTGCAACCTGGCACGATGCCCGAAGAGGTGCGCCCGTTCCGCGTATTCCATCAGCGCCTTGACGTAGCCGGGGTCGGCATTGCGCACCGAATACGTCCTTGCCAGATCAATCTCAGCCTCACGTCGGGCCTGCACCGCCTGCCAGACGCGGTACCCGGCAGCCGATGCCAGCACGCCCGCGCCGAATCCCACGCCAAAACTGGGCCAATTGACCTCTACCATCTGCACCGCTCCTCGTCGCGCCGTTGCACAATCTAGAAAGAGGGTATCACAGCTTGCAGACGGCCAACAATTCATGTTGGGCGAGGGTTACGGCGAAACCGGGGGCATGTGGTACCGTAAGTTCAACCTCAGGACCGATGCCGCAATTGAGGGGAAGAGCTTCTCAGCACCTCGCATTGCGATCTAATACCCCAGTTCATCTTCATCAAACAGCCCACGCTGGATTTCGCCGCTGCCTTCGATGAGACGCACCATCAGGCCGCTGTAGCGCTCAGCGACTTTGTTATTCTCAACGGCGATAGCGACGGCTTTGCGTGTGCCGACCAGGACGACCATCTGCCTGGCGCGGGTGATCGCCGTGTAGAGCAAGTTGCGCTGGAGCATCATGTAGTGCTGTGTCATCACGGGCATGACCACCACCGGGTATTCGCTGCCCTGGGAGCGATGTGTGCTGATACAGTAGGCATGGATCAACTGCTCTTCTGCGTCGGCGTAATCGTAGGGGATGTAACGCCCGTCGATGACCACTTCCAGGCTGTTGTCGTCGTCGTGGATGCCGTGAATGATGCCGATGTCCCCGTTGAAGACATCCTTCTCGTAGTTGTTCTTGGTCTGCATGACCTTATCGCCTTTGCGGAAGGTGCGCCCACCCAAGCGTTTTTCGGCGAGGCTCACGCGCGGCGGATTGAGGGTGTTTTGCAGCGCTTCGTTCAGCGCGTTGACGCCGATTGGCCCCCGATACATGGGCGCAATCACCTGCACATCGTTGGTGCGATCATACTCGCCGAGCTTCTTCGCCAGCCGATTCACCACAATATCGACGACCATCTCGGCGGCTTCCTGGGGATCTTCCATCGTGAAGAAGAAGAAGTCCTTGCTCTCGTTGTCTGTCACGGGCATCTGACCGTGATTGATGCGGTGGGCGTTGGTGACGATGTGGCTGGCGTCTTCCTGACGGAAGATCTGGCTCAGGCGCGTCACGGCGGCGATCTGGCTGGCGATCACATCGTTGAGGACATTGCCAGCGCCCACGCTCGGCAACTGATCGACATCGCCGACGAGCATCAGGTGCGTGTCCACGCGCAGCGCCTTCAGTAAGTTGTAGAAGAGCAGCAGATCAATCATGGACGATTCGTCGATGATGACGACATCCGCATCCAACGGATTGTCTTCGTCATGCTCAAAACCACCTTCTTGCGGGTTCCAGCCCAGCAGGCGGTGAATCGTCCTGGCTTCACGCCCGGTGGCTTCGGCGAGGCGCTTGGCAGCGCGTCCCGTCGGCGAGGCCAGGTGATAGCTGTAGTGCTCCTGATCCAGCGCGTTGATGACCATGCGCAGCGTGGTGGTCTTGCCCGTGCCGGGGCCGCCTGTCAGCACGCTGATCTTGCTGGTGAGCGCGGCTTTTACGGCTCCCTGCTGCTCCTCCGTCAGGCTGACGTTGTTCTCCTGCGCCAATTCCGCCAGGTATTCATCCCAGTCGGTGTTCTTCATCTCATGAAGGATCTTGCTGGGGCTGTTCGCCAGGCGTTTGAGCTGAGTGGCCGCATTGCGCTCGCTGGTGTGATACTGCGGCAGATAGATTGCTTCCGTCTCACCGCCGCGATAGCGGAGGATGTCGCTGCGCAGTTTGCTCGCCAGAATCTGCTCGCGCAGTTGCAGATCGAGTTCGTCATCGGAGACCTGCACGCCCAGCAGGTCACGCGCGGTCTCGATCAGCAAGTGACGTGGGGCGTAGGTGTGTCCGTCGTTGGACATCTGCCGCAGCGCATAGACCAACCCCGCCCGCAGCCGCGCCGCCGAATCCGCCGCGATGCCCATCCCTCGCGCGATCTGATCCGCCTTCTTGAAGCCGATTCCATGCACATCATCGGCCAGTTGGTAGGGGTCAGTCTGCACGATTTGCAGCGTATTACTGCCATATTCGTCATAGATGCGCTTGGCGAGGCGGCTGGTGATGCCGTAGCTCTGCAAATGCACCATGATCTGCCGAAGCTGTCGCCCGCTCGACCAGGCATCAATGAGATTCTTGGCGAGGTTGGGCTTCAGGCCAGGGACATCCCGCACGCGCTCCGGATCGTTGTCCAGGATTTCCAGGGTTTGGTCACCGAAGTAGTCGTAAATGCGGTTGGCCGTCACCTGCCCGATGCCGAAGACTGTGTCGGCAATGTAGTGTACGATTCCGTCGCGGTTCTTGGGCGAAATCGGCACAACTTGATCTGCTTTGAATTGCTTGCCGTATTGCTCATTATTGACCCAACGCCCGGTGAACTCCGCCGATTCGCCCTCGACCAGTTCAGGCATCACGCCCACAACGGCAATCAGGCCGTCGTAGCTCATGGCTTCTTCGGGATAGTCTCTGTCATGTGGTTCAACTTTGACTACGCCCCAGCCGTTATCTTCATTGTAATAGGTGATGCGCTGGATCGTCGCGCGCAGCGTTGCCGTGCCACCACCGACCGGGCTGGTCGATTGCGCCGGGAAGCTGCCGTTAGCTGCACGCTGCACCCGCTCGAAGCCCAGCGCTTTGAACTGCGTGCCGTACTGCGGATTTTCCACCCAATGGCCTTCGAAATCGGCGCTTTCGCCTCTTTCCAGGCCACCGGGGAAGTTACCGACGATGGTCAGCGTGCCGTTATCGTTTTGAATGTTTGTCTCGTCATCTGGTACGATCTTGAGGACGCTGTAGCCGTTATCCGCATTGTAGAAGGTTACGTGTTCAACGGTTCCGCTGATGACCTGGAGTTGCATAGGCATTTGGGATTTCGTTCATTTGCGCATAAGGGCAGTATACGGCATATGCCTGCAATGGGGTAGTTCCCGTTCCGACAATTCTGCACCGTACAATCTGGCAACATGGCATGATGGTACCTCGTCAGCGTGGCTGAAACGCAGTATCCTCAAAATACGCCTGGGACGAGCATTTCCGCGAGAGACGAAGGAAACCGCATCATGAGCACCGGAAGCCTGTGGACACAGGTGGAATTGTCGCGCAAATTGAATCTGGGTTGGCGCTACTTGCGTGCAGAGCAGACAGAAGCGGCTGACCAGAGCTTCCAGGAGGGGGCAGAACTGGCGCGCAGCAAGGGGCTACCCTGCTGGGAACTGCAATTCGAGGCCGCGCGCGTACAAATCCCCATTTACTACACCTTCGACCAGGAAGCTGCGGTCACCGCTGCGGTCAAGCTCACCAGCCGATCGCGCGAGGCACGCTATGAGACCTGCGCGGAGCGCGTGAGCGCCTATGATGTGCTGATTCACGCCTACTTCTACCGGGATTGCATCGGCTACGAGACGGAGATTCGGGTTGCAGCGGCTTATGTGGACGAAGCATTTCCGCAAGTGGAAGAGATTCGCCTGCGCATGGACTATATCCGCGCTGAGCTTGACCTGGAACTGGGAAAACACGATGAGGCACAGCAGCGCATCCAGCGCTATCTGGCAGCGGCGCAGAAGGCGCACCCCTTCCGTCTGGCGGATGGCTACCGGGCGCTCTATCGGCTGACCTACGCACGCGGCAACCTGACAGAGGCATTGCGAGCAGCGCGGGAAGCGACGCGCTACGACCAGGAAGGAGCCTACCAGCGCGGCGCGGCGGATACCCTGCTGGCACAGGCGGTCTTCGCCAAGCACCTGGGCGACGATGGCGCGGCACAGAGCGCATTGCAGCAGGGACTCGACCATTACAAGCAGTACAACCTGCGCAAAGCCCTGCCTTACTACGACTCGCTGGCGACCTTCCACGAATTGGATGGAAGCCCCGAAATCGCCTATGCCCTGCGCCGCGAACAATTCGATTCGCTCACCGAAGCAGGCAGCCTGCACGATCTGGCGAAGGCACACCTACAACACATTCGCCTTTGCGGACGACTGCAAAAGCCAATGGAAGACCCCTTACAGGCGGCCTTCATCTTCCAGGAAGAATTGCGCAGGCCGGAATGGTTCGCAGAGCGCCTGGAAGCCATCATGAATGGGGATTATTGGGAATTCCCCTGGCAAGCACCATAGGAACAAGCGATCACACACAGCAACAGAGGATTACCCTCATGCCCGCCCTCGTAAAAATCCTGACTCCAGACGGCCTGCACGACGCCGATTACCGCGCCGATTCGCTGGCAGATGCCGCTCAACACGAACCAGACGACGGCATTTACACGGTCGCCAGCACGACGCGCGGGGATCATGTGCTCAAGCTGGATGCACATTTCGACCGGATGGAAGACTCCGCGAAGCGGCAGGGCATCCCATTGCAGCTGGATCGGGCACGGGTGCGGCGGGCGCTCTCGCAGATGATCGACGAAGCGGATTTCGGCAGCGTGCGCTTCCGCGTGACGGTGCCCCGCGCCGAGCCGGATCACTACATTCTGACCATCGAACCCTTCGCCGGGGTGCCGCAGGACATCGTGCAGAATGGGGTGCGCTGCATCACCGCGCCAGACAGCGCCCGCAAGAGCGCAGCAGCCAAGACAACCCACTGGATGCACGCACGCAAACGCCTCGCCGACGCCATGCCCCAGGGCATCTACGATACATTCCTGCTGGATGCCGATGGGCGCATCCTGGAAGGACTCGGCGCGAATTTCTACGCCATCCTCAATGGGGAACTGCGCACAGCGGGGGAGGGGGTGCTCAAGGGAATCGCGCAGCAGATTGTGCTGGAAGTCGCCCCGGCGATCCTACCCGTTCGCCTGGAAGCGGTGCATGTGGACGACCTGCCGCGCCTGGAAGAAGCCTTCCTCACCAGCAGCAGCCGGGGCATCGTTCCGGTGGTCGAGATTGATGGCATCGCCATCGGCGCTGGCGAACCCGGCGAGCAGACCCGCGCTCTACAGGCCGCCTACCAGCAGTGGGCGGACGATCACCTGGAAAAACTATGACTCATAGGCTGCGATGACGGCGACTGCCCCGACCAGGCTATCGGCCTGGGACAACCGCCGCGTGCAGAGACCATCAATTGGGCGTCGTATCACGGATAATCAGGCTGTCGAAATCGGCGGTGGTGGCTTCACCTACACCCAGCGCCAGCGTACCGCCAAGCTGTTCGGCATTCTCCACACTGACGACGAAGCGCCCATTGGCGAAGAAAGCCAGCCGATCCCCCAGCGTGACCGCCGTCAGGTTGACCCAATCCGGCAGCGGCTCGACATCTGACCCCGGCACGATGTCATCGTAGAAGACCGTCTCCGTCGTGCTGCTGCGATAATCCACAATCACGCGCACCATGCCGTCCGGTTCCTGCCGCAACGCAATGCGATAGCCGTTAATATTGGTGCCCGTCAATGTCGGCGTGCTGCGGATGCCCAGCCAGGCTTCCCCGCTCGTTTCCGGCAAGAAGCGCACATCCACGCTGACGATGTAATCTGTCGCGTCGCTGAAGTTGCGCATATCCTGCCCCGCGCCGAAGATGTTCACCCCCGGATCATCCCGGAAGAGACGGTAAGTCGGTGCGCCTGTGTGCGTCATGCGCAAGAAGCTCTGGTGGTCGCCGCCGTCCGGATCGAACTGATATTGTCCTTCGGCGTCCAGGCCATCCACCCACCATTCATCGGTGCGGAATTCGTCGCTGAAGTCCTCCGTCAGGTCGTTGCGCAGTTCGCTGAAGAGCCGTTCATTGGTCTGCTGGATCAATTCAAAGGCGAAGCTGGCACCTGTCGTCTCCGATGCTGCCGACTGAGTGAGCAGGCAGTCATCAAAGCGCCAGACATCATTGCCATCAGCGGCGAATTGGATCACGCCCGCCGTCGGCATATCATCGAAGCGTTCTTCTAGCTCTCGCACCCCATCGCGGAAGAGCGTCAGGCGATTCCCAACCAGGCTGATGTGGAAATCTTGCCAACCGGAACGCGAATAGAAGTTCCGCACCTCGCGCTCCCAGACCGTGCCGCCAGCCCCATCCAGGTAGGTGACAGCCAAATTCCCGGCCTCCCCCACGAAACGAATTGCACCTCCGGCCTCGCTGGCACGGATCGCAATCGTGAAGCCCCCTTCCACATTCCAGACGCGGCAGGTCAATTCCATATCGCTGATTGGTGCCATGATTGGACTGGCGGTGGTATCTTGCTGCATCTGCACGTACTGGTTGCCGCTGCCTTCACGCTCCACTGTCACGCGGCGGGCATCGCTGCGCTGCCATGTCGAGGGCAAATCGGCGCTCTCGAAATGATCGCTGCTCGGCTCCGCCCGCTGGATCAAGATGTCGTCAAAGCGCACGGGCTGCATGGTGCTGAAGGTTTGCAGCAGGATCAGTCCCGACCCCAGGACGGGCATATCCAGGTCTTCGTATTCGAAGAGCAGGTTGTTGTTGACGTAGACGAAGATGCGCGCCCCTTCCACCCAGACGGTGTAATCATTCCACGCGCCGAGTGCGATGTCCGCACCCGCACTGGTGAGGATGCGTTCCCGGTCGCGGTCAGCGAGGGGATTGGCGCTGGCGGTACTGCGCCGCAAATAGACGCGCCCGGCGGTGACTTCCAGGGCGTTGTAGCCCACATTCTCCTGGAAACGGAAGATCAGCCGCGCCCCAGCAGAGGATTCCAGATTCGCCCGGAAGCGCACCACAAAGTCCGATGTGGTCGGCTCCACCCATTCCGGGACTACCGAGCCGAGCAGAACGAGCGGCTGTTCCAGACGCCCCTGCCCGATCAGCAAACGCTGCCCACCCTCGGTGACGACCTGCCACGCAGAGGGGTCAAAGTCCGAATCAGCCAGGGCGTCGTTCTCTTCGAAGTCGAAGAGGTAGGGTAGGCGTCCCGGCGGGATCGGCGTCGGGGAGGGCTGAGGCGTCTGTGTGGACGTGGGAGTCGCGGTCGCCGTCGGTGTATTGGTCGCCGTCGGTGTGGGCGATGGTGTCGCCGTATCCGTCGGAATTGGCGTATCCGTCGGCGTGTTGGTTTCCGTCGGGGTATCCGTCGCCGTCGGCGTGTCGGACGGAGTCGCGGTGTCCGTCGGCGTATCCGTCGGCACGGGCGTATCGCTGGGAGTCGCCGTATCCGTCGGCGTCGAAGTCGGCGTGTCGGACGGCGTGAGCGTATCCGTTGCTGTCGCCGTGTCTGTCGGCGTGGGCGTGCGGCTGGGCGTGCGCGTGGGCGTATCGCTGGGAATCGGCGTATCCGTCGGCGTGTTGGTTTCGGTAGGGGTCGCCGTATCGGTTGGCGTTTCCGTATCCGTCGGCGTCTCTGATGGGGTGCTGGTGGCTGTCGGCGTGTCGGTGGCTGTCGGCGTGGCTGTCGCCGTTGGGGTGCGCGTCGGCGTATCACTCGGCGTCAGAGTCGGCGCTTCCGCCACTTCAATCACATCCTCCGGCCCACTGAGCGTCACGAAGGCCGCCGATGACGGCACCCAGCCCAGACGACCATCGGGCAGCAGCACTTGATACCAGCGTCCGCCCTCACTGACGCCCGTGATCTCCAATTCCTCGCCGACTGACATGGTCATCAAGACGGCGAAATTGGGCGCGGGGCCAGAACGCACTTCCAGTTCATCGCGGCGTGCCTGGGCCAGCGGCACACTGGGGGTCGCGGTGGGACGAGTATTTGTCGGCGTCGCGCTGGGTGTGCGCGTATCCGTCGGCGTGCGTGCCTCGGTCGGTGTATCGCTGGCATCTGCTGCGGCGGTTTCGGTGCGATTCTGTGCGACGACGACTTCGCTGGCGGCTTCCATCGTCTCTGTGCCTGCGGGGTCATCGTCACCCAGCACACCGCTGAAGAACAGCACCCCGGCACCACCAGCGATCAGCAAGAAGAGCAGCAGCGCCCAGAACCCACCACGCGAACGACGCGGTTCCGATTGGCGAGTCGTCAACTCGGGGCCGTCGGCACCCAGCGCTGCCGTCGCCACCGCCGAACGCATACCGCTGCTGCGCGTCCTGGAAAATTCGTCCATCAAGCCTTCGAGCTTCGTCTCGTCACGCGCCGCTTGCAGCCGATCCACAGCCTTCACTGCAATGGTGCGCAATTGCTGCGGCGTCTGGTTCAGTTCGCTGCTATCGACCAGGCCAGAGAGGGCATTGGCAAATTCCGTTGCGGAGTCATAGCGTTCTTCCGGGTCTTTCGCCAGCGCCTCAGCAATGATCTCGTCGAAGGCTTCCGGCAGTTCTGGCTCCAGCTCTTTGGCGGAGGGAACGGGGTTCTGGATGTGCTTCATCAAGACCGCCATCGGGGTCTCGCCCTCATAGGGAGAGCGACCCGTCGCCATCTCGAAGACCATCACCCCCAGGGAATAAATGTCGGAATGGGCGTCGATCTCCGCCATGCCCATGCCCTGCTCCGGCGACATGTAACCGGGCGTGCCGACGGTGAAGCCCGTCTGCGTCATGCCCTGCGCCCCTGCGATGCGCGCAATGCCGAAGTCCGTCAGGTAGGCGTTGCCGTCCGTGTCGATCATGATGTTAGACGGCTTGATGTCGCGGTGAATCACCCCTTCGCGATGTGCGTAATCCAGCGCTGCGGCAATCTGCCGCGTGAAGTGTACCACTTCGTGCAAGGGCAATTTCACCCGCGCCTCGATCAATTCCTTGAGCGTGCCACCTTCCAGGTAGCGCATCACGATATAGGGTGGATCGTGGTCAGGGGAATAATCGTAGACTGGGAGCAAGTGGGGATGCTCCAGACGCGCAATCAGGCGAGCTTCCTGGCGAAAGCGCTCCATCCCGGCCTCATCCTGTGCCAGTGCGCGGTGAATGATCTTGATCGCAACATAGCGTTCCATCGCAGGGTGATACGCCCGGTAGACCGTCGCCATCCCCCCTTTGCCAAGCTCTTCCAGAATTTCGTACTGCCGGATACGCGTACCAATCATCGTCTCATGGCCTATTTTATGACGTGGACTCTCCGCACCAAAAGTGTAACACAGGGGAACGACTTCCGCACCGCATTGCATGGGTGGATTCAGGTTGGAAAATGCGCCATCACACGAGCATCACCTGTACCATCGCGCCCCGGTACGGCACAATTCGCAAGCTGTTTGTGACGCGAGTTCGAGGATGATCCCCAGAAGCCACCCCACCCAACGATCAAACCCGGCAGAACTCTGGATCGCGCTGGCGATTCTGCTGCTGGCGGCGCTCTTCAGCGGGGCAGCGCTGCACCACGCCGCACGCTGGCATCCTGACGAAGCCTTTTACATGACCTTCGCCCGCAATGCGGCGGTCAGAGGTGATTGGCTGTTGACATCAGAACCCGTTGACAAGCCGCCGCTGAGCTTCTACACGAACGCTCTTGCGCTGGCGCTTTTCGCCGTAGACGCAGACGCCGACGGAGTCCTGTACCTGAATGTGCATAAGGGCGAATTCGTGGGACGGCTGCCGACACTGTGGATGAGCGTGCTGCTGGTAGCGACGGGGATGGCACTGGCGCGGACGCTCTACCGGGAGCGGCGGGTGACCTGGCTGGTGGGCGTACTGCTGGCGCTGTCTCCGCTGCGGATCGCCTTCGCAGCGACGGCCTTCACGGATCCGCCGATGCTCTTGCTGGCGACTCTCAGCCTGTGGATGGCGGCGCGTGGACGCTGGTTCTGGGCGGGGGTCTGGTTCATCGCATCAATTGCAGCCAAGCCGCAGAGCGCATTCTATCTGCCGTTGCTGGTGCTGTGGATCATCCTGCACACTGTGCAAGTACAGCGTGGCGCATCCCCACGCCTGTCGTTCAACAGTGGCGTGGCCATAACGCCGATCATCCGTTTCTGCATGCCGATTGCTGCTGGCGCGGTGCTCTTGCTCCTCTGGGATGTGGCGCGGGAAGCGCAGGGCGCAGTCAACGTCTGGGTGATGGGACGTGCCAATTACACTCCGCTGCAAATCACGCCCTTCTCCGCCTTCGCCGACCGCCTCACGGCCCTGTGGGCGACTGTGCGCCATCTCTTCGGAGATGCCTTGCTGACCGTACTGCTATTGGGCGTGGGATTGCTGAGTGGCTGGCGCTCACGCCTGTTTGCCTTCTGGCTGCTGGGGTTCCTGGGGCTGCACCTGCTGCTGACGCTGAATCTCTTCGACCGCAATCTGCTGGTGCTGCTGCCCCCGGCGGCGCTGCTGGTCGCTTCCGGGCTGGCGCACATCATCCGCAGCCACTTCCTACCTGTCGCCCTGGCACTGCTGATGTTGCCCTTTGCATGGCAGGCGGCAGCAGGCGGCTACGAACTGGGGGGCGATCGTGGCCTGCATCACGGAATCGACAGGCTGGCGGCGTATCTCAACGAAAAACCCGTGGCAACGGTCATCTATGATCGCTGGCTCGATTGGGAACTGGATTATTACATGGGAGCCTGGACGGATAAGCGGCGCGTTTACTATCCCACACCGCAAGAACTGGCGGCGGGTGCGCTGGCGCTGGACGAAATCGGCACGCGCTATTTCGTCGTGCCGTCCCGTGTTGACTACGCGCCCTGGCTCAGTGCCTTACGCAGCGCGGGCTTCGCCGTGCAATTGGATGCGACGGTGGGCGCGTTCCGCGTGTACGCCCTGGTTCCGCCGCCTTGAATCACAGGTTGTGCTGCGCCCGAATATGATCGAGCAGAGCGCGGCTGCCCTTCCGCACCAGTTCGTAGACCTCCGCGAAGCGTCCATCGTAGTACGGGTCGGGGACTTCTTCCACATCAACCAGCCCGGCATCGTTGGCGTAACTGAGGAACATGCGCACCTCAGAATCCGGCTCATCCCCCAGGTAGCGCATCACGTTCTGGTAATTCGAGCGATCCATCGTCAGGACGTAATCGAAATCGCTCAGGTCCCGGCGCGTGAGCTGACGCGCCCGCCCGTTGTAGGGGATGTTGTTCTCGCGCAGGATGTTGAGCGTGCCGCGATGCGCCCGCTCTCCCACATGCCAACTCCCCGTCCCGGCAGAATCAACCATGATTTTCTGGGTTAAACCCGCGTCTGCGACCAACTGCGCGAAGACGGCCTCTGCCATCGGCGAGCGGCAGATATTACCCAGACATACGAACAAGACTTTGATCATAGGAGATTCCTCAATGGCTTATTGAACACGGTGTCCCTTCTTGCCTGTCCTGGCCTCAACACGGGTCGTTTTGTGTGAGAAGTGGAATGGAAAATCCACGCCAGTGGCTTCATGGATATGATGGGGGCGTTTGTTGGCGTTTGATGTTCAGTCGTCTTCTTCGCCTTCATCGGCATCCTCGGCGACGGACTGCGGCTCCGCAGCATCGTCTGCTGGCCTGTCGTCTACGGGTTCTGCGGGTGGGACGGCGACAGGGGCGGTCTCGTCTTCGGTGGCTGCATCTTGCGAGACGACCTCAGCCTCATCTTCTGCTTCTGCGATGGGTTCTTCCGCCGGACGATTGATCGGGTGTCCGGTCATGGTGATCTTGCCATCAATGAAGGCGCCTTCTTCCGTCGTCAATGCACTGGCGGTGATGTCGCCCCAGATGCGCCCGGTGCGCAGTAGCTGCACCTTGTTCCCGGTCACGTTACCCCGCACCGATCCGGCGATGGAGATATTGCGGGCGTCTATGTTCGCGTTGATCTTCGCCGTTTCGCCGACGAGGATATTGCCGCTGATGTCCAGCGTGCCGGAGAATTCGCCGTCCAGACGCACGTTGCCCTCGCTGCTGAAATGACCTTCCATGGTGCTGTTGGCTCCCAGCACCGTTTCGAAGCCGATGGGGTGCTGGGGCACAACCGGTTGCTGCGGCTGGCTGTCGCGTCGCTCGTCTTCGTTTTCGGGCTGGCGACGATTGCTGAAAAATGACATCTCTCCGCTCCTCACATGCGCTGCTCAGATTGCGTCTCACTATACTCGCAGTACGAGATTTCTTCAATCGAAAAGCAGGGCAAGACGGGCAACCAAAAACGGGCATCTCACCTGGAGATACCCGCCCTGGCTCCATATCTCATCATTCGTCCGCTTCGGGTCAGTCGTCGTTGACCGGGACGAACTCGCTGATCTTGTGCTTGACGGCGTAAGCCGCTGCTTCGGCGCGATTGCTCGCGCCGATCTTGGAGAGGATGCTGCTGACGTAGTTACGCACGGTACCCTCACCGAGATAGAGTTTCACTGCAATCTGGCGGTTGGTCATACCCTGGGCAACGTGCGCGAGGACGGCCATCTCCTGCGGAGTCAGGTCTGCGAAGGCAACCGCATGCTGCGCCTGGTTGGCCTTGCGCACTTCTGCGAAAACGCTGGCGGTCATCGCCGGATCAAGCATGCCTTCTCCCCGGCTGACGCGCTCGATGGCTTGCAGCAGGTCATTATCGCCGATGCGCTTGAGCACATAGCCGGAAGCCCCGGCCTGGATTGCGGCCATCAGCAGTTCATCTTCAGCATAGGAAGTGAGCATAATCACGCGGATACCCGGAACGCTCTCGACAATCTGGCGGCAGGCTTCGATGCCAGAGACACCGGGCATGCGAATATCCAGCACAGCGACATCCGGGTGATGTTCCTGTGCCAGGCGCACGGCTTCTTCGCCCGTGCCTGTTTCAGCGACGACGCGAAAATGCCCTTGCTGTTCCAGCAGCGCACGTAGACCAGCCCGCACAACGGAATGATCGTCGGCAATCAAAATGCGAACGGTCTTCGACATCAAAATGTCCTTCTCAAACTTTGCCAATTACGCAACATCCTGTACAATGCGCAAAGGCTACGGCAGGCCAATGTAGCATCTTACAACACTTTGCAGTTTAATTTTTCCACAATGTTCAGACTAGTGAAAAATGTCATGGTTTACCGATGAGCAATGTCCTTGGGCGTCTGAAAGAAATCGCTAGTGCCGTAATCTACGCGGCGGAGGGTCAGGAACTCCGCACCGTTCTGGAACGCATCGCGCAGTACTCTGGTGAACTGGTCAACGCGAAGTACGCAGCCCTGGGGGTACCCGATGGTAAGGGCAGCCTGCGTTACTTCGAGACGACAGGCATGAGTGCGCAAGAGATCGCAAAAATCGATCATTTACCCGTCGGGCACGGCCTGATTGGGGCCATTATGCGCGAACGCAAGTCGATTCGCCTGACGCGCATGCAGGAAGACCCTCGTTCGGCAGGCTTCCCGGAGAATCATCCGCCGATGACCAGTTTCCTCGGCGTTCCCGTCATCGTCGGTGAGCAGCTTTATGGGATGCTCTACCTGACCGACAAGAGAGATGGAAGTGACTTCACCGACGAAGACCAACTGCTGATCGAGACGCTGGCGGGGTACGCTGCCCTGGCAATTGCAACGGCGGAGATACGCCAGCAGCACAATCGCCTGCAACTGCTGGAAGAGCGCGAACGAATCGGCATGGAATTGCACGACGGCATCATTCAATCGCTGTATGGCATTGGCATGCTGGTGGACTTGATGCGGCGCAATAACGAGACCATCAACGTTGACCAATTGGAACCCGTCGTGGAGAGCCTCAATGATGTCATTGATGACATCCGCCACTACATCACCGATTTGCGTAACCGCGACCATCGCAAGCAGAACGTCTTCGATGCCCTGGTGGAAATCAAGGATCGTCTGCATCCCCCGGCTGATATGAACTTCGTCATTGATGCGCCGCACTGCGACCCGCCCTTCAACGCAGCACGTTTCGGCTCGATTTGTCTGATCGCGAACGAAGCCATCAGCAACGCGATCCGGCACGCGCAGGCCTCGCGCGTGCGCGTTCAGGCAGAAGTGCTGGAAGACCTGTTCCGCATCGTGGTGACGGATAACGGCGCAGGCTTCGACCTGAACAACGGCTACGACAAATCCGGCCTGGGGCTGCGCAACATGTACCAGCGTGCACGACTGCACAATGGAAGTGTGGATATCCAGACCAGCCCCGGCAAGGGCACATCGGTGACAATCGAGATTCCGCTGCGTCCAGTCTGATAGGGGTCGAACAGCAGAATGGGTGAAACGTCAGGGGGATTACAGCCAGACGCGCTGCGGTGTGCGATCCGAGGCGGGGCGTAGGGCCGTGCTCTCAGAGCATTTTCTCTGGCTCTACGTCTCGAATTCGAGTTCCAACTCATCCCGAATCGGGATGCCATCAATGCCAATGATTGGGATCTGCGGTTTCAGGCGACGTGCCTGGGCGATTGCATCGCGGTGCACCGTCACCAGGCGGAAATCACGCTTCTGCCAGAATTTCAGCGCCGTGAGGTTGTCGTTGGTGGTCACCAGCCACAGCCGCTGAATATCGGCCTCTTTCGCCGCTTCTTTGAGCGCATTCACGAGCGCCGTCCCGATGCCTATCCCTTCTTCCAGGCTATCCAGCGTGACGATTTCGCAATCTTGCTCCTCAACGTTGTACGTCAACAAGCCGACCTTTTCCATTTTCACCGCCGGGTTCTCTTCGGTCTCGTCGTCGTCAGTGGCGTCACCCGGCACGGCGTCATCATCCGGCGGCAGCGGACGTTCCGCCACATAGCCGGGAAGCAGGTGTCCGTACAATGCCCGTCCGCGAGAGACAATCTGCGTTGATCCCCAGCGCTGATCGAGCAAATGCGCGACCCATTCGCGGTCTTCGCGTTGCAGCGGACGGATGACAAATGATGCCTGATTCATACGTACAACCTTTGCAGGGTGGATGATCGTTGCGACAACGAACAAATAAGCCTGTCTAGCAGTATAGCGGAAAACTGCCACAAGCCAAAAGTTGCGCCATCGCGCCCTTGGGCACATAATGGCAGCATGCACAGCGAGAAATCACATGGCACAGCATGATCTTTTCATCGAATGTTTCCCGGTAGTGCTGGAACAGATTCCGCCACTGGCAGCCTATGAAGTGGCAAGGACGCCGGATGCGGGGATGCTTGCGAGCCATATCGCAGACGGGCTGCGGCGCTGGCTCCCTGGGGACTGGGTTCAAAGTTCAGGCCGGATCATCACCGATGCTCCTGCGGATGCGGAAGCCATCGCGGACGCCCTTGCCCGGATTCAGGGTGGCGAAAGCGCGATAGAGCTGGTGCCGCTGCTCGATTGGCAGCCAGACGCCCGGACGGCAGCGGATTTCGTCTTGCAGACCCGCATCCATCACACCCACCAATCCGCGCTGCGGGATGCCCTGCACGACCTGGGTACACGCATCCCCAATGCCTACGCGATGCGCGAACCATCCCTACGCCCCTGGGACATCGATGGGTATCCGGCAGTTTCCCTCTCCATTCAGTCCCATTTGGTCTACGAGCGCAATTTGCAGCAGTACATCGACGAGACAGACGGGGAAGGGGTCGTCGGCCTGCGCGTGATGGATCGCACTTCGGCGGGTATGCTGGCGACTGTGCGACGAGTCAACGGGGCATTGGGTACGGAACGCCAGGGGCTGCTGGCGGATACGCGGCATGTCCTGCTGCAACGAGTGCTTCAGGCTGCACCGGATACCGATACCGTCGTGGAAATTGCCGTCGATGATGCACAATACGCCCTGCCTGCCAGTGCCCTGCGCATCGTCATTCGCTCCCATGCCGAGGAATGGGAACGCTTCGGCGTGGATGGCGCGAAGGCGCTGCAAGCGCTGCAGTTGGCTCCCTCCGTGCGGGCGAAGATCGTGCGGACGGCATCTGATGTGCTCAAGAACGCCGGATTGATCGAGAACGCCTACAACAGCCGCACCCATCCCGCGCTGTTCGTGCAGATGGATTTCACCCCCAGCCTGACCTTCGCCGAAGGGCGCGTGCGCCCCTATGATCGCGAGACGCTGGCGGCGGATTTTTTGCAGAGCGGCCTCTTCGCCGCGCATCCGCGTTTCCAGGAAAAGCCCATCAAGCTGGCGGTCATCAACACGCTGGATAACATCGCTTCGGACTTCATGGAAGCCATGCGCCGCCAGATTGAACGCGACTTCGGATTCGAGATCGATTTGATCCGCGAACGCAATGTGCGCGTCGTCAATGAAAAGAACATCGCCAGCGCGGTGCGCGTCGTCGAAAAAGAGGAGCCGCATGCAGTACTGGCCTTCTTCCCGGACGCGGAGGGCGATCACGATCCCAGCCTGGAACATCTCAAGTCGCTGACGCTGGGCAAGGGCATCGCATCCCATGCAGTCTATGAGCGCACGATGCACGACCCGGACGCGATGGCGCTGGTCATCATGGGCGTGCTGGCGAAAACGGGCAATGTGCCTTTCGCGCTGACCGAACCGCTGGAATTCGCGCAGTTGGTGGTCGGCTTCGATGTGGTGCGCGAACATCTCTCGCGCGGGGATCGCGTAGCAGTCATGACCCGAATCTACCGCCGTGACGGCCTGTTCATGCAGTATTTCCTGGAACTAACAGAACTGGAGCGAGACGAGCCAATACCTTTTAGTATTTTGCAACGTGTCTTCCCTACACTGTTCTTTAATGGCAAAAGAGTCATCCTGCATCATGCAGGGCGGCTCCCGCCAGACATCCGACGGATGCTGCACGCGCTGGCGCAGGAACTGGGGGCGACATTCTACCCGGTTGAAATTCTCCGCCAACACGTTCCGCGCTTGTATGGGCTGGAAAAGCAGGTCACACAGGCGCCCTGGGGCAGCACATTCCGCCTGAGCGACACCGAAGCCTTCGTCATCAGCACCTCGCCCGGCATTGAGCGCACGGCGCAGCCTTTGCACATCCGTATGGAGCGCAGCGACCTGACGGTGGAACAAGCCGTTTATTCCGTCCTGGCCTGGACACTGCTGCATTACGGGTCGCAGGGTGCGGCGGCGCTGCCCGTCACCGTGCAACATGCGGCTGACCTGGCAGAGTGGCTGGGGCGCGGGATGCTGCCACAGAATACACAGGGTGATGTACCGTTCTGGCTATGACCGGGTTGGGAAAAACGAACCGTCTGTACTGCGTACGACACACCTTTCTTTGTTGTTTCCCCCCTGGAAACATGCTAGTGTAATAATTGAAAATGCAAATGGGTGGATATCGAGATGCGTAAACGCTCCTCCGGCATACAACTTGGTCGTAATTCACTCCTGCTCCTGACGCATGTCCTGGTCGTTGCAGGATTTGGGCTTGCCACGTATTTCGTGTTGCGCGTGCCGCTGGAGGCAATCCCGCAGCGCGGCGAATTTCTCGTTCCGGCGGCGGTCGGCATGATCGGAGCAATTGCCCTGATCGTCCTCGCGCTGATCAAGCCGCTGCGCCAATATACTTTCCTGGCACCGCTGTTGATCAACTGGACATTGACTGGCGTCTATGGGTATTACCTGGGGCAGCAGCAACCCCTGCTCACCGCTTCCATCGTGATGACGCTGATCGTCCTGGGGATGTTGCAGCTTGGCTCCCAGCTTGGCGTGATGCACGCCATCGGCGTCTTGATCGCGCTGGTGATTGGACTCATGATTCGAAACGAAGGCTCGACGAGCTTCTTACAAACAGACTCAACGACTTACATCCTGCTGACGATTTTTGCGATTCTGGTGACGGGGCTGGCGGCGCTCTGGTATAACCTGCTGGATGAAGAGAACAACAACAATCGTAAGTTCGTTCGCAAAGAAATTGAAGAGACACGCAAGCGCCTGGTCGATATGCGCGAGCGGGCCAAGTCTTTCTCCGAGATGGCTGCCACGCTCAACGCGACCCTGAACTATGATCGCATTCTGGATGCCGCCATGAACATCGGACGCCTGAGCATCCGCCAGGACGCGAAACAGCGCGTTGTCGGCCTGGCGCTGATGGTCGGCGAGAAGGGCATACTGCAAATTGCGACGGCACGCGGCCTACAGCCGCTGGATATGCACAAGACGTTCGCCGGACAAAGCGGCATCATCGGCAAGGCCATGCAGGAAGGCGTCCCGGTCATCGAGGATGGCGGCGACGAAGACCCGGAACTGGGTGTCCTGAATGCTTTCGCCAACATCCGCACCACACTGGCCATTCCGCTGCGTGCGCAATTCGAGACGTACGGCGTGCTGGTCTTCGGCAGCACCGCGCCCAAAGCCATCAACGAAGATCACATCGACACGCTGGAAGCGATTGGCGTCCAGGCCACAGTTGCCCTGAAAAACTCTGTCCTGTATGCCAATTTGCAGGATGAGAAAGAACGCATCATTCGCATCGAAGAGAACGCGCGCGCCGCGCTGGTGCGCGACCTGCACGACATCCCCACGCAAACCGTCTCCGCAGTGGCGATGCATCTCTCCACCATTCCGATTATCGCGGAACGACAGCCGGAGACCCTCAAGGACGAAGTCGAGAACATTCGCCAGATGGCGTTACGGGCGACGGAAGAGATTCGCCACGTGATGTTCGCTCTCCGTCCTCTGGCACTGGAATCATCCGGCCTGACCACAGCCCTGGCACAGCTTTCAGATAAGATGAACCAGACGTACAAGCAGCCCATGCAGGTCGATGTTGATCCGAGGATCGAGGACTTGCTCGAACAGGAAGCCAAGGGCACGATCTTCTACTTGATCGAAGAGGCAGCGAATAACGCACGCAAATACGCCGGAGCATCGTTGATCCGTGTGCGTGGTACGGTAGAGGGTGACGAAGTTGTCATGCGCGTGCAGGACAATGGCAAAGGCTTCGAACCCAGCGAAGTGCTGGGCGATTATAACAAGCGCGGCAGCTTCGGTATGGTGAATATGCGCGAACGTGCCGAACTGGTCAACGGCGTCTTCGATTTGCAGAGCGCTCCGGGCAAAGGCACGACGATTATTGTGCGGGTACCCATCGAAGACGAGAATCTACCCAGCGCCAGCCGCAAGCCGCTGATCCAGCCACGTCGACCGCTGCGCAAGAAGCGCGATATAACGGCGGGGCAGATATCACCCAGCGTTTGAACGCGCTTCCGATCGGATTTCCACCCCACAACCAGAATAGCAAAGGGACGCACCAGCCGGTACGTCCCTTTATGTTTCGACTTGCGGTGGGCAACGTGGCGCTCATCCCTCAGGCAGGACTGGGCTGCTCCACGTACTGATCGCTGGCTTCGCGGCGGTTATAGACCTTCTCGAGTTCCACTGCGAAGAGGATCACCGCACCTAGCAAGAAGCAAACCAGCATTTCAGTCGCGCTCAGCGAGGCTGTATCGAAGCTGGCCTGCATGAACGGCACATAGAGCACGATCAGTTGCAGGATGAAGGTTGAAATCACCGCGCCCAACAACAGGCGATTGCTCTTGAAGCCCGTGCGGAAAAAGGACGCGCGATCTCCGGCGTGAATCGCCATCACCTCGAACATCTGCGTGAATGCCAGAATCGTGAAGGCAATCGAGCGCGGGATGCGTTCTGCCAGTCCGGTCAGGCCGCCGCCCTCTTCTTCGAAGACAATTTCCTCGCCGTCGCCTTCGGTCTCCGGCAAGATGACCTCGATACGCTCTTCTTCAGTCAGTTCATCCCAATTCTCGGGCACCATCTCTTCGATCTCGGCGCGTGTCGCCGCTGTACGATCCGCGAAGGTCAGCAGTTCCTCGTAGTTGAAATGCTCCAACCCGTGCGTATCCGAGAACGGATCGAGGTTATTGTGTGCATACCCCCAGATGTAGCCACCCAGGGTCAGGATCGCGATCAAGATGCCGATGGTGACGATATGACGGCCAATCCCCCCCGCGAAGATGCTCTCATTTCTGGGGCGTGGCCTGCGCCGCATCACGTCTTCTTCAGCAGGCTCGAAGCCCAGGGCAATCGCCGGAAGCCCATCCGTGACGAGGTTGATCCACAGAATCTGAATGGCGAGTAGCGGCACTTTCAGGTTCGCCAGCAGCGCCACAAACATCACCAGAATCTCGCCGACGTTGGAACTCAGCAGGTATTTGATGAATTTGCGGATGTTGTCGTAGATCGCGCGGCCTTCTTCAATGGCGGCGACGATACTCGCGAAGTTATCGTCGGTCAGCACCATCTCAGAAGCGCCCTTACTGACATCCGTGCCCGTGATGCCCATTGCCACGCCAATATCGGCCTGCTTCAGCGCCGGAGCATCATTGACGCCATCGCCAGTCATGGCCGCAATGTTGCCCTTCTCTTGCAGCATCTTGACCAACTTCAGCTTGTGCGAGGGCGACACGCGGGCGAAGGCGGATACACTCTCCAGCTTTTTGCTGATCTCCTCGTCCGTCATTGCATCAAGCTGGTTACCAGTAACCGCGCGTTCCCCTTCTTGCAGGATGCCGAGGTCGCGGGCGATGGCTTCAGCCGTCAGGGCATGGTCACCTGTGATCATGATGGAACGGATACCCGCACTACGTGCAGTGGCAACCGCTTCTTTGGCTTCCGGACGCGCCGGGTCGAGGATGCCGACCAAACCGACGAGCACCAGGTCGCGCTCAATTTCTTCGTCGATCTCCGCGCCGGGATTCTCATCCAGGCAGCGATAGGCCACACCCAGGACGCGCAAGCCATCGCTCGCCATCGTCTCGGTGTGCTCTTCCCACTGCTGGCGACGCTCATCCGTCAATTCGACGCGACCATCAGGAACATGTTCATAGGCAGCCCACTGGATCAAACGATCGGGCGCACCCTTGGTGATGGAGATGTAGTCTGATGTATCGAACAATTTGCGTGCACGCTCGCCGACGACATCATGTACCGTGGTCATGGCCTTGCGTTCGCTGCTGAAGGGCAGTTCTGCCACACGCGGCAGATCTTTTTCAAGCTGCGCCCGCGTCCAACCGACCTTTTGCGCGGCAACGATCAACGCACCTTCCGTGGTATCACCGACCACGTTCATCATGCCCTCATCGTTGATTTGCTCCAGGTGGGCATTGGTCGAAAGCGCCATCGCCTTCAGGAAACGCCCGAGCGCATCGTCGTTTTCGGGGTCGATGGGATCGCCATCTTCTTCTTCGAAATCCCCCTGCGGCGTGTAACCAATGCCACTGATGACGACATCATCATGCCCTGGCAGGGCGAGGTACGTGGCGGTCATCTCATTCTTGGTGAGCGTGCCCGTCTTATCCGAGCAGATCACGTTCACACTGCCGAGCGTTTCTACAGCGGGCAGGCGACGGATCAGCGCATTGCGTGCGACCATGCGCCCTGCGCCGAGGGAGAGGCCAATCGTCACCAGGGCCGGCAAGCCTTCCGGCACCGCAGCAACCGCGAGGCTGACCGCAATCAAGAACATCTGCTGAATCGGGATGCCCTGCACCAGCACACCGACCGCAAAGACAATTGCCACGATGATGATCGCCGCAATCGTCAGCACACGTCCCAGTTGGGCAAGGCGACGCTGCAACGGCGTTTCGCCCTGTTCCACCTGCTGCAACATATTGGCGATTTCGCCCAGTTCGGTACTCAGCCCGGTCTCTGTGACGACCATTTCGCCGCGACCATAATTGACCGCCGTGCCCATGAACACCATGTTATTGCGGTCACCGACAGCGACTTTGCCATTCCCGGCTATCGGCTCAGTCTGCTTATTCACGGGGAGCGATTCGCCCGTCAGCGCCGCTTCCTGCACGCGCAGGGAGCTACTTTCGATGACGCGCCCATCGGCGGGCACGCTGTCCCCTTCCTCCAGCAGCACGATGTCACCGGGTACGAGGTCTTCCGCGCTGATCTGGGTGACGGTGCCATCGCGCCGCACCGTAACTTTGGGCACCTGCATGGCACTGAGTGCGGCCAGCGCTTGCTCCGCCTGATATTCCTGGTAGATGCCCAGCGCCGCGTTGAGGATGACAATGATGCTGATGACGATCATATCGGTGACTTCGCCCAGCACTGCCGAGACAATCGCGGCGAAGATCAACAGCCAGATGAGCGGATCGTTGAACTGCCCCCAGATGAGTTCAAGCCAACTGACTCCAGCGTCACGCGGTAAGGCATTTGGCCCGTACTCTTCCAGACGTCTCTTCGCTTCACTCTGTGTGAGACCGTCTTCTCGATGAGTCTGCAAGGCTTGCAGCACCTCGGAGATTGCGGATCGATAGTGTTCTGCCATGGCTTCCCCTTCCTTCGGTGTGTACAGTGCGAGGCTCATCCTATTCTACTCTCGAATATGAATCGAACGAATCCACGCACCACGCGCTGCATACACATATTTTTGACCAATTGTATCCAATTGGTCATAGTTGCAGCGACAAAATGGATTTTAGACCAGCAAAAATTCATGAGCATCCCCTAAGAATTGGGGGTTTTCAAATCCCTAGAATCAAGGCAGCCGTCCTGTGAGAGACGGCTGCGCGAGACTCTGTGACGCTTCTGATGACTCACATGAACGAGGCCATCACCGAATCCAGTTGTTCTTTGGTGGGGCGGCACTGCGCTTCCGTCAGCGCTGAAAGCGGCTCTTCCACCAGATCGTTGATCTCTGCCAGCGTGGGGCGCGGTTCTTCGTAGTAGAGCAGCCCCGTCAGGAACAAGCCCTCGCGCTGCGCTTCTTCCAGCACGCCGATGGCCTGCGCCTTGCTGCGCGGATCGTGGTCTTTGTTCAGCTTCTTGAGGCGGATGAAGGTGCCGTTGTGCATATCCACTTCGATCACTTCATCTTCCGGTACATTTTCCACCACGATTTCTTCCTGACCCGCCACGTAGTCCGGGGCGACCATCTGAATCTCGTGCAGCGGAATCTGGTTCTTCACGCCGTAGGGGAAGCTCTTCTGCGACTGCGGATCATTGTTGAAGGTCACGCAGGGGCTGATGATATCCAGCACAGCAGTACCGGGGTGGTTCAAGGCGGCTTCCAGCAGCGACTGCACCTGATCCTTGTCGCCACTGAAGCTGCGGGCGACGAAGGTCGCGCCACCGACGACGGCCTCCAGCGCCAGGTCAATCGGCGGGAGTTCGTTGCGCCCGTAGTATTTCAGTTCCAGCCCTTCTTCCGCCGTCGCGGAAAACTGCCCCTTGGTCAGGCCGTAGACGCCGTTGTTCTCGATGATGTAGACGAAGGGGACGTTGCGGCGGATCACATGCTTGAACTGCCCCAGGCCGATGCTGCCTGAGTCACCATCGCCGCTGACGGCGATGCACTTCAGGCTGCGATTGCCCATCAGGGCGCCTGTGACCACCGAAGGCATCCGTCCATGCAGGGCGTTGAAGCCGTGCGACTGCCCCAGGAAGTAGGCCGGGGATTTGCTGGAGCAGCCGATGCCGCTCATCTTGAGGATTTTGTGCTGCGGCATATCCAGTTCAAAAGCCGTTTGCACAATCTGGTTCGAGATCGAGTTGTGTCCGCAGCCGGGGCAGAGCGTCGTTGGACGCCCCTGATAGTCGTCCTTGGTCGCGCCGATTTTGTTGACTTCTGTCTTGCGTGCCATGATCTCTACGCCTCCTCAGCCATAATTGCTTCTACAATCCAGTGTGCCGTCATGGGCAGGCCATCGCCCAATGCCAATGAGTGTACGTGCTGCAAATCCTGCGCGTGGTCGATGCGAATGATCTGATTGAGCTGACCATCGTAATTGTTCTCGATCACGTATACGCTATCATGATTGTTGATGAATTCTGTGACTTCGTCGGTGAGGGGCAGCGCACGCACACGCATGTAATTCGTCGGGGTTCCATCCGCTTCCAGGCGATCCCGCGCTTCTTGCACGGCGGGTTCATTGGTGCCGAAAGTAATGAGACCGACTGTCTTGCTGTCATCGTATTCCACAATCGGCTTCGGCAGCATTTTCTTGGCGGTCTGCATCTTCACCTGCAAGCGCTCCATGTTCTGCAGCCAGACATCACTGCGCTCGGTATAGACGGCCCATTCGTCATGCCCGGTACCGCGTGCGAAATAAGCCGACATCGGATGATCCGTACCCGGCAGCGTGCGGTAGCCGATGCCATCTCCATCTACATCGCGGTAACGTCCCCAACGTCCGTGCTTTTCGATGTATTCGCGCAGGCCGTCAGCATCCAGCACCTTACCACGATCCATCGGCTCATCGGGATATTCGAAGGGTTCCGCCATCCAGTTGTTCATGCCCAGGTCGAGGTCACTGAGGACAAAGATCGGCGCCTGGATCCCCTCGGCGAGGTCGAAGGAACGCCAGCCAAATTCAAAGGCTTCTTCCGGGGTGGCGGGCATCAGGCAAATCTGACGGCTGTCCCCGTGCCCCAGAAAGTGTGTGAAGAGCAAATCGCCCTGGCTGGTGCGGGTCGGCATCCCGGTACTCGGCCCCATGCGGGTGATGTCCCAGAAGACCGCGGGGATCTCCGCGAAGTAGGCCAGCCCGGCAAATTCCGCCATGAGGCTGATGCCAGGGCCACTGGTCGCGGTCATCGAGCGTGCGCCGCTGAAGCCCGCGCCGATGATCATGCCAGCGGCGGCGAGTTCGTCTTCCGCCTGCACAACCGCCAGCGTGCTCTTGCCGTCTTCGGACTTGCGCAGGTATTTGAATTTCTCCACCGCATCCACCAGGCTGGTCGAGGGCGTGATGGGATACCAGGCCACGAAATGCACCCCACCGAAGATCGCACCCAGAGCCGCAGCTTCGTTGCCCGTGATGAGAATCTTACCTTCGGTAGCGTCCATCGCTTCGAAGCGGAAGGGGTCTTCTTTTTCCAGGTTGTCCGCTGCCCAGTCATAGGCCAACCGGATCACATCCATGTTCATCTTGGCGGGTTTCTCTTTGCCGCCGAAGTTCTCCAACAGCGCCTTGTAGGCCATATCCAGGTCGATGCCGAAAAGCTGTGCCACAACACCGACATAGGTCATATTCTCCACGCGCGATTTGAACTGGCGCGGGACATCGGCTTCTTTCATCAGCTTGCGCACGGGAACGGCGTAGTAGGTCACGTCGTCGCGGCGTTCGCGCGGGATCTTGAGGTCATCGCGGTAGATGCAGACACCGCCGGGAGGGATGTTCTGAATGTCTTCGTTGACGGTATCCTGATTATACGCCACGATGATTTCCGTCGTATGGCGGCGAGCAATATAGCCATCCTTGCTGACACGGATGGTATACCAGGTCGGCAGCCCCTTAATGTTGGACGGGAACAAATTCTTACCGTTAACAGGGATACCCATTTTGAATAACGACTTGACCAATACGTTGTTCGAGGTCTGGCTACCGGAACCATTCTGAGTAGCGACCGAAAACGCGAAGTCGTTGATGATTGGTGTTCGTTGTGTGCCGTCGAGTTGCTCTTCGGGGGCTTGTACAACAGACATAATCACTCGGCGCAGCCGGACTGCGCGCCCATTCCTTTCTAGTAAAATCAATTCTGTGATTGTGCCATGCCAGCGTGGAGAATGCCGTACATGTATTCTGAAGCATACAACAAATCACGCGTTCATGCATGACTCATTCTGTACAAATGTGGGGAGGCAGGTGGTGAGAAGTGGGCGCTTCTCACCACAGGGCGTGGGCGCTTTTCAGACGGACTTGATCGTGAGGGCAGCTTCGATCTGGGTGATGACCGTGCGCAAATCCGCCGAATTCTCCTGAAAGTCCATACGATCCATATTCAGCCGCAGCACCGGGCAAGCAGTCCAGTCCGCGATCCACTCATCATAGAGGCGGTTGAGCTGTTGTAAGTAATCCGGGCTGATGTTGCGCTCGAAGGCGCGTCCGCGCTTGTGGATGCGCTGTAGGAGCGTCTCCACGCTCGACTCGAGGTACAGCAGCAGAGTCGGCGGTGGCAAGAAGGCTGCAATCGCCTGATACAGGCTGCGGTACGCCTGATAGTCGCGGTCGCTCATATGCTTCTGCACGTACAGGTTGCGGGCGAAAATCTCCGCATCTTCGTATACCGTGCGATCCTGCACCACCGTCCCCGGGTGATCGACCAGTTGACGGTGATGTTCCAGGCGCTTACCGAGGAAGAAAACCTGTGAATGAAAGCTCCAGCGCTCCATATCTTCGTAGAAGTCTTCCAGGTAGGGATTCTCGGCGTTGGCTTCGTAAAACGGCTCCCACCCGAAATGCTGCGCCAGCAATTGCGTAAGCGTGCTCTTCCCCGCGCCAATGTTCCCGGCAACGGCGACGAAGTGATGATTCGGTTGTTCTTGCATAATCTGCTTGACCTTCAGCGGTTGTCATCATAAAGAACGTTTGTGCAAGACTATAGCACAAAGCGCATGCCCCAGGGACGGCGAATCGTCGGAAAAAGGTTTGTTTCTAGCCCGCGACTTCGCTGACCATGATCTCTTCTTCGTCCAGCGTGATGCGTTCCCCGGTGGCGGCGTCTTCATAGCCGATGTGCACGATGGCGGGGCCGGTATGCCCGTTGGTCTCCAGGTCGGCAATCCAGACGATTTCATCGACGAAATAGGGATTGGCGACGGTGACGACGGTCTCGGAAATGACCGCACCATCCGGTTCCCGTAGTTGCAACAGCAAGGTATTCTCGAAAAGGCCAGAGCCTGTCCCAGTCACCTCGATCTGATCGCCACCGACAACCATGCCCTCTTGTGGCGAGAGGATCACGCCAAACGTCCCCTCGGGTCGATTGTCCATTGAGGCAATCACGACGGACTCGACATCGTACTCGCCCCCTGCTGCGTTCTCCGCGATGAGTAGGGCTTCTGTGGGCACGCCATCATACTCATGGACGATTTCCACGCTCCACATCCCCTCTTCAACGGTGACAGTTGGCTGCGCCAGGACGACATCATCCGCCGTTACAACACGCAGCCGAAAGCGATTCTCCGGCACATCCTGGGCTGTACCCGTCACAAAGAGCGCCTCCGCATAGATGGTCGATCCAGTCAGCGGAGAGATGATGGTAACCGCACCGCGTGGCGTATCCGGCTCGGCGGTGAAATCAGCAGGGGGTGCGGCTGGCGTACAGCCAATCAGCACAGCAGATAGCAGCGCGATGACCACGACGACGTTTGCAATGCGCATCAACTTATGGACAGGCATCATTCTTGTTCCCATTGTTACGATCCACTTAGAATTTGAGTCCAGACCCAGCTTGAATGTATAGTCATACTAGCAGGAACTTATCCAGACGACGAGCAAACGGAGCAAAACGATGTCTTCTGATCTCATTCAGCAGGGGATGGAACTGTACCGAGCGGGTGACCGCGAGGGCGCGTACGAGATTTTTCAGCAGGCGGTCGAACAAGACCCACAGGATGCACGTGCCTGGTACTATCTGGCAGGGGCTACCAGCGACATCGAAGAGCGGCGTCGCTATCTGGAGCGGGTGCTGGAAATCATGCCGGATAACGAAAAAGCACAGGAGCAGCTTGCCAAGCTGCCACCCAGGCCTGATTCGAGCGATTTCGACGATCTCGATTTCGGTGGCGCGACGACGGGGCAGACCGCGCCGCCAGCGCAACCGTTCCCCGCATGGCAGGCTGCTGGCGAACCCATCGAGACCATTCAGCCGCCATCTGAGGGCTTTTCACTGCCTGTAGAAATCCCCGGCGCACCGGAGAAGGTCTCCCCCACTTACCTCTGGAATCTCTTCTTGCAGCAATTCCAGAATGGCATTGCGATTCTGCGCAAGCAGCCGGGTGTGTATCCACAAGAAGTGCAGCGTGCGAGCTGGTGGCTTTTCTGGGCCTACATCGGAATTTGCTTCGTCATCATCGCTCTCGTCACCACCATCACCAGCGCCATCGCTAACGCACAGATTGCGGCTGCCTTCGAGGAATTTGGGGCCGCTTTCGGGGCTTCCTATACGCCTCCCAACTTCCTGAACGTGCTGTTCACCTTCCTGCTGACCATTCCCATCAGCATTGGTGCATTGTACGGCGGCATCCGCATCTCACATGGCTGGGTCACTGGCAATCGTGGCGGACAAGCATCCCTGGTGACGCACGCCTACACAATCGCCCTCCCCGTTGTGACCGCGAGCATCATCAGCAACTTGCTGGCACTCGCGCTGACGATCATTCCGCTGCTAGGAGCAATCAGCGGACTGGTGAGCTTCGCTCTGTGGATTTACTCCCTGTTCGTCGCCGTCGATGGCATCGAAATGGTACACAAAGTAGATCGCCGTTCGGGCTGGTGGACGATTGCCGTCATGCTGGTGGTGCAACTGGTCATTGGCATGATCCTGGGCTTGCTGCTCAGCCCCTTCATTCTGGCGTCTGGCCTCGGCGGTTTCCTCTAAATCGCCCTGTCCATTGCCGCCCTGTCCGGGTGATGCGTCACCCGGACAACCGACACAGCCGCTGCACGGCGTTTTGCAGGCTTTCGTCCGTTTTGCAGTATGAAAAGCGCACGTAGCCCTTGCCCAGATGCTGGTGCGGCTGGCTGAAGAAACTCATGGGAGGGATTGAGGCCACACCATATTCGCGGATCAGCCAGCGGGCGAAGTCCAGGGAATCGCCTTCATAGATACCGGAATAATCGCCCATGATGTAGAAAGCTCCTTCCGGCTCATAATTCACCTTAATTCCCGCGTCCAACAGCCCTTGCAGCAGCAGTTGGCGCTTCTGCGCGTACATCGCACGAAACTCCGCAAAATAAGCATTTCCCAGCGAGAGTCCGTGCGCCACTCCGTATTGCCCCGGGTGGTTGACGGCGAAGGTCACATTCTGGTGCATCCGCCAGACTCCGGTGATCAAATCCGGGTGACCGTAGACCCAGCCAACCTTCCAGCCCGTAACGCTGAAGGTCTTGGCGGCGCTGCTCACGGTTAGACTGCGCTCGAACATCCCTGGCAACGTGGCGATGGGAATATGCTTCGCCGTGCCGTAGGTCAGGTGCTCGTAGACTTCATCGCTGATGACGATGGCATCGTGCTCGCGACACAATTCGGCAATCAACGTCAGTTCCTGTCGGCTGAAGACACGCCCGGTGGGATTGTGCGGCGTGTTAAGGATGATCGCACGAGTGCGCTCCGAGAAGGCATTGCGCAGTTCATCCGGGTCGAACTTCCACTGCGGCGGACGCAGCGGCACGTAGACCGGGACACCCCCCGCCCACTCGACCGCAGGCAGGTAAATGTCGAAATACGGTTCCAGCAGGATGACTTCATCGCCCGGATTCACAACCCCCATCACGGCGGAAAATACGCCTTCGGACGCGCCGCTGGTGACGATCACGCCGTTATCAGCGTCCACGTCGAGGTTGTATTGCAGGCCAGCGTGTTCGGCGACGCGCCGACGAAGCTGCGGGATACCGTAACCCGGCGGATATTGATTGGCAGCGCCAGATAAGACCGCCTCACACATGGCATCCAACACCGACTGGGGGCCGTCGAAATCGGGTTTCCCCTGCCCCAGGTTCACGGTGTCGTATTGGGCGGCGTACTGGTTGATCTCGCTGAAAATCGTGGTTTGTAGTCCGGCGACTCGTTCAGAAATGCTTGGCATTCACGGCTCCTCTCCGATGTTCGCATATTGTAGCGTACCCTGTTTCATCGTGCATGCCTGGTGCGATCCATTGAGGAGGATCGCACAGGACATGATCGATGCAGGACGGATGGAACAGGGCGGGGCAAGCGTCTTTCGCCTTCCGGCCTCCCGGCGGCTGGCGAGCGCAGGTCATTCCACTTTTCGTGGTGGTTCCGGCACGCATGATGTGATTGTTTCGGATTTCGTGACGGTTTTGTCAGGGCATTGTGCTGATGACATACGCTTTGCGCACAATTGACGGAAGACGAACGCCGCTCTAACGGATTTCGACGGAGAACTGAACGCCTTTACAGCAGGGAGAACCTTACAATGAATTGTAATGGGCGCTCATGAATTGGTGTAGGAGAAATCTCTCATGCGACAGCCAAAGTTCTTTCCGATTCTTGTGGCAGTTCTTTCGCTGCTGCTCCTCGTGCTGGCAATGCCCGCCGCCGCGCAGGATTATCAGATCGCAGAAGTGGATGTCAACCTGACCTGCGGCAACATCACCGTGACGGTCTTCTCCAACGATGACGACACGACCGAGACGCAGGTGCTGGTGAAGACGGCGGGGTATGTCGGCTGGAACCTGCTCGGAGATATTGACAATTACATTGTGGTTGGTCCACGCGGGGAAGGCACGCGCACCTACGACTTCGTTGACCAGCCGGCAAACCGCCTCTTGAGCTACTCCGTGCGCGTGATGGATGCGGCGACCAATCTGGTCGTCTATGTGGAAGAAGCAACCCGCAATTGCAGCGGCGAGACGCAGCCTTCAGGCAGCGGCAGCAGCAATCCCACTGTGGCTACCAACGGCGGCGCGCCCTTCGCCATCACCTGCACAGCGGAAGGCGGCGTCTTCGTGCAGCCCGTCGATGGCGGTACCGCCCTCACCGCAACCCCATTGCAAATCGCCCAGGGTTTTGTAGATGCGGCATCCAGCGGGCAGAATACCATGATCGCACGGCTGGGGAGCATCAGCATCTGGGCGCTGACCACCCAGGAATTGCAGGTGGCTTACCGCGCCGGACTCAACGAGTTTGATACGATTTTCCCGATTACGCAGTGCGGCGGCATCAACGCAGCCAGCCTCGCCCAGGTGACGCCCAGCCCGCAAGACACGTCCGGCGAGACGACGACAACCACGACGACGAGCGCTCCGGCGAATGTGACCAGCAACGCAAGCTGCACCACGCCAACCGGGGCACGGACGACGCACATCGTTCAGCCAGGCGAAAATTTGTTCCGCATCGGCCTGCGCTACGGCGTACCCTATCCGCAGCTTGCCGCCTATAACGGTATCTCCGACCCGACGCGCATCTTCGTGGGGCAGTGCATCATCATCCCCTGATGCGCGGCCTTCTCAACAATCAAAAAGCCAGCCGCAGAGTGCACCGCCCGGTGCGCTCTTTTCGTATTGTTGTTATGATCGGTACGCGAACGGTGTAATCTGGAGCGAATGATGCAGGACGAACCGCAAAAACCCACAATGCCCGAAGACGACAAGCAACCGCAGGACAACCGCGAAGACCTGACACCGGACGAGACACACCCCACGCCAGCGCCGCCGGAGAGTGAAGCACCTGTTGCCGACGAAAACGCAGAATCCGCTGCTGAGAGCCAAGCCCCCGCCTCAGAAGCAACGGATGAAGCCGCCGCCGAACCCACACAGCCGGATCTCCCCCTGCCGCCGCAGAAGAAGCGCCGGGAGAACCCGGAAGTGGCACGGGCGCGTGAACAGTTCGAGGAAATGGTGGACGAGTCCGAAGAATTCTTTGATAAGGCATCACGCATCTCGGAAGAGATCAGCGCCGAGGCGGAAGTCAAAGACAAGGTTTTCGAGCGCAAGAACATCACCTACGAGATCGAATCCGCCGCAGAAGAGGAGCCGCCAGCAGCCGCCGAAAGCACCGAAGCCCCTGCCGAAGCGGATGCGAACAAACCGGAGTGGAAGCGCAAAGCCGAACAAATCTACGAAGAGCGCAGCAGTCGCAAGCAGCGTATGATCGACGAACGACGCAGGATGGATGAAATCGTGCGCGAGAAGCAACGCAAGCGCGAGGAAGCCCTGCGCACGGGCGAACAAGCGACACGCGAGCGCATCCTGGAAGAGGCACGCAAACGGCGCGAAGAGAAAGAGCAAGCATTTCAGGAGATGATGCAGCGGACGCGCGAGGAGAAAGAGCGCAAACGACGCGAAGCCCTGGGGTTACCTCCGCTGGATGAGGGTTCCGGCGAGGATGAGCCGAAGCCAACCACAACCAGACTGGACGAGCGGGCGTCTCGCCTGGCAAAGGATGAAGACGAAGAATAATTCAAGCGCAACATGACATCATCTGAGGAGAACAGGGTTGCTCTTCCTCAGCATCAAGCCTCGTTTTGCTTCGGTTCCACAGCCGCTTCTACCAGTTCGCTCTCGACAGGCTGCTGCGCGTGCTCTGGCTGCTGTGCTGCGGGCGCGGGATTGGCTTTCTGCGCCTGCATATGGTTGATGCCGTTGCGCACTTCGCTCAGGTCACGCACAAGCTGTTGTTCCAACTTGCTGAGGATGCTCATCACGTATTGATCCGCTTCGCTGGTGATGCGGGAGGCTTCCTGGCGCGCCTGTTCTTTGATCTGCTCGGCGCGGCTGTGTGCGGCCTGTACTGTCGCATCCTGATCCAGCATCGACTCGGCCTTTTTGCGATGCTCTTGCACGATGCGAGCCGCTTCTTCGTGTGCTTCTGCCAGCACGCGATCCCGCTGGGCCAGGACTCGTGCCGCTTTCTCAATCTCTTCCGGGATCGAGATGCGCATCTGGTCGATGATCTCCAGGGCGCGTTCTTCATCAATCATGGTGTACTTCGTCCCGAAGATGTGCCGACCATCATCAATGAGGTCTTCCAGCCGATCCACTAAATGTTGAATATCCACGAATCATCTCTCCATTAGGCATAACCGAATCGTGTTTTCAATGCACGGCTCACATTCTCTGGCACCAGATGCGATACCTCGCCACCCAACTCCGCAATTTCGCGAACGGTGCTGGAACTGATGTGGATGAAGCGCACATCGGACAGGATTGCCACTGTCTCAACCTCTGGTGCCAGGGCCTTGTTTGCCAGTCCCATGCGAAATTCGTATTCGAAATCGCCGAAGACACGCAGCCCGCGCACCAGTGCTGACGCCCCCACCTCCCGCGCATAGTTTACAACCAATCCCGAAAACTTCGCAACTTCGATGTTCGTATCCCCCTCGAAGGCCTCCTGCGCCAGTTGCACGCGCTCATCAACGGTGAAGAGGATGTTCTTCTTGGGATTGGCATAAATCGCCACGATCACATGGTCGAAAATCGCGGTTGCGCGACGTGCCACATCAATATGCCCGAAGTGAATCGGGTCCAGCGATGCCGGGTAAACGGCAAGACGAGCCATAAGAAAAACTCCAATGGTGCTACGTGGATATTCTACGTCTAAACGTTTTTTTACGCCAACATGACCGGGGTCATGGTCATTACAAATTATTACGCAAGGGCGCAGCGAACGAAGACCCGCACCCGAATGGATGCAATGGGCAATGCGGCTCGCCCGGGGAATGCAACGAGACAACCTACCAGAACTTGACGCGAAGGCAGGCGGCCTCGTGAGAGCGCCCCTCCTGCAACTCCTTGGTCGGGTGTAAGCTCACACTTGCCCCCACCACCGCGAGACAAACCTCACAGGGGCTGACTCATTCGGCAAACGCCAGTGCATCGCCCCTGCAAGTGATCGCCCTCCGACTCGCGCCCTAGCTCACATCGCTGGCGGTATCGCGCTGCGCACGCTGGTGCAGCATCTCCGCCAGCAATTGATGTTCTTCAAGTTGCAAATCCGGGTCTTCTTCGTAGATTGTCCGCGCTTCGCTCTGGGCAAGGCTGACCAGTTCTGGCGTCATGAACTCCGCCAACTTGACGATGAACGACCCGCTCTGTCGCGTCCCGAGCAAATCTCCGGCACCACGCATCTGCCAGTCCATTTCCGCCAGTCGGAAGCCGTCGTCCGTCTCCTCCATCGCTTTCAGCCGCGCTTCGGATTCGTCGGTGAGCGTATCCGGAATCAGCAAGCAGTACGATTTATGTTGCCCACGCCCGACACGCCCCCGGAACTGATGAAGCTGCGCCAGACCAAAGCGATTGGCTCCTTCGATCATCATCACGCTGGCATTCGGAACATCTACCCCGACTTCCGCAACGCTGGTCGTGACCATCACATCATATTCATGATTGGCAAATGCCGCCATAATTTCGTCTTTTTCTGCCGGCGACATGCGCCCATGCAGCAAGCAGACACGGTACTTATAGAAAACCTGCTGCAAGTCTTCGTAGGCCTCGGTCGCAGAACGCGCCTCAACCCGATCTGACGAGTCCACCAGCGGATGCACGACAAAGGCCTGCCGCCCCTCTTCCACCTGCTGCTCGACGAACTGGAAGGCCCGCTCGCGTGCAACGGGTGCCAGGATGCGCGTCTCGACGGGCTGGCGTCCCGGCGGCTTCTCGTCGATGATGCTCAAATCCAGGTCGGCATACATCGTCAGCGCCAGCGTGCGGGGTATCGGTGTGGCCGTCATGAAGAGCAGGTGCGGATTGGTGCCCTTGCCACGCAGCGCCGCCCGCTGTTCCACGCCAAAGCGATGCTGCTCGTCAATGATGGCAACACCCAGATCATGGAATTCCACGCCTTGTTGAATCAGAGCGTGCGTACCGATCACAATGTCGATGGAGCCATTCGCCATCCCGCGATAGATGGCCTCCCGTTCGCTGTTGGTCAGGGCGCTGGTCAGCAGCGCAATCACTGGACGCCAATCGCCCTGCAAGTGCGCGAGCGCCTTGGTGATCCCGCGATAGTGCTGCTCTGCCAGGATGCTGGTCGGGGCCATCAAAGCGGCCTGCTTGCCATTGAAGAGTGCCATGCCGATGGTCGTCAGGGCCACGGCAGTCTTGCCCGCGCCGACATCGCCCTGCAGCAGGCGATTCATGGGCACATCTTTGGCCATATCATCGCGAATCTGCCCAATGGCTCGCTGCTGTGCCCCGGTCAACTCGTAGGGGAAGACCGTCGCGATGAACTCATCCAGCCAGCCATCATCAACCGGGAGCGGCTGCGCGGGTATCGACTGCCAATCACGGCGCTTGCCCAGGATGCCCAGTTGCAGCAGCAGAAGCTGGTCGAACAGGTAACGCCGACGGGCATGCTCCAGATGATCCCAGCCTTCCGGGAAGTGCAGGTTGCGCATTGTCCAGTTGAGGTCTGCCAGTTCGGCACGTTCCAGAACAGATTCGGGCAGGGGATCGGGCAGGGTGTCGGCGAACTGCTCAACTGCACCCTTCATCGTGCGGCGGAAAGAACGCGCTTTCACGCTCTCCGTCAATGGATAGACGGGCACGATGCCGATGGTGTGCAAATTCTCGGAATCGAGGGCTTCCCACTCCGGGTTGGTCATCTGCAAACGATGCTGCCAGATGCTGACTTTCCCGCTGAGGACAAGCTGCTGCCCCTTACGGATGCTGCGCACCAGGAAATGCTGCCCGAAGAAGACGACGTTGAGCGTACCGCTGCCGTCTTCCAGTTCCATGTAGAAGTCCTTGCGGTTGTTGCGCCCGATGCGCACTTCAGTATAGGAAACCGTCCCAATGACCGTCGCCACTTCACCCGGTTCCAGCTTGGCGATGTAGCGTAGCTGGGTGTAATCATCGTAGCGGCGCGGCAGGTAATGCAGCATATCTTCGACGGTGAAGAGGTTCAGGTCGGCGAATTGGTCGGCCTTGCTGCTGCCGATGCCTTTGATCGCCGTCAGCGGCTGCGAGAGGGCTGCGATACGCTCACGGGCTTCTTCCAGCGACAGAGCGGGACGCGGCTTGCGCGGCGGACGCGCCAGGGTCGGCATCGGCTCGATGTCCAACGACTTCGCCCGCACTGGCTGGTAATTGTCGTAACCATAGGTTTCCAGTGGCTTCTGCTTACCAGACTTGCGCCCGGGGCCGCCGCTGCGCTCTTTTTTGCTCTTCTTCGCCCGGGCCTTCTTGCCACGAGACCGCCCTTCGCCCTCATCCGGTTGACTGGCTGGCTGTGCATCAGCCTGGTTCTGCTGGCGGGGCTGCTCCTCGCGGATTTGTTTCAGCTTCTGCGCGTACTCTGGCGGGATCGGCGCACGCCCGACGATACGTTCCAGCATGTAGTCGATTTGCTTCATGCGCTCTAGCTGCCCGTCAACCGCCTCATACCCGCGCAGCAGGTCGCTCAGTTCTTCAACGAGTACGATGTGTTCGGCGCGCCGCGCCTGTTGTTCTGCTTGCTGCCGCCAGGTATCGCTATATGCGCTGAAACCGCCGATCACAGCGCGATTCTGGCAGCCTTGTTCGCGTTCCAGCTTCAGGATTTTGACGAGAGTCTCCAGAGCCGACGGCATACCGTTTCCCTTACGTTATTCAATCCAACAAACGTTCGCTACAAGCATACAGGAAGACAGGCAGCATCGAAAGGCTGCCTGCACATATTTTCTAAGTTGGGGGCATCGTCAGGGGTTACTGCTTCCAGGTGTTGCGGAGGGAGACGAAGCCAACCGAGTGGACGCCCAGGTGAATGCCTGAAGTCGGCTTGACACTTACGACGATCGTATTCTCCGGCAGGATATCTTTGGCCTGCTCCTGGAAGGCCAACGCGGCTTCCTCGTCCTGAATGTGGATGATGGCAGCGCGATCCAGTTCGCCTTCTTCGCGCAGCACGTCAACCAGCTTGGACTTCGCGCGGGAGAAAGTACGCACACGATGCACAACTTCGACAACCCCCTCATCGCGCACCGTCATAATCGGCTTGATCTGCAAGAAAGAGCCAATCCCCGCAATCACAGAACTGATGCGCCCGCTCTTGCGCAGAGTTTCCAGATTGTAGATGGCCCCATAGAGATGCGTATGGTGCTTCAAGCTGTCTACGATGGGGACGAGTTCTTCCAGGCTTGTGCCCTGTTCCACCAATTCACATGCGACCAGCACTTGCAGGCCGATCCCGGCGCTGATATTCCCGGCATTGATGACGGTGATCCGTTCCGGATCGACTTCCTGAGCCGCGAGACGCATGTTGTTGTAGGTGCCACTGATGTTGGATGCGCCGTTGATGCTGATGACGTGATCAACCTCTTCCAGTGACTTGCGCATCAATTCCTCACCCAGAATGGGGGAGGGTGCAGCAGTGGTTGGATACTCGGCAAATCCACCCAGGTCTCTATAGAACTGCTCGCGATCCAGCTCTTCTCCATCATCTTTGAGGCTCTTGCCTTCGAAGTTGATGTAGCAAGGCACCATCTCGATGCCATATTTTGCAACCAGTTCCGGCGGAATATCGGCGATACTATCCGTAATAATCTTTATTTTCTGAGTCATCTTCGTCCTCTTCTAATGGGTTCTCCAATATTACTATGCCTGTCACGCTGCTACCCAACAGGCTGCCCAGGCTGGCACCGTAGATGGTATATGGGAAATGCTTGCCCGGAAAAATCATCGAGAGCCGATCTTGCAGAATGCGCGTTTGTTCCGTGATGTGCACACGTGTCTGGACGATGATGCCATCCTGGATGTTCTCGAATTCCTCCACGAATTCCACCAGACGATCAATGGCCTGGGAGCGCGTGCGCACTTTGCCCGTGACAACCGGGTAGCCCTCATCAACCGTGACCAGCGGCTTGATCTCCAGCATTTCCCCGAGCGTGGCATGTGATGGCGAGAGAATGCCGTTGTGCCGCAGCCGCTCGAAAGACTCGACCAGGTAGAGCGAGTAAATATTCTCGGTAGCGTTGCGCACTCGCTGCACGGCCTCGTCAAAAGGGATCTGTTGTGCCGCCAGGTTCGCCGCCATGCGCACCAGCAATCCCTGCCCCACACAGGTCGTGCGCGTGTCGACCAGCGCCACCGTCACCGACGTTCCCATTTGCTGCGCGGCCAGGCGGGCGTTCTGCCAGCTCTGCGTCATCTCGCGCGAGGTATGCACCGAGATCACCCCGTCATAGTGCTGCGCGGCTCGCCGATAGACCTGTACGTAGTCTTCGACACTAGGGGCGAGAAGTTGTGGCGCGGGGCCACGCATCTGCATTAACTGCAAGACTTCATCCGGCGATAGGTCGCGCCCTTCATGGTACAGGCGCGAACCAATCTGCATCGCATAGGGGACAACAGTAATCGGATATTCTTGCAAACGGTGCGCATTGACGAAACGCGCACCGCTGTCGGTGACAATCTGGTATTTCACAGTCGTTATTCGATGCTGATGAGATAGGGGTATAGTGGCTGTCCACCGTATACCGCTTCAAACTCCAAGTCGGGATACATGCCCACAAGCTGCTCGATGAGCGCTTCGGCATCCGCCCGGGTACGGCCTTCCCCGTAGTAGAAGGTCGCCAGTTCGTGCTCCTCAGCATGAGCGACTTGCAGCAGGTGCTGTACAATTTCGTGATCTGTACCCCCTGCATGGACGAGTTTGCCATCCAACAGGCCGATGTATTGGCCTTCGCGCACGGCAACATCGTTGATGATGGCATTGCGGGTTGCGATGGTCACTTCCGCGCTCTTGGTGAAGCTGCGGAATTCATTCATGCCGTCCACGATATCCTGCAGCGAGTTGCTATCACGCAGATCCATGTATGCCAGCAAGGCGCTGATCCCCTGCTGAATGGTCTTGCTAGGGACGACCTGCACCGATTTGCCAATCGCCAGCGAAGCCGCCTGCTGCGCCGCCATCAGCACGTTGCCGTTGTTCGGCAGCAGGATGATCTCATCGGTATCCAGCGAGTCAATCGCGCCGAGGAAGTCTTCCGTGCTGGGGTTCATCGTCTGTCCGCCGATGATGACGCGCGCCGCGCCGTATTCTCGCAGCATCTTCTCCAGGCCATCCCCGCGCGCGACCGTGATAACGGAGACGCGATGCTCCGCCTCTGGCTGTTCTTCGCGCTCATGACGCGCCTGCACGTACTGCAAATACTGCGCCTGCATGTTTTCGACCACGATGTCATCCAGTTCCACACCCAGGTCGATGGCATAGCTGAGCGGTTCGCCGGGGTTGTAGACATGGATATGCACTTTGATCAGGCGGTCGTCACCATCAATCAGCGGTGACCAGCCCATCGCGCTGATGTCACGCCGCACCTGATCCACATCCAGGTTTTCGCCCAGCATCAAGAACTGCACATCGTAGCCGTAACCTTCTTCATCTTCCGGGATGAGAGCGGCTTCCCAGGAATGCCCATTGACGGAGATGTCGGCTACTTCTCCTTCGCCATAAGATACGGGCTGCCCTTCAATGAGGCGGTACATGCCTTCCAGGATGTAGACCAACCCCATCCCTCCCGAGTCGACCACACCCGCTTCCTTGAGCTTGGGCAGCAGATTGGGCGTGTTTTCCAGCGAATGACGCGCCGCCGCCACCATGTCGCGCAGCAATACGCGCATGCTGGTCTCTTCGCGTGCGCGTTCCTTGACGGCCTCAACGGATTCGCGTGCGACGGTCAAGATCGTCCCTTCGACCGGTTCCATCACGCTGCGCACGGTGTTATACGCATATTCGACGGAATTTTGCAGCGCCTGAATGAAGGCCGACTTGTCCATCACATCCTTGCCACGCAGTTCCTGGGCGAAGCCCCGCAGCAGCATCGACAGAATCGTCCCCGAATTGCCGCGCGCCCCGGTGAGCGCTCCGCGTGCAATCTGTTCGCTGACAAGGCCAACATGGGCTTCGTCCAGGTCAGCGATCAACTGGTAAGCCTTGCGAACGGTCAGCACCATGTTCGTCCCCGTATCGCCATCCGGCACCGGGAATACGTTCATGTTGTTGATCTGCTGCTTGTGCTGTTCCAGCCAGGAAACGCCAGCCGCCATCATCCATTTGAGTAGATGTCCGTCTACCAGGTTCGTTTTCAATTCAATGACCATTATTCGACCCCAATAAGCAAGTGGTTTCAGAACATACAACACTAACCAGACGCAAGTGTTGCGCGGAATCACAATCTTCTATAAGAGAAACTTAATTTTCGGCGCGAAACAACAGCCCCTATTGGTACGCTGCGCAGGTTCTGGGGCAAACTTGGCGCAAACTATACCATCGCTTGCCCTGTTTTACGAGATATGAGGGCTACAAATCCATTAGAATCAGGGCAATGCCGCTCTCAGCGCCGCGATTCCGCCGCCGATTCCGTCGCTGTGCCCGAAGACCGCCGTCCCCGCGACCAGCACGTTGCCCCCCGCCGCAACCACGCGCCGCGCCGTGATGCTGTTGATGCCGCCATCAACTTCGATGAAGATGTCGCGCTGCGCCTGCAAGGTCATGGTTCGCAGCATCTGAATCTTCTCAGTGGATTCCGAGATGAATTCCTGCCCCCCGAAACCTGGATTCACCGTCATGACGTTGATGATGTCTACATAATTGATGATCGTGTTCAAGTCACGGGCTGGCGTGTGCGGATTGATGGCGACTCCGGCTTTGCAGCCTGCCTCGTGGATTTGCTGGAGGGTACGGTGCAGGTGGGGGCTGGCTTCCAGGTGCACGGTGATGTGATCAGCCCCTGCGTCGGCGAAGGCATCAACATAGCGTTCCGGCTCCACGATCATGAGGTGAACATCCAGCGGCAGGCTGGTGATGGGACGCAGCGCCCGCACCACCAATGGCCCCATCGTGATATTGGGGACGAAGCGCCCGTCCATCACATCAATGTGCAGCCATTGTGCCCCGGCTAGTTCGGCGGCCTGTACCTGTGCGCCAAGCTGCGTGAAATCCGCCGCCAGAATCGACGGCGCGATGACGACTTCATGGTTCGGGATACTCATAGCGTGATTCCTGTTCTGCGGCTCATTTGCGGCGATGAATTCACTCCGGATATAACAACCATCATAGACGTTTTGGCAGTTCCGAGGCAAATCCCGTAGGATTGAACGCAGTCACGCTATAATGGGTGCATGTGAAGCGATGAACGAGGAGCGAAGGCAATGGCAGGAATGGAATATCGCCGCCTGGGGCCGACCGGGATGAAAGTCAGCGCGATGTCGATTGGGGCATGGCTGACCTTCGGCAGCGACAAAGTGGCGGAAGATACGGCGAAGACTTGTCTGCGCACCGCCATCGAAAGCGGCATCAACTTCATTGATGTGGCGGACATGTACTCGCGCGGCGGCGCGGAACGAGTCGTGGGCGAGGTGGTCAAGGATTACGAGCGACACAAGCTGGTCATCAGCACCAAGGCGTACTGGCCCATGAGCGATGATGTCAATGATCGCGGGTTATCGCGCAAGCACATCATGGAATCGGTGGAAAACTCGCTGCGCCGCTTCGATATGGACTATGTAGACATCTTCTTCTGCCACCGCTACGACAACGAAACCCCCACCGAAGAGACCGTCCGCGCCATCGAAGACCTGATCCGCCAGGGCAAGGTGCTCTACTGGGGCACGAGCATGTGGGAAGCCAACCAGATTCAGGAAGCAGTGGACATCGCCGACCGCATCAACGGCTACCGCCCCGTAGTCGAGCAGCCGCTCTACAACATGCTGGATCGCCATGTGGTGGAAGGCGACCTGGAAGCCAAGCTGGACGAACATTCCATCGGGCTGGTGGTCTGGTCACCGCTGGCGGGTGGCTTGCTGACGGGCAAGTACAACGATGGTGTGCCGGAAGAATCCCGCGCCGCGAAGCACGAGATGAGCGACAATTTCTCCGAACACCGCATCGAAGTGGGGCGGCAGATCACGGCGCTGGCGCAGGAATACGGCTACGAACCCGCAGCATTGGCCCTGGCCTGGGCGATGGCGCACCAGAATGTCGACAGTGTCATCACCGGCGCGACGAAGCCTGAACATGTGGAGAGCAACCTGCAGGCGCTCGATGTGGAAATGAATGCCGAACTGGACGAGAAGATCGAGCGCATCCTGGGGAACAAGCCCTATAACAGCCGCCGCAGCTTCACCGCAATGGATGAACTCCCGGCCTTGTAGTCTGAATTGGCCCACACCCATCCCCGGCAAAGCTGTTTGGGGATGGGTGCTCTGGGAGCGAGTCCATTCAAGGCTCTCTTCGATGACAGATTGACGGACTGCGCATGTTTTCTGTTGCTGAATCAACGATGCCCCAGAATCTGCCTGGGCTGATACGGTTCACCCAAATAGGCCCGATCTTCTTCGCTGAGTTGGATGTCTACCGCTTCGCAGGCTTGCTCCAGATGGTGCATCCTGGTCGCACCGACGATGGGCGCATCAACGCCGGGTTGGTGCAGGAGCCATGCCAATGCAACCTGCGCCGGAGTTTTGCCCAGGCGTTCGCCGATTTCTTTGCAGCGATCCACTGTCTCGAAGTCCGCATCGCTGTAGTAGAAGCTCTGCGCCATGCTATCGCTCTTGCTGCGGGTCGTCTCGCCCTGTCCGTCGCGGGTGCGATTCCCCGCCAGGAATCCGCGTGCCAGCGGTGACCAGGGCAGCAGCCCCACGCCCATTTCGACGCACTGCGGGTTCATCTCGCGCTCTTCTTCGCGGTAGATTAGATTATAGTGATTCTGCATGGAGACGAATTTCGTCCAGCCGTTGCGCTCGGCGGCATACTGCGCTTTGGCGAACTGCCAGGCGTACATGCTGCTGGCACCGATGTAACGCACTTTGCCGGATTTGACGACATCATGCAGCGCTTCCATCGTCTCCTCAATCGGCGTATTGTAATCCCAACGGTGGATCTGGTAGAGGTCGATGTAGTCCGTACCCAGGCGGCGCAGCGAGTCCTCCACGCTGTCCATGATGTGCTTGCGCGATAACCCACCCTGATTCGGTTTGTCTTCCATCTGGAAGTAGACCTTGGTCGCCAGCACATACTCGCTGCGCTTGCTGAACATCTCACGCAGGTATTTGCCCGTGACTTCTTCGCTGACCCCAAGCGAATACATATTGGCGGTATCGTAGAAGTTCACACCCAGTTCCACCGCACGCTGCACAATCGGGCGGCCTTCCTCTTCGCCCAATATCCAATCGCGCCAGTTTGGGTCACCGTAGCTCATCATGCCCAGGCAAATGCGCGAGACCTGCAAACCCGTCTTGCCGAGTGTCGTGTATTCCATGTGGTTCCCTCGCCTTGATGGTTGCGAATCATCTGTTCAACGTGCCGAGTATACCAGCGGCGACGCCTCTTCGCCCCCGCCGGCGGCTTTCGTCTTTCGGCTCCGTTTTTCAGCGAAGCGACGTTGCAATGCCCCGGCGCATGGGCTACGATGCCAGCGACTCATATCCGAGGATCAGGAGCCGAGCAGTCCTCATGTCCTACGTCTTCCGCATCGAAGTCTACAACCGTCACGAAAGCCTCGAATCCAGTGCCAAATCGCCCTGGGTGCAGGCCGCGCACCAGCTTGGAATCACCGCGCTCACGGGCTGCCAGGAGAGCCGCGTCTTCTTCCTGAAGGGCGAGATCAGCATCGTCGATGCTGAACAGATCGGCGCACAATTGCTGGCGGATTCGGTCGTCGAGCAATTCGTCGTCGGCAGACGCGACCCCGCCGCCAATCACAGCATAGATATCACTTTGCAGCCCGGCGTGACTGACCCCATCGCTGAAAACTTGATCCGCGCCGCGCAGTACCTGCACATCGACCTGGAACAGGCCGCCAGTGCCCGGCGTTATGACCTCGCGGGCGACCTATCCGCCGAAGAATTGGAAACGCTGGCGATACGTCTCTTCAGCAACCCGGTGATCCAGCGCCACAGCGTCGATGCGGCGATTGAACCGCCCTTCGTCGAACCCCAGGAGAGCGACGGACGGGTTGCAACGATCCCACTGCGCGAGGCGGATGACGAACGCCTGCTGGCGATCAGCAAAGAGCGGCGGCTCTCGCTCGACCTGGACGAGATGAAGGCAGTGCAGGAGTGGTATGTGCGCGAAGGGCGCGAACCTCGCGACATCGAACTGGAGATGATCGCCCAAACCTGGAGCGAACACTGCGTTCACAAGACCTTCCGCGCTCTGATCCATTTCGAGGACGGTGAGGGCAATCGGGAAACCATCAACGGCTTGCTGGATCAGTACATTCGCGCTGCGACGGAGAAGATCAATAAGCCCTGGGTACGCAGCGCCTTTGTCGATAATGCCGGAATCGTGGCCTTCGATGATGAATACGACATCGCCTTCAAAGTGGAGACACACAACCACCCCTCCGCGCTGGAACCCTTCGGCGGCGCGAATACGGGGGTCGGCGGCGTCGTGCGCGACATCCTCGGTGTGAGCGCCAAGCCCATCGCCAATACGGACGTCCTCTGCTTCGGCTACGAAGACCTGGCAGAAGCCGATTTGCCCGAAGGTGTGCTGCACCCCCGCAGGATCGCCGATGGTGTGATTCACGGCATCGAAGATTACGGCAACAAAATGGGCATCCCGACGGTCAACGGCGCGACACTCTACGGCAAGGGCTACACGGCCAATCCACTGGTCTACTGCGGTTGCCTGGGCATCCTGCCGCGCGGAACACACTGCACCGAACCACAGCCGGGAGATTACATCGTGGTGCTCGGTGGGCGCACCGGGCGTGACGGCCTGCGCGGGGCGACCTTCAGCAGCATGGAGATGGATACGAGCACCAGCGACATCGCCTCCATCAGCGTGCAAATCGGCCACCCGATCAACGAGAAGCAGGTACAGGAAGTTATTCTACGTGCCCGCGACGAAGGGCTTTACAACGCCATCACCGACTGCGGCGCGGGCGGTCTCTCGTCAGCAATCGGCGAAATGGGCGAAGACCTGGGCGCAGATGTGCAGTTGCAATTGGTTCCGCTGAAATACCCTGGCCTGCGTCCCTGGGAAATCTGGCTGAGCGAGGCGCAGGAACGCATGGTGATGGCCGTACCGCAGTACAATTGGGAGCGCCTGCTGGAAATCGCCATCGGCCATGACGTGGAAATCACGGCAATCGGCGTCTTCGGTGTGGAAGACCGCCGCTTGATTCTGCGCTACGGCAATGAAGTCGTCGGCGACATCAACATGGAACTCCTGCACGAATGCCGGCCCCGCCGCGAATTGCAGGCAAAATGGGAAACACCAACCGTAGGGGTTCAACATGTTGAACCCGCTAAAACACCCGATTCACGTGAAACTCTGCTGAAGCTGCTGTCACATCCCAACATTCGCAGCAAGGAAGACATCGTGCGTCGCTACGATCATGAGGTGCAGGGCGGCACGGTGGTCAAGCCCTTCGTGGGAATCGAGCAGCACATCGGCGGCGATGCAGCCGTCATCGTGCCGATTGAGACGAAGCATCGCTTCAGCCCCCTCACCCTGAAGCCCTCTCGCACAGGGGGAGAGGAGGCAAGGGGTGAGGGTGAACAATCCGGTGTCCGTGGCATCGCCCTCTCCGTCGGCATATGCCCCCAATACGGCGAAAGCGACCCCTACGCGATGGCCTGGGCTGCGGTGGATGAAGCCTTCCGCAATTTGGTTGCGGTGGGTGCGAATCCCGATCAGGTTGCGCTGCTCGATAATTTCTGCTGGGGAAATCCGAACTTACCGGATCGTCTGGGTTCACTGGTATTGGCGGCGAAAGGTTGCCATGACGCAGCACTGGCCTACAACGCACCCTTCATCAGCGGCAAGGACAGCCTGAACAACGAATACGCCGACGCAGACGGAACCCGCCACGCCATCCCTGGAACGCTCTTAATCAGTGCGATGGGCATTGTGCCGGATGTTCGCAAAACGGTGACGATGGATCTCAAGCAAGCCGGGAATTTGCTCTACGTCATTGGCGAAACCCGCGATGAAATGGGCGGCAGCCATTACAACATAGTCAATGGCATCGAGGGCGGCACCGTGCCGCAGCCCAACGAAGAAGCGCTGGACACCCTGCGTATGTTGCATCGTGCGATCCAGGCCGGTTTGGTGCAATCCTGCCATGATGTCAGCGAAGGTGGACTCGCGGTTGCACTGGCGGAGATGTGCGTTGCGGGTGATCTGGGTGTCTCCATGCAGGATTACAATTTTGATGATGTTGACCCCGCTACACCAGAGGAACGCCGCAAACGCATTCTTTTCTCAGAGTCGACAGGGCGATTTATCATTGAGATTGATTCCGAGCAACAACTGATGTTTGAAGATCTTCTCGGGAACATTCCCTATGATCGCCTTGGGCAAGTGATTGAAAAACCCGTGCTGGAGATAGCCTCTTTCTCATCTGATGAGCGGACAGTTGCAATTTCTCTTGTTGACCTCGAACGCGCCTATCGTGGCGAAGTGCTGACCGAAACGCCGGAAGAACGTCCCGAACCGCAACCGATCCAGAAACCACAGCATCGCATCAACGCGCATTGGGATGCGCCGCGTGTGCTGATTCTGCACGCCAACGGAACCAACCGCGATCATGATGCGGCGCTGGCCTGTGAATTGGCAGGTGGTGCGCCGGAAATCGTCCATGTCAATCAGTTGATCTCCCGCGAGCGCTACCTGATGGATTACCACATGCTGGTGGTTCCGGGTGGTTTCAGCTATGGCGATGACCTGGGTGCGGGACAGGTCTGGGCACAGGATTTGCGCCACTTGCTCCATGACGCGCTGGAACAATTCGTCGCGCAGGGGCGTCCGATACTGGGGATCTGCAACGGTTTCCAGGTCTTGCTGAAGAGCGGGCTGCTGCCGGATGCGGATTTCGCCAGTGGCCAGCAGCGAGATGTGACCCTGACCTACAACGAGCGCGGTCATTTTGAATGTCGCTGGGTTTATCTCAAGCCCAATACATACAGCACGAGTCTCTTCACCGATGGCCTTGGAGATCTGATCTACACGCCAGTCGCGCACGGCGAAGGGCGCGTGATGATGCGCGATGACAAGGCGCTGAGCCGCCTCTGGAATAACGGTCAGGTGGCTTTGACCTATGTGGACGCCGACAGCAACCCGGTCGGGTATCCGGGCAATCCCAACGGCAGCGTCAGCGGGATCGCGGCGATCAACAATCCAGCGGGCAACGTCATGGGCCTGATGCCGCACCCGGAAGACCATATCTACCCCTGGCAGCACCCGCGCTACCATCGCGGCGAACGGGGCAACCTGGGGTTGGCGCTCTTCCGTAACGGGATCAAGTACGCATAGTTGGCGGAAAACGGACGCAGGGGCATCGTAATTTGTATCAGAATCGTCCGCCATTTGCCCCCAACGTGGACTCGCTGCTATCATGAAAGCAACTTGTTTCTGCGAATTTGACGGGGAGTGAGTGGCGCAATGACCGCCAATGTTGATGGAATGATCCGCGCCGGGGTCGAGGCGTACAAAAAGGGCAACAAAGACGAAGCACGTACCCTGCTGGAACGCGCAATTGAGATTGACGACCACAACGAAATGGCCTGGCTCTGGCTGAGCGCCGTCGTCTCCAACAAGGACGAGCAGCGCACCTGCCTGGAGAATGTGCTGGTGATCAACCCCAGCAATGAGCGTGCGCGGCAGGGCTTGCAGAGCCTCGGCGTTGATCCGGATATGGTCGCGCCACCGCCCGAATCACAGGACTCCGCCCCGGCCTTTGTAGACGACTACGACGACTACCAGGTGCCGTCCAGCAGTGCCAGCATGGACTATAGCAGCAGCCAGCCCTCATCCGAAGACTACGATTCCTGGGTGGACAATCTGGGCATCGGCGCATCCAGCGAGGGCAGCAGCGCTCCGTCCCAGTCGGCGGCTCCCTTCACTGAAACCGATTTCGATCTCGATGAGGGATTCGACTTCCAGGATAATAGCTTCCTGGATGAGTCGGCTTCGACGGGAGCGCAGAGCAGCGCCCGAGCCTTCGATTTCGGCGACTTCAACTCAGAAGAATTTGCCACCATTCCCCCGGAACCCGCACCAGCACCCGCTGACACAGCCGAGCAGGACGACTTCCTGAATGTGGATGCGCTCTTCGACGAAGACGATGCTGCGGCCGTCGGTGCCAGTGTGGATGAAGATGTGCTGAGCTATGTCGATGAAGAAGTCCTCTCGCCCGCGGCTGAACGCGCCCCCGCACCAGCATCCGCCGCCCCTATGGATGACACCGACATTGGTGAGTTGTTCGGACAGATTCCGGCGGAGATCGAAGCCACGCGCCTGCCAGGAACGCGAGTCGGCGCGACACCCCTGTCCTATGTGGTGTTGGTCGTGCTGGTGGTTCTGAATATCGGCGCCATTGGCCTGCTGGTGATGCAGTTCGTTGGTTGAGTTCGACCCGCAGTTGAGGGTCTGGTAATATCTTGCGCCTACCCTCAAGCCGAGTGAACAGGGAGAACAGGCACACCATGCGAACAATCGGAATCGTGCAGGGCGTTCAGGTACAGCGTGGGCACATGAAGACAGGCGAAGGCCAGCAGCGCGTGTACCACCCGGCTCCACTGCTGCATGTGGATCGGCTGCTGCTGACCGAAGATGGCATCCTGGGCATCACGGAAGACGAAACCGTCCTGGTTGATGTGCATCACATCGCCCACCCGAAATCACGCTTCCGGGGCGATAACAAAATCAGCTTCGGCTTCCTCCAGGAATACGACAAACTGCGCCAGCGCTTCGGCGAGCATATGCGGGATGGCGTGGGCGGCGAGAACATCCTCATTGAGGCCGTTGACCCGCTGCCAAGGCTGACGCCCTACCAGCGCTACTTCATTCGCCATCAGGCTGACGGCAACCTGATCGAACTGACCAACGTGATTCCTGCGCCGCCCTGCCGCGAATTCAGCATCTTCTGCGCCCAGCGCGAAATCAACGGCACAGCGCTGAAAGATACGCTGCAATTCCTCAGCGATGGCACGCGCGGCTACTATGCCGAACTGGTCAAGACTGACTGCCAGTGCTTCGTGCAGGCTGGCGACGAGCTACTCCTGGCCTGAAGGCTGCGGCAGCGGGCGAATCGTCAGCAGGCTCAAGAAGAGCACACCGAACATCAGCACCCCGCCGAGCAGGAAGGGCATCGTCGAGCCGAAGCGCTGGAAGAGCAGCCCGCCAATCAGCGGTGAGATGGCGTTGGCAGCACTGGTGAACGACGAACTCACCCCCAGAATGCTGCCGTATTCTCCCTTCGCGACGCGCTTGGTCATCAGGCTGTTCAGGCTGGGACGCAGCAGCGCCGCCCCGACTGAGAGCGGAATGATGGCGACGATGGCCCAGGCGACCCCACCGATGCCGCGATTCTCTTCAGAGGGCAGTTCCACGCGGATGTCCCCCAGGATGGCCTCGGTACTGCTGGTCTCTTCCCCTGCCAGATCATAGGCCGCATTGCGCTGCACGTAGAACGGATGCGGTTGTTCCGGCGTCAGCGCCAACATGACCAGCCCGGCAGCAATCGCTGCCAGCGCCGCAAAGATCAGCCGTCTCTCGCCATATTTGCGCGACCAGGGGCCGATTAATCCCCCCTGCACGATCACCAGCGTGATCCCCACGACCAGGAAGATGATCGTATTCCCCTGCCCCAGCAGCCCCAGGCGGCTCAACGTGAACAACCCCAGCAGGCTCTCGAAACCGAAGAAGATCACCTGCTGCGCGAACATGATGATCAGCAGGATGTTGACGTTGGGATTGCGCAGGTAGCGGATGATCACAAACGGATTGAAGCGCTTCTGCTGGCTCTCACCACGTCGGTCAGCGGGCAAGGTCTCGCGGAAGACGAAGAGCGTGATCAGAATCGAGAGCAGTGAATAGACCGCCGCTGTGAAGGCCGGAGCCGCCAGCGAATCAGCAATTTCCAGGGCGATCAACGCCGTGATCGGCCCGAAGATGAACCCCAGCCCGAAAGCTGCGCCGACCAGGCCCAGTCCCTGCGCGCGCGTGTCCTCGTCGGTGATGTCGCTGAGGGCAGCCTGCGCAGTCGCGATGTTCGCGCCGAAAAGACCATCTAACACGCGGGCAAAGATGATGAGCGCCAGCGAATTGGCAAAACCCAGGATCAAGAAGCTGATGAAGGTCGTGACCTGGCTGATGAGCAGTAACGGCTTGCGTCCATAGCGATCCGATAGTGCGCCCATCAACGGTACGCCGATCAACTGTGCGATGGGAAAAGCCGCCGCCACCAGGCCGATCTGGAAGGGCGTCGCGCCGTAAGCGGCTGCATACAGGTGCAGCAACGGCAGGATCACAGTCAGGCCGAGCACATCCACCAGGACGAGGACGAAAATCGGCCCCACACGAGAGAAGTCGAGCGATGATTTGTTTGTCGGTTTTTGCGATGTCATCGAGTTGTTCTTCCGGGTACAGGCGTGCCGCAACAGGATAGCGCCCTATTGCGCAAATGAAAGCCTGGCTTTGCTCACTTCCCCTTCCACTCGACGGGATAGGTCTTGGTGAGCATGGCCTGCACCCCTGCCATGAAGTCTTCGCTGCGGAAGAGCGCCGCCTGCGCCCAGGCTTCCACGTTGAGGCCGCGCTGCATCTCCACAATATCGTTGATCACGCGCTTGCCGTAATTGACGGCCAGCGGCGCGGAGAGGATCAACTCTTGCGCCAGTTCCTGCGTCTTGCTCTCCAGTTCTTCCCTGGGTACGACGTAATTGATCGCGCCCCAGGCTTCGGCTTTTTCCAGGTCGATGTTGCTGCCCGTCAGGATGATCTCCTTCGCACGCGAAGGCCCCACCAGCTTGACCAACCGCACCGTCCCGCCGACATCCGGCACAATGCCCAGCCGCGTTTCTGGCAGGCCGATTTTGGTGCGTTCCGCCGCGATGCGGAAGTCGCAGGCCAGCGCCATCTCAAAGCCCATGCCCAGGCAGTAGCCATGCATCACGCAGATGCTCGGCAAGGAGTGTCGTTCGATCTTGGTGTGGATATTTTGCAGAAAGGCCGTCACGCCGAAGAGATTCTGCCGCCACTCTTCGCCGAACATCTCCACATAGTCTTCCATACTGCTCAGGTCAATGCCGGAGGAGAATGCCCGTCCGTTAGCGCGGATCACCAGCACACGTGCTTCGCCGTTGTTGTACGCCTTTTCCGCCTCGTCCAGCGCCTGATCAATTTCTTCCATCATTGCGCGGTTGAGCGCATTGCGTTTGTCTTCGCGGTTGAAGATGATTTCAAAGATTTGCTCTTCCAGCTTCGTCAAAATATTTTCGTACATCAGCAAAAACTCCATTCCTGCTCGATTCCTGAAATGACCAGGGGCGAGTATACCGCAGCGACGAATGATTTAGCAGGTTGCACAAGGGATCGTGCGAATATTCCGTCAGCCCTGCCAAGTTGACAGCAATCACCGAACGTGTCACAATCCGCCTCGTACAGTCATACCAACGCGGACAGAACCCATGCGTTCCCAGAACACCACCACTACGACCGATACCAACCGAAGTTCTTGAGCTTGGGGTGTCTGGTCACGTCTGCGCAGCGAAACGGCCCCGAAAAGGGGTTTTTTGTTTTTAGGGAGCAGGAGGAAACTCGTGGCACAGCAACCGACAGTCAGTTTGGATACGCCGGAATACGCCGTCCCGGCGCAGAATCGGGTTCCGGTGAACGATTATCCGGCACACCAGTTGGCGATCCCGCCTTCGCGCATGTTCACGATCAAGCAGGCGTTGGCGAAGTACAAGGAGAAGATGGGCGCTGATGCCGCCGTCTACGATGCGTCCCAGGGCGACGGTGGCGCGAGCCTGCCGGGTGTGCCGCGCGAATTCCTGGAACGCGCCCTCGAACTACAAATTGATCATGGTACGGGCTACGACAAGCCCTACGGGACGGATCTCTTCCGCAACGTGGCGGCGGAAAAGTACTGGCAATTCTCCCCTGCGAGCGGCTGGGGACCCGGCAACATCATCTTCGCGCAGGGCGGACGTGACGCACTGGTGAAGGCATACCAAGCCATGATCTCGCTCGGCAGCGGGCGCAAAGGGGATTTGCTGGTGGTCTCCCGTGTTCCCTGGATCAGCTACAACTGGGGGCCATACAGCGTGGGGCTGAATGTGCTCCGCGCCCCGGGGCATCCGGACGAGGGCTGGCGCTACACCCCGGAAGGCATTCGCGAGTGTGTGGCCTTCGCCGAGCGCGACGGGCGCAAGGTCGCCGGACTGGTGATCACCTCGCCGGATAACCCCACCGGACGCACGATTCCGGTCTCGGAGCAGATTGAACTGGCGAAGACAGCCCTGGAAGCGGGCTTTCCCTTCGTACTCTTCGATTGGATTTATCACTACGTCACGGAAGGCCAGCCCAACGACATCAATCAGGTACTGGAAGCCTTCTCCCCGGAAGACCGCGAACGCCTGATGTTCCTGGATGGCCTGACCAAGAGCCTGGGTGCGTCCAACATCCGCAGCGCACATCTGGTCGCCGGGAGCGATGTCATCAAATTCATCAACAGCCAGGCATCCCATGCCGTGATCCCCGCGTTCTATGCGCAGGCCGTTGCCATCGCCGCCTACGAGAAGGGCTTCGCCGAGGCGGCAAAAGCCGTGAGTGTGCCGACGGGGGAGAGCCGCAAGGTGCTGCGTGCTGCGCTGGAAGACGCTGGTGTACGCTTCATCATGGGCGACGGCTATTACGCTTTCATCGATATGACGCGCTATGTGCAAGCAGGTGGATATGCGGATACAGCGGGATTGGGCAGCTATCTCGCTGAGGAGCATGGTATCGCCGTGGTGCCAGGGGCTTATTTCTCGCAGGCAGGCGCGAATTGGGTGCGCTTCTCTTATGCCCTGCCCGCCGAACGCACCAGGGCTGCCGTGCAGCGCTTCTTTGAAGGTGCCAATTCGCTGCTCTGATCTGCACGCATCGTCATCGAATCAAAAAGGCGCGAGGGAGATCTCGCGCCTTCCTGTTTTCGGTTGGGGCGACCCAGCGTTTCAGGGTAGGCACTGCACCTGGATGCCGACGGCATTGAGGATTTCGACCAACCCCGGAATGCTATCGTAGAGGCACAGCGAGTCGACCGCAACTGCTGCGATGACCGTCGCGCAGCAGCAGACCAGCAGCAAACCCAGGCAGCCAATCAGCAGCCATTGAGTCAGGCCGCCGCCCTCTTCCTCGCGCATCGCATATGGATCATAATCGTATCCGGGCGGGGGCGGGCCGTACGCGGGCGCAACAGCGGGATTATTGTAGTCATATTGTGGCTGCTGCTCGCCATACGGTTGCTCCGGCGCTTGCTGCGCATAGGGCTGCGGTGCGTAGGCCTCTTGCGGCTGTTGATAGCCTTGCTGCGGCTGTTGGTACGGTTCGGGCTGTGGCGGCGCATACGGATTCTCCGCCTGTTCGGGCGGGCGATACCGTTCTTCCGGCTGGGGTTGCTGTTGTGGTTGCTGCGGCGGCGGAGCCTGCTCATAGGGCTGCTGCGCGGAAGGCGCAACGGTTCCCGGACGCCCCGCTTCGAAGAGCAAGGTCACGGTCTCGCCCAGGCCGAGCATATCGCCGTTCTTCAGCGGAGTCGCGCCGGTGACACGCTTGCCATTGACGAAGGTGCCGTTAGTGCTGCCCAGATCTTCTACAGTGTAGCCTTCCGACCCGCGCATCAAGCGCAGGTGATGGCGGCTCACCTCCCGATCATTGATGACGATGTTATTGGTAATATCGCGCCCAACGTTCGAGACTTCTCCGGTCAATTCGTAGACCTGGTTGGGTTGCGGCCCTCGACGCACAATCAGGCGGTAACCATCATTAGCCTGCATTTTGTTTCGATCCTCTCCTAAGTCGTAGGCGCGATGCTAAGATCGTTAGCTGTGCGGTAGCGAATAACACGGGTAGTTTAGTAACATTCCAACCAACTGTCAACTTAGCGTCCAAATTGCTGACGTGCGCCATCATGATCTGTATGCAAAGCCATACATCCGGCGCAAAACACGGAGGAATCTGCGGAAGAGCGCAGTTCAGATGAGAGGAGAAGAGCCATGACGGGAATCGAGGCATTCTGGCGGGCAATTGCCACGATCGTTATCTGGACGATGGTGGTCGGGGGCTTCGCGCTGACGGGCATCTTCATGGCGGATGCCCTGGGTGATGGCATTGTGATGGTCGTCTTCCTGTTGCTGGGGGCGGCGGTAGCTTCGACGGGATTCGTCTGGAATTGGGGCAATATGCGCGGCAGCAGCAAGGTGAGCTGGCACGACTGGGGCGAGCAGATGACCTTCGACGAAACCCGCACAGAAAAGCGCAAAGCTGACCGCATCAGCGCCGCGCTACGCAACCTGAGTGACGATGAACTCGTGCGGCTGCGCCAGCGGATCGCACGCGGCGAAATCACCGACGAAGACCTGGAGGCGGCTCTCGCGGAAGAGCGGGATCAGATCTCCTGAATGAGGTATTTGGACGCAGTATCCAACAATTCGCGGGTGGAAACCGGCTTGGTGAGGAATTCATTGGCGAGGGCGCGGTAGGTCTCATCGGCTTCCGTCAGCGAGGCTGCGCTGATGAGAACGACGTTGATGTCGCGGGTGGCTTCGTCCTGGCGCAGTTGCTGCAACAGTTCCGTGCCACTCATCTCCGGCATGTAGACATCGAGGATTACGAGGGCGGGAATCTCTTGCTGGATGGCTTCCAGCGCTTCGACCCCGTTGTGCGCGGTACGGATTGCGTAGCCAGCGTGCTGTAGGCGGCGGGCGAACATGCGGCAGAGCACAGGATCATCGTCTACGATGAGGATATACGCCATGAATTGACCCCTTCGGCATAGCCTTTTGGTACTCGTTCTATAGGCTGGATATTATCATGGGCGTTGCAGCACTGGCAACAGGCTGCACGCAACCATCATGGAGCATTCATAAGCCTATTAGCGGCGCTGACGCAAGGCTGCGGATGCCCGGTCACAGAGGTGGACTCCACCCGATCGCAGCCAATCATCCAGCGCGGGGCTGTGGGCGGCGTTTCGCACTGCGTCGCGGTAAATCGCCGTTCCCCAGGTGTGATAGCGCTGCGTCTCAGCAGGCCAGGTGTCGAAGTTGCGCCAGGTCACGCTGGGGCCACCGTTGTAACAGGCCAGCACCAGGCCAGCATCCCCTTCGGCGTACTGCTGGCACTCATGGATGAAAAGCGCACTGCGCAGTACATTGACTTCGGGCGCAAGCATATCCTCGCCAGGGTCAAAGTGAAACGGCATCACCTGGAATAGCCCCTGTGCCCCTGCCGGGCTGATGACGGTGGGATGTCCACAGGACTCAATCTGCATGATGGTCGCCAGCAAGTTGGGATCAAGTCCATAGCTCGCGCCCCATTGCACGAGGTCATGGTTCCAGTACTGCACTTGCGGTGTGAATAACGGCGCAATGACGCCGCTGGGAGCAGGCCAACTGATACTCCCACTCAGGAAACGCAGTCCGGCGTTCAAGAGCAATGGCAAGCAAAACAACAAGAGCAGCAAAACTGCCCAGAAGCGCGGCAAAAGTCGTAAGAGTCGCAGGATTCGGCGCATGGTCTTCATGAGATGTGCGATCGCTTTTCTCTATTGTACGAGGATCGCAGGCACAGGTTGCGTGAGCACAGGTTCTAATCCTGTGATGTGCTGCTCGCACAAGGGTGCAACGGAACAAAAGTTCTGTACAGGGTGAGGGGGCGGGCAACCGGGTTTCTGTGGAGGCACGCCGCAGCCATCCTCTGCGAACATCTGGCGCACCACAATTTATCGTAAGAAGGGAGAGAACTGCCTCGTCCAGTATGGTACACTATCCGAATATCTATATAGCAGCATACACCAGACAACAAGCAGCATTACAGGTTGTAAAGGTATTGGTATTGTGAGCGATCAAATTGCGCGGCTGGATAACGGCCTGCGTGTCATCCTGCGCGAAGTCCACAGCGCCCCGGTCATCAGCTTCTGGCTGGCCTACCGCATCGGTAGCCGCAACGAACGCACCGGACAAACCGGAATCTCCCATTGGGTCGAACACATGATGTTCAAAGGCACGGAACGCTTTCCCGCTGGCATGCTGGATCGGGAAGTGGATCGTGCAGGGGGGCAGTGGAATGCCTTCACCAGCATGGACTACACGATGTACTACGCGACTCTCCCCGCAGAGCGCATCCGCCTGATCCTGGAAGCGGAACGCGACCGCATGACCAACGCGCTCTTCGACCCGAACGAAACGGAGGCCGAACGCACCGTCATCATCAGCGAACGGCAGGGCAGCGAAAATGACCCGGTTTTCTGGCTCAACGAAGAGATTCGCGCCGCCGCCTTCCGGGTACACGGCTATCACCACACCATCATCGGCGATATGGCCGACCTGGAACGCATGACGCGCGATGAACTCTACGCGCACTATCAGCAGCATTATGCCCCCGCCAACGCAACGATTGTCTGCGTGGGCGATTTCGACAGCGACGAGATGCTGGCGCAAATCGCAACCGTATTCGGGGATGCACCGGAGGCTCCGGCACCGGAGACCTTCGTGCGACCGGAACCGATGCAACAGGGCGAACGCCGCGTCACGGTCGAGCGTCCGGGCATGACCAGCTTCTTGAGCATCGCGCATCGCGTGCCCGACGCCAACCACGAAGACTGGTTCAAGCTCGACCTGCTGGACAGCATCCTGACTGGCCCTGGCGGCAGCGTTGACCACAAGACCAGCCGCCTCTACAAAGCGCTGGTCAAGACGGGCATCGCAGCCGACATCGACGGCGGCCTGTCCGAGACAATCGATCCTTATCTGTACAACATCAGTGTCACGCTCAACAACGGCGTATCGTTGGCAGAGGCCGAAGACGCTCTGCTGGCGGAGATCGCCAACGTGCAGGAGAACGGCATCCACGAGCGCGAATTGCAGCGAGCCAAAAAGCAGGCACGCGCATCCTTCGCCTACAGCACCGAGAGCGTGACCAACCAGGGGTATTGGCTGGCGCAGAGCGTGATGCTGGGGGATGATTCCTGGTACGACAACTATCTGGAACGGCTGAACGCGGTGACGGTTGACGACATCCTGGAAGCCGCCCGCCGCTATCTACAGCCGCGTCAACGAACGGTCGGTTGGCTCGTACCCACCGACGCAGAGGGAAGCCAATGATGACGACGACAACATACGCCCTGCCGAACACCAGCAACATCGTGCGGCAGCGGCTCGACAACGGAATGACGATTCTGGTCTACGAGAATCCAGCCGTGAAATCCGCCGTGATGGTAGGGTCGCTGCGGGCGGGCAGCATCTACGAAAACCCGGCTCATAACGGCCTCGCCTCGCTGACGGCGGACATCTTGATGCGTGGCACGAAGACGCGGGACTTCGACCAGATTTACGGCGCGCTGGAAGACATCGGCGCGGAATTGCACTTCAACGCGGGGCAGTACCGGGCACACTTCAGCGGGCGTGCCCTTGCGGAAGATGTGCCTGTGCTGGTCGAGATGCTGGCTGATGTGCTGCGCAACCCCGTATTCCCGCAAGCGGAGATCGAAGAGGAAATCACGCGCCGCCTGACAGAACTGCACTACGCCGAGCAGGACACGCGCTACCGGGCAATCCGGCTCTTCTACGAGATGCTCTACCCGGCAAATCACCCCTATCACTACGCGACCTATGGCTCTCCGCAAACGCTGCCCACGCTCTCACAGGCGGATTTGCAGGCGTTCCATACGCAGCATTATGGTGCAGATGGCATGATCCTGACGGTTGTCGGCGCGGTGAACGCAGAGGAAGTGATCGCGCAAATCGGCGAAGCCCTGGACGATTGGCAAAATCCTGCACAGCCCATTGTGCCGACTCTGCCGCAGATTGATCTGCCGCAACAGACGCTCATCCAGCGGGTGACCATCGCCGGAAAGAGTCAGGCGGATGTCGTCCTGGGCACGGTTGGGCCGTCACGCTACGCGGACGATTTCCTGGCGGCCTCCCTCGCGAACAGCATCCTGGGCGAATTCGGCATGATGGGGCGTGTGGGAGATATCATCCGCGAGAAGCTGGGGCTGGCCTACTACGCCTACAGCCGGCTCGAAGGGGGCGAAGGCCCGGGTGCATGGCAGGTGATGGCGGGGGTTTCGCCAGAGAATGTCGAAGTCGCGATTGAGAAGGCACAGGCTGAAATTGAGCGGTTGACAACGGCTCTGGTCACCGAAGAAGAACTGGACGATAACCAGTCTTATTTCACGGGCCGGCTGCCGCTGCGGCTGGAGAGCAACGGCGGAATTGCCAATATCCTGGAAGCGCTGGAACGCTACAACCTGGGGCTGGACTATCTCGTCAATTACACGCAGACCATCCGCAGCATCACGCGCGAGGACATCCTCGCCGCCGCGCAGCGCTACCTGCGCCCCGAAAACCTGGTGATTGCCGTCGCCGAACCGGAAAATTAGCTCAGGTACATGCCGCGTAGGGCGCATCCCAGCCATTCGCGGAAACCAGGTTCCGGCCTACGAAGTGGGGAGGGATGCACGGGGTACAGGCTTTGTGCTGTGCTGAGTCATCGTCACACCTCAATCATATGGCCTTCGGCAGCACGCTGTAGACGATCATAGAGCGCCAGCCCCAGGCCACTCTGCTCTGGCGCACGAACGAGAATCGCATCCACTTCTGCTGCATCCAGTTCGCGGATGCCACTGAAAAGGTTGGCGGCGGCTTCCGTCAAATCCCCCCCCAAGAGAACAATCTGCGCCTTCAAATCGGCGAAGTGCGGCAGTTCGCTGTCAAGCGCCAGCACCCCCGCGTGTTCTCCGGCAGCGTTCATCTGCCCGATGCGCTCCTGCATAGCGGCGTACACCGCGTCATCGTCGCCGGAGTAGACCAACACCGCCGCATCCGGCGAATAATGCTTGATCAGTGTACCCGGTGCCGGGGCGATACCATCTTCCCCGACGCGGCGCGGACGAAAGGCAACCGAGGGCAGAACTTCACGCAGGGTCTCCAGAGGCACCCCACCCGGACGCAGCAGGGTAGGCACGCTGGCCGTCAAATCCACGATGGTTGATTCGACGCCGATTGGCGTGCTACCGCCGTCGAGAATGACATCCACACGCCCGATCAGGTCTTGCAGCACATGCAGCGGACGAGTCGCGCTGGGCCTGCTGAAGCGGTTGGCGCTGGGCGCAGCAATCGGCACATTGGCTTTGCGGATCAGTTCTTGTGCGACGGGGTGGGCGGGCATGCGCACGGCGACTGTCTCCTGCCCGGCAGTGACATTGGGCGCGATGTCCGGATGTTTGCGCAGCACCAGCGTCAGCGGGCCAGGCCAGAAGCGCTCCGCGAGCTGCCCCGCCACCGCTGGGAGTTCCACCGCAACCTGTTGCAGGTCATCCATTTCGTCAATATGGACGATCAATGGATCGCCTGCCGGACGTTGCTTCGCCCGGAAAATCCCTTGCACCGCCAGTTCATCCAGGGCATTCGCCCCCAATCCGTAGACCGTCTCGGTGGGAAAGGCCACCAGCCCTCCATCGCGAATCACCTGGGCGGCCAGGGACATCGCCAATGGATCGGGGTCTTCGGGATCAATTTTCGCGAGATATGTGTCGATCACGTGCGACATGAAGAACCTTTCGTCGGAAAACCAGTGCAGCGACCATTCGCTGCGAACGTGACGCGCATGTTCATTCTATGAGGTGCTGCTCCGGCTGTAAGCCCCTAAACGTTGGGGGAAACGGTCACGTCAGGGCATCGTGCAGCAGCCGTTGCAAGTTGCGCGGTGTATCATCTGGCGGTGCGAAACGGTGCGCGATCCACATACCGCCGACCACGAAGCCCACAACAGCCCCACCCGTGACCAGCCAACCCAGCGGATTGATTTGCAGCGCCAGCATCAAGAGCGCCGGGATCATAATCATGCCAACCACCAGCAGCGCCAGCACAATCCCCAGCCAGAGCCAGACGCCATCATGCACGGTGACATCGAAATCGACCCGCGTCAGCGTGCCTTCCCAGCGGCGCAAGGTGCCGTTGCCATCGGCACGCAGCCGCGCCCCGTCGTACAGACGCGCCGTGAAATCCACCTTGTCGCTGCTCAGCCGCGTGATTTCGATCTGCAAATCTTCGCTGCGCAGCAGTTCCAGCCGATGCGTACATTCTTCCAGCGGCAGTTCGGATACAAAGCGGGCTTGCTTATCCGCTGCTCCCTTGCGTTTCATCATCAAAAATCACCTATCACTCTACCAATACCATCCACCATTCTGAATTCTGACCGCCGCATCATGGTGCGGCGCGTTTCGACATCACTTCATAGTATACGGCATCCCCTGCCGCCTCGGCTTCTCGCGAAATGGTATCACCTGTGGCCTCATCATTCTCGTGGATTGCGCCATCGCGGATGACCTCAGCCAGATAATCCAGCAGCAGTTCGCGATCCTTGGCTTCGGGCTGTGGCTTGAAGTCGAGCAGGGGGTCTTGTTCGGGCGCAGCGGTGAGCAACCGGATGCACTCTCGCAAGCCGAAGACCATTCCGGCGAACACGAGCGCGGCCAACGTGGCGACCAGCGATAGGAAGAGAAAGGCTGGTACGGCACTTCCCCAGAAGAGCACCAGGGCCAGTTGCAGGATGAGCAGCAGCGGTAGCAGCAAGATGGCACGGTAGAGTAGCCGAAAGCCGCCGCGCAGATAGTGCCGCCGTTGGAACGCCCGCCCCTCGCAGTAGATGTGAGTCATCTCACCCGCCCAGCGCTGCAAGATGCCTCGCACTGCTGCTGTATCGCGCCCATGCCGTCGGTAGCGCAGCGAAAAGCGCGTTGCATTGGCGTCAATGGGCATCACCTGGCCAATGATCTGTTTTGAGGATGGGTTCTGCAAACGTGCCGCAATAGCGTCCAGATCATGCTGTGAAATGAAGTTCAGGTCGGCCTGGAGCAAGCGCCGCTCCTTCCGTGCTGATTTCTCCGGCATACGTGCACACCTGATTCAACTGCCGTATTTCCCGACAACTGTATCACATTTGCCAGAGCGTTGGAGACCAACCACGATAGACGCAGAGTGTTCGGAAAAGCTAACTTATGACCGTGCGAGTTGCGCAAAGATAGCCTTTTGAGGACAATAAACCTACGTTGACACGAAGACGAGATGCGGCTGAATGGAGCGAAGCCATGTTTGAGCGCAATTCCCATTTGCGGTGGGTTTCTGGGTATACCGAACGGCGCGCAGGCAGCGTACCCAATACGTACGTAGCGGACTACGAACTCAATGATTTGATGCGCAAAGGGTTGATTGACCGCAGCGCTGGACAAGCCTTCCTGGAAGAAGCGGGGTTGTTGGACTTCCACTGGGAAATCACCTGGCCGGAAGACTTCGATGTGCCGGACGAAATGCTGGTTGATCGCATCACCGATGTCGCCGGGTACGTGGTTTTCGTGCACGGCTGGACGGGCAATATGCACATCTGGGAAGACCTGCCGGGGCTGGTCGTCAACAAGCACCGCCAACTCGTTGCCATCGGCATCGACCACAATGGCTTCGGCGCATCGCGCTTCGAAGACAAGACCCCGCCCTTGCAGTCCTGCAATCCTCCCGCAGCCATGCGCAACCTGCAAAAATTCGTCGATCTGATCAAGATTCGCCGCCAGCGTGGGGAAACACGCACCAAGGTCATCAACTTCGTCGGGCATTCGATGGGCGGGGCGACGCTCTTCTATCTCGATCCAATGCTCTGGAATTACGGTGAAGTCACCCGTACGGCGCTGGCTCCGGCGCTGCTGCTGGAAGACGAGAGTCACCGCCTCTTCTATACCACGCTGGGATTGGGGATCGGCATTTTGCAGCGCATCCCGGTGCTGGAACTGGTAGAACGCTTCATCAAGCCCAGCGTCTTCCGCACGCTCACGGCGGGTGCCAGCGATTACGTCAAAGACCTGCATGCCAAACAATACGCCGATACGCCCAAGGGCATCACCGGAGCGGCGCTGATGGCGATGGGAGTCCTCAATGATTACGAAATCGCCCGTGACTTCGAACTGATGCGAGTCATGTTGGGGCATCGCGACCCGCTGGTGGGGCTGGTGAACATGATGGACTTGTTGGGTGACCTGGAATTTCCGGCGAAACACATCCACGTCGTACCGGGGACACACTACATGTTCAGCATCGGCAGTGAGACACCCGCCAACGCCTACCTGCATGCCCAGGCACGCGAGATGGTGGTTGAAGACATCGTGAATTTGCACCTGACTGCGATGGAGAAGCAGCGCGTCGGGCCGCGATTTGGCTAGCAGGCGTCCTGATGCAACGCCCCGGCTACGGTGATTGCCGCGCCGGGGTTGCTGACTGGCTGTGTATGGGGCGGTGGAACAATCTCTAGTGCAACTATTAAGAAAGGGAGGCGTTCCCTTCGTAACCACCCGCAGAAACCGATTTTCGCCGCTGGAAAAGCGCGTTTGCCCCCGCAAAAAACCTCGTCAACATCCCCGAAACACGGTACAATCTCGAAAAAGTGCATTCGTGAATCGTGACAAGAGTCCACTGTTTGGATTTTCTTGACGCTCTATGGCAATTCTGCTAACCTTTGTCTGTATATTCATTTGCTCCAAAAATCACAAATGGGGTACTCCATGACACTCGAGTTGTTCGCACCGGCGGGAATTCTCGTCGTTCTCGCCACCATCGTTACATTGATTGTTTTGTTTATCTCCCGCATCTTCGGCCCGTACGAACCGAGCTTCCGCAAGAATGCGCCCTACGAAAGCGGCATGAAGCCAATTGGCCCTGCGAATCGCCGCCTGCCTGTGAAATTCTACCTCGTAGCGGTTTTGTTCATCGTCTTCGACGTTGAAGTCATCTTCTTCTTGCCCTGGGCTGTGGCGATGCGTGATATGGGCGTGTACGGTTTGCTGGTAATGGGGTTCTTCACACTGATTCTAATCGTCGGTTTCATATATGAATGGAAGAAAGGGGCACTGGAATGGGAGTAAGTTCAAAACTCGGCAATCTGGGCGTCGTCACCACGACGCTGGAAACGGCAGTGAATTGGGGGCGCACGGGCGCTATGTGGCCGTTGCTCTTCGGCCTGGCCTGCTGCGCGATTGAAATGATGTCCACACAGGCATCCAACTACGATATGTCCCGCTTCGGGATGGAATTGAACCGCGCCAGTCCGCGCCAGAGCGATCTGATGATCGTGGCAGGCCGCGTGACGCGCAAGATGGCGCCGGTTGTGCGCCAGTTGTACGACCAGATGGCGGAACCCAAGTGGGTCATCAGCATGGGCGACTGCGCGAGCTGCGGCGGCGTCTACAATAACTACGCCATCGTACAGGGTGTGGATGAAGTGATTCCGGTCGATGTCTATGTGGCGGGTTGCCCGCCACGCCCGGAACAGCTCATTCACGGCATCCTGACGCTGCACGAGAAGATCAAAGGCGAACGCATCCAGGACTGGGCTGTGTAAGCCAACCTGAGAATGATTTGACCAGGGGCGCGAGCAATCGTGCCTCTGCGCACCCTATATGGAAGACGAGCAGGTGATTTTATGCAAATTCCCGCACCGCTAGACCCTGTTGAACAATTGAACGCGAACTTCTCCGAAGATGTGCTACACGTCAAGGAATTTCGCGGCGAGACGACAATCATCGTCAACCCGGAGAGCATCCAGGTCGTGATGGAGTACCTGCGCAATACGCCGGGGTTGGTCTACAACTTCCTCTCGGACATCAGCGCAGTGGATTATTACCCGACCGATTATGGCGAAGAAAACGGTTTCGACGGCACGGCCAGGCCCTTCCGCCCGGAACGCTACGGCGTAGCGTATCACCTGTATTCGATGCTCTACAATCGCCGCCTGCGCATCAAGACCTTCGTGATGGAAGAAGACCCGGTTGTACCGACTGTGACTAACGTCTGGCAGGCGGCGAACTGGCTGGAACGCGAAATCCAGGATTTGATGGGCGTGCGCTTTGAAGGTCATCCTGACCAGCGGCGCTTGCTCATGCCGGAAGACTGGGATGGGCACCCGCACCGCCGCGATTACCCGATGGGCAAAGAGACGGTCGCCTTCTCCTTCAATGTCGAAGAAATTCGCAAATTCAAGCCAAAAGCGGAAGAGTGATACCCGATGGCAACTTCACAGATTACCAACCAGGAAAATGAAAGCGTCCGCGCACGGTGGGAAGGCAGCGTTGAACAGCTTCGCGGCCTGGTCAGTGACCGCGCCATCACGGGCGAGACCATGCTCCTGAACATGGGGCCGCACCACCCCAGTACGCATGGCGTGCTGCGCCTGCTGCTGGAACTGGATGGCGAAGAACTCGTGAGCGTGCTGCCGGATATTGGCTTCCTGCACACGGGCATCGAGAAGAACATCGAAGACAAGACTTACGAGAAGGGCGTTCCGCTCACGGATCGTATGGATTATCTGTCGCCGATGTCCAACAATATGGTGTTCTCGCTCGCGATTGAGAAGCTGGCGGATATTGATGTGCCGGAGCGTGCGCAGATGATCCGCGTGATCTGCCTGGAACTCTCGCGCATCGCCAGCCACATGGTCTGGCTCGGCACACAGGCGCTCGACCTGGGCGCGATGAGCGTCTTCCTCTATTGCTTCCGCGAACGCGAGAAGATCCTCGAAATCTTCGAGATGATTTCCGGCCAGCGCATGATGGGCAGCTATATCCGTCCGGGTGGCGTCTGGCGTGACCTGCCGGAAGAATTCTTCCCGGCGGTGGAAGCCTTCCTGGAAGATTTCCCGCGCCGCATTGATGACTACGAGAAGCTGCTGAAGCACAACCCCATCTGGGTGGATCGCACCCAGGGTGTTGGCGTCCTGGAGCCGGATGTCGCGCTGGCTTTGGGTGTCAGCGGCCCCGCACTGCGTGCCAGCGGCGTCAACTGGGACATCCGCAAGGCCATGCCCTACAGCGGCTACGAGACCTACGAATTTGATGTGCCGCTGGGCGAACACGGCGATGTCTACGATCGCTACCGTGTGCGCATCGAGGAATTGCACGAGAGCCTGCGCATCATCAAGCAGGTGCTCAAGCGCCTGCCGAAGCAGGGCATCTTCCGCACGCAGAACCGCAAATTCGCCCCGCCGCCGCGCAGCGAACTGGGTCAGAGCATGGAAGCAGTGATCCACCATTTCAAGCTGTGGACGGAAGGCTTCAACGCGCCGGATGAAGAGGTGTACGCCGCCATCGAAAGCCCACGCGGTGAGATCGGCTGCTACTTACACGGCACGGGCGGCCCCAAGCCGCGCCGCGTGCATTTCAAGACGCCTTCCTTCATGCACATCGCAGCCATGCCTGCCGTTTCCACTGGCCACATGATCGCCGACTTGATCGGCATCATCGGCAGCTTCGATGTGGTGCTGGGCGACGCCGACCGTTAATCAATATACTTGCGTGGGGGCGATGCCGGGCATCGCCCCTACTGACCAGGAACAACAGAGGACTGACAAATGGCAGTAATCGGCAACCCGAAATACGCAGAACGCATTGAGCAGCACTTCGCCAAATACCCGGATAAGCGCTCGGCAGTGATGCCCTTGCTCTACATTGCGCAGGAAGAGTACGGCTGGGTGACGGAAGATGCGCTGCGCGAAGTGGCAGAACTCTGCGATATGGATCCCACCCAGGTGAAATCCATCGCCGGGTTCTATACCATGTACCGCGAGCGCCCCAGCGGCAAGACCTGGATTTACGTCTGCACCGACCTGGCCTGTGCGCTGGAAGGTGGCGACGCGCTCTACGAAGAGATTCTGGCGGAACTGGGTCTCGACCATCATCACGATACGACGGAGGACGGCGCGTTCACCGTCGAGCATGTGATGTGCCTGGGCGCCTGTGATCGTGCGCCGATGCTGCAATGCAACTACCGCTTCGGCGACCCGGAAAACGGCGAATACCGCCATCTGCGCACCGAAGACGGCGAGATTGATATGGAGCGGGTACGCAAGATCATGGCGTATTGGCGTGCCCAAAAAGCGAACGCGAATGGATCGTAAGCAAAACAGGGAAGCGTAGGGACGGTAGATTATGACTGAACAACAGTACATTTTGTTGCGCGGACGCGAAATTGAAGGCATCGACCAGCTCGATACCTATGTTGAACACGGTGGCTACGAGGGCCTGCGCAAGGCGCTCGGGATGGAACCCGCCGCTGTGATTGACGAAGTGAAGGCATCTGGCCTGCGCGGACGCGGCGGTGCGGGGTTCCCCACTGGCGTCAAGTGGAGCTTCATCCCGCAGAATGAGCCAATCAAGTATGTCGCGGTCAATGCGGACGAATCCGAAACCGGAACCTTCAAAGACCGCGAAATCATGGAGACCAACCCGCACCAGTTGATCGAAGGATCGCTGATTTGCGCCTGGGCGATCAAGGCGACGGCGGTTTACATCTACATTCGCGGCGAATACTGGGACGTTGCCGACAAGCTCCAGGCCGCCATCGACGAAGCGACCGCCAACGGCTACGCGGGCGAAAATATCCTCGGCAGTGGCTATGACTGCCCCGTACACATTCACCTCGGCGCAGGTGCTTACATCTGCGGCGAAGAGAGCGCCCTGCTCAACAGCCTGGAGGGCAAGCTGGGGCAACCGCGTGTGCGCCCGCCCTTCCCGGCGAACAAGGGCGGTGGCCTCTACGGTGAACCCACCGTCGTCAACAATGTGGAGACGCTGGCGAATGTGCCCTGGATCATGACCAACGGAGCCGAGGAATACAAGAAAATCGGCACTGAACAAAGCGCAGGAACCAAAGTTTTCTGCGTCAGTGGCAACGTGAAGAACCCCGGCAACTACGAACTGCCCTTCGGCGCGACGTTCCGCGACCTGCTCTTCGATTACGCGGGCGGGCCAAAGGATGGGCGCACCTTCAAGGCGCTGCTGCCTTCCGGCGGTTCGGGGCCGATTGTGCCGCTCACCGACGAAGTGCTGGATACGCCGATGAGCTATGAGCACACGTCGGAGATCGGTACCATCATCGGTTCGGCTTCGCTGATCGTCATGGACGACACGGTAGACATCACCTGGGTTGCCAGCAAGGTGACCAAGTTCTTCCATCACGAAAGCTGTGGCAAGTGCACCCCCTGCCGTGAAGGGACTTACTGGCTGGATAAGGTGCTGGATCGCATCATGGCAGGTAACGGCAGCGAAGACGATGTGCGCCGCATCGAGAGCGTGGCGAAGAACATGCAGGGCGTGACACTGTGCGCGCTGGGTGATTTCGCCGCCAACCCGATCATTCACACCATTAAGAACTTCCCGGACGATTTCTACGCCCATGTCAGCGGCGAGAAATCCCTGGAAGCGGCTGGAGACTGAGCGGCTTGAGCAGGCGAGGGAGCGCCTCTCTCGCCTGCTGCTGCGCTGAATGACCATGACTGCTGAGCCGGATGCCGTTGTGTCAGAGGACGTTGTGGACGAGGATCGTGCCGCCGAGCCGGAAGCGGTGGTTTCGGCTGCTGAGGAGACCCCGGATGAAGGAGAAGGGCGCAAGGAGAAGCCGCTGAGCGCCTGGGAACGCCTGCGACAACTCTTGTTTCGCGGCGAGAATCGGGGGCAGCGCTTGCAGCAGTTGCATCAGGCGATTGCGGACTCGCCCGATGCGGCGGTAAACTACTTGCTGCGCGGCGAATTGTACCTTGAAATGCACGAGAGAGGCTGGGCGAAGGCAGATTTTGAACGTGCCGCAGCGCTGGCACAGGAACAATACGAGTCGCGGCGCTGGGGCATTGAAGCGCAGGCCGTACAAGACCGGGCACTGCGCCACCTGGAACGGCTCGCCGAATGACGCCTGAGCAGCATAGTGGCGAACGGATGACGGAGCAGCACAACTGCGGAGGAAAGTAAATGGTAACGCCCGTTACGGAAGACACGAAGCTCGTTACGATAACAATTGATGGAAAAGAATATCAGGTTCCCAAAGGCGGCAACCTGGTTGATCTGGCGAAGTGGTACGCCGGGAATGACATCCCGGTGTTCTGCTATCACCCCAAGATGGATCCTGTCGGCATGTGCCGGATGTGCGTGGTGGAGCTTGGGCGTCCGCGCGTGGATCGTCAGACGCGCGAACCCGTGCTGAATGACGACGGCACCCCGGTCATTGACTATCATCCCAAGCTGCAAACCGCCTGCACGCAGACGGTCTATGAAGGGATGCATGTCCGCACCAATACGGAAAAGGTCAGCGAAGGGCGCGAGAGCGTGCTGGAATTCCTGCTGACCAGTCACCCGCTGGACTGCCCCATCTGCGATAAGGGCGGCGAATGCCCCTTGCAGAACCTGACGATGGCACATGGCCCCGGTGTCAGCCGCATGTATTACGAAGACAAGATGCACCTGGATAAGCACTATCCGCTGGGTGACCTGATCTTCCTGGATCGCGAACGTTGCATTCAGTGCGCGCGCTGTGTCCGTTTCCAGGAAGAGATTGTCGGCGATGATGTGCTGGCCTTCCACGAACGCGGACGCCGTTTGCAGATCATCACCAACAGCGACCCCGGCTTTGACACCTACTTCAGCGGCAACACCACCGATATTTGCCCGGTGGGTGCGCTGACGACAGCGGACTTCCGCTTCGGTGCGCGTCCCTGGGAACTCAACGAAGTCCCCAGCGTCAGCCCCTGGGATGCCGCTGGTGAGAACATCAGCCTGAGCACCCGCCTGGATCGTGACTTCGGCGGGCGTGCCATGATCAAGCGCGTGATGCCCCGCCAGAACGAACTGGTCAACGAAATCTGGATCAGCGATAAGACGCGCTTCGGGCATCACTACACCCGCAGCGAAAATCGTCTGCTGCAACCCATGATCCGCCAGGGCGACAGCTTGCGCGAGACCAACTGGGAAGGTGCGCTGAAGAACATCGCCTCTGCGCTGGTCGAAGCAGAGGGCGACATCGCAGCCCTGGCAGGTGGTCTCGCCACCAATGAAGACCTCTGGGAACTGCGCGAGCTGATGACCGGATTGGGCAGCGAACGCCTGGGCGCGTGGACGACTCATGGTGGTGCGGCAGCGGTCGCACGGGCTGGCCTGGCCGATGGTGCCAACCTGGGCAAGCTGGGCAAGGGCGACGCGGTTCTCATCATCGCCAGCGACCTGGAAGAAGAAGTCCCCAACTGGCGCTTGCGCTTGAAGCAGGCGCAGGATCGCGGGGCGTACCTGGTGGTCGCCAATGCACGCCACACCCGCATGGAAGATTTCGCCCTGGATACCTGGGAAGAGAGCAATCGCGTGGTTGAGGGTGCCGCCATCCGCTACGAAGCGGGGCAGGCAGTACAGGCCATGCTCAACCTGAAGAGCGATCATCCAGAGATCGCCGAACGCCTGACCAGCGCCGAGAATCTGGTGATTGTGGCGGGCACGGAAGGGCTGACGCCGGAAGGCAGTGCGGCGCTCTCGCAGGCGGCTGCCAACTTCCTGAGCGAGAATGGTTTTGTCGGCAAGGCCAACAGCGGTCTGCTGGCGACCCTGCCGGGACCCAATGGCATGGGGCTGCACTACATGGGCTTCACGCCAGAGGCTGCCGCAGACATGATCGCCAATCCGCCCCAAGTGCTGATTCTGCTGCACGCCAATGTGCTTGACGATGATCCGTCGGCGAAAGCCTGGTTGGATCAAGTGAACATGGTCATCGACCTGACTCTGTTCCCGGATGAGACGGTGTATGCGTCGGATTATGCCCTGCCCGTGCAGAGCTTCGCGGAACGCGATGGCACGTATACCAACGGCGAACGTCGCGTGCAGCGCTTCTACACTGCGCAGGGGCCAATGGGCGACGCGCTCCCGGCCTGGAAAGCCCTCACCAATCTGCGCGAGAAGCTGGGACAAGGACGCGGCAAGCTCTCCGCCGCCGCCGTGATGCTGGACATCACCAAGAATCACCCGGCCTTCGAGGGTATGCGCTACAAAGACCTCGCTCGCACGCAGCGCCAGTTCCCGGATGTGGGCGGCGACGACAAGTACTATGGCGGTACCGCCTACCAGAATAAAGGTGGCCTGGGCAAGCAAATCGCCCTGGAAGCGGGCGACGCAGTGACGGTAGAAGCTCCGGCAGCGCTGGCAGTGGGCGATGACCAACTGCTGATCGTGCCGAGCAGCCAGTTGTATGATCGCAGCACGCTCTTCAAGCCCTCCACGATGATGCACCCGCGCGTGCCGCTGCCCTACGCCCTGCTGAACACCGATGATGCAAACCGTCTGGGCATCCTGCACGGCGACACTGTGGAAGTTGATTTTGGCGAGGATCGCGTGCGCGTGCGCGCTGTCGTCAGCCAGGAGGTCAGCGCTGGCGCTATTGTGCTGCCAAGGTACCTGACCACGACGCCAACACCGATGACCCCCACTGCGGGCAGCGTCCGCAAAGTGACCGAGCCAATTGGAGTAGAGGCCTGATATGCGAAACAGAACCCTGTGGATTGTCGGCGGCATCGTCGTCGTCCTGCTCATCCTCTTACCGATCCTGGGCATCGTCGCGATTGTCCAGAACTGGGAAGCCGTCAATGCGTGGTTGACCGCCGCCAGCGACCCGACCCGGATCATTCCGTGTTCGGAATCACCCACCTGCCAGGTGGTGCATCCCATCGTCTACGGCTTGATCCTGGTGCTAGGGATCATCACAGGCTTCGCGTATACGACGCTGCTGGAACGCCGCATCCTGGCCTTCTTGCAGCAGCGTGTGGGGCCGAACCGCGCGGGGCCGAAGGGGCTGCTCCAGCCGCTGGCGGACGCGCTGAAGCTGATCTTCAAAGAGGACATCATCCCGGACAACGCGGACAAGCCCGTTTACTATCTGGCACCGCTGTTGAAGGCGATTCCGGTGTTGATCGTGGTCGCGGTAATCCCCCTGGGGCCGCCAATCGTCTTCCCCGGCCTGGATGGCAACTGGTACGAGATTCCGCTGGGCCTCTCCGATGTCAACGTCGGCGTGCTCTGGATTCTGGGGATCACCAGCCTGGGCACTTACGGCATGGTATTGGCGGGCTGGTCGAGCAATAACAAATACGCCGCGCTGGGCGGCTTGCGTGCCTCCGCGCAGATGATCAGCTACGAGCTGAGCATGGGCCTGACGATGGCGGTTCCCGTGATGATCGCGGGCAGCATGAGCGTTGGCGACATCATCGATGCGCAGCGCAACATCTGGGATTGGTTCGTTTTCCAGAATCCGCTGGCGGCGGGCATCTTCCTGATCGCCATGTTTGCGGAAGTGGCACGCGCCCCCTTCGACATCCCGGAAGCGGAGCAGGAACTGACGGCGGGTTACATGACGGAGTACAGCGGAATGAAGTTCGCCATGTTCATGATGGCGGAATACATCGGCATCCTGGTCGTCAGCATGATCTCCGCAGCGCTCTTCTTCGGCGGCTACCACCTGATCCCGGTGGATAACGTGCCGATCCTGGGGCCGCTGTTCTTCATCGGCAAGATTGTCTTCTTCGCGTCCTTCTTCATCTGGGTACGCGGGACGCTGCCGCGCGTGCGCTATGACCGCCTGATGGCGCTCGGCTGGAAGGTGCTGCTGCCACTGGCCCTGGTCTCGGTGGCCTGGACGGCGATTGCGGTTGTCCTGCGTGATGCCACCAGCCCCACGCTCTACGGCGTGATCTCGGCGATCTTCTTCGTCGTCGTGGTTGCAGGTGGTTTCTACGTCCTGCGCGAAGAACAGCCCGAAGATGTTCAAGAAGAAGATGATCTGGCGAACGATCCGCTCATCACCGGCGAACGATCTGGCCTGGGTTGGACGCTGCTGAATCTGCTCGGCGGCCTGGTCGCAGTGCCTTTCTTAATCGTGAATGGCATCATCAACGGCCTGGAAAGCTTCGGCAAGGCGGCGGCTGGCAGCGAAGAAACGGGCATCGTACCGACAGATCAATCCCAGGGCGGGGATTAAGCGCCCGACGGCCGTTCCTCTCTCCCGGTTGTGGGAGAGGGGAATTGCGGCTCAATGCGGCGCGAACCACAGGTTTGCAATGTCCCTGACTACAGAGTTGGGGCGAAAATGCCGAGACAATCCGTATAGTGAGGAGGAGACGACTACTGTTATGAATATCATTCGCGGTTTTGCAACCACATTCAAGCACGTACTGGAAGAGCCTGTCACGCTACAATATCCGGAGCAGATGAAGGAATTTCAGAAGCGCTACAAGGGACGCCATCACCTGCGCCGCTACGAAAACGGCCTGGAAAAGTGCATCGGCTGCTCCCTATGTGCGGCGGCCTGCCCCGCAGACGCAATCTGGGTAGAAGCGGCGGAAAACACCGACGACGAACGCTATAGCCCTGGCGAACGCTACGCCAAGACGTACGAGATCAACATGCTGCGCTGCATCTACTGCGGCTACTGCGAGGACGCCTGCCCGACTGAAGCGATCCAGTTGGGGCACGAGCACCAGTTGAGCTTCACCGACCGCCGTGATGCGATCTTCACCAAGGAAATGCTGATCGACGCGCCGGTGGAAGGCGCTCCGGCCACCCCGCAGAAGGTTGAACCGGGTTCGTTCGACCGTTCGATCCCGGATATGGAAGACCCGGAATGAGACTGCTCTGACGGACGGTAACAGCGGGCCGTTTGCCATCTGGCGGACAGCCCGCTTTTTTGTGCCACTTCCCCAGACCAGTGAAGTGGACGGTTGCGCAGATAGGGATGCATCCCTATGATACGTGCCGCGCAAGCCCCCACAAAAATATCATGACGGAGTTCATGGTTGGGAAGCCCGGGTACGTTTGCGCTTCGTTGTCATATTCTTTGGAGTATGGCGTTGATCGTGGTAAAATTCACGAGTTCATGCTTACACCTTCGGTAGGATTTGATCCATGAGCTTTGAACTGTTTTTCTTCATCGCACTGGGAATCGTGGCGATTACAAGTGCGGCTGCCATGCTCATCAGCAAGAATGCCGTGCACAGCGCCCTGTTCCTGATTGCCAATTTCGGCACTGTCGCTCTGCTGTTCCTGATGCTGGATGCACCCTTCCTTTCGATGGTGCAGATTGCCGTCTACGCAGGCGCGATTATGGTGCTGTTTTTGTTCGTCATCATGCTGTTGGGCGCAGAACAAACCACTGATGCCTCTCGTCCCTTCCGATGGGTCGCGGGGGCAGCGACGGCGCTCGCAGCATCCTTCATTTTCGCACTCAGCGTGCCCCTGGCGCTGACGGGCGGCTTCACCCTGCCAGAGCCAATCGGCAATGCGCCGCTCGTTCGTGTGGTACACGCGGCGAATGTGGAGGCCCCGGTGGATGTCACCATTGCAGGCGGCGAACTGGATGAAGCGCGGGTGCTGGAGGGATTGACCTTCAGCGATGTGAGCGACTTCATCGAACTGCCACAGGCAGAAGCCGAATACGAGGTGACGCTCGCCAGCGGGGGAGTCGCGGTGACGACTGTTCCGCTGAGCGTCGCACCCAACGATGTCCTGACCGTGATCGCACACGGGGACGCCGTGGATGGTACGCTGCCTTTCGCTGTGACCGCCCTACCCAACGACTTCGCGGACAGCGGCAGTGACGCCGCCCGGATGCGCGTCGTCAACCTGTACACAGAAGACCCTGTGCTGCTGGTGGATACCGGGCGTGACCGCGTGCTGAGCGTGCGCGAGAACAGCGACGAAATCCTCGACCCGGTACTGGTCAGTGACCTGGGCTATGCCGAAGTCGTTGAGCCGTTCACGTATGACGAGGGCGAATACCCCCTGGGCTTCTACATGCCCGATGATGGCGCATACGCCGAAGTCGCCGGGCTGGAAAGCTGGCAAGTGACTGCCGCCACCGAGCAGATCATCCTGCTGGTGCCGGATTACGACTCCATCCCCGGTGAGGAAGGCTATCGCCCGCGCGTGCTGGATAGCAACCAGGAAGTGCTGGCGCTGCCCACCGCAGAAGCCTTTGGCAGCCCGCGTGACATCGGCTTGCAGCTCTTCACGACCAATCTGCTGCCTGTAAATCTGGTCGGGTTCTTGCTGCTGGTGGCGCTGGTCGGCGTAATCGTACTCACCCGCCCGAAGGTGTTCTTCAGCGAACGCCGTTCCACGCGCAACCGCCGCCGCAAGGTCAGCCGCCCGTTGGTGAGCGTGATCTCGCAGCAGACCGGGGGCGATGTCGTGGCCGAGCAGCCCAGGCTGCAAGACCCGGATTCGGGCGAATAACCAGAGGAGAAATGCGCTTATGTCTTCAGTTCCGGTAGAAGCCTTCATCGCGCTCAGCTTCGTGCTATTCACGATGGGCACGATGGGGGTCTTGCTCCGCAGGAATGCGATCATTATTTTCATGTCGGTTGAGTTGATGTTGAATGCCGGGAACCTCGCGCTGGCGGCCTTCGCACGCCAGTGGGGGCAGGTAGATGGGCAAATTTTCGTGTTCTTTGTGATGACCGTCGCTGCGGCGGAGGTCGCCGTCGGGCTGGCGCTGATTGTGGCGATTTTCCGCAACAAGCAGAGCATCAACGTGGACAACCTGCACCAGTTGGAAGGCTAACCGCCCCCGACAGGCAGACGGGAAAGGCAAATTCGTTTTATGGAAGCATACGCAAGTTTAGTCCCATTGGTGATTCTGGCTCCCGCGCTGGGGGCGTTCTTCAACATCGTGTGGGGCAATGCGATGGGGGAACGGGCGGCTGGTTACATCGCCAGCGGCGCGGCGATCTTCACCTTCATCCTCTCCGTGCTGCTCTTCACCTATGTGAGCGCCACGCACGGCCTGGGTGCTGTGGTCGATCCGCCTGTGTTCGACGGCTGGATCCGTGTCGCCGCCAGTGAATTCAACATCGATATTCCCTGGCAGTTCCGCATCGATACCCTGACGGTCACGATGTTGCTGGTCGTCACCGGGGTCGGGTCACTGATTCACATTTATTCCATTGGCTACATTCACGGCGATCCCAAGGCCGGGACGTTCTTCGGCTACCTGAACCTCTTCTTGATGTTCATGCTCATTCTCGTGAGCGGCAACAACTTCCTGATGATGTTCGTCGGCTGGGAGGGCGTCGGTCTCTGTTCTTTCTTGCTGATCGGCTTCTGGTGGGATAAGGCGGGCGCAGAAGGCTGGAAGAACAGCAACGCCGCCCGCAAAGCCATGATCCTCAACCGCATCGGCGATTTCGGCATTTTGATGGCGGTCTTCCTGATCTTCTGGACGTTCGGCACGCTGGATTATTATCGTGCTGGCGAAGTCGCCAACCCGCTTTACCAGCTTGAGGTCAACGGTCTAGAACCGTCAGAAGAAGTCCTCGCGCTGTACGGCGCTGAAGAAGCGGCTGAGGGCGAAACGGAAGCCAGCGAAGGCGCTGCCGCCACAGAAGGCGAAGAAGCTGCGTCTGGTGACGATCATGGGGCAGGCGAACACGCCTACACCGCCGAAGAGCTGGACAACAGCCTCTTCCGTCCGGAACAATTGGGGGTCTTCGGGCAGGCACTGCGCCTGATGCACCTTGAAGAAGACGAGACAATGGCCTGGAGCCTGGACGCCGACGGCAATGTCGTTGAGCGTGGGCGCGAAGTCGAATTCGGCGCGTTCAGCCTGGATATCCAGGTTGTGCTGGCGCTGATCGTGCTCTTCATGCTGCTGGGGGCTGCGGGTAAATCCGCGCAGATTCCGCTCTTCGTCTGGCTACCGGACGCGATGGCTGGCCCCACGCCTGTTTCCGCGCTGATGCACGCTGCGACGATGGTGACGGCAGGTGTGTACTTGCTGGTACGCGCCAACGTCTTCCTCGACCTCGTGCCCGAAGCACGCCTGGTGATCGCCATCATCGGCGGCCTGACGGCCCTGGTCGGCGGCTTCACCGCGCTCGGACAGTGGGACATCAAGCGCGTGCTGGCTTACTCCACCGTGTCGCAGTTAGGCTTCATGATCGCAGCCGTCGGCATCGGTGCATATGTGGCGGCGATCTTCCACCTGGCGACCCACGCCGTCTTCAAAGCCCTGCTCTTCCTGGGCAGCGGTTCCATCATTCACGGCGTGGAACACGGGCACCATGAACTGCATGGTCATGGACACGGACACGACGATCACGGACATGATGACCACCATGACGAGCATCATGACGACAACTTCGATCCGCAGGATATGCGCAACATGGGTGGCCTGGCGGGGCGCATGCCCGCGACGTTCGTCACTTACTTGATTGGTACGTTCGCGCTGGCTGGTCTGCCGATTTTCGCTGGGTTCTGGTCGAAGGACGAAATCCTGGCGGATGCGTGGCACGAAGCATTCTTCGGTCACTCCTTCGTGGATACGCTCGGCGGCTTCCTGGTACTGGGAATGCTGCTGGTTGCGGCGGGCTTCACGGCGTTCTACATGTGGCGGCAGATCCAGATGGTCTTCTTCGGAGAACCGCGCAGCGAAGCCGCGGCTCATGCGCCGGAAAGCAGCCTGTGGATGACCGTGCCGCTGGTAATCCTGGCGATTGGCGCGACCTTCGTCGGCCTGATCAACGTGCCCAAGGGCGCATGGCCGTTCACCATCTTCTACGAAGACTATGCCTTCAAGCACTTCCTGGAAGGCGTCATCCCCAGTGTGACGACGGGTGAGTCGTTGTACTTCAACTGGCTGCTAGCGGGGATTGCAACGGGTATTGCTGCCGTCGCGATCTTCACCGCACACCGCATCTACGCGGGCAACAAGGCTGTCGTCAACCGCGACGAGCACAACCTGGGCGAAGACCCGCTCTTCGCAAATCGCGGTACCCGTCAGGCGTGGAGCTTCGCCAATGCGCGTATGTACTGGGATGAATTCTACGGCGCGGTGATCGAACAACCTTTCAACCGAGCAGGGGATTTCCTGGCGAACGTGATCGACTGGAACTTCCTGCATGATTACTTCCATGACCGCGTGATCAAGCGCGGCTTCGATGCGGTCGGCAACTTCCTGAAAGAACCGATTGATCTGGGTCTGATTGACGGCATCGTCAACGGAGTAGGCCGCGTGGTTGCTTTCTTCAGTGGTCGCTTCCGCGGGATGCAGACGGGCTATGTACGCACGTATGCCCTCACCCTGCTCCTGGGCGTAGTGGTCGTCGTTTTGCTGATGTTGGTGCCGCTGATCCAGCTTGCACTGAATGGCTCTTAAAGGGGACGGAACACGATGGAAATTTTGTCAACGATTATCTTATTCCTGCCGATGGTGGGATTCAGCGTGCTGCTGTTCCTGAATGGCGACACGCAGAAGAATGCGATCAAGTGGACGGCCTTCGGCTTCAGCGTCGTCACCTTCTTGATGACACTGGTCTTGTGGGCGGGGTTCGATCCCAGCAATCCGGCGCTGCAATTCGTACACCGCTGGAACTGGCTCAACATCCAGGTCGGCGAGTTTAGCATCGTCTCGGACTATTATGTCGGTGTCGATGGCCTCAGCCTTCTGTTGATCGTCCTGACCGGGATCATCATGCCCGTCGCTATCCTCGGCTCGTTCCAGAGCAACATCTTCGAGGAACGCGGGCGCGAGAAGCTCTACTACGCGCTGCTCCTGCTGCTGGAATGGGCGATGCTGGGCGTCTTCTTCATCCAGGACTTGATCGTCTTCTACATCTTCTGGGAAGTGACGCTGGTGCCGATGTACTTCTTGATCGGCATCTGGGGCGCGGAAGAGCGCGTTTACGCGGCGGTCAAATTCTTCCTGTATACGATGGCTGGCTCGATCTTGATGCTGATCGCGATCCTCTTCGTAGGCAACGCGGCTGGCACCTTCATCCTGCCGGAAATCGTGGAGATGGTGAACGCCAACCCCAACTTCTGGAACGAAATCAGCGGCCCTGCCAGCGCGACGACGGTGACGGGCGGCCTGCTGTTCTTCGGCTTCTTCATCGCCTTCGCCATCAAAGTGCCGATCTTCCCCTTCCATAGCTGGTTGCCGGACGCACACGTGCAAGCGCCGACGGCGGGTTCGGTCATCCTGGCTGGTGTCTTGCTGAAGCTGGGCACTTATGGCCTCGTGCGCTTCAACTTGCAGATGTTCCCGCTGGAAAGTGTGCAGGCTGCGCCGCTGATCGCCGCCCTGGGTGTGATCGGCATCCTGTATGGGGCGTGGGTCAGCTACGCGCAGACCAACGTCAAGAAGTTGGTGGCGTATTCGTCCATCAGCCACCTTGGTTTCGTGGTGCTGGGTATCTTCGCGCTGAACAGCCAGGGCATCCAGGGCGCGACCCTGCAGATGGTCAATCACGGCATCAGCACGGGCGGCCTCTTCTTGATGGTCGGCATCCTCTACGAGCGCTATCACACCAAGGAAATGAGCGCCTACGGGGGTATCTGGAAAGTCATGCCCCTCTTCGGTGGTCTGTCCTTGATCATCGCGCTCAGTTCGATGGGTCTGCCAGGTCTGAACGGCTTCATCGGCGAATTCACGATCTTGCTCGGTTCATTGGGCAGCAACGTGCTGGGCTTCTTCTACACCCTGCTCGGTACAGTCGGCGTCATCCTGGCGGCTGTTTACATCCTGAAGATGTACCAGCATGTCTATATGGGCGAATTCAAAGCCCCACCTGCACATGATGGTCACGGTGGCAGCCATGACGAACATGGCGACGATAATCATGGCCTGAAGCTGCACTGGACAGAACTCGCCGCCCTGGTTCCGCTGCTGATTGCGATCTTCTGGATCGGTTTGCAGCCGGGTGGCTTCTTCGACGCGATGGGAGCGACGACGGTTGACCTCGCCGAAGATGTGGAAGAAGCGCGTATCTACTACGTGGACAGCCTGGAAGAGGCTGAAGCGGAGGAACTCGCTGTACCGGCGGCTGAAGGAGCAGAAACGACTGACGAAGAAGCGGCTGCGGACGACGAAGCTGCCGATGAGGAAGCGGCGGACTCCGAGGCCGAGACAACCGAAGAGAACTCAGGGGAATAATCATGCCATTTGATGCACCGACCCTTGAAACACTCGCGTCTTACAACCTGAACATTGCCCTTCCGGCGATCTGGATGGCGACCAGCGTATTGCTGCTGCTGCTGATCGATCTTTTCGTGCCAGAAGATCGTGAACACTGGACGCCGATTGCGGCGCTGTCGTTCATCAGCATCGCCTTCGTGATGACGCTCTTCAACTATAGCCCGGAGCAGACCTCGGCCTTCGGCGGGATGTTCACGGCGGATGCCTTCACGGGCTTCCTGAATATGGTCGTCCTGGGGACGGCCTTCATCGGGATTCTGTTGAGCACGGATTACCTGCGCGAAGCCAACATCAATCACGGCGAGTTCTACGCCCTGCTGTTGTTGTCGGTCGCAGGGGTGATGTTCATGATCGGCGCCAATGACCTGATCGTCGTCTTCGTCGCCCTGGAATTGCTGAGCATCCCGCTCTACATCCTGGCGGCTTTCCGCGCGACCAACGTCGATTACATCAGCAAGAAATCCGCCCTGCTCGAAGTCGAACGTCCGGAAGGGGATGAACTCATCGTGCGCTCGGAAGAGAGCGGCATGAAGTACTTCGTCCTGGGTGCTTTCTCCAGCGCGTTCTTCGTCTATGGCGCAGCCCTCATCTACGGCGCGACCGGGACGACCAATTTGCAGGAGATCTTCGTGCAGGTGGGGCAGGTGCTGGGTGGCAACACCTCTGCACAGGTGCTGCTGCTGGGTGGTGCAGCCCTGGTCGTTGTCGGCCTGGGCTTCAAAGTCGCAGCGGTGCCCTTCCACATGTGGACGCCCGATGTCTACGATGGCGCTCCCACGCCCGTCGCAGCCTACATGAGCGTGGCCGCCAAGATCGGCGGGTTCGCTGCCCTGATGCGCGTGATGGCGACGGGGCTGGCTGAATTTTCCGTGATCGAAGGCAATTCGGCCTCCTGGCTGCTGGCGGTGCAGGTCATCGCAGCAGCAACGCTCATCCTGGGGAATATCCTCGCGATCAGCCAGACCAACATCAAGCGCATGCTGGCTTACTCCTCGATTGCCCACGCAGGTTACATGCTGATGGCAGTGGCGGCGGTCGGTACGGCAGGCATTGATGGCATCGGCGATGTGCGTACGACAGCAGCACAGGCCATCGCGGTCTACCTCTTCGCCTACATGTTCACCAACCTGGGCGCGTTCGCAGTCGTGCAAGCCGTCGAGAAGAAGGACGGCAGCGGCACCACGCTGGACGACTTCAACGGCCTCTTCAACAGTCGCCCGATTCTGGCGGTTGCGATGGCGATCTTCATGCTGAGCCTGACGGGTATTCCGCTCACGGGTGGCTTCATGGGCAAGTGGCTCGTCTTCGGGGCTGCGGTTCAGGCGCAGTTGATCCCGCTGGCAGTCGTCGGCGTGCTGATGAGCGTTGTCAGCGCATTTTACTACATCCGCGTGATCGTCAACATGTTCCTGAGCACAGAAGCCGAAGGCAGCGATGCCCCTGGTGCGACGGCTCCGGTCACCTGGGCGATCTACGCTTCTATGGCGGGTGTGCTCGTCACCGGTATCGCTGTGCCGCTGGTCATCAACCTGGTCAACTTCATTCAATTCCCGGCCTAACACGCAGTACGAGCACCCAACAAACCAGGACACGGGGATGATTCTCACAATCATCCCTGTTTGTTTTCTCTGTACGGCCTTACCGTGCGTTGGCAATGGGCGCACAAGGCGCACGAATTGTGAAAGACACGGACTCATGAAAACCAACGGACTCGGCCTGATGTGGGTGATCCTGGCTTCTGCGGGATACGCCTGCCTCTCCATTTTCACGCGCGCGATCTATGGCAATTCGGATTTGCGCCCGACGGACATCGCCTTGATACGTTTTGTGCTGGCGACTCCGGCAATCTGGCTGCTGCTCTCCCTGCGCTGGCGTCTCAGCGCATGCAGCCCACTCACGTCGAATCCACCCTTCCCACCCTGGCGACAGAGCTTCCTGGGTATCCTCTACGCAGGAGCTGCCCTCTGCGCGGTCACTGGTCTCCAATTCGTGCCCGCGAGCCTCTACGTCGTCCTGTTCTTCACCTATCCGGCGATGGTGGCGATTCTGTCGCGGCTGCGCGGCGAACATATCTCCCGCGCGGGTTGGGTGGCCCTGGTTTGCACGTTGATCGGCATCACGCTCACCATCCCGGATTTCAGCGGATTGCAGCCGGAAATGGCGCTGGGCATTGCCATCGCGCTGCTGAACGCCCTGCTGGTGGCGATCTACTTCCTGGTGGTGGGTTCACTGACCCGGCGCGGTTCCAACCCGTCGCTGGCCTCGGCCTGGGTCATCACGGGAACCCTGGTTGTACTGCTCTTCGTCAGCCCTTTCTTCGGCGGTGTGCATCTGCCCCCGGACGCATCGATCTGGCTGTTGCTGATCGGGCTGGGTATTGTGAGCACCGCGCTGCCGATTCTCTTCATGCAAATCGGCATTCAGCGCGTCGGCGCACCAACTGCGAGCATCATTTCCACGTTTGAACCGGTGCTTGCCATGATCCTGGCAATGATCTTGCTCGGCGAGTCCATCCTGCTGACACAGTGGGTGGGGGCGGCCTTCATCGTGGCGGCGGTTTTCATCTTGCAGCAGTCGCGGATGCGCAAGCGCAGAGCCATTCCTACGGCCTGATGTGCTATTGCCGCAATACGAAATGCGCAAATCTTTTTGCATATTTATCAAACGTATTTGCATTTCCAATCTTATGCGTATTTGAGAGATGAATATCTCATTAGAACTTCCTGCAAAGACTGTGCTTTTCGACAAAACTGTGCTACTTTCAAACAAATATTCTATTAATGGTGATGATACCGCCGTGCAAAGAACAGGTAAACGCAGTACTGAAGTCGGATATGCAGCACAAGATAGAACGGTTATTATGCGCAGACCTTAGCAGCATCACCATTGCAGCATCCCGGCTTTTGTGCAATTATTTTCGGTTTAGTATTCAACACAAATCCACTAGATGTGGAATAGGAAGAGAAAAATCATGGCTGATGAACAAAAGATCTCAAGACTCCGTTTCGACGGCTCGATCTGGTGCAACCTGGATATTGCCCTGCGCAACATTGACCAGGTCTTTCGCAGAGTGACCAACCCGCTGGGGTTGACTGTCATCGAGTGGTACATCCTGCGTGCCCTCTACGAAAAGGACGGGCAGCATGCTTCGGAACTGGCACGTGCTGTTGGACGTGCGGCGACCTCCTTCACGCCGAACCTGGATCGCCTCTCGGAGAAGAAGCTCATCGAGCGCCGTGCCGACCCGCGTGACCGCCGCGCCGTTCGCATATACCTCACCCAGGAAGGCGAGGACATGAAGTCTGATGTCGCCAAGAGCGCAAAGGAAATTGACAAGCGCATCGGCGAACAGTTCAGCGAAGAAGAATTCAAAGACTTCCTCACCGTGCTTTCCGCCATGCAGACGATGGATCTTCAGGGCTGAGTTTCGAGCACGAAGGCACACACAGAACAAAAAACCAGTCCCTCCGGACTGGTTTTTTTGTGCCCGCTGCACACTCTGGCGCGGGATTTTCGACAACAGTGCCTTCCCCAAAACATAAGAATCTCCGAAGAAACTAGCGAAACACTCAAAAGTTAAGCTATCTTACATTCAATTTCGTATATTATGGTAGGGGTAAGCTGTATTGGGGTTAATCCCCCATGCTATCGCTTACGGCCACACACGATGAGCAAAAGGATGGTGGACATGAGCAAGCCGAAACTACGCTTTGATGGTTCCGTCTGGTGTAACCTGGATATTGCACTGCGGAATACGGACCAGGTGTTTCGTCGCGTAGTACAACCGCTGGGACTGACCGTCATTGAATGGTACATTTTGCGGGCGCTCTACCAGAAAGACGGGCAGCACGCCTCCGACCTGGCGCAGTCTGTAGGACGGGCAGCGACTTCCTTCACGCCGAATCTGGATCGCCTCTCTGAGAAGAAACTCGTCGAACGCCGTCCCGACCCACAAGATCGTCGCGCAGTATGCATCTTCCTCACCGACCAGGGCAAGGAGATGCAAGACGATGTGCTGAAGGCCGCCAAGCAGGTTGACAAAGACATCGCCAGCAATTTCGAAGACGATGAGTTCAACGCCTTCCTGCGCGTGCTCTCCACCCTGCAAACACTGGAATACACGGCCTGAGTCAGGACTCTTCCTGCGAAGCGGCTTGTTCCAGCGCACGCTGGAAGGCACGCATCGCATCCTCGGAGAAGAGTACAAAGCGCACCAGTTGGAAATCCGGCTGGTGCGTTTTGATGTAGCGAATCACCGTTCCAATCGCGATGGCGCTGGCTTCATCCAGCGGGTAGCCGTACACCCCGGTGCTGATTGCCGGAAATGCGATGGTCTTCAAACCGTGTTCCTGGGCGAGGCGCAGGCTCCATTCGTGTGCGCTGGCGAGGAGCAGAGCCGGGTGCCCCTCTCGCGAGTAGACTGGCCCCACGGCGTGAATCACATGTTTCGCGGGCAGCGCGTAACCACCAGTGATGCGCGCCTCCCCCGTCGGGCAACCACCCAGGGTGCGCGTTTCTTGCAGCAATTTCGGCCCCGCCGCACGGTGAATCGCCCCATCGACCCCGCCACCACCGAGGAGCGTCGTATTGGCAGCATTGACGATGGCGTCCACCGCCTGCTCTGTGATGTCTCCCTGCACGAGATCAATGGTTGTACTTCCGATCTGTAAACTCGTTTGTTCGCCCATGGTTTGTACCCCGCATTTTCTTACTGCCCTCTGATAGGCAGGTGTTTGCTCTTCATGGTATCGTACGTACGTCCTCTAGCGCAAAGAGATCATCATGGACGAGAACATACAGGTATTGATCCTGGCAGATGGGTTGCTCGCACGAGCCGGGTTGGCAGCACTGCTGGATACCGTCGAAGCCTGCGATGTCATCGGGCAAAGCAGTTTCGTGCAAGCGCTCGACACAGTATACGAATATCAACCCGATGTCCTGCTCGTTGACCTCGGTTGGCGAGCGCAGAGCGACTACGACGACTTGCAACAGGTGATGAGCGCCGGGCTGCCCGTTGTGGCGCTGTTGCAAGATGCCGAAGATGCAGCTTCCGTGCTGCGGATCCTCAGCGCTGCGAGCGCCTTCAGCCTGCTGCTGAGCGATACGGAGCCGACTGCCCTCTCCCTGGCGCTGCAAGCAGTCAACAACGGGCTGGTCGTCATTGATCCGATGCTGGTGGGCGATCTGGCCGCGTCGGAAGGCGAAGCCGATCCCCTGCTGGATGCCCTCACGGAGCGCGAAAATGAGGTGCTGCAACTGCTGACCCAGGGCATGACCAACAAGGCCATTGCGCACCAACTGGGAATCACCGACCACACCGTGAAATTTCACGTCAACGCCATTATGACCAAGCTCAACGCACAGAGCCGCACCGAAGCAGTGGTGCGTGCCGTGCGTGCAGGCATGATTCTGCTATAATGCGGCGCATTGTTCGCCACCATCACAGGATGTCCTATGCCGCGTTGGATCAACCAAGACTTCCCACGCCCCACACCCGAACAGGTGCAGCAGTTTGCCGGAATCCCCACCAGTATCCTCTCGGACAGCATGAACCGCTTCCAGGCTATGGACGCCGGAGTCACCCCTTTACGCGACGATGCGACGTTGCTGGGCGTGGCCTTCACGGTGCAGGCTATGGAAAGCTGCAATTGGGAGGCACATCACGCGCTGGCGCTGGCACAACCGGGCGATGTGCTGGTAATCGCAGCACGCGGCGGCATGCACAGCGCCGTCTGGGGGCACGTGATGACAGCAGCCGCCAGGGTACGCGGACTGGCAGGAGTCGTCGTCGATGGCTGCATTCGCGACCGCCGCGAGAACCGCGCGGAAACCCTGCCCATCTACTGCCGGGGGACGGCTCCTGGAGGCCCACATAAAGGCTGGCGCGGCAATATCAATGTTCCAGTGGCCTGCGCGGGCGTCGTCGTCAACCCGGGGGATATTGTCGTTGGGGATGGGGACGGCGTGGTAGTCATTCCGCAGGGCAAAGCCGACGAAGTACTGGCTGAGGCCCGCAGCCGGATGCAGGGCGAAGCAGATTGGTACCGACGCATCGCAAATGGCGAGACGACGGTAGCGATTCTGGGGCTGGATGACCTGGATTGAGGGTCTCGCGTGCGAGCCAACGCTTGATCTACTTTTTCCTCTGGATGAAAATTGCCCGGACTCAGCCACCAGAAAAGCAACTCCCATGAGCACGAAGACGATTTTGCAGCTTGGCGCGGGCGAGCTGATGAAACACTCCATTCGCGGCATACAGGCGCTGGGGCATCGCGTCTATGCCGTCGACCGCAATCCGTCGGCCCCGGCCTTCGAGGTCGCCAACGGCAGCGCCATCATTGATTTAGTTGATACCGACGGCATCACGAATTATGCGCAGGAAATCGGCGCGGATGCGATCCTGGCGGTGAACGAGGCCGGGTTGCTGGCCGCAGCCGAAGCCAGTCAACGACTTGGACTGCATCACATCTCGCCGGATGTGGCGCTGCGGGCGCTGGATAAGGGCATGATGCGCGAAGCCTGGGCCGCCGCGGGCCTGCCACAGCCGCGTTTTCGCATCGTGGATGACCTGGCGCAAATTCCAGAGGCTGCGCTGCAAATCGGTTATCCGCTGATCCTGAAGCCCACACGCAACTGGGGCAGCCGGGGTATCAGCCGCGCCGACACACCCGCAGACCTGGAATGGTCGATGGAATTTGCGGGGCAGCACCAGCGCACGGGGCGCTTCATCGTCGAAGAATACATTGACGGCACAGAGATGACCATCGAAGGGCTGGTGCATCGCGGACGTGCCAGCGTACTGGCGAAATCCGACAAAGAGCACCAACCGCATCCGCGCTTTCGTGTGGCGATGGCGCTCAACTACCCGGCGAAGCTCCCGCAGGCCATCTTGCAGCAAACCGACGACCTCATCATCCGGGCAGCGCGGGCACTGGGCCTCGATGACTGTGCGATTCATGCCGAAGTGATGGTTGTCGGCGATGCCATCTACCTGATCGAAATGGGGGCACGACCGGGCGGTGGGCATATCTTCGGGCAGATTGTGGAAGCCGTCAGCGGAATCTCCATGCCGCGTGCCCTGGCGCAGATTCTGCTGGGCGAAGAGACAGACATCACGCCCACCTCCCGGCGCGGCGCGGTCTATCGCTTCTTCTCGCCCCCGCAAGGCGTCTTCCAATCTGCCACCGGGGTCGAAGAAGCCAGGGCACTCCCTGGAGTCCTGGACTTCGGCTTTCATCTGGCACCGGGAACAGTGGTGAGCGCGATTGCAGGCGATGCCGACCGCCCCGGTTACTGCGTGACGACGGGCGAGACGCGCGAAGACGCGATGCAAATTGCGACTCAAGCGATTGCCACGATGCGCTACGAAATGGCCTGACTCATGGCGAAACACTTGCTCTGCCTGACGATTGATACCGACCCCGACGGACTCAACACCCATGACCCGGATCGGCGAGATTTGCGCTGGGATGGCCTGCACTTCGCGATGCAGCACTTTCCCGGTGCGTTGGCGGGGATACCGCTGACATGGTACGTGCGTGCCGACGGGCAGCTTGAGGACGCCTATGGCAGCGTGCGTTACCTGCTGGAAAAACACGCTGATTTCTGGCGTGCGGCGCTGCAGCGTGGCGATGAATTCGGCTGGCATCCGCACCTGTACACGATGCCCCAGGGTGACGAACAACCGACCATCATCACGGATCCGGCGCAGGCCGTGCAAGAGCTAGAGCGCATCTGGAAGGCGCTGCATGGCGCAGAATGGCCGCTGCTGACCTTTCGCATGGGAGAAGCGTGGCAAACGCCACAAACGCTGGATTTGCTGGAAAAATTGGGCTTTTTGGTCGATTCTACGGCAATCCCTGGGCGCGACGACAGCGCCAACGGGCATCCGCGGAACTGGTCAGGTACGCCGAACCAACCCTACTATCCCGCCCCGGATGATGTGAAAGTGGCAGGAGCAACGCGGCAGCTTCTGGAAGTACCCATGAATAGCTGGTACTTCCAGGCATCGTATGACAGGCAACCGAAACTGCGCTACATGAATCCCTGTATTCACGCGGATTTGTGGGAGCAGGCACTGGAACGCTGGCAGGAAACGCTGCCGGGAGAGGCATTATCTGTATGGGTGCTGATTCTGCATCCGGCGGAGGCCATGCTCCAGGAGCCGGATTTGCTCTATGCCCATTCCCTGGAAACCATGATCGCCAATCTGCGGACGCTGGAAACACGCCTTCAGGCAGCGGGCGACATCGTGGAGTGGACGACGGTCTACCGTGCAGCGCAGCAGTGGCGCCGGACGATGGGCTGACTATTCCGCCAGCCCATTGACGTATTCGTAGAGCATATCCGCAGAAACCTGCAAATTCTCCCCACGTTGCAAGACCCAGTACATCAAATCCGCGACTGTCGTCTCGCCATCGAGTGCGATCTCCGCAGTTTCATCGGTGATGCGCAGCAATTCGGATACCCGGTTGACGAAGGTCACATAACCGCGCACATCGCTCAGGAAAGATTGGATCACCTGCTTGGAAGGCTGTTCCTCCCAGGTGTGAATTTGATTGCCGAAGTCCGTTGGCATGTGCATGTGCTCTCAGTTTGCGTTGTTTTTCACATTGTAGGACAATTCGCCCTCATGCAAACTTAAGCTTTCTTGCGCTGCTCAGCCTTCGTCATCAGTTTCATAGGGGTTCATACCGCCCTGCGTCCCACGACGGATGGCCTGCTCCCAGGGTTTGCGGGCTTCGCCCTGATACCCCATCTCGCGCATCCGCTGCGCTTCAAGCTGCTCGAGCTGCTGCGAGACGCCTGTGTCGCGCAGGTCAGTAAGGGGGATTTTGTGATCCGTTCCGTCGTCTGCACGGTAGACGTAGCCAATGCCGCCGCACCAGTCACAGTCTTCGGCCTCTCCCGTGAAGTCATCTTCAAACCAGCCGTAGCCATCGCAAGAGATACAACGAACAATCTGCATGTGGAATGCCTCTTCACTGCACCTATTCAGTTCGTCGCTCGATTATGGGGAAAGGCGGCGGGGAAGAGCAAGGCGAATCCCGATGAATTCGCCTGATATGCCTCCATTATGAGGTCACTCTTCGTCCGATGCCGACTCGTCATCGGCATCTTCATCCTCGTCTTCGTCGTCATCCTGGCTTTCGTAATCCACCGGGAAAGCCGCCGACACATCCGCACTGCGGATCAAGACCGGGATGTTGGTCGCGTTCTTGACCGAGACCAGCGGGCCATTCGCACCCAGCACCGCGTTGATGGCGCGCCGCGCCTGACGGGCATCAGCGAAGGCTACGTCCAGGGTGGCGAGGTCTTCCGTCGGCAGATTCAAAACGAAGCGAATTGTGACGGTCTCATGATCTGGCATAGCGATCCTCCTATTCAGAAGAGAGTTGCGGCATAGCCACCGCAATTGGGGTAAAGAAAGAAAAAATCTCTATTGCTCGTTGAGCATATCTGTGGATTGTTATGCAAAGGTCAAGAGAGTATGAAACTTACCTGAGCAGATGAGGCCGCAAAATCGTTGTGAGGCAGTTGTACTACCCCACAACGAAAGCAATGCTGGACAAAGCTCGCTGGCCGCTCAGGTGACCACAACGGGTTTTTGCAGCAGTTCTGGCGGGGGTTTCAGTTCTTTCTGCACCAGGGCAGCGGAAAGCGCTGCGCTGAGGAAGCAAAGCGCCGCAGCGATGACCATCAGCAGGCGGAAGGTATCCACAAAAGCCCAATCAACGGCAGTCGCCATCTGGGCGGTTGTCTCTTCGTCCAGGCCATCCGGCACAGCGGTATTGCCGAAGTCCTCGGCATTCTCCATGATCTGCATTTCAGCCTGCGGCGGCACATCCAGGGCGCTGACGTTGAACTGCAAGGCCGTCGCGAAGGCAATCAGGGCGATCCCCCCCAGGATGGCCTGCGTGAGCGCACCGGAGGCACGTGACATGAAGTTGTTGATGCCCGAGGCCACGCCGGAATTGCGCTGCGGCACCGAACCGAGGGCGGCAGTCGTCAGCGGGGCGACGACGAAACCCATACCAATGCCCAGGATCACCAGACCGGGGAAGTACGTGACCCAATACTGACTCGCCCCCTCCGTCACGCCCGGAATCGCCAGCACCAGAAAACCAATCCCGACGATCAGCGGCCCAATCGTCATCGGCAGTCGTGGCCCGATGCGATCCACCAGCCGCCCCATGAAGGGCGACATCAGCATGATGCCGAAGGTCACGGGAAGCGATGCCAGTCCGGAGACCGTCGCCGAATAGCCCTGGATCTGCTGCAAATTCAGCGGCAGGAAGAGCAGCGCACCCGCCAACGCCCCATACAAGAAGAGCGTCATCAGGTTCGCCCCCAGGAAGGTGCGCGAAATGAAGAGCCGCAGCGGAACCAGCGGATGATCGCTGCGTCGTTCGACGAAATAAAAAGCCACCAGCGCCACCAACCCCAACCCCACCGCGACCAGCGGCAGCGGCGTCTCGGCGAAGTCAATAGCGCCAGCACGCCCGATTTCCGTCGCACCGAAGATGATGCCCCCCAACGCCAGCGTGATGAGCATCGCGCCGGGAATATCGAGAATCTGCGGCATATCTTCGTCCCGGCTCTCCGGCACATGATTCACCAGCGCATAGAGCGACAGCGCCGCCAGCGGCACGCACATGAAGAAGATCGCACGCCAGAGGCCGGCATCGGCCAGCAGACCGCCCAGAGTCGGCGCGAGGATCGAAGCGCCAGTGGTGAAGGTTGACCACGTGCCGATTGCCAGGCCGCGCGTCTCATCGCCGAAACAAGAGGAAATGATCGCCAGACTGCCGGGAACCATCAACGCTCCGCCGATCCCCTGAATTGCACGCGCCGCGATCAGAAGCTCGGTGGTTTGTGCCAGCCCTGCCACAACGCAGGAACCCGTGAAAACCAGAATGCCGAGCATGTAGATGCGCTTACGCCCATAGAGGTCACCCAGCGCACCGCCCAGGAGAATCAGCGCGGAGAGCAGGAGTTGGAAGGCGTTGACGATCCACACCAGGTCAGCACCCGTTGCATCTAAGTCATCTTGAATCGGCGGCAGCGCAACATTCAGCGCAGACTGCATAATGAATGCCATGCTCGACGCGCTGACGGTGGCGACCAGCACCCAGCGCCCGGTTGCATCGAACCTCACGGTTCTCTTCTTCTTCGGTTGTTCTGCCATGTTCTCCCTCATATGCTTGCTGCTCTACGAGCATACTCTCCCCTTCCAGATGACGCGACTAGCTGAATCGGTAGGGGTGCTGCGTCGGGGCGAGTATAATGAGACTTTCTTACGAATTGTGGGGAGTGCAGCGCATGAGCAGCGTCCGAACGGAGAAAAACGGTTTTGTCATGACGATTATTCTGGATCGCCCGGAGGTACGGAATGCGGTTGATCGCCCGACTGCCGAAGCGCTGGCAGCGGCCTTTCGCGCCTTCGAAGCCGATGACGCGGCGCGGGTGGCGGTCTTTCATGGGGCGCACGGGCATTTTTGTGCGGGCGCTGACCTGAAGGCGATGGCGGATGAGTCGCGGCGTAATCGCATGCAAGCCGAGGGCGATGCACCGATGGGAGTCAGCCGGATGCTGCTGAGCAAGCCCGTGATCGCGGCGGTCAGCGGCTATGCGGTGGCTGGCGGCATGGAATTGGCGCTGTGGTGCGACCTGCGTGTGATGGAAGAAGACGCGATCTTCGGCATTTTCTGTCGTCGTTGGGGTGTGCCGCTGGTTGACGGCGGTACGGTGCGACTGCCCCGGCTGATCGGCCTCAGCCACGCGCTCGATCTGATCCTCACCGGGCGTCCGGTGGATGCTGAAGAAGCGCTGCGCATAGGGCTGGCGAATCGTGTTGTGCCGCAGGGGCACGCACGGCGAGCAGCGGAGGAATTGGCGGCGCAGTTGGCGCAATTCCCGCAGACCTGCATGCGCAATGACCGACGCTCGACCTACGAAAGCTACGAACACGGCTTCACTGAGGCCATGCGCCGCGAATTTGCCCTGGGCATGGAATCCCTGCGCGAAGATGGCCTGGACGGAGCCGCACGCTTCGCAGGGGGTGCAGGGCGGCACGGCTCCTTCGACGATCAGGTTGAGTCGTAATTCGACCGAGTAGAATCAGCCGTAGAGATAGGGGTTCCGCGGCTCTTCAACGGGTTCGACACTTTCCGGCACGATGATCGGAAGCTGTTCACCCTGGAATGACCCGGCTTGCAGCGTGCCCTGGATGCGTACCCAGGCACCCGTTTCGAAGTCCGCCGCATTCGCGTATTCGACGGGCATACCAATGGCGAAGGCGTCCGCCACGCAGCAGCTCATGGTGAAGCGCGCCGCCATGAACTGCGTTTCCTGCATATCCGGCTCGCGGTACACGAAGGCGATGATGTCGACGGGCTGCCCGTTCATCTCCGCCGGGTTGTCCGCATTGTTGAATTCGCGCAGCCATTGCAGCACGTTGCGCTCTTCCGGCGGCACGATGTAGCCCGCTTCGGCACTGGCACCGCCAATGGGTTCAACGCTGATTCCGCCCGAAATGGCTTCCACACCCAGCGGCTGCGATGGCACGAAGGTCGCCAGCAACAGCGGAATCGCCAGCACGCCAATCGCCCCCCAGGAGAGCGGGATGTGGGTGTTATCCCCTGCGGCGACGAACAGCGGTTGATTGCGAATGAGCCGCCACACGCTCCACGCCCCCAGCAGCAGCAGAATCCCCGCCGCCACATGGGACAACCAGGCGAAGCGCAGGTTGATGTAATTGGTCAAGTTTCCAGTGACGATCAATACGATGAAGTACACGCCCATCGCCAGCAGGATGAACGTCTTGAGCCACTCGCGGCGGTCTGCCCGCACGCCGACCTTGAGCTTCTCCGGCGAAATCATCAAACTACCTCCAACAACTCATCAGCCGCCATTGTAGCCAGCCCGCATCGGAATGCAATGCAAAGCGCCTGGTTGGGCGGATCGGCTCAGTAACCGCCGATGGGCGTGGGCGGAATGGGCGTCGGTGGAATGGGCGTCGGCAAGGATCGTCCGCGATACCCCGGACAGCGCTCGGTGACGTTGAACATCCCCGTCGTGATCGAATCGAGCACGCTGCCCGTCGCTGCCGGGTGATTCAAGGCGACATTCAGCCATTCCCAGGCCAGGTCACATTCGGCGAGGAAGTAATGCGCCAAACCGCGAATATACAGGCATTCGATCTCTACCTCGTCGAAATCCCCCGGGTCATCGCTGCTGAGGGCAATGCATTCCTGAAAGGCTTCAATCGAGCCTTCGTAGTTGCGGCGGCTGTACCGAAGCTGCCCGCGCATCCGCCAGGCCGACGAATAATCCGGGGCGATTTCGAGGGCGGAGTCGCAATACGGCTCAGCATCCTGGAAGAGGCCAACGGCGGCGTAGGTCTCGCAGAGGCGCAAATATGCGCGTTCGTTATTCGGCTCCAGTTCCAGCACCGCGTTATAGATGGCGACGGCCTGTTCCGGGCGATTGATGGCGCGGTTGCGGTAGAGGCTCGCCAGTTCGAAGTAAGCTCCGGTCAGGTTCGGATTGATGGCGATAGCCTGCTCCAACTGGCGAATCGCTTCGGCGTAGTCTCCGGTGAAAATCAGCGGGAAGGCGTAGGCGCGGCGGGCATTCGCATCCATCGGTGCGAGACGCACGGCGAGATCGCCCTGGCGCAGGGCTTCCTGGTAGCGCGAAAGCTGGGTGTACGCGATCGCCAGTGCGCTGTGCAGCGGCGCGAATTGTTGACCCAGTTCGATGCCCACCAGCGCAAGCTGGATCGACTCGGTCGGGCGGTCGTAGGCGACGGAATTGGCCGCCAGCGCATAGCCGCGCGGGTCATCAGGTGCCATTTCGGTCATCTGCATGCCGATTTCGTAGGCTTCTTCGTTGCGATCCAGTTCGATCAAGAGAACGCCGTATTCGTACAGGTAATCCGGGTTCTGGGGCTGCTGCGTGACAGCCTGTTCGAACTGCTGGGCGGCAGTGTCAATATTGCCCTGCACATAGGCGTCCTGCCCTGCGCTGGCGCGTTCTGCCGCATACGGTGTCGGCGTAGGCGCGATGCCGAAGGCATCCATCGCCGTCAGTTGCAGGGTGTCATACTGCCAGTAGGCGAAGAGCGGGATTCCCAGAATCAGCAGCAGCATGAAGACAACGAAGTACAGACGGGCGTAATTCTTGCGACGGCTGAAGAAGGACTGCGAATAATCACGCTTGATCTTGCGATACCGTCCCATGAGGGCAACGCTGCCTCGACGACTCTGCGAACGATTTGAGCATAGAAGCGTACTCGAAGCCCGGTAACCATGTCAAGATAGCGAGACATTCTGCACGACGTTCCTCATGCAACTTGATGAAATCTGTTCTCTCTGGCGTCTGCGGTCTTCAAAAAAGGTGCGAGGCGTGGCAGAGTTGATGCACATCTTTTGGGGAAGGCTCCTTCGCAGCGCCGCAGAACGGAGCGAGTGATCTGAGGGAACTCTATGGATCAAATGCGGATTCAGGATGAACGTGCCGTCGTGTACCGCGTGCTGTGTTTGGGAGCGCTGCTGAAGCGGGGCGAATTAGAACGCACGATTCAGCATCTGCATGAACTGTTCCCCTTCTCCGCCCTGGAATACCTGATCGCAGAGCAGGAAGATTACCAGCAGCAACTGCTGGACTGGCTGCGTGCCGAATCGATCTTCGCGCACCTCTCGCAAAGCGAACGCTCCTTGCTGACGAAACCACTGGGCACCTGGACGGAGCGCACCCTGCTCACCGTCGAATGGCGCACGGAAGCCCTGGGCGTGATGCTCTGGGCGCTGGGTCATACGGAGACTATGCCCGCCTACGACCAACAGTTTGATCCTGAAGATGTGCTGGAACCGCTGGAACTCCTGACGCCGATCATTGACCTGGTGTGGACGGCTCAATTGCGCCCCGAGGACGAACTGCGCACCCGCCGCGATCAAGCGGAGTTATGGAACTGGCGCAGCCGCGCGACCGAACTGGAGCGCATGGGCGTACGTCCCCCCGCCGGAGTCACCTTCCGCCAGATCATTCAATCAACGGCGGAGATGGCCTATACCAACGGCCACATCCCCACCATGCTCGACGGGGACTTCCCGGCTTTCGCACGCCCCTACCACGCCCTCGACGAAGATCAGTACATGCTCGCCAGCGCCATCGCCTACGAGCGCTACACCGCCTTCAACTGGCTCTGCGAATTTTCGAACCAGTGGGAGAGCGTGCGGGTCGATTCGTAGGGTGTCGTATTGATGAAAAGGCTCATTGCTACGTTGTTCTCGTTGCTGCTGGCTTCGGCCTGTGGGCAAGACGCAGAACCACAACCCCTGCCCACCCGCGCCGACCCTGCCGCTGTCGCTACCAGCCTGGTGCTGACGGAGAACGCCCCACCGGAGGGTTTCGCGACGGTCTCCTTCCCCCGCATTGATGCCAACCTGGGAAACCTGAGCGGCTGGCGTGCCGAGATGATCTTCGCTTTCAACGGGGTCTTCGCCCGCACCACGCGCGAGGCTGCCGTGCAAACCCGCGCCACCGTCACCTATAACCAGATTGGCTCCGCTCGGCGAGTCATCGCCGAGATTGACAATGACCTGGAAGCACCGGGGGACGCTGTACGATCCGAAGGGGTACGGCTGGGGCCGGATGTCTTCCTGGTGCGTGATGGAAACTGCATCCTCAACGCAGCGGAAGATGCCGAACTGCTGGCCGATTTGAGCGCGGGCGATTTGCTGGGTGGCGTGCAGCGAGCCAGCTCGGCGGCGGAGATTGCGACGATCAACGGTGAACGGGTCTGGCGCTATGACTTCACCGAAGAAAACCTGCTCTTGCCCAATGTGGGCTTCCGCGAAGACAGCGTGATCCTGGAACTGCGCCGGGAATTATGGGTCGCCCCAGAACACAATGCCGTCATTCGCTTCTACGTGACGATGGAAGTGGAGAATGTGAGCATCTTCGGCAGCACGCTGCCCGTCAGCGGCACAGTGCTGCTGCGCTACGACCTGCACGAAATTGGCAGCCTGCCCAATATCACGGTTCCCTTCGGCTGTTGAGCCGTTGTGCCTTCATCATGGAACGAGCAAGATAACAAGAACCAAACTTCAGCCAATTGAATTGTTACGACTCGTGTGACTTCGTTATCAACTTAAGCCTTCTCCCCTCCCTTAAGCGACTCTACAGGCAATCTTGAGCCACCCTGCTTTCATTTTGTAACAATCTACGGTAGAGTGTGGGGCGGCAGATTATCTGGGGAACCAAACCATGTACGTTGACGATTCGCATAAACATGCGGGAACCGTCCTTTGCATCGACCCGGATCGTGGCAATTTGCGCGTGATGGAACGCAACCTGAGCCACATGGGCTATGTCGTCCTGGTGGAAACCAGCACACGGCGCGGGTTACAGATCGCTGTACAGGAACACCCGGATGTCATCCTCGTTGATGTTCAGGATGGGGATTTGTCGCAAGGCGATCTCCAGGCGCTCTACAACGGTACTCCGGATCTCGTCAATACACCGCTGATCGCCATCGCCCGTGACTGGGATTCTGAGGAACTGGATGAGTGTTGCGCCGGCCTGAATTGCAAGGTGCGCCTGCCCAAACCCGTCGGTCGTTCCATCCTGCTCAAGGCAGTGCAGCAGCTTTCCTCCGGGCGCAACCCGGCAGGGGTCTAGCTTTCAAGCGCTGAATTCCTGATGGACACAAAACGAATACGATGATTCTACAGCGGCGCATTCCACATCGCCGCTGTTTCTGCTGGCGCGATTACGGCTCACGCGGCGGCAGATCGAAACAGGCCTGAGTCAGCGAGATGAACTCCGTACTGATCCAGCCCGTCTCCCCTTCGTAGAGGCCAAACCACCAGGACTGATCGTCATTGGGGCCGTAGATCGTAATCGTCGCTTCGAAGGGAATCGTCAGGATGATTTCGCCTTCTTCCAGGTCGGGGAAATCGCGCATATTCACGTTGAAATCCGCCGAGGCGATGCAGGGCGTGGGCAGGGTCGGCGTCAGAGTCGGCGTGGCGGTGACGAAACGCGGCACCGTCGGCGTCGGCGAGAGCGTGGCGCGGGGCGTGCGCGTGGGGGTAACCGTCGGAGTCCGTGATGGCGTTAGCGTCGGCGTGATGGTCGGCAGCTCTGTTGGTTCTTGCTCCAGGAAGGCGACCAGGGCTTCACGGGTCGCAACCTGGTCTTCTGGCGAAACGACTTCGCCCTCATCTTCCGCGAATTGCTCGAAGGTTTGCAACAGTGTCGAGAAATCGTCCGTGATGAATCCCGGAATCTGCCCACGTAAGAGCGCAATCGCACCCGTCGCTTGAACCTGCGTCAGGCAGCCGCGTGCCAGCAAGTCTTCGCGGATGACCGTCTGGGTGTTGCTGATGACCTCATCAATCAATTGCTGCGGGTCGCCGCCATTGTCTTCGACCAGCAGCGCAATGCTAATCGAGGGGTCTTCTTCTGCCGCCGTCAACAGACCCTCGACGGTCAACCCGGTGGCATCTGCGATTTGCTGGAAAATGCCGATGAAAAGCTGTTCGAAGGCTACCGCGCAGGGATCCCGCTGGCTGAGTGAATTAACCGGAGTCGGGCGCACGTTCTGATCCACCGTGCCCAACTGCGCGTTGAGGGAAATCAGATTGTAAGAGGCACTTGCGATGATCAGCAGAAGCGCCGTGCCCAACCCCAGCAGGCCGCGCGATTGCTTCAGGCGCTGGGGGCGAAACAATTCGACGATGGTCAGGCCAATATGCAGGATGACCAGCGGAATCACGATCAAGAACGTGATTTGCTCCAGCACATCGAAATCCGCCTCATCCAGGTTGTTCACGACCAGCGCCGCCGCCGGAAGCAGCACCACGAAGAACGCCAGCGCGATTTCGCTCAGTTTGAGCGTGCGCTGCCGCAGCGCCGTGCGTGCCAGGTTGTTGATGATGAAGAGTACGGTGGCGATTGCGCCGATCAGAAACAGCGATAGTTCCACGTTTGCTTTATCCTCGCTGGCTGCCGCCCCTACGATAGTCGTTTCAAGGCGGTCTGGGTAGGGCGATTGGCAACCTGTCTAGAAATGACCCAACTGGCAAGCACCTCCGGCTTCACTCGCGCAGGATGCCCACGATTATGAGGTTATTATAGCTACTATAATTGCGAAGCCAGGACAGCATACCCGACTCTGCCGCTACTTTGTCCGCAAATTTCGCGTACTATAGAACAGTGTAACCAACCATATCCCACAAAGGAGACCCTCATGCTGGTCACGACCACCAATCACCTCGAAGGACGCAAGATCAAGAAATACATCGGCATCGTCAGTGGCGAAGCCATCATGGGCGCGAATGTGTTCAAAGACCTCTTCGCAGGCGTGCGCGACATCGTCGGTGGACGCTCCGAAGCCTACGAGCGCGAACTGCGCCGCGCCAAAGAAATCGCCCTTCAGGAGATGATGGCCTATGCGCAGGAACAGGGCGCGAACGCCATCATCGGCGTTGACCTGGACTACGAGACCATCGACGCCAACGGCAGCATGTTGATGGTGACCGCCGCAGGTACTGCCGTCATCGTTGACCACAGTTGAGCACACCCCGACCAGAGCCAGGTATAGGGGCGGAGCCGGGTGCGCGGACGGCTGGCGACCCGGTGCTTCGCCCCTGCACACAACCCGTCTGACACCACGACATGGGCCGATCCGCAGAGACGAACCTGCCCCATTTCAGCACACACCCCACGCGGAGTCTTATACGCTATTTGCTTGACAGGGTACCCTGCGCGTGCTACATTGTTCGCAATTACCCACTTAAGCGGGTATTGCGAAAAGCTTGTTGTACCGGTATCGGAGGAGATAACCGAGTGGCAGATTGGGATTTTATTCTCGCCCCCTCGACTGTGGATGTACAGTTTGTGATTGATGAACCGCTGATTTTGCTGCACAGCCTGCGCCTCGTCAGCATTGTGGAGGCGCATTCCGGCCTCAGCGAATGGGTCATGCAAACGGCGGATGAACTGGATCACGATGATTTGATCCACAATCATTTTGTGCTGGATGTCGCCGATCATGTGGCGATGCATCAGGCTCCGGAAACCTTCCCGGACTTGATCGCGGCGATTGAAGCAGAAGACCCGCAGAAGCTGGTCGAATATGCGCTGATGTGGCTGCACGACTACGACGACTATCCCGGTGATGAAGCGCTGCTCGCCAGCGAAGAGAACATGGTGCAGATTGTGTACAGCCTGCTGCGCGAGAAGCTGGAGAACAAAGGCGAAGAATTCGATACGGAAGCCTGGACAGCCCGTTATCACTACCTGGTGAATCCAACGGAATTGCAGTCGCTCTGCGTGGAACATTTGCGCTTCATGTGGGATGAACACCTGAAGCCGGAATGGCGGCGCATCTACCCCACGCTTCAAGACGCTTACAAAGCCTTCTCCAGCATGGATTATTCCGGGATGACGGCGCACGATGCCATTGAAGCCATCACAGAACGCAACATGCGCAGCGCGAATCATCTCAACGAGAAGCTGAAGCAGGTCAAAACGCTGACCTTCATCCCCAGCGCCCACCTCGGCCCCTACCTGGCCTGGATGGTGCGCGATGATGGCGACACGATGATCATCTTCTTCGGTGTGCGCCAGCCCAAGAATGCCAAAGTACAGTCTTTGGCGCTCAGCCGAAGCGAACTACTCGTTCGCCTGAATGCCCTGGCAGATGAGACGCGGCTGCGCATCCTGGAATTGCTCACCGAAAACGAAGAGATGTGCGCCCAGGAATTCATTACCCGCCTGGAACTGAGCCAATCGAGCGCCAGCCGCCATCTGCGGCAACTGACAGCCTCTGGCTACGTTTCCGAACGCCGCCGCGATGTCGCCAAGTGCTATTCGCTGAATCCGGAACGAGTCGAAGATACGATTCAGGCGCTGCGGACGTTCCTACATCCCAGCAAGTAATTCTCCGCTGCGGTCGCAAGTCGACGAAACAATGGGCGCGATGCCGCTGCGCCCATGAACGTTGCCCGCTTCAGACGAAATACCCCGACTCGCGCACAATCTCCTGCGCACTGACGAAGGTCGCCTCGACGACGCTGCTACCAGTGCGCTGCAAATACGCCTGCACCACATGATAGCCAACCGCATAGCCACCAAAATCGGGCATGCCCAGTTCCCCCTGGACGAGTGAGTCGCCGAAGATGTAATTGCGGATCTGGGTGAAGCCAGTCTGCTGCAAGCCATCGCCGACCAACTGCCGCGCTGTCGCCAGATCATCGTCCGCGATGTCTGTGACGTAGTAGCCCACCAGCCCCTCACCAAAGAGCGCCGCCGCGAACGACTCCGCCATGCCTTCATGCACGATGTAGTCCGCAACCGTCGTCCCTGTCAGATCCCAGGGGAACAGGGCCAGCCGCACGAGATGGTGCAATTCATGAACTGTCGCGCCAGCGACACGAGGGATGGTGTAATCATCGGCCTGGAAGAACTGCGCGATGAAACGCGGCGCTGTCCAATCGACGCCACCCGCATAACCGCGTCCGACGCTGTGCGCCGGGTCACCGAGCACGAGCCAGCCTTCGACGTGATCGATGCCAATTTGCGCCTCGTATGGCTCGAATTGCGCCGCAGCGCGTGCCAGTGCCTCCGCGCCGATTTCCCAGGCATTCGCCGCTTCCAGTGCTTCGAGCGCGTCCGAATTCGCCAGAAGCGCATCCGGCAGCAACCAGCGCCACGCTTTCGCCCCGGCAAGCGGATCCTCCTCGTCTGCACCGCTCATCTGCGCGAAATTATCCAGCATGTTCTTCCAGGGGCGCACGAAGAGAGCGACGAACATCTGTTGGCGCAGCGCCGAGTCTTCAGTGGCGAGAATCCGCCGATAGTAGTCATTTGTGGGAATCCAGGTCGTTTTCACGAGCGTTTGCCTCCTCTGTGTTCGTATGTGTTCGTACACAGACACAGCCTACGGTCTCACGCCGCGTGAGGCTCAAGGGGCAAATCTGTCCATTTCTGTCAAATTGCCCCTCTTCTACCGTCGCTGGCCTCAATTGCAGGTGATGTCGTCGGCGACGGTGGCAATGCTGCGCACGCGCTCAAATTCCTGGATGTACAAGTCCGCAATATCCGCATTGCGGATGATGACCAGATTCTCGTCGTTGGATTGGGTGGCGTTGTTGCTGAAGTTGAACGATCCCGTCAGCACGGTGCTGTCGTCGATGATGAACACTTTGTGGTGCAGCACACCGCGATTGCCATCCTGGCGCACATCCAGCCCGGCACACAACAACCGCGGCATCTCGCTGTACTGGGTCTCGCTGCCCGTCGTCTCGAAGACCCCCACGACTTGAACCCCATTGGCGGCCTGTGCCAGCAGCGCCTGGCCGATGTCGTCGCGGGTGAAGGAAAACGTCATAAAGCGGATGATGCGCGAAGCCCCGTTGATCTCCGCCAGGATTTCGCCCACGACATCATCTTCAGCGGCGAAATATATCTCAATCGGCACGCCATCCTGGGTGAAGCTGGCGCTATTGCCCTCGGACGAGGTGGGGCCAAATTCCCCGCGCCCGAACATCTCATCAAACTCGGCCTGGTAGGCAATCACGGCACGGCGCGACCGCAGGGCAATCAGATTGTTGTTATTGCGGAAGATGCCGTTCTGCGTGAAGTTGGTCGATCCCGTCCAGACCGTGATGCCATCCATAATCATGAATTTGTTGTGCATCAACGCCGTGCGGCTGTCATCCACAATCGGGATGCCTTCCAGTTCCAGATCGATCAGCGTGCTGTCATCATCTTCCAGGCCGTGTTCGTCGTCCGTGACGATGCGCACCTGTACGCCTCGCTCGTGCGCCCGCAAGATCGCCTCAGTGATCGTCTCGTTGTTCAATTCAAACGCGGCGATATCCAGCGTGCGCTGCGTGGCGTCGATGGCGTTCGCCAGGGGTACGTCAATGCCGTTGACCCATTGGGAGCGGTCATTGGTCGGGAGCGGTGCTGTGAAATAGACTTCCCAGAAATCATGGCGTGCACCAACCCCGTTCCCGACCGAGACAAATTCATAGTTCCCCGTCGGAACGCTGGTCGTCACCACAGTGGGTGCTGGTGGTGGCGTGCTTTCTGGCGCAACTACCCCCAGCAGGTCAACCCCGGTCACGGCGTAGACCAGGGCACCGACGACGATCAAGGCAATCGCGATCAGCGTGCCAACCAGGGAATTGGATTCATTCTTCTTGTTCGTCATGGGGAATACTTTCTGAGTCCGCGTGATTGTCCGGTTGATTTATACTACGCCAGTTTGGTTTTTCCAACGGGCGAGCGGCCTGGCTCATGATGTCGTATGCCTGATCCTGGGTTTGTTGGCGTGGCGCTGAGGGCGCATTGTCCGGCGAGTCCGAGGGGGCTGGCTCCCCGCCGAGTGCCTGCAAGATGGTGCTCAGGTTGCGGGCGTGGTCTTCCTTCTCCTGCGGAAGCTGTGCCAGCAAGTCATCGCCAGTCATGTCGCCGAAGCCAAGCTGCGCCATGTACTTGCTGACTTTCTCCATATATTTGCGCTGGCCTGCTTCATCGTTGAACTGGCGCTGGCCCGCAAAACGGTTGATGTTCTTGATGAGCTGGCGCAGGAAACGCGCTTTCTGCTCGAATTCTTCCGGATATTCAGCGGCGAGTCGCTGCACCTGCGCCTCGCCCCAGCGCAGCAGCGTCGTCGCTTCCGAATCGTCCAGGTCATCGCGTAAGCTAGCGGACTCGTAGAGCCGCTGGCGTTCGGCGTCAATTGCTTGCGGGTCGATTGCAGCCATTGTGCGTTTGCCTCCTGTCGTCCTGTAGATGTCGGTCAATCAGTGGATGCCGGGGTATTTGTGCGGGTGCTGTGCCTAGAAATGATCCACACCGCAGGCGCAGGCGGATGCCCCATCGTTCGGCGGTACATAACCATCCGTGCCGATTTGCAGGTTCGCCACCGCAGCGAACTGCGGGATATACGGCAGCAGGGTTGTGCCGGGGCATTCAGTGCCCGGGTTGAAGGCCTGATGCGCCGCAATGTGGGTCAGCGCAAGCCGCTCCGTCGCCCAGCGCAGCAGCCGCTGTGTGCTGAGGATCTGCGCGTCGGTGGGTTCTTGCTCGACGAAATTGCCCAATAAGCACACACCCAGGCTGCCCGTATTGTACCCACCGACGTGTGAGCCACGTACATTCAGCGCCCGCCCTTCATAGAGCAAGCCAGAGCGCCCCACGAAGTAGTGGTAGGCCACATCTGCCCAGCCCCGGTCTTCCCGGTGCAGGCGCTGCGCTTCCGCCAGCGTGCGCAAATCCGTCCCTTCGTAGAAAGCGGTATGATGAATGACCACCGTCCGGTAAATCTCTGCCAGCTCCCCCTCATAGACGCGCCAGCCATTGGGGTTGGCATCGCTGTAGAAGCCGCGTTCTGCCCGTGCGTCGTGGTTTGGCTCCAGTGCGCCCCATGCTTCCCGCCTGACCATAGCCGGTGCTTCCGGGGTTGGGGTCTGCGCTGTCTCGATGGGCACGGGCTGTCCTCCAATCTGGGGGGCGCTGCGGCGTTGGCTGCGCAACCAGAGTAAACCCAATGTAGTCATGCCGCCACATGCCACCACACCAACAATCGCGCTGGCGGCTGCTCCCAGGCCGAGCATCTGGCGGCGCGAGAGCGAAGGCCCACTCATAGCATCCCCCGCATGCGCAGCAATTCCTCCATTGCCAGAATCGCCGAACGCTGCGTGTAGGCGACCCGCAGGAAGACCTTCATTTCGATCAATGTTGCCATCCGTTCGCGCAGCAAATTGCCCTCCCGCACATATTGATCGAGCAGCAACTCTTGCTGAATCCCCCTGGGCTTGTCCTCTGCCTGAAATAAGGGGTTGCCCCAATTATCAATGGGAGTCTGCCGCTTGGGGAAGTAAACGACGACTTTTTCGCCAGAAGCCGCGCGCACGACGGCTTCGAAGATGTCCGCCGCGTGCATCTGATCCGGCGTAATCTGGATATCCTTCTTGCGGTGCCGCCCGCCGAAGACAATCACCAGTTCCGGCACCGTCAGCGAAAAACGAAGCAGGTAGCGGCGCATGTGGTTGGCGTTCTTGCGCATCTCGCGCAGGTGGGCGAGGTTGGCCGCTTCATCCTTGCCCAGCCCATAGGGCACAAAAACCGGAAAGCCGCGCTCGTCGTGGTCGGGCACGCGATCGTTTTCGGCATCTCCGTCGGAATAGTAGATCACCATCGGCTCGTGCCAGCGTAGATGATCGAGCGCAATTTCCAGGCTGGTGACGCCGCCGAAGGTGCGCGGCGACACTTCATAGAGGTTGACCTGCGCCGCTTCTCTGGCGGCGACTTCCAGGCGGGAGTGTTCTTCGTAGTTGTATTCCACCCCATGAGTCTCCGGGTGGATTTGCGGATCGTAGAAGAAGATGTCTTTCTGCGAGAGCCAATCGTTGATGGCGTCTCGTTCGCGGTTGCGCAGCAGGTTACCGTGTTCATCGAGGATGTTGCAGGCTCCACCGGAGAAGACCTGCGTCATGTGGGCGGTCTTCAACTCTTCCGTTACGTTCCACTTGGATTTCCCCATCAGCACATCTCGTCAGTGTATTCGCGAATCTGCTTCTCATCATAGCATGGTGCAAGATAAGAGGCGAACGAGGGCACATACCACGCGGATTTCGCTCTGGCGACTTGCGGGTTCCATGTTATAATTCGGGCAACCGAGGAGAGATGGCAGAGTGGACTATTGCGCTCGCCTGGAACGCGAGAGGGTTAACCGCCCACCAGGGTTCGAATCCCTGTCTCTCCGCACCTGTTAGGCAGCCTTATGGGGCTGCCTTTTTCGTTTTCAGTGCGCGAATCTGCGGCAGCACTTCCTCCATGACGGTGGACAATGCATCATCGTCTTCCAGGTCGGGCAGTTCGAAGATGAAATAGTCCACACCCAGTTCCACGAAGGGTGCGATTTGCTCCACGATTTGCGCCGGGGTTCCCCGCAGCGGGGCGTCCTTGTGTGGATCTGCCGCGTTCAAGTCGGCGGCGGTCTCACCCACGACGAGCTTACCCAGCCACGTCAGGCGGATTTCCTCCGGATGACGACCGATATAATCGCAGGCTTCGTACAGGTGATTGAGTTTCTCACGGTATAGTTGCGGGGTCTTGCCGGAGAAATTCCACCAGTTCGCATGTTGCGCCGTCACGCGCAGCGTCTTGCGTCCGCCGCCACCAACCATCAACGGCGGGATCGGATCAGGCTGCGGTAAGCAGTAGGCATCGCGGATGCGGTAATACCTGCCATAATAGCTGACGGGGTTCTCGTCGTACCACAGCCGTTTGATGATAATCAGAGCTTCTTCTAGCTGGACGATACGCACACTGGCAGGCGGGAATTCGTAGCCGTAAGCGTGGTATTCGTCTTCTTTCCATCCCGCTCCCAGGCCAAGGATCAACCGCCCACTGCTGAGCCATTGTAATGTCGCCGCCATCTTCGCCAGCAACGCCGGATTGCGGTAGCCCTGCCCCAGCACGAGCGTCCCGAAGTGCAACCTCGGCAGCGCTGCCGCCAGATAGCTGATAGTCGTCCAGGCTTCGTGGGTGGGCGCAGTCCCCCAGAAGAAGTGATCGCTTATCCACAGGCTGTGAAATTGCTCGGAGAGTGCCGCCGCGTTCTTGCGCAACGGCTCCACAAATCGCGCGGGATGGTCAGACCGAGGGCCAGTCGGTAGCAGCAGGCCAAATTCTATGGTCATCTCGTTCAACTTTCCGTCGTGATCGCGTATCCTGAGGGCCGGATGATGCTCTCGCGCCCAGCTACGAGAGAGCCATCAGCCCGATATTTCCCTCAGTATAGGCCATGAACGGCGCAGCCATGTTGACGTTCGTCACGAATCCGGCACCCCTTCCGCGCGATTCGTGGCCTGCAGCAGCGGGAGCAAGACGGTTTCGCGCAATTCGGCGGCCTCCTCTTGCGTGCTCAGCAGCACAACGAGATAGGTGTAGGCGTCATCTTCCGCCAGGGCGACCTGGAATATCAGCGGCTGCCCTTGCGATGCAACGTCGATTTCGTAGAGTGTCCAGGTCAGGGACTCTGCTTCCAGCGTTTCACCGGCTTCCGGCAATGCGACACCGAGGCCGAGCCGTTCCAGCAGCAGATTGCCAAAAGCTCCGGCGTCCAAATCGGGCGATGTCTGGATGATGAGCGTTGTAATATCCCCCTGGAAACGCGCCCGCACGAACGAACCCGGATTGACTTCCTGCCACTCAGCAGGAACGGCGCTCTGCACGTCAAATTCAGCGATGGTCACAGCTTGTAGCGGTGCCAGTCCCAGGCGCGTGTATAGTTCGGGCAGCGGCAGGCCGTAGCTTTGCAGCGCGGGAAGGAATACCGACTCGCGCAGGCCCTCGATTTCATCCGATGTGCTTTGCAGCAGAATCATGTGCAGCGCCGTCTCTGTCTCGGCAAGCGCCAGCAACACCACAAGCGGCGTATCCAGCCCCTCCGGCGTGTACGTCATCCGGTATACTTCCCAATCGAACGCCTCCCCGCCGAATGCCTCATACGCTTCTGGCAGCGCTTCCTGCTCGATGGAATCCAGCAGCGGCGGCAGCAGTTCCTCGCGGCTGGCATCTGGTTCGCTGAGATGCAGCACGTAAGTCAGGTTCTGTTCGTCTTCGCGGATGTACGCCCCTGGCTGTAATTCGCTCCAGTCGGCGGGGCGCAAGCCGCTGATGCGCGGTTCTGCCAGGGTGAAGGGCTGCAACTCTACATCGGGTTCTGTGGACGAAGTGGATTCCGGGGTGGCTTCCTGGGTAGCCAGGGGCATCATCGTCAGCAGCAGCAGGGCGAGCAGCAAATAGCGCATGTCGTTCTCCGGGGTTGGCGTTGGCATGTGTACATTTTCAGTGTACAGCGATATGCTGGCAGCGCGTAGGGACGCGATTCGCCGCGCTACCCAATCGCCCACCCATGATGCACGATAGCGAAAACAGCGGCTCCCACATGCGCCCTCTGACTTCCGACAGCATCCGCCAGACCTTCGGCATCCGCTCGGCGCTGGCCCGGCAGATGATTCCCATGCTGGTCACGGCGTTGGAACAGAATCCGCCGCACTTCCAGCGCTGGCGAGAGACGGCGGTGATCCCAACAGCCAGGCACCTGGTGAAACTGGGGTTTTCCGCCGCCAATCCTGCCGCGCTGCTCTTCGCGCTGCAGACCTATTATGCCCTGTGCGTCAAAATGCTGGCGGCGCAGCGGCTCGGAAGACCTGAGTCGTTGGAGGCAGTGGAAACAGACGCGCACTTCCGCCAGCACGGTATCCACGAATTCACCGGGCTGGATGCATTTTCCTGGCATCTGGAGAGCGCCGTTGATGCGACCCCGCTGCTCACCATCGCCGAGGGTTTCGATTATGCGGACTCGCCGCCGGACGCGCTCAAAGCGCTCTACCAGGAATTGTTCCCGCCCAAACTGCGTCATGCTCTGGGCGAATATTACACCCCGGACTGGATGGCGGAGTTGACGCTAGATCGCGTTCGTTTCACGGGAGAAGGTCGCCTGCTTGACCCTTCGTGCGGCAGTGGAACATTTCTGGCGCTGGCGCTGCGCCGGATGCAAGCGGCTGGGGTTGTGAATCCGCTGAAGCATCTCGCCGGAATCGATGTGAACCCACTGGCGTGCCTCGCCGCACGCGCCAATCTGGTGCTGGCACTGGGCAACCCCGACGATGACATTCACCTACCGATTCACTGTGCCGATTCGGTTCTCAATCCACCTGCTCTTAGCGAATTTGACTTCGTAGTCGGCAATCCGCCCTGGGTCAACTGGGAGACGCTGCCACCGGATTACCGTCAGCAGACGCGCACACTGTGGGAGCGCTACGGATTATTCCCGCACAGCGGCATGGAGGCCATCATGGGCAAGGGCAAAAAAGACCTCGCCCTGCTGCTGACCTACCGCAGCGCCGACGCCTATCTGAAACACGGGGGCAAACTGGGCTTCATCCTCACCCAATCCGCCCTGAAGGCGGGCGGTGCCAGTGCGGGATTCCGGCGCTTTCGCCTGGATGACGGGATGCCGCTGGGTGTGCAACAGGTCGATGACCTGAGCAGGCTGGATGCCTTCGACGGCGCAGCGACCAAAGCCGTGCTGCTCGTCCTCGAAAAAGGAACGGCGACGCGCTATCCGCTGCCCTATCGCGTCTGGAAGCGGACGAGACGTACCCGGCTACATGCGCAAATGCCGTTGGCGGAAATCCGGGCGAAGACGCGCCGCGTGCAGTGGGCAGCCGCACCGCTGGCTGAGGCCGATTCTGCGTGGCTGACCGGACACCCCGCCGCGCTGGACGCCGTGCGCAGGCTCTCCGGCGAATCGGACTACGAAGCCCACGCCGGAGTCTATACCGGGGGGGCGAATGCGGTCTACTGGCTTGAGGTGCTCGAACGCGACGGGGCACTCGTGCGCGTGCGCAACATCACCGCCGGAGCAAAACGCTCCGTACCGCAGGTCGAAGCCTGGGTCGAAGAAGCCTTCGTGTTCCCGCTGCTGCGCGGCAATGAAGTCCACCGCTGGCGAGCGGAACCCGGCGTGCATATCCTGATGGTGCAAGACCCTGAAAGACGGCGCGGCTATGATCTCGACTGGCTGCGGCAGCACGCCCCACGCACCCTGGCCTATCTCGCCCAATTCGAGGAACCACTGCGCCAACGCGCCGCCTACCGCCGCTACTACAAGACTCGCCATCCGTTTTATAGCATGTTCGATGTCGGGACGTATAGTTTCGCCCCGGTCAAGGTCGTCTGGAAAGGATTCGGCACACGGCGTATGCAGGCCGCTGTCCTCACGCAGCAGGTCGGGAAGCCGATCATGACGAATCAAGCCATGCATCCTTTCATTGGCTTGCAGGACACAGACGAGGCGCATTACCTCGCCGCCTGCCTGAACAGCGCTCCATTCGAGTACGCGGTATTGAGCCAGGGGCAGGTTGGCGGGAAGAGCTTCGCCCAGCCGGGTTTGTTGAAATTGCTGCGTCTGCCGCGCTACCAGGCCGCGAATCCGCTGCACCAGAAGTTGGCGAGGCTTTCCCGCGAAGCCCACAGCACAACACCTGATGACGCCGCCATCGCCGAAGCAACGGGCCAACTGTGGAGCCTAACCCAGGCACAGCAGCACGAGATTCGAGCCAGCCTGGCGGAGTTGCTCTGAATCAAAAACACCCCACCAGAACGGCGGGGCGCTGCAATTGGTGGAACGGGGCAGGCTAGCGAGGCAGTTCTTCGCGCATGTCCAGGTTAGCTTCGATCTCATCTCGCGTCAGCCAGGCGTCGCGCATGCGCTGCTCGCTGAAGAGAACGGCTTGATCGCCCACATGCGGCGAACCGGGCTGCGTCGCATTGCCCTGCGCAACCAGCACCTGCGCCCGAATCGGATCGCTGAATTCCAGGACGACATACCAGGAGTCCCCGCCAATGGATGTGAAGGTGCCATCACCCGCCGGCGCATACCAGGCTGCGCGGAAGACGCCGTTGGGATCGCCGCCGCCATTCCCCGGCAGGTCGTATTCGCCGACGCGCACGCGCATCACATCGCCGTAAGGCACATCCAGGGCACCATAGGTCTCCTGCACCTGCTGCGCGACGCCGACAAGTGCAGCGACCGCGCCAGCGGGGTCTGCCAGGCCGGATGGCGTATTGTAGGGGTCTTCGATGTCGAACGGTTCGGCGAACATGTCAAAGCCCGTCTGCGCGGCGTAGGTCTCGAACCAGAAGATGAAGAGGATGGCTCCCTGGCTGTCGGCGTCTGTGCGGCGATCCCAGGCGCTGAGCACGGCAGCCGCTTCCTGCGCCAATGGGTCATCTGAGGCCGCTGCCGCTTCGATCAGGTCATCCAGCACGTGATCGGTTGCCTCAACGTGGGTGTTGTGCTTGTATTCGACCAGTTCCTCGAAGCTGATCGATTCGTCTTCGAAGGCCATCTGCGACGAGACCTGCGGGCGGAAGATGTGCCCGGTCTGGTAGAAGCTCTGGGGTGCCACATACGGCGGGTAATTGTCGATCATCAGTTCCGGCGGATTGGTCGATGTCCAGGGTGGTTCGTTGGCGTTCTGGACGAAGCCGTTGGGTGGATTGATGACCCTGGGCAGGTCTTCGTAGGGATGCAGTTCCGTCCAGATCAGGCTGGAGTCAGTGCCATCCTGGATTGTTTGCCAGCTCATGAAATCGCCGCTGTCCCGCACCGGAATCTGCCCGTTGAAGAGGTAGTAAATGTTGCCATCGCGATCCCCGTAGACCGTGTTGAACATGGGGATTTGCACGCGCGACATCGCCGCCTCAAATTCGTCCAGGTTGGTGGCCGTCGCCATTTGCCACCACTGTTCCATCATGAAGGTGCTATCCTGGACGACGCGGAAGGCCAGCGCCTCGCTGCCCTGCTGTGCGATCACCGGGCCGTGCTGCGACTCAACGATGGGGAAGCTGTAATCTCCCAGTGTGCCGTCCTCCTGCATGACGTTGATCGTCTCTTCGCGCATATCGAAGGCCACTTCCTCGCCATCCAGCAGGTAGCCCCCATTCTCCGTCAGCGACAGGCGATAGACATCGAAGCCGTCATAGGTGTTGACGGTGTGCGTCCAGCCCAGGTATTCGTTGAAGCCAATTTCGATGCCGGGTAGGCCAACCAGAGTCGCACCGTAGAGATTGGCATCCGGGCCGTTCAGGTGCGCTTCGAACCAGACGAAGACCCCCGACCATTGCAGATGCGGGTTGAGGATCATCAGCGTATTGCCGGATTCACTGCGTTCGGGCGCAATGGCCCAGGCATTGGAGCCAGCCTGGAACTGATCGACCAGGGCGAATGCGCCGCCACCGACGAAGACCACGACGACATTGTTATACGCCAAGGTCAGCGGGTCAGTATTGCGGACGGGCAGCACAGCCTGCATCTCTTCGGAAATGGCGTCCGGGTGGGCTTCGGCGTAGGCATTCATCCCGGCGACGAAGGCGTCGTTCATCGCCTTGAATTCCGCATTCTGGCTATCATAAATCCGCTGCCCCATCTCCGGCACGCCCAGGGTGTGAATCTGCACATCGTCCAGAATGTAATTTTGTCCCCAGTAGGCCGCCTGTTCGCCGCGCACATTGGCGTACAGCGAGAGAATCAGGTCAGCGTGGTTGCGCATTTGCGCATAGCCGAAGGCATAGAAGAGATCTTCGTTGGTATCGGCGTAGATGTGCGGAACGCCCCAGGTATCCCAGAGGATCTCCGCCCCATCAGTTTCCTGTGCGGATAGATTGAACAAGAGAAACGAGAGCAACAACACGGAGAGGAACAGTTTTCTAAACATTGTAACTCCAATAATCTTTTTTGTGAGGAGTGGCCAACGACCGTAAAAGTTATACCGCACGGTAGCGCGAAACACAAAAAATTCGTTGTGCATTTTTGCCCGGTGCGCAGCAGAGTCTTGTATAGTTTCACCAACGGAATGCCTTCGGCTCAGCCCGTGACTGATCCTGCTGGCGAGACGAGAGTATTTGATTTAAGCTCACAGTCTGCAACCACAACGGGGACTCCACCATGTTCATCCTGCGCGTCAATGACGACATCACCCTGCGACTGACGGATACCTACCAGTCTCGCGAGTTTCTGGAACTCGCACACGCCAACCGCGCCAGCATCGCGCCCTTCATGCCCTGGATTTCGCGCGTCCACAATCACGATGATGTGCTGACCCTCATCAAGCGCGATCGCAAGCGCTTCGCCGAAGGGGAAGCCGTCACAGCGCGAATCTTCTTCCGGGATCAACTGGCCGGGCGGGTGCGGCTCTTTGGCATGAGTGTGCCGCTGCGCATCGGCAACATCGGCTACTGGCTAGCGCAGCAATATCGGGGGCGGGGAATCATGACGGAAGTCGTGCGCACGATGCTGGATTACGGCTTCGGCACGCGCGGCCTGCGCAAGATTCTGCTGCACTGCTCCACAACCAATGATGCCAGCCGCGCCATTGCGGAGCGCATTGGCTTTGAGCATGTGGCGGTGCTGCTCTCCGAAGATTACGTCAACGGAGAATATCAGGATTTGCACCGTTTCCGCATGATGCGGGGCGATTGGCAGGTGCGACAGGAGCAGCTACGGTTCGCACATCCGCTGGGAGATGGCCTGGAGCTGCGAGTCTTACAGCCGGAACATGCCACCGAACTCTTCCAATTGACCCATGCCAACCGCGACCACCTGCGCCCCTGGCTGCCCTGGGTGGACAACACCAACGCCATTCAAGACACGCTGGATTTCATCAAGAATGGGCTGGATCAATACGCGCGGCTGGACGGGATGCAGCTTGGCATCTGGCAGGATGACCACATCGCCGGGACAATTGGCTATCACACCTGGGATTTCCGGCATGGTCGCACGGAGCTTGGCTACTGGCTGGGCACAGCCTACACCGGGCGCGGCATCATCACCCGCGCGACCGCCGCCCTGGTCGATTACGCCTTCGATGTGCTGGAACTGCATCGCGTCGAGATTCGCTGTGCGCCGCAGAACGTTAAGAGCTGCGCCATTCCACAGCGCCTGGGCTTCACCCACGAGGGCAGGCTGCGCGGCGGACAGTGGACGCCGGGTGGGTACCTCGATTCCGATGTCTACGCAATCCTACGGCGAGAGTGGAAGGGCAGCCATGTTCACCTACGACGTGGATGACGATGTACGCTTGGAGTTGCAAGCGCCTGATCAGGCTGCTGAGCAGTTCCAACTGGTCGAAGCCAGCCGGGACTTCCTCACGCCCTGGATGGACTGGATGCGCTGGGTACACAGCGAAGCGGATATGCAACGTGCGCTGGCAAAGCCCCTGCAAGCTATGGCAGAAGGCAAAACCTGGGGCTGGACGATCCGTTACCGGGGCGAGACGGCGGGGCGTATTCTGCTCAGCCGGCAGGAGACGGGCATCGGCGAAATCGGCTACTGGCTGGGCGAAGCTTACACCGGGCACGGCGTCATGGCTCGGGCGGCGCAGGCGGTGATAGACTGGGGTTTCAGCGACCTGGGGCTGCAACGCATCGACATCCATATTGAAGCGGATAATGCGCCCAGTCGTGCCGTCGCCGAACGGTTGGGGGCGCATCTGGATGTGGTGTTCCGCGAGGAGACGCTGCGCCTGCGGGATCGGGCGGATTTGTGCGCCTACGGCGTACTCGCGGCGGACTGGCAACTGCGCAGCCGTCCGGTCTTCGCGCATGAGCTGGGCAATGCGCTGACGCTGCGCTTGCAACAGCTTGATGATGCCGATGCCATGTTCCACCTGCTGAAGCGCCACGCAACCACGCTGCGGAGTGTGCTGCCGCGCCTGGAAGCCGGGTATTCTCTGCGGCAGGAACGTTCCTATACGAAGCGTATGCTGCGGCGCTACGCGGACGGCAGGGCGATTTTCATGGGCTTCTGGCATGAGGAGCGGCTCATTGGCAGCCTGACGGCACATATCCAGCGGCAAAATCACCATGTGCGGCTAGAAATCGGGGTGATTCCGCAGGCTCCGTCGGAAATTGCGGTACGTGCCCTTCGCGCCGTGATGCACCACGCCTTCGACACGCTGCACCTGCACCGCTGCTGGATGCGGATTCCGGCGACCGACCTGCGACAGCAAGAAGTCGCTGTGGCAAGTGGGCTACGCCACGAAGGCGTCTTGCGCGAATGGATGCCAGCACGAGACACGAGAACCGACATGCTGGTTGTGAGTCAATTACGAGACGACTGGGAGGCGAGAACGACATGATCTATCACATTACCACGCGCGATGCCTGGGAAGCAGCACAGGAAAGCGGGGAATATACCGCTCCTTCGCTGGCGACCGAGGGCTTCATTCACCTTTCGAAAGCCGACCAGGTGCTGGCGGTGGCGAATGCCGTCTACCGGGGACAGCGAAACCTGCTTCTGCTCTGTGTGGACGAGGGCAAACTGAGCGCCGACCTCAAATGGGAAGCCCCCGCCCAGCCCGAACATGGTGATCCGGTGCCAGTGAGCGCGGGGGACTCCTTCCCGCACCTCTACGGGGCGCTGAACCTGGACGCAGTGACGCGCACGCTGGATTTCCCCGCTAAGGCCGACGGCACCTTTGACCTGCCGGATGAGATCGCCTGAGCCGCAAGTCAACTGTGCAGGAAATCCAGAATCTTGGGATTCACGTAATCCGGGCGATCCCAGATGGCGGCATGCCCGGTTCCCGGCACGACTTCGGCCTGCAAGTGCGGGATGGCGCTGCGAGCCTTCTGCACGGCAGCCTGCGGATTATAGATGGCCTCGTATTCACCGACGAAGAGCAGCGCCGGAACGCCGAATTTGCGCAGTTCGGAATCGGGTTCGCTGCGCACGAAGCGCCCCAGAACGCGAGTCGCCGTCCAGAGTTCGCGCAGTCGGGCATCTTCGCCACGCAATCCCGCCGCCACGCCCACATCGAAATGCTTGACCGCCAGCAGCATCGCCTGGCCCAGCCGTCGATCAAATTGCAGGTTGCTGCCGGGCGGTGTGAAGGCGTGCAGCAGGAGCCGTTTGCCGTACTCTTCGGCCTTCTCCTCGTCGCCCATGTTCAGAATCAGCGGGATGCCACTGCGCACGTAAATCTTGAACCTCACCAGCCCCACCGGACTGAGCAGCACCGCCTTGCGGACTCGCTGTGGCGCGTCGATTCCGAGACGCAGCACGATCCATCCACCAAGGCAGACCCCGGCGACATCCGGCTGTTGCAACCCGAGCGCATCGAAGACCGAGAGCAGCCAGCGCGTGTAATCATCATTCAGCAGGGAAAGCGGCGCGGGATCGCTGCGCCCCGGCATGCCGACGGTATCCAGGGCATAAATGCGGTAATGCGGCAGAAAATCGGCATACTGCTTATGCCAGAGCGGGGCGCTACCCCCGTAGCCCTGCACCAGCACCAACGGCGGCGCGGACTCATCGCCCAGGACGAGCATGTGCGTGCGCCCGTAGGGAGTTTCTACATAGCGCGATTCAAACGGCACATCGAGCAATTCCAACGCCGAATCGTACCAATCATGGATCGCGCGTTCCCCTTCCGGAGAACGGTAAATCGTCACAGCACTCATCGAATCACCATACCAATACAACAATGAACAGTGGACGATTGTGGCATGACAAGCTGAGGCTGCGCTGAATGCTTGCGAAGTCACTGGCGTGGATTGAACACTCCACTTCCCACGCAGAACAACAAGTGTTGAGGCCAGGACAGGCTGAAAGAGCCAGCTCATCAAATGAGTGGTGCGCTGCCGAGAATCTCAGCCAGGGCTGTCACCAGGGCGTCAGCGTCGGACTGGGTGTTGTAACCCTGAATCGCCACGCGCACGAAATGCCGTGAGGTTCCCTGCCTGGTGATGGGCACTTCCACGCGGTAGTCATCGTAGAGGCGCGTCTTCAGCCCTGCTGGGTCAATGCCTTCGGGTAACTGGGAGACAGCCATCTGCCCGAAGAAACGCGGCATGGCAATCGGCGGATGTCCGGTCACCTCGCACATGCGATGCATGGTGTGCATGGCGAGGTCGTGGCAGCGTTGCCGCACCTGTACCCAGTCGTGTTCTTGCTGGTAGCGGATCGCGTCCGGCACGGTCAGGTAGGCGGCGATGTCGCGCGTTCCCTGCCATTTGGTGCGGTCGAAGAGGCGCTCTTCGGCGAAGCCCCAACTGACCACCAGCGGCTGAATCAGGTCATGGTGCTCTGGGCGAACGAAATAGAAGGCCGCTCCTTTGGGCGCACAGAGCCACTTGTGGCAGTTGCCGCTGTAGAAATCTGCGCCGAGGTCGTCCAGCTTCAGGTCGATTTGCCCTGGGGCATGTGCCCCGTCGATCACGGTCAGAATGCCGAGATCACGGGCGAGCTGGCAGATTTTCTGCACCGGGAGGATCAATCCCGTGGGGGAGGTGATATGACTCAGGAAAATCACTTTGGTGCGCTCGCTCAAACCTGACCAGAGCGAGGCAATGATTTCATCGTCATCCTGTAAGGGAATTGGCAACGGCCTCTCGATGATGTGCGCTCCAGTCTCGTAGGCAATGTGCTGCCAGGTCATCTCCAGTGCGCCGTATTCGTGGGTGGTCGTCAGCACCTCATCACCCGGCTGCAATTGGATCGAACGCGCGATGGTGTTCAACCCTGTCGTCGCATTGGGCACAAAAACCAGATGCTCCGCCGACGTTCCCAGGTATTGCGCGAGAGGTTCCGTCGCTTCGCGGAGCAGAGTCGCAAAGCGCCGCCCCAGGAATTCGACGGGCTGGCGTTCCAGTTCGAGTTGCCACGCCTGGTACGTTTCGAAGACGGGTTTGGGGCACGCGCCGAAGGACCCGTGATTGAGGAAGACCACATCGGGATCGAGCAAAAAATCTGAGCGCATGGTGTTCTCGTTGGTGTCATGGATCATGCGCCCATCATACTGTCATACGACTGTCCATCGCCAATGTGTGGTCTGCAATGGACTCACTGTTCGACGTTGATCAGCGAGGCGTGCCAGCGGGATTCCTTCCATTCGTCGCCGACGCGCTTCCAGATGATGGTCGTCACGCAGTGAAAACGCGCGGTTTGTCCATTCACTGTCAGCAGTTGCACGAAATCGACCACACCGTAGCCCATATCGCCCATTTGCAGCGCCTGATACTTCTGAATCTCGGTGGCGGTGTGGGCGTTCATCTCATCCAGGCGGGCGAAGAGTGTGTGAAACCAGTTTTCCCAGTCTTCGCGAGTCTCCACGACGACACTCTGGCCTTCCGTGCCCAGGTCAATGATGCCGAAATCGTCATCACACAGCACCGCCAGCGTATCGAAATCGTGCTCGCTCACACAGCGAAAGAGCGTCTTGGTCTCCTCGGCGAAGGGCATCCCTTCCATTTCCGGCGGGGCAGTGACCGGTACGGGGGTAGTCTGTTCAGCAGAAGTCATGCGTTTATCCTCCCGATTTGAATGATAGTGTCGGGATTGTCCTATCGCCGCCTATGCGCCCCATGAGCCTCGCCGGAACGTTATGTGAGTGTTAAGTGTGACGCCTTGTCGTTTGCTGCGAGGGTGATGGCCTGCGCGAGATTTTCGGCGTTCAGTTTCTTGCGCGGGATCATGCACGCTGCTGCGCTTTCTGAATGATGGTTCACTCAAATGAATTCTTAATAATTTACGACGAATAATTCGCCAGGTCAAGCCATGCGATGTCAAGAAATTGTCCGGAGAACTTGCCGCCGAAGGGTGGCACAGCGCCTTTCGTAGCAGAGTCGTGACAAAAACTTAAGACTTCGTTGATGAAATCTATGTAATTGGCGGTATACTGTGAATATAACGCAACGTTACTGGATGGTTGGAGAGAATGAACCCCATACTGTTGATCGACCGCCGCGCGGGGTTCGCCCACGCGCTGCAAACGGTGCTCTGTCGAGCGGGGTACGAGACCATGACTGTGCCCGTGCTGGAAAGCGCCTACCAGGTGGCAGCACAGATTCCCTGTCGCCTGCTGATTGTGGGCCAGGTCTGCGACGGGCTGCTGCGGGTCACCCACAGCCTGAAGCAACATCCGGCAACCGCCTCACTGCCGCTGCTGCTGCATTCAGAAGACTGGAGCATCTACAACAACGCCTTTGTACGTGCTTGCGGCGCGGATGGCATCCTGCCCTATCCATTGGAGCAGACTCAGTTGTTGCACAGCGTCGCCGCCTACGCCTTACCTCCTACCGCCTGAGTGCAGAATGCGGTACAAGTACGCTATAGTAGAGGCTCTGGCATCCACCACTTTGAACCAGGAGCCTCTACAATGCGCTTCATTCGCGAAATCCTCATCGTTGTCATCAGCTTCGTCGCCCTGCTCTATCTCTTCGCCCCGTCTCTGATCCCTGATTTGCTGCCCGTCGTGGGTTGGATTGATGAAGGAATCGCGACGACGATCGTGCTCAGCGCACTGCGGCATTATGGCCTTGATCTGGCGGGCTTATTCGGCAGCAGTTACGTCCGGTCAGACCGTTCCCAGCAGGCCGCCGCCCCGGCCGAGACGACCTCCCAGGTGCAGACGATCCGCATCTCGCGGGCGGAATTGGAACGTCTCCTGCAAGAAGCCGAGCAACGAGACCTGCGGAGCTGACTCAGAGCATCTCCTGGATTCCAGGGAAGTGACTGGTCATATGCACCAGGAAGGCGCGAGCAACCGCCGTCAGGGGCGATTTGCTATCCCAGATGAGCTTCATCTGCCGCTCCAACGTCACATCCTCGATGGGCAAGCAGTAGAGCATGCCCGCCGCCGTCTCGCGCGAGATGGCGTAATCCGGCAGGATGCTGACGCCGATGTTGGAGATCACCGCACGCTTGATGGCTTCCTGGTTGTCGAATTCGCCCACGACGCGAGGCTGCACGCCGCGCTGCGAGAACAGATCATCGACCCAGGCACGGGTGCGGCTCCCTGGCTGGCGGGTGATGAAGGGCTGTTGATCCAGTTCGTCCAGGGTGACCCGTTCGCGCTCGTGCCAGGGGTGGGTGGCGCTGACCACTACGAAAAGATCGACCGGGCGCAGGACGAGGCTACCCAGGCGCTTGCTGCCGATGGTCTCCAATTCGCCTTCCACGAAGCCAATATCCAACTGATGTTCCAACACACCGTTGGCGATTTCGGTTGTGGTTGCCGTCTGGATGGAGACATTCAACTGCGGATAGAGCGCACGAAAACTACCGATCCAGTCTGGCAGCAGGTAAACGCTCACGCCAGGGGTCGCGCCGATGGTGACCTGCCCGCTGTCCAGGTGCTGCACGTTGGTCACAGCGCTCTCGGCTTCTGCCACCAGTTGCAGGATGCGCTGCGTGTATTCGTAGAGCGTCTTCCCGGCGGGGGTCAGCGTCACCCCACGCCGCCCGCGCAAGAAGAGCGGAGTCCCCAGCCGCGCTTCCAGGTCTTGAATATGCTGGCTGACCGCAGGCTGCGTCATATAGAGACGTTGGGCAGCGCCGCTGAAGCTCCCAACCTGTACCACTGTCCCAAAAATTTCTAGTTTATAAAGACTCAACATCTGGCCTGTTCCTCACTGGCATAGGCTCGTGCGACGCGAGGGCAATCACACGCCTCAGAAGCCATAATCCTATCGTATTATTCTATCATAACCCGTCGCTGAACTCCCGTTCAGGCAAGGCAAAATCGACAACCAGCGGCAGATGATCGCTGCCCAGGGTTGGCCCCAATGTCGCCCGAAGCGTGCGCAGTTCGGCAGTGTGCCAGACGTAATCAATGCGCAGCAGCGGCGGCAGCCAGCCCCCCCCGGCAGGCCAGGTCATGCCCCAGCCCCGCCCGACTTCACCAAAGGAATCCAGCAGCCCTGCATCGGCGATTTCGCGGTGCATGGGCGAGGTATGGCTCGTGTTGAAATCCCCGGCGATGATGACGGGATACGTCTCGGCCTGGGAACGCGCCAGCAGATCGCGAATCTGGGCGTTGCGGCGAGTCTCGTCGTAGCGCAGCAAAACATTGACGAAGAAGCGATGCGTGTGAATGGGCAGGTGTGGCTCCTGACGCCAGGGCAACGTCAAATGCACGCCGTAGACTGTCAGGGGCTGCCCGTCGACATCCAGCACGACCCGCAATGCCAGACGCCCATGATACATTCCCGGCTTCTCCAGCCAGATGGGTGCGTGCTCAAGCAGTGGATAGCGCGAGAAGATACGCAGGCTGCTCTGTAAGCAGGCCCTATGTGGGTAGGCCTCGTGAAGAGCACCCAGGTCGGGTTCGTAATCTTCGGCGACAATCTCCTGCAAAATGACGATATCGGGTTCTTGCTGCACGATCCAGCGAGCATCTTCGGCAAGCTGTGTATTCTCTGGCATGGCGTTGTACTGGATCACGCGCAGCGAGTGAGCCTCGCGTTCGGGGGAGCGTTTGGGCATGGGGAAATAGAGCGCCCCACCCAGGATCAGCAGCACCAGGGAGACCACCGCACTACGCGGACGCCGCAGCGCCAGCGCCAATAACAGCACCAGGATCAGCGGTGCGAAGAGATACAACGCAAACGTGTGCAGCAGCGCCAACCACCAGGGCGATCCGCCAAAGAACGCACGCAGCAGCAGATAGAGCACGACCAGCAGCGGGTAGCCATCCGTGACGGCGGAGAAACCAGGACGCGACTTCATGGAATCCAATCCAGGGTGACGATCAAGGGGAGATGGTCGCTACCCAGTGACGGGCCAACGCTCGCGGACAGCGCCTGGAACCCCTGGTTGTACCAGAGATAGTCCAGGCGGATCAGACGTGGCAGCGGGGTCGTCCATTCTTCTGATGCACCGCCGGGCCAGGTCGCGCCAATTCCCCAGGAAGCAGCCCGGTAGGAATCCGTGAAGTCGGCGCGGATGGCATCGTAAATCGGCGAAAACTCACTCATATTGAAATCCCCTGCCAGCAAAACAGGCTGCGTTTCCTGCGAAACACGTTCCAGCAGGGCGCGGGTCTGGGCATCGCGGCGGGTCGAGTCATACCGCAGGGGCAGCGGGACGCGGGTATCCTCCGTCAGCGGCATTGCCATATGCACGTTGTAGACGACGAAGGACGCGCCAGCCACTTCAATGACGGCACGCTGGTGCGTGAATTCGCCGAAGGTCACTTCTTCGTATTGCGTGATGGGGTAGCGCGAATAGATCGCCGAACCCGTGCGTTCGCGGATGACCTGCGCGTGGGGGTATGCTTCTTCCAACAGCGGCAGATCGCCGTCATGCTCCTGAATCAGCAGCAAATCGGCATCCTGTGCCAGCACCCAGGTGATTGCTTCGTCTTCGCGCTGGTTCGCCGGGAAGATATTGAAGCTCACAACATCCAGAGCTGTGCCCTGCGCCGATGGCAGGCCAAATGGGGGCAGCAGACGCGGCACCAGCCACAAGCCGCCGATGAGCAGCAGCAGCGCGTAAATCAGCGCCAGATTGCGTGCACGCAGCAGCAGCGTCAGCAACAGAGCAATGATCGCCAGCCCGAAGGCATAGGGCGCGAAGACACTGCCCAACCCCAGCAGCAGCCAATCGCTGTTCAGCAGCAGCCGCCCCAGCAGGAAGGCGATCGACAATACAGCGTACAATCCCAGGAAAAACAACAGAATCCGTGAAACGGCAGAGCGTTTGCGCGTCTCAGTCATCGCAGCCTCGTCGTCCTTTTGCGCAACTTCGTCGGTAGAGTCTATGTGATTACCGCTTCAAGAGTACAGCATACAACAGATTTTCAAAGCATAGGGTTCCCATTTTTTCGTTTCAGCACGTTTGCCGAAAGGCGGCGCTTCGCCCATCCCCTTGTGGCATAAACGGCATAGCATCCCCCGGGCACAACGGCTACAATCCGCAGCGACATTTGTTTCTCAGCAATAGGAAAACCTGATGAGTTTTGACTTTGATGCAACCCTGCAACAATACGCCGAAGTGCTGGTGCGCGTGGGGGCGAATGTGCAGCCGGGCAAGAAGATCGTCTTGAATGTGCCCGTCACCACTGACCCCATCATCCGTCGTCTGGTGCACGCCTTCATTGCCAGCGCTTACGACGCGGGAGCCAGCCACGTCATCACGGACTGGGCAGACCAATATGAAACCAGGCTGCGCCTGGAACATGCAGCAGACGATACGCTGGAAGTGGTCGATACCTGGGCAGCACAGCGGCTGGAAGACATCGTGCGCGACGGTGGTTCGCTCCTGGCGCTGCGTGCAGTCGATCCCGACTTGCTCGAAGGCCAGGATCCGGACAAAGTGGCCACCTTGCGTGCGGCGGGAGCCAAAGCACGCAAACCCACCCGCAAGCTGTGGAACCAGGGCATTGGTACCTGGAGCCTCGCCGCTGGCTCGATCCAGCCCTGGGCGGATAAAGTGCTGCCCGATGTGCCGCAAGAGGAGCGCGTCGTCAAGCTGTGGGAATTGATCTTCCGCGCCAGCCGCATCCTGGTCGATGATCCGGTAGCCGAATGGCAGCGGCATTCCCAGGCGCTGATGAAGCGAGCGCAGTACCTCACGCAGAAGCAGTATCATGCGCTGCACTACACCGCACCGGGAACGGATTTGACCGTCGGGCTGGCGGACAACCACGTCTGGCTGGGTGGGGGGGATACGACCCAGGACGGACGCCACTACATGCCCAACATCCCCACCGAAGAAGTCTTCACCATGCCGCATCGCCTGCGCGTCAATGGCACGGTGACTTCCACCAAGCCGCTGATCTACAGCAGCACTATGATCGACGATTTCTCGCTCACCTTCCAAGAAGGCAAGGTGGTCGACCTCAAGGCGGGCAAGGGCGAGGCCACCCTGCGCAAGATGATCGAGACGGACGAGGGGGCGGCACGGCTGGGCGAAGTGGCGCTGGTTCCCAATAGTTCGCCCATCTCGCAGATGAACGTGCTCTTCTACAACACGCTCTTCGACGAAAACGCCTCCTGCCATCTGGCGCTGGGTGCGGCCTACCACAACACCATGAAGGACGGCCCCTTCATGAGCGAAGAGGACTACGAAGCCGCAGGCGGCAACAGCAGCCTCGTCCACACGGATTTCATGATGGGCAGCGCCGAAATGAACATCGACGGTATCCGGGCTGATGGCAGCCGCGAACCCGTGATGCGCCAGGGCGAATGGGCATTCGACGCCTGAGACATGGTTCGTTGACGACATGATTGTTCGACGGGGGGCGTGCGACGACACGTCCCAAAAACCCCGCCGGGTGAACAATTTCGCAGACGACAACGCACGATCCCTACACCTTGCTTCCTGTTGACCCACTGCGAGAACAGCACACGATGACCGAAACGCTTCAACACCTGATTCCCCGCCTGGCAAACCGACGCATCCTCGTGCTGGGCGATGTGATCCTGGACGAATACATCACGGGTAAGGCGCAGCGCATGAGCCGGGAAGCCCCCATCCCGGTGCTGGAATTTCAGTCCCGGCGCTACATCCCCGGCGGTGCATCCAACCCCGCCAGCAATATCGTCGCCCTGGGCAGCGCGGCGCTGCAAATTGGCGTCGTCGGCGCGGATGATACGGCGGGGCACCTGCGGGCAGCGCTGGATGAACGCGGCATCGAAACCAGCGGCCTGGTGACCTGTGCGGATAAGCCGACCACACTCAAGACACGCATCCTGGCACAGATGGGGCTGCGTTTTCCGCAGCAAGTGGCACGGGTGGATACCCTCTCGCGCCAGGCAATTGATGCCACCACTGCACAGCGAGTGCTGACCCTCCTGACGCAGAATCTGCCTTCAGCGGATGCCCTGCTGGTTTCGGATTATCGCAATGGGCTGCTGACCGCGCCCCTGGTAGCTGCGGCACGCGAGGCGGCCCTGGCTGCCCATGTGCCGCTCTTCGCCGATGCGCAGGGGGCGCTCGAAAAATATCGCGGGTTCGACCTGGTGAAGTGCAACGCGGACGATGCCGCCGAAGTGCTGCGGCGTGAACTGGCGACCGATGCCGATTTTTCCAAAGCCGCTCTGGAACTGGCACAAATGCATGACCTGCGCGGGGCGATGGTCATCACGCGGGGCGCAGAGGGTGCGACTCTGGCGCAGGTCGATGGCCATGTGGCGCACCTCCCGGCTCCCCGCGTCAGCGCCGTGTATGACACAGTGGGCGCAGGCGATACCTGGATTGCGGTGGCGGCGCTGGCACGCATCGCAGAAGCCAGCTACGCTGATGCGGTCACCCTGGCGAATTACGCCAGCGGCATCGTGGTGCAGCACCTGGGCAATTACACCCCCTCCCCCGATGAACTCGCCAGCGCAATCGCCGGGATGTGAGCGGAATCTGGCATGTGCCACGCCCCCATCCCCGGCGCAAACCGAGATTGCACGAAGCTGCACGCTACGGCACAGCGCAATCAGGGCACTTCTTCCACGCCGCCGCAGAGCAAGTCTTCGCAGGGCGTGCCATCCCCATCCGGGTCGAGGCTGAAATTCCCCGCCTGGAAGCAAGCAATCGCCTCCTGGCAGTCCTGCAACTGTGCGCAGGTGAACTGCGTAGAAGGACAGGTGGCCTGATCCGGACGCGCCGTCGGAGCAATGACGGTCTGCTGCTGCGTGCTGATATTGGTGGTCAGCGTGACGGTCTGCAATTGCTCATTGAAGGTCAGGAATTCCGTATCACCGACGAATTGGGCATCGCGCAGTAAGAAGGCGAATTCACCCACCGGGGAGCGCCCATCCTCGCCGAGATCAGCGATCAGCACGATGTAGGTTGTGGTGCGTGGCAGCGTAATCGGCCCCAGGCGCAGCAGTGCCCCCGCAGAAGCGCGGCTGACATTGATGAAGTTGGCGGGGTCATCCAGCGTGCTGATGGACACGAAGAGCGATTGTTGTGCTGGCGGGATCGGCAGTGCCTGAATATTCAACACCTGGGATTGTAACCCCTCGAAGCAATAGCCCCGTGCCGTCAGACGCTGTGTGAATTCATCCAGGTAGATCGTGCCGATGTCGATGCGCGGCAGCACCTCGGCTCGATTGTTGTAGACCAGCAAGCATTCATCCCCGCCTACATCCAGGTCGGGAATCAGTTCATCCAGGCGGATGCGCAGGGAGACGATTTGCTCTTCCGCCAGATTGATGGCATCCAGCGCCCCCTGGATCGTCGCCTGACCGACCGGGCTGCCTGTCCCCGGCAAATTGCAAAGCTGAATGAGCAACTCAATCGGCAGGCGGATATTCGCCATCGCATCGTTGAAGTCGGTCTGAAGGGGCTGCAAGGTGACGAAATTCGCCGCCAGCACAGGCGTGGGGATGAAGAAATCGCTGGGTTGTGCCGGGTAGGCCGGGCAGTACACCCGTCCGCTGAGCGCCGCATCCGTCCAGACAGTACGAATCGCGTTCAGGGATGTCTGCGCGATGTCCAACCGATCGCGCATCAGGCGTAGGGTGGCAATGTACGTGTCGATGCCCTCCCCAGAAATCGGCGCGTCCTGGGCGACGATGCCGCCTTCCGGCAGGGTGCGGATGTCACCGCCGACGGGTTGTACGAAGCGGGCCGCGACCCAGCCCAACGTCGTTTCGAAATTGACCTGGAGCCAGTTGCCGCAGCGATTGCGCCCCGTAAGGGTGAAGCGCTGGTTGAAGTTGATATTGCCAATGGTGGGATAGGCGGTGCTGGGGCCAGCACGCACGCGCAAGCCGTCGGTCGCGAAACCCTCAATCGGGCCGACCTGCTGCGAGAAACCCGCACGCGGCGATTCAAAACCGCCGAACGGAATGCTGCGCGGATCACGCACAGGGAGCGCGTTCAAATCGCCCTCAATGGTCAGGGTCGGCGTCAGATTGATCCAGCCCTCGTTGCATTCGTAATCGACGCGCACCCATTCGCTGTCCGCACTGCGTGCCGTGACGATATCGAAGACGTATCCGGCCTCAACGGTGTCAATCACAGGCGCACCGATCGCAGGGACAGCGCGAACATTGAGAAACTCGTTGACCACGACAATGCGTACCCCACCCTGGGCGGCAGTGGCGAAGAGCGGGATCAATAGCAGCAGCCCTAATCCCAGGAGAAGCGCGATCCGGTGTTTACGCATGGAGCCTTTCCCTTCTGGCGTTGTGCGATGGCACGCCCACGTGCATCAGCGAATGCATGAACGCATCGCATGTGGAGCAAATCTATTTTGTACACAGGCCATTGTACCGCATCCTGTGGAGAGGGCGAACGGATAGCGACAAACCGCCGCTCTGGGTTGGCAACAAAAAGCCGCCTGTGGGCGGCCTCAAACAGTTGATCTGGAATATCCAGCGACGCAAAGCTGACGGTGTGTTACTCGTCCGCTGCTTCATCATCCTCAGCCGGGTTGTCGTACATTTCTTCCAACTGCTTGAGCACTTCTGGATCGAGCGGGCGCGTCGGATTCAGATGCCGCGTGGACATCTTCCCCGTCGAGGGCTGGCTGCTGGTTTCCGGCGCATTCTCGCCGGGGTTGGGCTGCAAGCGCTGCAACATCCCGGTGCGCGGGGCCATCGGGCGAGCACCGGGAGCATCCGCAGCCGCCTCGCCATCCGGGCGCATCGGCGGACGCTGTGCGATGTTATCCGCCTGAGCAAGAGCCTTGCGCGACTCCGGCGTGCCAATGTGCTTGAGCGCGGCGCGAGCCGTGCGCCGGACGACATGGTGTTCATCTTTGAGGGCACGCGCCAACGGCTGAATTGCCCATTCAGCCTTGAGCTGCCCCAGAATGGCGGCCCCATTCCGGCGGATGTGCCAGTCGGAGTGGCGCAGGTTCGCCAGCAAGGCGACTTCGATGGGAGCGCTTTCCAGCTTGAGCAGGGCTTCTGCGACGGCAAACCGCACATGGATCGACTGACGATGATCGTTGAAGAGCAGCACCAGGGGTTCGACAGCGATCTTGTCGCCCAGTTCACCCAGTTCGCGAGCCGCCTCAATCACGGTCTCGGAATTGTCGGAGCGCAGGCGCGCCAGGAGCTTCTGAACGGTGGTTTCTGCGCTGTCTTCGGCGGGGGGTACCAGATAGCCAGTTTTCTGCTTGAGCATCTCCAGCGCGGAAGCAATGGTCATCTGCGCTTCGGGGTCGCTCTCTCTTTCATACGCATCGCGCAGCGCCGGAAGCGCCTGCGTAGCGCCCAGGGTACGGAGCGCAGCGGCAGCACGTTTGCGAATCCCCGCATTGTCGGCATCCAGAGCTTCGATCAATCCCTGGATGTTGAGCTGGGACTTCAAATGCCAGATGTCTTTTTCTTGCGGGTCGCTCACGATGTTCGTACCAGTAACAGGACAGTAAGTACACCTTTGATTTTAACACAAAGGCACAGCGGAAAAGCACGCTGGTCACGAAGCCTCTGTTAGCATTTTGTTCTGATCGCCCGCTGGCAGGTTGGGTTTTCGTTCGGATTGCGAGACGTTCTGTTAGGTTGAATTCTGCGGCTCATCTGCATGCCACTGACGCACATTTCCCGCCGCATCCACCGTCTCGATGGTATCCGTGTTCACGCGCCGCACCACCTGAAACAGACGCTGCGTGGTGCGTGCTGCCGCATTGGGGATTTCGCTGGCTTCGGCATCAAACGAGAGGAAAAACAACGCCGCAGCACCGATCAATCCACAGAAGATCAAGAAGAACAGCAAGGCCGCTGTGAAGGCACTCATGGGCAATTCTCTCGCTGGCTACGTTGCCCTTATTGTGTCACAGGCGGCGCGATTGTTGCTGGCTGGGGCGGATACGCCAAGCTGACGCCCGCCCTACGCCGACCTGCGAGAGCACCGCTATCAGCAGAATGCCCCGTAGACCTCACACTCATTCTCACTCAGTTCACGGAAATAACGATTCTCCGCCTGCCAGGTCTCCAACTGCTCCAGGTTGTCCACACGCCACAGAATCAGTGTGGTATCGCGTGACCCTGACAGCGCCCGCGTGCCGTCGGATGTGAAGTCCACATCATACACCGTGCGCTCATGCCCCAGGTACTCGCGCAGCACGCGCTGGTTATCCAGATCCCACAGGAGCAGCGATAGATCGGCTGAGGCCGAGAAGCCAATGAACGGTTCGCGGTTCACGGGGCTGATGGTGAAGCCGCGCACGGAACTGCCGTGTTGTTCGACCCGGGCGAGGCGTGTGCCAGTGCGCAAATCCCAGTAATAGACTTCCGCCCCACGCGACCCAGCAGCGGCGAAATTGCCGTCCGGCGTGAAATCTACGCTGAGCGCCTCGCGCGATTCTTCTTCCAGCGGCAGCATCTGGCTCTCGCCCGTTTCTAGGTTCGTGTGAATCACGGTGTTGTCCGTCGCGGCGGAAAGCACCTGCGTGCCATCCGGGCTGAAGCGCACATCCTCCACCGATGCGCCGGACGATGCATCGTGGGACGGCAGCTCGCGCACAATTTCGCCCGTTTCCAGGTTCCAGAGCCGGACTGTGCCGTCGTTCGCCCCCGTCAACGCCAGATTGTCGTAAACATCAAGCGCCTGCATGCCCGTATCCGTCTCGTCATCTGGCTCACCGTGCGGTTGGTAGACGGCGAGCTGTTCCCCGGTTTCGGCATCCCACACACGTGCCGTGCTGTCCAATGAGACCGAGACAATCCGCGTATCTCCCAGCGCGAAGTGCACATCACGCACATCCCCTTCATGCCCAATCAGCGGCGGCAGCAGCACCCGCCCCTGCGCCAGATCCCACACGCGCACCGTATCATCATCCGAGCCAGAGACAGCCCGTGTATCGTCATCGGAGATATCCACCGTGCGCACCCAATCGCTATGCCCCCGGAAGACCTGGATGATGTTGCCAGGGCGCAAATCCCATTCCAGAGCTGTGCCATCCTCCGAAACAGAGATGGCCCGCCGTCCATCCGGGGTGAAGCTCACCCCCCAGACCCAGTTCGTGTGCCCCCAGAGGCGGGTGAGCTGCTGGCCTGTCTCTTCTTCCCAATAGATCACCGTGCGGTCGCGGGAGGCGGTCAGCAAGAAGCGCCCATCCGCACTGACCACGATGTCGTTGACATGGTTCGTATGCCCTTCGAAGCGATCCACCGTGCGCCCGGTCGATGCAGAGATCTTGAGCGCCCTCTCATCGTTAGAAGCGCTGTAGAGATAGCGCCCATCCGGGGAGAAGACCAGGGCATTGATCCGGTCTTCATGGGGCTTCTCTTCGAGGATCGGCTCATCGGTCTCGGCATCCCACAGCAGCAAACGCCCGGAGGCGAATCCCGCCGCCAACACATTGGCTCCCGGATCGTAGCCCACAGCCGTCACAACGGCGGTCTGGCCCTCTTCCAGCACGGGGGTTGGCAGGCGCGTGAGGTCGGCAACCAGAATCGGCTGATTATCGGGGATGCTCCAGAGCACCGCCTCGCCGCTGCCCAGCCCCAGGGCCAGCGTATCGGGATTGCCCGCGTACACGAAATCGTTGACCGCAATGCCGATGGTCAATTCGTGCTGAATTATGCCCTCGTCCACATCCCAGACCAGCACGCGCCCATCATCCGATGCGGAGAGCAGCAACCGACCATCGTCGTTGAATCGGAGTTGGTTGATTTTCGCCGTGTGCCCCGTGCGCTCATCTTCGTTCCCGGCAGCGCCCAACTCGCCTATCAATTCCCGCGTCTGCGCATCCCACAGCGAAATCAGCGACCCTTCCGCTGTAGCGAACTCCGTCGAATCAGGCCGATGCGCAACGGCCATCATCGGTACTTCTTCCCCGTCGGCGGCCTCGCCATAGAGGAATCGTGCCCCCGGCGCGTAGACGACATCCGCCAGGGCACGCACCACCGATTCCGGCGGATCGTCAATATCGGCGGCATTCAGGGCGAGCGAGACAGCCAGGATGCGGTCACTGACGTTACGGGCAACCGATGCCAGGGCGAGGCTCTGCGAACGGGTCGCTTCATTTTCGGCACGCAACGTTTCCCTGTTGGCACGATTCCACTGGACGAGCGAGAACAGCGCCAGCGCCAGCGCGAGACCCAGCGCGACGAAGGTACGCAGGAGGGTTGCTCTCTGGCGTGCGTTGGCGATATTGTGGCTCGACATGATGTATTCTGTGTGAAGGGCCGTCGGCTGTGGCTCCTTCTCGGCAGAGTTCGCCAACCATTCCTCCGCGTCGCGCAGTTCTTGCCCGCGCAGCAGCATACTCTCATCGCGGGAAGCGCCGTCCCATTCGCGTGCCTTGACCAGCAGCCGGGTATGCGTATGCATGTGCCCCAGGTCGGAATCCAGGGCATCCGTCAGTACCTGAAAGACAGCGTCGAAATCATCTTCTTCGCGGAAGAACAACCAGTTGTGCGAGGAAATCGCCGGGTGCAATGCGGCTTTGTCGTATTCCTCCATCAATTCGCGGTGCATGATCGGCACCAGACGCTTGTTGTTCTCCAGCGCGTGCCCCAATTCCGCCGCACACACATCCGAATGCACGGAGTCGGGGCTGATGACGTAGATGAAGCTGTTGGCTTCTTCGATCCCCGCCTTGATCTCTTCCAACCAATCGGCGGTCAGCGGGATATTCTCCCAGTCAATCCAGGCATCGCGCCCGGACTCTTCCAGTGCAGTATGCAGCCTGCGCACAAATTCTTTGTCTTTGCGCGAATACGAAATGAATACATCGGTCATCGGTCGAGTTCTCTCCAAATCCCCGGCCAGCAGCGAACGGCGCAATCGGCTGCTGCAGGTAGCGGTCAGCCGCGCGTGCCAGCCCTGGTTGTTGTTACGATGATGCAAATCTGATTATGTGCGCAAAGCCCGCTTGCAGCAAGCGAAGGTCAGCAGATGCGAGGAAGAAATTGGGTAGATTGAACGAGGTCGCTGGTGTGGATTTTCCGTTAGGCTTCTGCCCCCAACAACATGTTTGATGTCCGTATGGAACAGAAGAACGACCTTGTTCCATACAGAGAGAGGTTGTTCCGAACCTCTCCCATCATCGAAAAGCCAGCAAAAGACCGGGCTTGCCGCTTCGGATCACACGTTGAAGCGGAAGTAGATCAGGTCACCGTCCTGCACTTCGTATTCCGCGCCTTCCACACGCATGCCACCAGCAGCCTTGACCGCCGCCTTGCTACCGTGTTCCACGAAAGACTCGAAGGGAATCACTTCCGCACGGATGAAACCACGCTCGATGTCGCCGTGAATGACCCCGGCGGCTTTGGGAGCCTTCCAGCCTCTGTGAATCGTCCAGACGCGAATCTCAACATCGTTCCAGGTGAAGTAACTGATGAGGCCGAGCATCTCGTACCCCCGGCGGATGACTTTCTCCAGGCCGCTCTCTTGCAGACCGTAGAGTTCCAGCATCTCATCGCGGTCTTCATCGGCAAGCCCGGCCATCTCCTGTTCGAGCTTGGCGCAGAGCTGGATCAACTCTGCCCCCTGCGAGTCCGCGACGGCACGCGCCTGCTCGACGTACTGGTTGCCCGCGTGCAGGTCATCTTCGCCGACGTTGGCAACGTACAGGATGGGCTTGGCTGTCAGGAAGCGCATTTCCCTATTCAGCGACTGGAAGGCTTCCGAGTCGCGCCCTTCGTACAACCACAGCGGTTCGGCGCGGGCGAGGCGCTCCTTCAGGTCTTGCGCCAGTTCCAGCATGGGCTTCAGGTCGGCATTGCCCTTGACCTCGCGCATGAGCTTTTCGATCTTGCGCTCCAACTGGTCGTAATCTGCCAGCGCCAACTCGGTGTTGATGACATCAATATCCGCCACTGGGTCGGGCTTCTCGTTCACGTGTACGACATTTTCATCGTCGAAACAGCGCACGACTTGCAGAATCGCATCGACATCGCGGATATTGCCCAGGAATTTGTTGCCCAGCCCTTCGCCCTGGCTGGCTCCCTTCACCAACCCTGCGACATCAACGAATTCGATGGTCGCGCGAATCCGCTGCTCAATCCCGGTGATCTCGCTGATTTTATCCACGCGCGAGTCGGGAACTGCGACGATGGCCTTGTTCGGTTCGATGGTGCAAAACGGATAATTCGCCGCTTCCGCGTTTTGTTCCTTGGTGAGCGCGTTGAACAACGTGCTCTTGCCCACGTTCGGCAGGCCGACGATACCAATGCTCAGGCTCATGGGATGGAATCCCCTCCAGACCTTGTTAGACGAATGTTGCGAAAATGGATGTGTGTGTTGGCATGGCAGGACACGCCCCGCCGCACCCGCTATTTTCGCATCTTCGCCCGCCCCCCTCAAGGCACGGTTGCCGCTTTCAGTGTACAATGTGCTGTGTAGGATCATCGAACCACAGGAGAACGCCTCATGTCCGGCGCAAACGGGGCGCTGCAAGCGGCTCAGGAAAAAGTTGAACAACTGCTCGACGCAGCCAAATCCGGCGCGATTATCCCGATCCAACTGCCGGTGCAAATTGAAGAGATCCAGCACTTGTTGGCACAGGCCGAAGAAGAACAGCGCGAGGCACAGAATGCGGCGGCTGTCCCCGCCGACATGGAAGACTACATCGCGGAAGAAGCCTACTTCGTAGGGCACGCTGTCCACGAACTGCGCACGCCCATGACCAGCATTCGCGGCTATACCGATATGATCGGCGCGATGGGCGAATTGAACGACATGCAGAAGCAATTCCTGGACATCATCAAGACCAATACGCGGCGCATGGAAGGCCTGCTAGCGGATGTGAGCTACGCCAACAAAATACGCAAGGGCACGCTCAAAGTGCAGTCCAAGATGGAAACGTTCAAGAATCTCGCCGCCAAAATTGAGAAAGACCTGGCTGCGCAGGCGGAAGAACTGGGACGGGCGCTAGAACTGGATATTCCGCAGGGGCTGCCGCTGCTGAACCTGGACGGGGAGCTGCTGGCGATTGCCCTGGTGAAGCTGGTCGAAAACGGCCTGCAATACTCGCCTGCCGAGACGGGGCGCGTGCTCGTCCGTGCAGAAGCCGACGGCAACGATTTGTTGATTCATATCGAAGACAACGGGATCGGCATGACACAGGAAGAACTCGACCAGTTGGGGACGATTTACTTCCGGGGCGAACGCGACGAAGTACGCGAGTATAAGGGCAGCGGCCTCGGTATCCCGATTGCCTTCGGCATGATCGAAGTGATCGGCGGTTCGTACGAGGTGCACAGCGCGGTTGACCAGGGAACGACAATCACCGTGCGCGTGCCGGGGATGACCTGATCGCAGGGATTGGTCGCCCCCGTTGTTCTCTCTAGTTGTTCTATGAAAAATGCAACACGACATCTGGTACTGTACGTATAGAAAGAGCACAGACCATAGACGAAAGATGGAACGATGGGGTTACAAGAACAAATCGCCGAAGCAATCATCCTGGCCTTTGACGAACTGGGCGGCGATCCGCAGCACGCCGTCACTGCCGCGCTGCACCATCCCAGCGTCGAAAGCTGGGTACAACAAGAGACCGCCAAAATCGCCGTTGCAGGTGGCGCAGAGATGGCGATCCCCGGCCTGCACGCCCTGACGATCCCGGCGGGTATCAGCTACTTGATGCACAAAATGGCGCACATTAGCTGGGGCATTGGGGCGCTGAAAGGCGTCTATGTGGTGGAGACTTCGCAGTTCTCCGACCTGCGCAATATCCTCGCGCTGTGGGCAAATGCTTCGTATTTCAACGCGCACATCATCGACCATCTGGCGATTTCGATGGATGCCTTCGAGTATGCGCTGACGCCGGAAGGAGCGGACGCCCTGCATGATATGTTGCAGAAACACCTGGATCAGCAGAACATCGTCATGGAGACGCTGCGCGTGCTGGAAACGCTGGCGCACGATTTCAGCGGCGATGAACGTGCACAGACCCTCGTCCGGGCGATTTCTGGGCAGGATCGTGCGCAGGAGTTGATCCTCTCCGCCAGTGCACGGCAACCCCAACCCATCAATCTCTTCGAGAAGCCGATGAGCCGTCGCATCAGCACCCGGCTCGCCCTGCGACTCGCCGCACGCATCAGCGCACGCGTTCCGGCACGCATGGTCATGGGCTTTATCCCGTTGGCGGGTGCGGTCGTCAACGCCTTCTTCAACGCGCAAACGCTATCGCAGATGGCAGATACCGCGCAGAAGTATTACGATAATCCCCTGCTGCGCGCGAGTTTGCAGCGCAAAGAGGCCGAAGCCTGAGAACCAACCAGCCGGGGGTAACGCTGCGATCCGTCCCCCGGATGTCCTCCTGCGAAAGTGAGCTGATGTCCCACGCTGCACTCCTGTCCCAATTGCAAACAGCGGCGACCCCTGCCCAACGCCAACCCCTGCTCGATGCGCTGCTGCGCGATGATGCCTTGCGCGGCGCAACGCTCACCCACTGCGACCTTTCCGGCGCCGCCCTGCCCCGTGCGGATTTGTGCAGGGCGGATTTCCAGCACAGCGATCTTTCCGGCGCTGACCTCACCGCTGCAACGCTGCACCATACGGGACTGCGCTGGGCGAATCTCAGCGGGGCAAACCTACAAGAGGCGGATTGCTCCGGCGCATTCCTCTGGGAAGCCAACTGCTCCGGCACGATGCTGCGTGGAGCCTGCTTCGCCGGGGCATCATTGATCGGCACCCATTTTGATACGGCGGACTGGCAAACCGGGCACATCACCCTGCCCGATGGTACGCGCTGGACAGCAGAGACTGATCTACGGCGCTTCAGCGATCCACGACACCCGGACTACGAGGCAGCGCTGGGGGCGACCAATACCCTGCGCCTGAGATGGGGTGTCCCCCTCCTGGGCAAACACGATGCCGCACACCGCCTCTACTATCCGCTGCCAGGAGAACGACTGAACCGGGAGGCGATGCGTGCCCGCGTTGCCGAAGCAGCCAGACGCTAGGACGCAGGCGCGACCAGTTCCACATCGAAGGAGAGCCGCCCCTCTTCGGCTCGTACTTCGGCGAAGGTGACCGTCGATACGCTGCCACCCTCGGTCACATCCGCAACCAGCAGCGCGAGTTCATCGCCGAACCGCTGCGTGAATTCGTCGAGGGATGCCTCGTCCGTAACGCAGGCGACATCAACAGCACGCGGCACGACTGCCAGTCCATCCGCCTCGTCCAACGAGATTCCCAGGCTGATGCTGCCCTCTTGCACTTCTGTCATGCGACCTGCCGCGCAGGCGAAGGTACCCACAAGCGTGATTTGCCCATCGGCAATGGTGATTCCGGCGACATCAGCCATCAACGTCTCATCTACGAAGCCCAGCGTTGCGCTGTCCGTCTCCGCAAATTCGATGGACGCCAGCAAATCCGCCTCGGAAAGAAAGACGGTAGTGGTCGTCGTCACTGTCTCCCGCGATAGGAGCAAGATCCCCCCCGCAACCAGGACAGCGACGACGAGTAGTGCACCGACAATGAGAACCAGGCGATTCATGAGACCCCTCCCCGGGTTGATAGGCGCATGGTGCGCCGCGCTGTGTAATACTACTTAATTTTCATCAAAAATACTTGCAGCGGCCTGACCTGGGGCAAATCCGACATCGGAATCAAAAAAGCCCCGCACAGGGCGAGGCTTCTTGTCGTACTGCATAGAGGGCAACTTACATGCCGCCAGTGAGTTCCGTCAGGTTTTCGTTGGCGCGAACGTTGAGTTCAGCCAGCGCAGCCGCCACATCTTCGTCGGTGTTTTCCATCAGGAAGGCCATGGTTTCTTCCATGTCGGTGCGGACGAAGTCGTAGCCCGGAACCGGCGGTTCGGTGCGGCCAAATTCCAGCAGGTTGAAGGCGCTCTGGTAAGCCGGGTTGGCTTCGAAGTAGCCGCTAGCATCCAGTTCACCCGCAACACTTTCGCGAACCGGGAAGTAGTTGGAAGCTTCTGCCCAGTAGCGCTGCACGCGAGCATCGGTGTAGTACTTGATGAAGATCCAGGTCGCCAGTTCTTCTTCGGGGGTGCTTTCCACGATGCTGACGGACGCGCCGTAGATGTTCTGCTGCGGGGCTTCGGTCACGTACGGAACCGGGCCGACGTTCCAGGTGAAGGGTTCAGCGTCCACATCTTCGTAAGCGCCGTTCACAGCCAGGCCGTAGAAGGGCAGGCCGGAGCTGGAGCCGACGGTGAAGAGCAGTTCGCCACGACCGAAGGCAGCCTGGTCGCCGAAGCGTTCGGTGATGAAGCCAGCGCAGCCGTCCGCGAACAGACCCTGCAGGAAGGTCATCGCTTCAACAGCAGCTTCGCTGTCCAGGTCGTATTCGCCAGCTTCGTAGTCGAAGATATCGCCACCGAAAGCGAACGTCCAGCTTGCGTAGCGGGAAGCATCAACGCTCAACTGGTAACCCAGCGGGGCAGCTTCGCCAGCAGCAGCGCTGAAGGGGTTGTTGACCGCAGCGCAAGCCGCTTCACGGAACTGTTCCGGGTTCTGGGGGGCACCGCTGAAGCTGATGGCACCAGCAGCTTCCAGTTCAGCCAGCCAGTCCTGGTTGAAGTACATCACTTCCATGGAGCGGTTCGGGGGGAAGCCCAGGCGCGCGCCGTCGAAGGTCGGGAAGACATCTGCGCTGTAGAAGCCCTGGAAGAAGTCATCGACTTCGTCTTCGGCCAGACCCCAGGTTTCGCTGGTGACCAGCGGGGTCATGTCGAGGATGGCATCATCCAGTTCGTAGGTCGCGGCCTGGTTCTGGTAGGCCACTACGAGTTCCGGCAGTTCGCCAGCTTCGATGCCGAGCAGCATCTTTTCGAAGATTTCGCCATAACCACCCTGGAAGGAACCGTTCACAACGATGCCGTAGGGATTGTATTCACGAGCAACGTCGCGCAGCCCTTCGATGATTTCGCCGACGCGAGCGACTTCAGCTTCTTCCAGCTCAGCATCCTGGGTCGCCAGGAATTCTTCAACGTTCACATCCGGGTTGTTGAAGACGGCGATCATCGCTTCGAGCTGAACAGCGCGGAAGCTGCTGTGCTGATACCAGAAATCGACCTCAACGCCTTCCAGTGCAGCCGGGTCAATGGCATCGTAATCACGATCCTGAGCGAAAGCGGGAACGACTGCCAGCATAGCTACCAGCAATGCAACGACGAACAGAGTGAACTTCTTCATATGTGTGTGCCCTCCTAAGGCGTTAACACGTGTTACGAATAACGATGAGGTGGTCGCGTGATCCTCGTTGGAACCACTCCCTCAACGGATTGCCAGGGCGCATTCACTGCGCTTGCTGACCCTGTCCCATACTCCGTAGGGGCGACCCCGTGTGGTCGCCCGCCGAAGGGAAGCGCACACGGGCACTCCCCTACCCTGACTTATCCCTTCAGGCCGGAAGTTGCCAGCCCTTCGGTGAAGGATTTCTGCGTCAAGAAATACAGGATCAAAATCGGGATGATGGTGATGAACGACCCCGCCATCATCAGGTTGATCTCTGACCCGGCCTCCGACTGGAAGGTATACAGACCCAGCACTGCCGGACGCCATTCATCCGTGCGCGTGATAATCAGCGGCCAGAGGAAGGCGTTCCAGGAGCCGATGAAGGTCAGTAGGGCGACGGTCATCACCGCCGGACGCGCAATTGGCAGGCAGACCTGCACCAGGAAGCGCAGGTGCCCCGCACCATCCAGCTTGGCGGCTTCCCACAATTCATGCGGAATCTGCGCGAAGAACTGCCGCAGCAAGAAGATGCTGAAGGCGCTCGCCAGGAAGGGGATCGTGAGACCCTGCAAGCTGTCGAGCCATGTGCCTTCAAAAATGATGAAGGGCGGTACATCCGTCAGATTCGGCAGCGGGAAGATATTGGCTGTAATGATCAAGAAATTGGGAACCATGACGACTGATTCGGGGATCATCAACGTTGCCAGTACCACCGCGAACATCACATTGCGCCCGACGAAGTTGATGCGTGCGAAGGCATACCCCGCCAGCACGCAGATGAAAAGCGTCCCCGCGATGGAAACCGCCGCGATGATTGAACTGTTCAGGAAGTATTCGCCGAAGTTGGCTTCGTTCCAGGCTTCTTCGTAATTCTCCCACTGCGGCGTCTGCGGAATCAGGCGCTTGGCGGCCTGGGCTTCGCCATTGGTCATCAACGAGGTCGAGATCATCCAGGCGAAAGGCATCAGCGCCACCAGCGCGAAGAAGATCAGCACCACGTACATCACGAATTCGCCGAGGATACGGTTGCGGCGTTCGCGGACAGTTTGCCAGAAAGGGATGCGGTTGTTCTCGTTGGTCTCGACGATTTCAGCCATAGAACACCTTGCTTTCGAAGAACGTGCGTTGAATCTGCGTCAGACCCAGGATGACCATGAAGAGCAAGATCGCCTGCGCGGTCGCCATCCCGTACTGCGATGCGATCTTGAAGGTGTCGTAGACGACGATACTCGCCGTATCGACGGTACCGAATGCCTGTACCTGCCGCATCACAAAGATCGTGTTGAAGGCTTTGAACGTCCCGATGAAGCCCAATACAGAAAGGTAGAACGTGATCGGCGACAGCAGCGGCAGCGTGATGTGTCGGAAGAGATGCCAGCTATTGGCACCGTCGACTTTGGCGGCTTCGTAGAGGTCGCTGGGAATCTGCCCCAGCCCCGCCAGGAAGATCACGGCGTTGTAACCCGTATACGTCCAGATACCCAGGATGATGATCGTCACCAGCGCCAGGCTCGGTCCCGCGATGAAGCCCTCCAGGTTGGTACCGAAGATGATGTTGAAAGCGGCTTCTGATTCTTGTGTCCACTTCTGGGCTTCCAGGCCGATCGACTCTAGAAAGGAATTTGCCAGCCCGCCGCGCGCGTTGAAGATGATGCCGAAGATCACCGCCGATGCGACGGTCGGCGTCACGTAGGGCAGAAAGAAGATCATGCGGAAGACTTCCTTGCCCTTGATGTTCTGGTAGAGAACGTAGGCCAGCACAAGTGCCAGAGCCAACTGCAAGGGAATGCTGCCGAAGGCATAATAGAAGGTGATCGACAGGCCGCGCACGAAATCCTCATTGCCCGTCGAGATCATCAGCCCGTAGCCGTTCGCCGTGAAGAACATGCCCACACCCAGCACAATAAAGGCCAGCACCAGGCGCAGCACACCGTCGCGCAGCTCACGCTCACGGGGTTTCTTGGCGAAGCCGCTGTTATGAGCCATACCGACCAACCACCCGGCAATGCCGATTGAAGCAAAGCCGAAGAGAACCTGCGGGATGGCTTCCACAACCGCGCCCTGACCCAGCAGGCTCAGGATGTTGCGCCCGAAAAGGAAGGTCGCGATCAGCAGTAGCACAGGAAGCGTGGCGCGTACAATCTTCTGGCGCAGCCGCAGCGCACCAAAGTCCCTGGTGAAGACGTGCTTGTCCCCCGCCCACAACCAGTATGCAGAGACGATGACAACAATGCCGAAGACGAACAAAAAAGCGCCGAACCAATCACCGACGATTTCCGTGTAATTCCGGAAGCAGTCCGCGAGGATGAATTCACCGCTCTGATTACAGAAAAATTGTTCGGGGCGCGTGCGACGCCCGTGCATACTCATCCAGGCCGCGTAGCCGATCGGAAAAATGCCGAAGATACCGATGAGAAGTACGGCAGGGGAGATGAATAACCAGCCTGTGATATTGTCGCCGAGTCGCTCGCTGACGCGATAACGACCCTCAGCGCGGCGTGGCGGCGAAGTCGTGGTAGATGCCATGAAACGTAGTCCTGCCCTTGCTTACAATCTAGATTGCGGAATGGAGTACTGTTGTCAGCGATGGGTAGTTTGCAGGACGAGTTTTATAACTTGTGGGGAGATCGTTTAAGAAGGTGTTAAGCGTTGCAAAATGGGGCGCGTTCCCAGAACGTGCGCGAGCGGGCAACCCGGCTCTGGAATCGCCCACTCCGTCATATAGCGTGCGTCAAGCGATCGCACAGGTGTTTTCCAGCGTGCCGATGCCTTCGATGGTCACGCGCACTTCATCCCCATCATTCAGGAAGCGCGGCGGATTCATCCCTTTGCCCACCCCGGCTGGCGTTCCGGTCAGGATCAAATCGCCGGGTTCGAGGGTGAACGTCTGCGAGAGGTAGGCCACCAGGTAGGGAATCTTGAAAATCATGTCGCCTGTGTGCCCATCCTGCATCGTCTCGCCGTTGACTTCCGTTTTGATATGCAAGTTGTGTGGATCAGCGATTTCGTCACGGGTAACAATGACGGGGCCAATCGGGCAGAAAGTATCCAGCCCTTTGGCACGAGTCCACTGCGACTCGCTCGATTGCAGGTCGCGTGCACTGACATCGTTGGCGATGGTATAGCCGAAGATGTGGTCGTACGCCTCATCTTCGCGAATGTTACGCGCTGTCTTGCCGATGACGACGGCCAGTTCGCCCTCCCAATCGACTTGCTGCGTTACTCCGGTTGACCAACGAATCGTCTCGCCGGAGCCGATCACGCTGGTGGGGAATTTGCTGAAGATCAGCGGCTGGCTGGGGACTTCGTTCTTCATCTCGGCAGCGTGAGCAGCGTAATTGCGCCCCACACAGAGAATTTTGCGCGGGATAAGCGGCACTACGACGCCATCGTGCTTCATGATTTTGTGGGTATCCACGCGCTGCGGCAGTTCTCCATAGGCCGCCAGCTCACGCATCGTATGCTGATACCCCAACGCATACAGTGAGCCGTCGCGCTCTTCGGCTACATCCAGTTCACCTGTCAGCGCTTGATATGTCACCAGTTTCATATGCATCCCTCCGTGTGCATCTATCGCGCTGATGGTACACGGATTCCAGAGTTGCGAACACAGCAGAATACGTTCAGCCCGCGTTGGTGAAGAGATCACGATTGTTCAGCGGCTGCACCGGGCGCACATTGTGATCGTAGAGCGCGCCAAAAGTCGCCAGTTGTTCGGCAGAGAGCGCGACGGGTTCGGCCAGCACCAGCCAGCGCACGATTTCGGTGCAGGGGGGCGTCGTCAGCGACCCTTCATAGGTGTAGAACGTGCGTCTATCCTGCGGCAGCAGATCCCACGCATTGATCGTCAGGCGCGGGTACGGTTGCGGTTCACCGATTTCTGCCGGGAGATGATCGAAGATTGTGGCATACGCTTCGTTGTCCTCGTCTCCCTCAACGATCATCACCGCGACCACGGCCATATTGCCACTCTCAGCATTGCGATGCACCAGATGCAGCTCCATCGCGCAGGGCTGCCCCTCAATTGTATGTTCGCTGGGCTGATGAAAATGGAATTGCAACAGGTCGTAGTGCTTTTCGTTATAGCAGACACAGCTACCGGGCGCGTAGTTCACCTGGATCGTGTGCCCATTGTTGAAGATCGCCAGCGGCACCGATTGATAGTTGAAGTCGATGGGCTTCAACTGCGTCACCGCTGCCCCGGACAGATCAATCGGTGATTGGGCGTGCCCGTCTCCGCAGACGGAGTATTCGTTTTTCAAGCAGCACCACTTGTGCGGGCCATTATCGGCTTCGTAGCCCCACTCGTCGTGCTGCCCCGTTGCGTCCGTCCATTTGGATCGTTCGATGAGTGCCATAGATCGATTTTCCCGCCAGGATATGTGCAAATAGAAGTATGAATCACTCATGAGTATGCGGGATACACAGGCTGGGCGCAACAGATGTAATGAATTCCGGGTGCTTCTTCACAACCACAAATGTACGTTTGTCACATGCTCAAGAGAATTAATGAAGAGTTGCTATAAGTGAAGGTAAACTGAGGTTACACAAGACTCTGGCGCGTAGAATCACAACTCTTTGTGCAGGAGCGCGGCCAGTCCATTTACCCATTTTTCAGCAATTAGACCAAATGTTCTCGTTTTACCACATATATTTTACCCTTTTTGACCCCTTGAAACCTTTTCATAGCATCCTAACATGCCGCACCCCTCTTGACTTTACCCACAAAATCGCATATATTGGTTTTGGCTGGCGGGGACGGAAACTTCGCCATGCTGCGCCTTCCACAACCAGAGGCGCGACGAACAACGTGAGGATGGGTTGCCGCCGAACGAACAACGTTTTTGCCGAAACTACCCCGTACCATCGTGTGCGGAAAGCTTCCTGGCGAAGGCCCATCTCCTTTTTACGAGCAATTTACAGCAATTTTGAACCATCTGCTGCTGAGTTGCGTATAGAAAGGTGTAGCGCAAGGGATGAGGCGCTCACGCAGAGCAATTTTGAACCATTCGCCCGACAGGGACGTAAGGCCAGAAAGAGGAGCAGCAAACCGAGATGCGCGAGTATACCTGGACATACGACGACCACAGACGAGAAGCTGCCATCCGCGAGAACACCGCCCGGCAGCAACGTGAAGGCACCGCATTCTTGCAGCGCTTGCGCCAGGGACGCCGGATGCGCCGCCCCAACCGCTGATTTCTTGCCTGCATGTAACCGAAATACCCGGTAAACCGGGATCACGACTAAGAACGAAACAAACGCACCGAGGGGAGAACCAAGCTGATGCAATGGACATACGAGGATCACAAACGCGAGTCGAACGAACGCCAGGAGAAGGCGCGCCGCCAGCAGCAAGCCGACAACGCCCGCAAGCCCGCGCCGCAGCGCCCCAGGCGCCGCCGCCGCTAAGTCACGATACACGTAGCACGCACAACCATCTGGGGAGATGAGATCATGCAGAACTTCAACAACTGGACGTACGACGACCACAAACGGGATGCCAATGAACGCCGCGAACGGGCACGCCGTCAGCAGCAAGCCGACAACGCCCGCAAGCCCGCACCGGAACGCCCCCGCCGCCGACGCCGCTGAAGGAGATTCTACCGGGAGGCACAGACGATGAACTGGAACTTGCACCATACCAAACACTTCAGCGCGGAGCATCTGCAGAAGGTCAACAAACGCGACCTGCCCGAAGACCTGCACTGCGAACCGCACTGTATGCAGCGAGGAGCGCGTGACAAACGTCGGACGCGCTCCGTCGTCTGAAAGGAAGCGGGCATGTGCCACTTTGTTGGAAATCGAAGCTGACCGCCGTATCGCTTACGGCGGTTTTTTTGTTTGCGGGTTTGCGCAGATGGGTTGTCGGTTTTCGGTTGTTGGGTATGATCGAATCCGGTTGCTACATTCCCCAGGAGATCGCCATGCTGCATGCACACATCGGCTACCCACCACGCCCGGAAGCCCTGGCACATTTGCGCGAACGACTCGGCGACGCCGTGACGTTGACTGTCGATTCGTGGCCGGAGCCGCCGCAGCATACGGTGCTCGTCGCCGGACGCCCCACCCGTGAACAACTCGATGCCAGCCCGAACCTGACGACGCTGTTGATACCCTTCGCCGGATTGCCCAATGTGACCCGCGATCTGATGCGCGACTACCCGCAGATTGCAATTCACAACCTGCACCACAACGCACCACCCACCGCAGAGATGGCGCTAGCGCTGTTGATGGCAGCGGCGCGGCGGCTGATTCCGAGCGATCAACGCTTCCGCCAGAATGACTGGACGCCGCGCTATGAGCCGTATCCATCGGTTCTGCTGCGCGGAAAAACAGCGCTGATTCTGGGTTACGGCGCGGTAGGGCGGCATCTGGGGGCGATTTTGCGGGCGATGGGGATGCGCGTGCTCGGGGTTCGGCGCAGGGAGGCCGACGAAGCCAACGGCATTTACACGCTCGATGCGCTGGACGAACTGTTGCCACGAGCACAGGTGCTGGTCATCGCCCTGCCGGGAACAGCGGCTACGGAAGGCTTGCTCGGCGAGCGCGAGATTCGCCTGCTGCCAGCCGGGGCCATCCTGGTGAATATCGGGCGGGCGGCGATTGTGGTGCAAGAAGCCCTCTATGCAGCGCTGGCAGACGGGCATCTCTTCGGCGCGGGGCTGGATGTCTGGTATCACTACCCCGGCGACGAGGCCAGTCGCCTGAATACCCCGCCTGCGGATGTACCGCTGCACACGCTGGATAACGTCGTGCTGAGTCCGCACCGTGCTGGCGGCGGCGGCAACGCCGAAATCGAAGTGCTGCGCATGAACGCCCTGGCAGAGATGCTGCTGACGGCGGCACGCGGCGAACCGCTGCCCAACCGCGTCGATCTGGATGCGGGATATTGAGGCTCTCTACCCGCCAGCCACCTTTTGCGCTAAGATGCAGTCGAAATAACCCCCGCTGTTTGCCTGCCCTCGCCCCGAATCCGGTGAGGGGTTTGCGGGCGGGGTTGAATGGATGCGGACAGTGAGGAACCAGAAACGCCTATGTCCGGCGAACGACCCAGAACGCTCATCATCTTGCCTGCCCTGAACGAAGCGGGAAACATCGCCCGCACCGTACAGGGGATTCGGGCGCATGTGCCCTGGGCAGATGTGCTGGTCATCAATGATGGCTCGACGGACAACACCGCCGCTGAAGCGCAGGAGGCGGGGGCGATTGTCGTGAACATGCCCTATAACGTTGGCATCGGCGCAGCAGTGCAGACCGGGTTCAAGTATGCGCGGCGGCAGCAATACAGTGTCATGGCACGTCTGGACGGAGACGGACAGCATTCAACGGATGATACCGTGCGCTTGCTGGAGCGACTCGCGCAGGGAGATGTCGATGTCGTGATCGGCTCACGCTTTCTGGGCAAAGGCGACTACCGCACGCCACTGGGACGCCGCGCCGGAATCGGCATCCTCTCCACCCTGCTGCGCTGGATCACGCACCAGCCCATCAGCGATCCAACCTCTGGCTTCGCGGTTTTCAATCGGCGTGCCATTGCGCTCTTCGCCGAAATGTACCCGCACGATTATCCGGAGCCTGAAGCCATTGTGTTGATGCACAAAAGCGGCCTCAAGCGAGCGGAAATCCCCGTCACGTTCAAAGCGCGAGAGCACGGCGTCTCACAATTCACTGCCCCCGGACGCAGTGCCTATTACATGCTCAAGGTCACGCTGGCGATTCTCATCAATACCCTACGCCGCTTCCCGACAGCGGAGATGTGACCCCCAGAATCACCCACACCACCTGGATGAGTGGCGCGTATGGGTGTCAAGCCAGGGTCAGGTTCCGCGAATTATCCGTCGGCTTCTATTGCTTCATCTACTTCATCCGGCAAGTATGCAGAAAACACTTCGCACCCGATCTTCCCGCAAGTCGGTGCCAGTCCCCTCCACTTCGTAGAGGGGACTTCGGAGAGGATTTCGGAACGTTTTCCGGATAGAGCACTAATGTGGGCGAAGCATGTCACGCGTTTTAGCATCTTAGACCGTGAAATGTGTCGTGAACATTGTGCCGTTGCAGCAGTGGTTATTCTGTAGGGAAGCTGAAACCTGCCCCTGTTCTTTTGCGGCAAGTTGTCCGTAAACGATTTCCGTCCCAAAGAACAACCTACACGTGTTTCGCCCCTACGCATTGCGAGAGACTGGCGACCGCGCAGCGAGAATAGCTCCCCCTCTTCGGGGCTGATTCTGGGCTTTCCTTCGTGTTCTTTATGACTTTGTGGTTCAAATCATTTTGATGCGATCGCCTCACAGCGTATGCGCTCTCTATATGGCTTTCTGCGAGCATCCCGTTACAATCGGAGTATTGGCAAAATGCAGGCATAGGACACAACTACATGGCAAAAGACGTGAAAATCATCACCTTCATCAATGACCGCGAAGGGCGCGAATTTGGCGAGAGCGAATTGACCCGCCTGGTCAACGAAGGCTACGAGATCAAAACGTCCGGCGGCGGCACCGGCGCAGAGATGATGTGGGGATTTGTGATCCTTCAGCGCGAAGTCGAAGATCATCTACCCGAAACAAGCGAAGAATAAAGACAGGTGCGTGCATCTGGCGTTGCCCTGGCAGCAGCGCAACAGATGCATCCTGGCGAAGCACAGCCAATACCCAATCGGAGCGTTTTCGGTAAAACATACAGTACTCAGAAACCAGCGTTTTCTGGCATGATCCTAACCCTGTGCATTTCGCCTCCTGGGGAACCGGAGAAGGGATCGAAGGCGGGAAGTGGCGAACAGATGCCGGGTTATGACCACGACCATTCTATTTGCAAATAGGCACCAACGATTACTCATTTATTCTTTTGGAGAAACCATCCCATGAGCAACCATTTTGACCTGAAGGGCAAAGTCGCCATCGTCACTGGAGCCTCGCGCGGAATCGGGCAGGCCATTGCGGAGCAGTACGCGCAGGCGGGCGCGAAAGTCGTCCTTGCCAGCCGCAAGCAGGACGCCCTGGATGCCGTCGCTGCAAAAATCACGGAAGCGGGAGGCGAGGCGCTGGCAATCGCCGCGCATACAGGCAAGAAAGAGACCCTCGCCGAACTGGTGACGAAAACCGTCGATGCCTATGGGCAGATCGATGTGCTGGTGAACAACGCCGCCACCAACCCGCACTTTGGCCCGATGCTAGAAGCCGAAGACAGCCTCTGGCAGAAGACCATCGAAGTCAACATTATGGGCAATGTCTGGCTCTGCCAGCAAGTCGTGCCCGTGATGCGCGAGCATGGCGGCGGCAGCATCGTCAACGTCGCGTCTGTGAATGGCATTCGCCCTGGCTCCATGCAGGGCATCTACAGCATGACCAAGGCCGCCGTCATCAGCCTGACGAAGACACTGGCGATGGAATTGGGTGTGGACGGCATCCGCGTGAATGCGATTGCGCCGGGGCTGGTACAGACCAAATTCGCCCAGGTGCTGTGGGAAAACGAAGCCCTGTTGCAGTCGGTGACGGAGCGCACGCCGCTGGGGCGCATTGGGCAGCCGGAAGACATCGCATCGCTGGCGCTGTGGCTGGCATCGGATGCTTCCAGCTTCGCAACCGGGGAAACCTACGTTGTGGATGGTGGGTTGACGCTCCCGGCGTTGTAGGTATGATTCCAGACCTACGCCCAGCACACCTTGCCATATGTGAAATCTCGTATTGTGGCCGACACAGCGGTTGGCTATCCAACCCGGTTTTTCTTTGCCAGCTTTCCTTGATGTGGCGGAGATATGGCGGACGTGCCCTTGCGCGACAGCACAGGAGATGGGTGTAGGGGCGACCGCCACAAGGTCGCCCACCGGAAGCGAACGCGGGCACTCGCGCGAATAGGCGCAGGGGCGATCCGGCGGATCGCTCACCAGAACAGACCAAACAGCACAAAGGGTGATTCAATGCCGGAGTCAAAGTACATCGTTGAAGGCGGGCAGCGCCTGAATGGTACGATTGAGGTGCAAAGCGCCAAGAACGCCGTCAGCAAGCAGCTCGTCGCATCGGTACTCACCAGCGAACCGTGCATCCTGGAGAATGTACCGCGCATCACCGAAGTGGACGCGGTGCTGGCCATGCTCGGCGAACTGGGCACGGCCTACGAATGGCTGGACGAAAACACCCTGCTGGTGCAGACCCCGCAGGTGGAGGCCAACGTCGTCCCGCAGGAGTATTCCGGCTTCAACCGCATTCCAATCCTGATGCTGGGGCCGCTGGTACACCGCGCCGGGAATGTGACTGTGCCTGTCGTCGGCGGGGATGCCATCGGCGCGCGCCCGGTGAACTTCCACATCGACGCCCTGACGCAGATGGGTGTGGAGATCACGACCACGCCGACCAGCTACACCGCACAGGCACAGCGCATCAAGGGCACGACCATCGAACTGCCCTATCCCAGCGTGATGGCAACCGAAAATATCATCCTGACGGCGACTCTCGCCAAGGGGACGACCGTCATCAAGAACGCCGCCATCGAGCCGGAGATCATCAATACGATTCTCTTCTTGCAAAAAATGGGCGCACTGATCCGCGTGGATGTTGACCGTAAGATCGTCATCGAAGGCGTGGAGAAATTGCACGGTGCGCGGCACCGTCCCATTGCAGATCGCATCGAAGCCGCTTCCTTCGCGGCGCTGGCGCTGGCGGTCGATGGACGGATCACGATCCGCAACGCGCAGCAACTGCACATGATCACCTTCCTCAATGCCCTGCGCAAAGTGGGTGGCGGCTTCGAGGTGACGGAAGAAGGCATTTCGTTCTACCGCGAGACGCCGGAACTGCGCCCGATCCACATCGAGACAGGAGTGCATCCCGGCTTCATGACCGACTGGCAGCAGCCCTTCGTCGTCCTACTGACTCAGGCCGAGGGCGTCTCCGTGATTCACGAGACGGTCTACGAGAACCGCTTCGGCTACACGGAAGCGCTTCGGGAGATGGGAGCGGACATCGACCTGACAACAGCCTGCCTGGGCAATACGCCCTGCCGCTACCTGGAGCGCGATCACCTGCACAGCGCCATCATTCGCGGCAAGAGCCAACTGCACGGCATCTCCGTCGAAATCCCGGATTTGCGCGCAGGTTTCGCCTACCTGATTGCGGCGCTGGTCGCGGAAGGCCAGACGGAGATGACCAACATCCGCTACGTTGAACGCGGCTATGCCAACCTGCCAGACAAACTAAACGCAATCGGCGCGTCGATCAAGATTCTCGAAGCGCTGCCGGAGTAGTTTTCAGGAGTCAAACCCCTCGTGGAGTTCATCTATTACTCCGACAAAACCGTTCGCCAATGCATGAGCGCCCTCACAGATCGCATGGAGGCCAAGCCGACCAAGGCACGCCCTGCGATGGATGGTCGTGTCGAGAAGGGCGGCAAGTTCACCCTCTCGGTGACCACACCAGTAGGGGGGCGCTTCTATCGCAAGACGCGGCTGCGCGGCAAGATGAAGCGCGAGAGCGGAGTTACGGTCATCGAAGGGCGCGTCCCCAGCGGCGTACCCCGTGAGCGCATTGGGATCGTCATCGGCCTTGCGCTGATTGTCGGCGTGCTGATGGTGCTGGCGGGCAACGGCATCTTCGGCATTCTGGTCGCGCTGATGGGGTTGGTGCTCTATATTCCCCTCGTGGGAGATTACAACAACAGCGAACTCCTGCTGAAAGAGGTCAAGAAGGCCGTCAACGGCAAAGTCACCCCGCCGAAGAAGTAAGTGCTGCATCCGGCAAGTATGCAGAAAACACTTCGTACCCGATCCTCCGGCAAGTCGGTGCAAGTCCCCTCTTACGAAGTGGAGGGGACTTCGGGGAGGATTTCGGAACGTTTTCCGGACAGAGCAGTAAGTGGCTTCTCTGCTAGCAGAATGCCCTCGCCAGGGCGGGTTGGCAGCGAAGCATCTTGCCATTGGCCCCGCCCCTGCGCCGCAAAAGGCGTGCGCACCAAATCGCGGCTCGCGCAGCAGGCGCAGCTTGCGAGGGGGAACCGACTGCTCAACACGATGCGCGACAACATAAGAACCGCACAGTTGCCCCACCTGACCCTTCACAGGCCCCTAATAACCCCAGAATTGACGCCATGCCCCCCGCTGGATACAATGCAACACCATATCGCACCCTGGATTCTGGAACCGAGATGATTAGCGAAAAAACACTGGTTACCCTGGAATTTGACAAAATCATGGAGCGGCTCGCCCGCCACACCTCCTTCAGCGCCGGGGCGGAGATGGCGCGGGAATTGCTGCCTTCTGTTGACCTGGAAGAAGCGCGAGTCTGGCAGCGCGAAACGGCGGAAGTGATCGAAATGCTGGTCGAAGGCCACGCCTATTCCCTGGGTGGCGCGCGCGATGTGCGCGATGTAGCGCTGAATGCACAGCGCGGCGTCATCATTGACGCCGGGGTTCTGCTCGACATTCGCTATACCCTGCGTCGCGGGACGATCATCAAGCGCAACCTGAACAAGTACAAAGGTCAGTATCCGCTGATGGTCGAAATCGCCAACGAGATCGAAGATACGCAGGCCCTGCAAGATTCGATTGAGCGCTGCATTGACGATAACGGCGATGTCAAGGATAACGCCAGCGCCCGCCTCGCCATCATCCGGCGTGACCTGAAAGTCACTCACGACCGCCTGCAATCGCGCTTGCAGAGCATCGTCAACAACAAGCGCAACCAGCCTATGCTGCAAGAGGCCATCGTCACGCAGCGCAGCGGACGCTATGTAATTCCGCTGAAGGCCGAGCACAAGGGCAAGATCAAGGGCATCGTCCACGATTCGTCGTCGTCTGGCGCTACGCTCTTCATCGAACCGATGGAGACGGTCGAGATGAATAATCAGTGGCGCGAATTGCAAATCGAAGAAGAGAAGGAAGTCCGGCGCATCCTGGCGGAACTGACGCAGTTGGTCGGTGATGCCAGCGAAGAAGTCGTGCGCACCGTCGAGATTCTGGGCTACCTGGATTTCACGCTGGCGAAGGCACACTACGCCAACGAGATTGACGCCGTGCAGCCCAGGCTCGTCCCCTTCACCAACAAAAAGCGCCCGGAACACCCCGGCAGCACCATCACCTACAAATCGGCGCGGCATCCCTTGCTGGGCGAAGACGTGGTGCCCATTGACATCGAATTTGATGACGGCACCTGGGTCATGGTCATCACAGGGCCGAATACGGGCGGCAAGACCGTCTCACTGAAGACCGTCGGCCTGCTCTCGCTGATGGCGCAGGCGGGGCTACACGTCCCGGCGGAAGAAGCGCAGATCAGCGTCTTCGAAGGCATCTTCGCCGATATTGGCGATGAACAGAGCATTGAGCAGTCGCTCTCGACCTTCTCCTCGCATATGACCAACATCATCAACATCCTGCGCGAATGCGATGAACGCTCCTTGGTGATCCTCGATGAAGTGGGCGCGGGAACCGACCCGACCGAAGGGTCGGCGCTGGCGCGGGCGCTGCTGAACCGACTGCGCAAAGATCGCGTGACGACGATGGTCAGCACGCACCACCCGGAACTGAAGATCTACGGTGTGGAGACCCCAGGCGTGCGCAATGCCAGCGTGGAATTCAACCTGGAGACCCTGGCACCCACCTACCGGCTGATCGTCGGCCTGCCGGGTCGTTCGAACGCGCTGGCCATCGCCAGCCGCCTCGGCCTGCCAGAGGAGATCATCGATGAAGCACGCGGCATGGTAGCGACGGAAGAACTGGTTGCCGATGATTTGCTGGACGAGATTCAGCGCACGCGGCACGAAATCCGCGAGCAGCACGCCGAAATCGCCCAACTGCGCGAGCAAGCCGCCCGCCAGCGCGATGAACTCCAGGAACGCCTCGCCAACATTGAAGACGAACGCCGCGACATCTTGCGCACTGCCCGCACCCGCGCTGAAGCTGACCTGGAAGAAGTTCGCAATGAGATCAAGCGCCTGCGCAAGGACATGCGCATGGCGGGCATGCCGCTGGAGAAAGTTCAGGCGCTGCAGCAAGCTGCCGATAAGATGATCGCCTGGACGCAGGAACCGCTCGACGGCGAAGATGAGGTAGAACGCCTGGATGATGTGGACTGGCAGCCGCGCCTGGGGGATACGGTCTTCCTGGATACGCTCAATTCCGAAGGCGTGATCGCTGAATTGGAAGAGAAAGAAGCCGTCGTCCAGGTGGGCACGCTGCGCGTCCGCGCCAAATACAGCGACATCCGCAAGCGCAACCGCTCCGAACGCCGCGCAGATGAAGCCCGCCAGAAGCAGCAGGAGCGCCGCAAGTCCGCCACCATGACACCCCGCCCTAAGATCGAATCACCGGGGATGGAACTCGACTTGCGTGGCGAACGCATCGAAGAAGCGCTGGAACGGCTGGATCACTACATTGACGCAGCCTACATGGCGGGTTTGCCCTTCGGGCGCATCATTCACGGCAAGGGGACGGGCAAGCTGCGTACCGCCGTGCGCGACTTCGTGGGGCATCACGCCCTGGTGAGCAAAGTCACCGGAGCGCCCCCCAACGAAGGCGGCAGCGGGGTGACGGTGATCCACCTCGTCCCGCAGAACTGATCGGTTGCTTTTCGACGGGTGGGCACTGTTCCGCGTCCACCCGATGCGATCCTCGGCGCTACCGTGCCGCCTCATGAGGACAGTTCCACGGCTTCGCGCAATGCGCCCCCTTCCAGGTGCCAGATGCGCGTGGCGACTCGTTCCACGAAGCGCCGATCATGCGACACCGCCAGGATCGCCCCTGGGAAGTCAATCAAGGCTGCTTCCAGGGCTTCCAGGCTCAGCGGATCGAGATGATTGGTCGGCTCGTCCAGCAGCAGTAGATTGGCCTGCGCCGCGATGATCCGCGCCAGGCCGAGCTTACGCCGCTGCCCCACGCTGAGTTCATCGACCCGCTTGTGCAGCAGCGCGGCATCGCTGAAGAGACCGCTGCGGTGCAGTTCGGCCTGAACTTCCCCTACGCTTCCCATCGCGACCTGCTCGTAGGCTTCCAGCACCGTGAGCGAACCGTCCAGCGTCTCCCCTTCTTGGTCGAGATAGCCCATGACGACGCTCTTCGTGAGATTGACGCGCCCGCTATCCGGCGCTTCCAGGCCCATGATGATGCGCAGCAGCGTGGTCTTGCCGCTGCCGTTCGGGGCGACCAGCACTACGCGCTCCCCGTTGTAGACGGTCGCTGTGATCGCATCCAGCACCGGCACACCACCGAAGGATTTGCTGAGGTTGACCAGCCGCAGCGGTTCAGCGCTGGGAAGCGGCTGCGGTTGAAAGCGAAACTCGACGCGCCACTCATGGCGTGGATTCGCCAGTTTCTCCGCTTCCAGCACATTCAGGCGCTGCTTGGCGTCACGGATCTCCTTGCTCTGCAGCGACTCACCCCGTTCGCGCTTGAAGTGCTTGAGGAATTTATCGCCGCTGTCGCTGAAGCGCCCCTGCGTCTTGCGGTTGTGCTGCTGGAGCCGGATCAACTGCTGCAACGACTTGCGCTCGGCCTGCTGCGCGTTGTAAGCATCGACCTGCTGTTCGTACTGGCGCTCGCGTTCGGCGATGTACTCGTCATACGTGCCGAAGTACGTTTGCAATGTGCGTCGCCTGGGATGCAGTTCCACGATCACATTGGCAACGCGATTGATGAAGACGCGATCATGCGTGATGAGCAGCAGCGCATTGTCGTAGCTGGAGAGGTAGGTCTCCAGCCATTCGATCCCTGCGAAATCCAGGTGATTGGTCGGCTCATCCAGCAGCAGCAAATCAGGCGAGCGCAGCAGCAAGGCCGTCAGCGCGACCCGGGTGCGCTCCCCGCCGCTGAGCGTGTGCAGCGGACGTTCCGGATCAATATAGCTGATTCCCAGCCCGGCGAAGATGCGTTCAATCTGCGAGTCGATGTCGTAACCGCCGCGCCGCTCGAACTGCTCTTGCGCTGCGCCGTATTCCGTCAGCACGCGCTGCATCTCGTCGGCGGCAAGCGATTGCGCCATCCGGGCTTCGAGCTGCTGCATCCGAGTGCGCAGGCTGGCGATTTCTCCCGTCGCTTCTTCCAGATACTGCTGCACACTGATTCTCACCTCGGCGCTGACTTCCTGCGGCAGGTAGCCCACCGTTGCGCCAGGAGCCAACCGCAGCAGGCCGCCGTCAGCTTCTTCTCGTCCGATGATGATACGCGCCAGGGTGGTCTTACCCGTGCCGTTCTCCCCGACCAGGGCAGCGCGTTCGCCCCGGTTCAGCACCAGGCTCGCCCCATCCAGGACGGTGTTCATGCCGTAGGACTTGTGGATGTTCTCCAGGTGTACAATTTCGTGGGTCATGTTGACCTCCCGTCATGTTCTGAGTGGCATGGCGAGTGGCGGAATCAAAACGCGCCACAACGGGATTCCGTCATGGCGCAGCAAAAGGCTTCTTCATATAGAAGATGCGATTACCGCAGCGGACAGGCCGCCGTGCTGAGGGATCGAAGCGCCACAACAGAAATTGCTCTCGATTGAGTCAATTTATTGGGCGCGCTGACGCATCCTCTGTCCTTACACCTGGTTTGTCAGAAATCACAGGTTGCCACGAAGACCATTCATGACCCGCTGTGACATCAATCATTAGAGCAGACTCCGCGCCGGGGGTCAAGGGCAATCGCCTGACCTTCAGCGAGTCACTCGCGCTCGACTGTCTCCTCAATCAAGCGCTGGATGCGGTGATACAGCGCATGATAATTGGGCGGCTTGACCATGTATTCTTTGTAGCCCAATTGCTGGCAGGCGTGGATGTCTTCCGGCTCGTCGGAAGTTGTCAGGATGATGACCGGAATGCGACTCGCCAGCGGCTCGTCCGCGATCTTCTGCAAGACCTCGATCCCTGGCACACGCGGCAGATTCAGGTCGAGCAGCATCACAGCGGGAAGTTCGACCTCTGCATATTCGCCGCGCCGCAGCAGCAATTCGATGGCAGGTTCGCCATCATCGAATACCTGAATTTCGCCTTCCCAACCAATGCGCTTCAAATTGCGCGAGATGAGTTTGACGTGTCCCGGTTCATCTTCGACCAGCAAGAGTTTTTGTGGATTCATGAGATTTATGCTCCTGGTTGCAGCAAAGCTTGTGGAATACGCACCGTTTGTGTGTCGATGATGCTGCTGTATTCGTCCAGTTCAGTGCTTGGCAGCGTGAAGTGGAAAGTCGTGCCGATGTCCGGCTCTGAGTCGAACCAGATGCGCCCTCCCAGCCGCCGGATCAGGGTCTGTACATAGGCCAGGCCCATGCCCGCACCCGCAACGTCTGCGGTATTGCGGGCACGACGGAATGGCTGCAAGATTTTCTCGTGGTCGTCCGGTGCGATGCCGCGCCCGTTGTCCTGCACGTGGAAGGTCGTTTCGTGCTCATCGACCGTCGCCCAGATTTCAACCCGTCCGGGACGCGCCGGATCGAGGTATTTCACGGCATTATCCAGCAAATTGCCGAAAATCTGCTGCAAGGCGACACGATCCGCGACGACGGTCGGCATATGGTGGATGTGCAGCCGGACGTGATCGAGCCGTAGTGTATTGGTGATCTCGCGGATGACCAGTTCAGTATCGACCTTTGTACGCTGAAATTCCCGCCGTCCCTGCCGCGCAAGATCGAGCACGGCCATCAACATCTGGTTCATGCGCTCGGTAGACGATTTCAGGTGGTGCAGCGAATCCGGGATGTCAACGGCGAAGGTATCGCTCAGCAGCATCTGTTCCGTTTCAGGCAGCGAACCCTGTGCGCGACGCAGTGGCTCATCGACCTCTTCCAGCGCGAATTCGATCTCCTCTACGAAGCCCTGGAAATTCACTACCGGAGTCCGCAGATCGTGGGCGACGATGTAGGCGAAGTTGCGCACTTCGCGGTTGGCCGCTTCCAGTTCGGCATTGGCGCGTTCTTGCTCACGACGTGCGCGGCGCAGTTCTTCTAGCTGCGGCTCAATCAAGTAACGCTGCTGTACCGCTGTGATGATCAGGATCAGCGCTGACACAACAACCACAAACCCGGCTTCAATGGCGACCAATCCCTGCACGCCTGCGGGGCCATTGCGCTGCAAATTGAAGGCACCCGCCGCACCCAGCAACGCCAGGAACATCAGGAAGCGGAAGTTCAGCATGGGGGCAGCGATGAATAACGGCAGCACGATGAAGACCAGTTGGGTGCGTGTGATGTCCGATGGGCTTGTGATGATGTTGTAGAAGACGATGCTGGTGAAGACGAAAACCATCGCGCCCATGCCGAACTCGAAAAAGCGCGTGCGGCTGAAACCATAGGCGGTCAGGGCGATGAGCGGAGCCAGCGGACTGGTCGCAATGCCGATGACATTGGCCAACACGCTGAAGAAGCTGGCGATCAGCGTTGTCACCGCCGCCAGCCGCGCCCGCCGCCGCAAATTGGAATCCGTGAGGGCAGCCGATGGTTCCGTCAGGAAGACCCATACGCGCCCTGGCAGCGACACTTGGTTGAGGAAAAGTTGCGTCATAATCTGCGCTACGCCCCGAATTAATGATCTGCTCTCTAAGACAGCGTAGCACAAGGTGCGGACTTCGTGCATAAAGGGTGAAATGCGCAGGGAGAATCATGTGGAATGTCGCACTGAGGGCTTTTTGTTCCCTGGTATACTGTTACCATTACCAGACTGGTTGTATGTTTTGCTACACCAACGGCTTTTCTGTGAGAATCTTCATCTGTCCTGCGACAGAACGAGTCTTCAAAAAATGACCTTCATAAAGGAGCTTGCAAGATGGTTTTAGCCTCGGATTGGATCGCCTTCCACGCTGACCGAACCCCCGAAAAACTCGCCATGATCGACCAGACCAGCGGAAGCCACTTCACCTACGCGCAGATGAATGAGCGCGTCGGACGCCTGGCGGCCTTCATGCGCGACTCCTGGGGCATCAAAGCGGGGGATCATGTCGCCATCCTCGCCAAAAACTGCTCTGAATTCTTCGAATTTCAGTTCGCCTGCGTCAAGTTGGGTGCGGTCATGCTGCCGCTGAACTGGCGTCTCGCCGTGCCGGAACTGCTCTTCATCGTGAACGATGCCGAAGCGAAGGCGCTGGTCTATGATAGCGAATTTGCGCAGAGCGTGCCGCAGTTGGTGGCGGAATCCGGCATTCAGAATGTGCTGCGCATTGACTACAACAACGCCACCCCGGCAGACGACAACCCGCACTACGAAGACGCCATCGCCAGCACCACAGCGGAAGTCGTCATGGATCCCAAGACCACGCATGACACCGTGATGACGATCATGTACACCTCTGGCACGACGGGACGCCCCAAGGGCGTGCTCATCACGCACGGCATGACCTTCTGGAACATGGTCAATATCAGCACCCCGGCAGGCTTGAACAAGGACAGCGTCAGCTATGTGGTGCTGCCCCTCTTCCACACCGGCGGCCTGAATCTGTACGCCAACCCGCTCTTCCATCACGGCGGGACGAACATCATCGCCCGCGAATACGATCCCGGCCTGACGTTGAAGACGCTCAGCGACCCGGAATTGGGCGTGAATTGCTTCTTCGGCGTCCCGGCGATTTACCTCTTCATGAGCCAACATGAAGACTTCGACAACACCGACCTCAGCCGCATCAAATCCTGGGGCTGTGGCGGCGCACCCATGCCCGCTGCCCTGCTGAAACAGTACGCAGAGCGTGGCATCATCGTGCAGTCAGGCTTCGGCATGACCGAGACCAGCCCGACGGTCTTCTTGATCGACAAGCGCCGCGCACTGAGGAAGCCGACCAGCGTAGGCCGTCCGCTGCTGCATACGCGCGTGCGCATCGTGGACGACAACCTGAACGACATGCCCGTCGGCGAAGTCGGCGAGGTGCTGGTGGGCGGCCCCAACATCACTCCCGGCTATTGGAATCGGCCGGAAGCCAACGAAAAAGACTTCGAGGTGGACGATACCGGGACGCGCTGGGTACACAGCGGTGACGCCGGATTGATTGACGACGACGGCTGCATCTACATCGTCGATCGCTACAAAGATATGTACATCAGCGGTGGAGAGAACGTGTATCCGGCGGAAGTGGAACAGGTCATCTTCCATCTAGAAGGCATCGCGGATGTCGCAGTAATCGGCGTGCCACACGAACGTTGGGGCGAAACTGGCATGGCGATTGTCGTCTGCAAACCGGAGGTCGAACTGGCAGCGGAGACGATCATTGAGCATTGCAAGGCGAACCTCGCCAAGTTCAAAGTGCCGTCGCACGTGGCCTTCGTGGAGGAGCTACCGCGCAATGCTGCCGGAAAAGTCCTGAAGCGCACGCTGCGCGAGCAGTACGCGGGAGACGCGGGCGTCCTCAGCGATGAGGCACAGCGCATTGAGGGTTGAGCAGAGACGACGCGAGTGCCTTGCCTGTTGCAGCAGCGTAATGCACTCGCGTCATTCCGGCAGGGCAACTGATTCTGGCTCACTTTGCAGCAGCCACTGGATTGCGTCGTCGTGTTCCCCGGTGAAGAAAAAGCCCACCTGAGTCGGGCGACCGCGTGTGAGTGTGTAGTGGAATGTTTGCAAGACAGAGCGCAGTCCCTTGCCATAGGGCAGCACAACGGCTGTCCGCGTGCTCTGGAAAGTCTGCGGGTATCGCAGCATCCACTGGCGCACGTGGCGCAGGCTGTAGCGAATCGGCGGCAGAAAATCGTCGGGCAGCCGGATCAGCACTCGTCCAAGCGTACCATCCCGGTCTACGATGGCGCTCATCTGCGCCAACCAGGCGTCAACGGCATCGGTGGAAACAACGCGCAGGTGAAAGTGGTGAATCTCATCGTGGAAAACCGCATAACGAAAATGTTCGCTCATCGGAATTCACCGCAGCAACCTTGCGTAACATTACAAAACCATCTTACACCAGAACCTCTCTCGCCCGACATTAACTAACGAGATTGATACGCCTTGCGGTACAGAACTGCGTTAGAGAACCTGTGCGTTTTCTCAGGCCGCGTAGAAAACCGGGGGCAGGGTGCATCTAACAAATGCGCCCAATATGCGCCAAATCGATGAAGTCACCGCGAACCTACCCATGAGGCTTGCGACAAAGATATGCGCAATCATGATGGGCACTCGCGGTATACTACACCGCAACCAGGCCAACCAACACAATACAGGGAGAAGGCATCTTGACTGACACCGTGAGCACCGATCTACAGCAACTGGCAATCAACACCATTCGCACGCTGTCCATTGACGCCGTACAGCATGCCAACAGCGGGCATCCCGGCCTGCCGATGGGCGCTGCGCCGATGGCCTACACGCTCTGGCAGCGGTACCTGCGCCATAATCCCGCCAACCCGAACTGGCACAACCGCGACCGCTTTGTGCTGAGCGCCGGACACGGCAGCATGTTGATTTACTCGCTGCTGCACCTGACGGGGTACGACCTGCCGATGGAAGAGATCAAGAACTTCCGCCAGTGGGGCAGCATGACGCCAGGGCACCCGGAAGTCCACGAGACCCCCGGCGTGGAGACGACCACCGGGCCGCTGGGACAGGGGGCAGCGACGGCTGTGGGCATGGCGCTGGCAGAAGCCTTCCTGTCGCAGCACTTCAACCGCGAAGGGCATGAGATCGTCGATCATTACACCTATGCCATCGTCAGTGACGGCGACCTGATGGAAGGCGTCAGCATTGAAGCGGCAGCGCTGGCGGGACATTGGGGGCTGGGCAAGCTGATCTTCCTCTACGATGACAACCAGATCACCCTCGATGGCGAAGCGGACATGACCTTCACCGAAGACATCCAGGCCCGCTACGAAGCCCAGGGCTGGCACACGCAGCGCATCACCGACGGCAACGACATCGAAGCCATTGATGCCGCCATCCGCGAAGCGCAGTCCGTCACAGCTCAGCCGAGCATCATCATGATCCGCACGGTGATCGGCTACGGAAGCCCCAACTACGCCGGAACCAGCACGGCGCACGGCAAGGCATTGGGCGATGAAGAAGTCAAGCTGACCAAGGAGAACCTCGGCTGGCCCACCCAGGAAACGTTCTACATCCCGGATGAGACACTGGCGCATTTCCGCGAAGCGCTGCCCAGGGGCGAAGCTGCCGAGAACGCCTGGAACGAACGATTCGCCGCATACAAGGCTGCCTACCCGGAACTGGCGGCGGAATACGAGCGCGCCTTCGCCGGGGAGCTGGCAGCAGGCTGGGACGCCGACCTACCGACTTATGATGAAGGCAGCATCGCCACGCGCAACGCCATCGGCGATGCCCTGAACGCCATCGCCAAACACATTCCGACCATGATCGGCGGGGATGCCGACCTGGCAGGCAGCACCAAGACGCTCATCAAAGGCGCGGAGAATACGGGTAAGGGACACGCAGCGGCACGCAACGTCCGCTTCGGCGTGCGCGAACACGGCATGGGCGCGATTGTCAACGGACTCGCACTGCACGGCGGCATTATCCGCCCCTACAGTGCCACCTTCCTGACCTTCAGCGATTACATGCGCGGCGCGATCCGCATCGGTTCGCTGATGAATGTGCCAGCGACCTACATCTTCACCCATGACAGCATCGGCTTGGGCGAAGATGGCCCCACGCACCAACCCGTTGAGCATGTGATGAGCCTGCGTGCGATTCCCAACCTGACCGTCTTCCGTCCGGCAGATGCCAATGAGATGGTCGGAGCTTGGAAGGCGGTGATGACGCTGGATGGCCCTGCGGCGGTAATCGGTTCGCGGCAGAATCTGCCCGTGCTGGCCACGGATAACGTCGAGGGCATTCATGAAGGGGTAGCACGCGGTGCCTATGTTCTGGCGGAAAGCAGCAGCATCAAGAAAGGCCGTCCGGAAGTCATCCTCATGGCGACGGGTTCGGAAGTGGCCATTGCGCTGGATGCCTTCGAAGCGCTGGATGCGGAAGGCGTCAAGGTGCGCGTGGTGAGCATGCCCAGTTGGGAGCTTTTCGAACAGCAGGATGAAGGCTATTACCAGAGCGTGCTGCCGGATGAAGTCCTGGCCCGCGTGAGCATCGAAGCCGGGACGACTCTCGGCTGGCAGAAATACGTCGGACTGCACGGCATCACCATCGGCGTGGATCGCTTCGGCGCGAGTGCCCCCTACCAGCGCATCTACGAGGAATTTGGCCTGACCGCCAAGACCATCGTGGAAGCCGTCGGCGAATTGGTGGAGTGAGGGCGCTGCCTGCGCGGCGAACACACGACATCAGTGGGGCGTTTCGTCGCGCAGGGAACCAATGAGCACCCAAGCGGAACATGTTGTGGGGGCGCGTTACTGGTGCGCCCCCAAAACGCAGTTTCGAGACCATCACCCCTTGAGACGAAATGAAGCACTCCTCGCATTCAGAGTGCCAGCATCGCCTCACCCACCGCGCGCGGCGAGCCATTCCAGCAGCACGGGAACGACCGTCTCCCACTCCTCTTCGACGAGATTCATGCCGTGGGCGTTGCCTGCGTAGACGTGCTCAGCCAGGGTTTCCGGCGCGGCATCGCGCATATCATCGATTCCAAGCGCAGGCCAGCGATCCCGCTCGGCGTAGATCACCAGCACGGGTTTGGCGGCGAGATGCTCTGCCAATGAAATGCCGTAATAGCTCCACCCTGGCGAGATGGCGATCGCGCCCCGGCAGAACTCATCCTGGGCGCAGCCGACAATCGCCAGCGTCGATCCCATACTGGAACCCAGCGTTGAAATCGCATCCGGGCGGACGCCGCCGACCTCGCGTAACCACGTCAGCCAGGCCGCAACATCATCCACCGCACGACCCCAGTTGATTCCACCGCGTGTTTCGCCATAGCCGCGCACATCGACTGCCAGCACGTTATAGCCGCTCTCCAGCAATGGATAGAGTAAATCGCCCCAGCTTTCCCGCGTGGTATAGAGTTCATGCAGCAGTAACACCGTCGGGCGTCCTGGATCCATCCGGTAAAAATCGCCGACGAGCGTCAGGCCGTCTTCGGCTTCTGTCGTGACGACCTGCGGGGCAACGGGCAGCGTCTCCGGCGTCACTTCCGGGGCGGTTTCCTGGGCGACAACAGTTGCCGCCAGCAGCAGCATGAGCAGCAGCAAGAAGGCGGGTTTTGTCAGCATGGTGTGGCTCCTGTGGTTGTGAATGAGCAAAGTCTACGTTCTTGCCGGAAGCGTCCCGTGCCGGAACATAGCAGGACAGACTCGCATCAATGCTCGCATCTACTCTGCGACTTCCGCAAATGCGCGGATGTTCATGGCGGCCCCGCCGCGAACTTTGATCGGTACGGCGAAGAAGCGGAACATTTTGCCGATGAGGGCATCCAGATTGGTGAGGTTTTCGACGATGAAGACCTCCTGACGCAGCAGCAGCGTATGGGCGGGGCGCGTCAGGTCACGGCTGTCATCGGCGTTGAGCGTATCCAGGCCCACCAATTTCACGCCGCGATGGAGCAATTCGCGCAGCACGTCGACAGAGAGGAAAGGATAGGCGAAATATTCATCCTGCCCCCAGTATTGATCCCAGCCGAAGCAGAAGAGCATGGCCTTATTGCGCATATCGCCAGCGGGCAAGCGCTCCAGCGGGAACGGCTCCCAGGGGTTCATCCCGCGTGCATCCACACAAACCCCGTCGAGGATCAACTCATCCAGGCGCAACTGACTGATGTCGCGCCCATCCCGAAAGCGATGAAATGGCGCATCGAGATAGGTGCCGATGGAAGTCTGCATCTGCAATTCGGTGACCTCAAATTCCGCGAGGCCGTTGTATTTGGGGCTGGATTGTTCATGGTTGAAGAATGGCTTCACATGCGCCGTATATTGGATAACCTGCCCGTCTTCATCCGCCATCTTGAAGCCAGGCATCCCATCGTATACGTCGTGCGCCAGATCAACGAAGGCCATTCTCGCACCTCATCCGCTCAATCACTGAAGCGATACTTCAGCAGCGTCCAGAGGGCGATCGGGGCATCCGTCCATTTGATCTTCTTGCCCTCGTCCCATTCGCGCCCGTTGTAGCTGATGGGCACTTCGTAAATGCGCAGCCCCTTCTTCAAGATTTTGGCCGTGAACTCCGGCTCGAACTCGAAGCCGCGTGCGTGGATCGTCATATCTTCCACGACATCCGAACGGAAGACCTTATAGCAGGTTTCCATGTCGCTGATGATCGAATTGTAGAGGACGTTGGTCGCCAGCGTCAGAATTTTGTTCGCAACCATATTCCAGAAGAACATCGCTTTGCGCGGCCCCCCCAGGAAACGCGATCCGTAGACCACCCGCGTGATGCCCTCATGCAGCGGCTTCAGCAGAATAGGATACTCGCGGGGATCGTATTCGAAGTCCGCATCCTGGATGAGGAAGATGTCACTGGTTGCCGCCTGAAAACCCGTCACCAATGCAGCGCCCTTACCGCGATTCTGCGGGTGGTAGAGCACGCGCACTTCCGGGTATTCCTGCGCTTCAATCTGCGCCAGAATCTCGCGGGTACCGTCCGTTGAGCCGTCATCCACAATCAGAATCTCATCGGCAAGGCCCACCCGGCGCACACGTTCCAGCACCTCTTCGATGGTGGTTGCTTCGTTATAGCAGGGGATGATGACCGTCAGCGTCAACCCGTCCGGGTTGTTGATTTCCAGCGATTCAGCATGGTGGGTCATCTTCTCGACTTCTGCTTGCATACGGTCATTCCGTTCTGGTACTCAGGTTTTTACTATAGAGCGCCGATTGTAGCAGAGCATCTGCCGAGTACCAGACCAGAACAATCCGCGCGAATCATGCTCTCGCAAGTGCCCAGGCGATGATCTGATTGTCTCCTCCGGCGCTGAGCAGCATCGTCCCTTGCGGGTTGAACGCGATGGATAGGACGGGTTTCTCGTGCCCGCTGAGGGTCGCCAGCAAATCCCCCGTTTCTACATGCCAGATCTTCACTGCGTTGTCGCGTCCCCCCGATGCCAGCAAGCCACCATTGGGCGAAAAGGCCACACAATCCGCGCCTTCCGCATGTGCCTGCAAGATGTGGATCGCCTCCGCGTCCAGCAAATCCCAGATGCGCACCGTCATGTCCTTACTGGCTGTGGCGACCCAGGTTCCCCCCGGGCTGACCGCCAGATCGCGCACCCAGTCATCGTGCTGGCCCAGCACGGTTCCCCCCGTCTCCGCACGCAAATCCCACAGGCGCACGCTCTGATCCCGGCTGCCGGAGACGATCACGTGCCCGCGCAGCGCGAAGGCCAGCGCTTCGATTTCGCCTGTATGCCCCACCAGTGTCGTCTGGCGGCTGCCAATTTCCGTATTCCAGAGGTGAATCACCTGATCTGCTCCCGCTGTCGCCAGCATCGTCCCCTGCGGGCTGAGCGCGACAGCATCGACGGCATCTTCGTGTCCATCCAGCGACGCCCCTTCGCTGAGCAAACCGCTCTCACGATCGACATTCCAGAGGCGCACGGTGGTATCCGCACTGCCCGTCGCCAGCAGGCGTCCGTCTCTGCTGGTAGCCACCGATTTGACGGGGCCGGCATGGGCATCTTCGAATACCTGCGTCGGCGCCGGCCTCAGTCCATCGACATAGGTGAACAAGCCAGAAGCGGCTGCAACCGCCAGTGTGCGTCCGCTGGGCAACCAGGTGACCTGGCTGATCCAGCCACGTTTGATCTTGCCAATCGCCTCGATTTCCGCCACATTATCCCGGTTCAACTCTAGATACTCTGCCATCCAGCGCCCCTTATCCTGACGAGGTGAATAAGTACAGTCGATTGCTTTCACTATAGCAGAGCTTCAGGGCGTGAAACAACCAAACTCGCCGCCGTACAACGGCGGGCAGCCCAGCCAATGCCAACTGGCCTTAATGGACTATAATGGACATACTGGTAGCGCTGAGCCGTCGCTACGATGAAAGTAAGAAACACGAGAACCAACGTACAGGAATTGATGACGATGACTGAGAACGGAACGAACGGACAAAAAGGGACAGAGACCGTCAAGCGTGGGCTGGCGCAAATGCTCAAGGGCGGCGTCATCATGGATGTCGTCACGCCAGAACAAGCCAAAATTGCGGAAGATGCGGGCGCAGTCGCCGTCATGGCACTGGAACGAGTCCCGGCGGATATTCGTGTGCAGGGTGGCGTGGCACGCATGAGTGACCCCGACATGATCGAAGGCATCATCAATGCCGTCAGCATTCCGGTGATGGCGAAAGCACGCATCGGTCACTTCGTAGAGGCGCAAATCCTGGAAGCCCTGGGCGTGGATTATGTCGACGAGAGCGAAGTGCTCACCCCGGCAGATGAAGAGCATCACATTGACAAAACCAAATTCACCGTGCCCTTCGTCTGCGGCTGCCGCAACCTGGGCGAAGCGCTGCGCCGCGTCAACGAAGGCGCTGCCATGATCCGCACCAAGGGCGAGGCCGGAACGGGTGATGTCGTCGAGGCAGTGCGCCACGCTCGTCAGGTCATGGGCGAAATTCGCCGCATTCAGAACATGGCGGAAGAAGAACTCTACACCTACGCCAAGGAGATTCAGGCACCCTACCCCCTCGTCAAAGAGACCGCCGAACTGGGTCGCTTGCCTGTGGTCAACTTCGCCGCTGGTGGTGTCGCCACCCCTGCGGACGCTGCGCTGATGATGCAGTTGGGTGTGGATGGGGTCTTCGTCGGCAGCGGCATCTTCAAGAGTGGTGACCCGGCCAAACGTGCCGCCGCCATCGTCAAGGCGGTCACACACTACAACGATCCGCAAATCCTCGCCGATGTCAGCCGCGGCCTGGGCGAAGCCATGGTCGGCATCAACGTGGGCACCATGCCCGAAGGCGAAAAAATCGCCGGACGGGGATGGTAAACGAACTGGCCTCAACTTTATAGTAACCAACAGACGCGCTCCAATCGGGGCGCGTTTTTGCGTTGAACTGCCGCGATGTGAGTTGCCAAAAACACGATGCCCCGTATACTCTAGGTTATAACGTCGTCGCAGCAAGATCGCTTGAGCATCATGTTGAAAATCTTCATCAGCTACAGCCGGGAAGATACTGACTTCGTTGATCGCCTGGAACAAGACTTGATAGGTCTTAACTATAAAGTTTGGGTTGATCGGCGGAAAATTGAAGGGGGCCAGGATTGGCAGCAGGCATTACGCCGTGCGATTGAGAATGCCGATGTGGTAGTACTCGTGATGTCTCCTGATGCGGTGCAATCTAAGTATGTGACCTGGGAATGGAAACTCGCACTGAACTGGGACAAAGCTCTCATCCCCCTCAAGTATCGCACTGTGAAAAGCGTCCCAGATGAGCTTCGCAAACTCAATTGGATCGTTGAGTTCGAGGGTGATACCAATTTTGGTCGCAAATATCAGGCAGGTCTGAAAAAACTCCATGACTCCCTGCAATGGTCGGCCCGGCAGCTTATGGACAAAGCAAAAGGAACCCGCATGAAGTAAAATGTTAGAATGGCA